>NVWE01000016.1 GCA_002746135.1 Cellvibrionales bacterium | reverse complement strand
TTCAGCTTGCACTGAATGGCCAAATTCTTATTTATAGGCGCTAACGCCTAAGCTAAGGGGCGCACCGCTTTTGGTGCGTCCCAGTGAGCGCAGCGAACGACTTAAGCTAATTGTTAGATATAAGGTGGAAATCATGAACATTCAACATTGGTCAGATTGCGCGGTTCACAACGGCCCGGAATGTGACCCGGGGCCATGTGATTGTGGGGCGGCTAAAGCTGGCAATGGATTTTGGTCATCCCTTTGTCATTCTTTTTGTATCCGGGCCTCGTGGATGAAAATGAATCTCCGTTCGTGGATAGGTTTATGATTTTGCCGACGGAAAACATATGCCAGCCAATGGCGTTGCCGCTATTGCTTCGCCCAGCGGTTTGGAAGGCGCGTAGGGATTCTTTCCCCGCGGTGCTGACACCATAAGCATGCGGTTCAACTGTTCTAGGCTGCCCATCGTAGGTGAAGGAAATCGTATTCATTTCTTTAATTGCGGTGCAAATAGCAGTATTCATGGCGAATCTCAATATTTGTTATCTAACGTTTTGCTAAGCGGCAGACAAAGTGTTGGGTTTTTTGTGCCATAATTTGCGAAGCAAATGCACAAAAAAACCAGCGCTTTGGCTGTCCAGTGGAGGCGCGTCTTTTTGCGCCGGAACGATGCTTGAGCTTTTTGTTATATCCTTTACTTTTTAGCACAATTACATTCTTTAGCGGCAATCTTTAATTCAGAAATATACTCGTTCATTGCACTTTTCATCAATGGCTCGTTGAGTGTTTGAAAGTGCTCTGTAAACTTCGTTATAGCTACTTTGCTTGCCGATACTTCCTTTTTGCCTATATCTGATGTGTAGAAATCTATTAGCTTATCTAATTCACTGCTGGCAAATTCCCCGCCATAATATTTTGACCACACCTCTACAATTTGTTCAGCCGTATATGGATTGGCAACTTTTTTCATGAAGGTTTGGAATGCAGCAGTGAACCTATTTTGAAACTCTTGATTAGGGTTTAGCTGTGCCATTATTTGATCAATTACTTGCTTGCCCATTTTCTCACTTTGAATTTCTCCCATAGCCAGCTGTTGCTCAAACATTGAGAGCAAACCTTGAGCTTCCATAAGTACTCTAACTTTCTCATTTTTATCGTTTGCAAATGAGAATGTCGATAGCGTAGTAAATAAAATAAGAATTGATAATTTTTGAAGCATTATACTTTCCTCCTAGATTTGTATGCAGATATAACGCTGTTTTAAGCGGCTAATTGCAGTTGGCTAAAATAAGTGAGGCACGAACAAAAAGCCAACTGTAATTTGTCCGACTTGAAAACCCTTGTTATGTGTATTTGGCACGATTCATGCTGTATTTTGGTATTCTATTCCATTTACCGGACGTTAAATATGCAAGTTGCTGATGCAAATTATATTCAAAGGATAAATACAACACAATACAACGGTAATGCATTGCCGCCGACTGGCAAAACAGAGCCAACTCAAGAAAAGTCTTTCATACATGAGCTAGCAAAATCTATTGATCCAAGTAATATGAGTAGAAATGATGCCCGTGCAATTGGAGATGCATTACATGAAGCTGGTGGTGATTTTGAACTTGCCTCATCATTCTACGTACAATCAATGGTTCTAGTAAGAGAGAACGGCAGTTTTCGTAATGCCACTGAATCTGATGACATTATGAATGAAAAATTCAACATGTTTGATTCATTAAAAGGACAAATAGAATTCAATAAAAATCATAACCTTCCAACAGAATCATTAGAAGAAGTAGATCGTTTTTTACAAAAACTTCAAATTGCGAAAGTTACGCCAAGAATAGATACATACACATAACAGTTAACTATACAGAATGAGATACTAAGGTGCTAGACAGATTCTGTCTAGCACCTTAGTATTGTTCCATGCCAAAAAACCAACAACACCTTGAAAATACGAAAGAAAATACTGGCCATTCCACTAACTCTGGGTGGCAGTCGTATTTAACAGCCATGCTAGACAGAAAAGTACCTGAAGCCGCTCGCCAGTGGTATGTGCGTCAGTTAAAAGCGTTTATTACACATTTAAAAACAGAGGGTACTTCTTTAGATGCTGTTAGTGGGGATGAGGTGAAAGGTTACCTGCGTCTGCGCGGTGCTGATTCGTCGTTGGAGGGTTGGCAGTTCATTCAATGTGTGGAGGCGCTGGAGATCTATTTTGTGGATGTATTACAGCCTGTTTGGTTAAATAACATTGACTGGGCTTACTTTAAGGCATCATCTAAAGCCCTTGATGTCGATCATCCGACCATTGCTCGGGCCAGTATTCACGGGCAATTACGCAACAATACCCGCTTAGCGCCACTGGGTGCTGAATATGCGTCATCTGTTCAGGCATTGGTTGATGCTATTCGTTTGCGTCATTTCTCCATTCGTACCGAGCAGACCTATGTTCATTGGGTTCAACGTTTATTTCGATCTGCCAAGGGTAAGCCGGTTCAGCAAATGGGTGCGGCAGAGGTGGAAGCGTTTCTGTCGGATTTAGCGCTGCGCCGCAATGTTAGCCCCAGTACCCAGAGTCTTGCTTTAACGTCTATTGCGTTTTTCTTTCGGGAGGTGTTGCAGCGCCCGATTGAAGGCATGGAGTTTGCCCGGGCGAAGCGTTCGCGCCGTTTGCCGGTTGTGTTGTCTCCCCTTGAGATGAAGGCCCTGCTCGATAATATGTCAGGGGTTTATCTCTTAATGGCGGGCCTGATGTATGGCAGTGGTATGCGTTTGATGGAGTGCATACGGTTGCGGGTTAAAGATGTGGATTTTCATTATTCACAGTTAACGGTGCGCGATGGCAAGGGTAAGAAAGACCGTGTTGTGCCTTTACCACAGCGTTATAGCGATATTTTGCAAGCGCATTTAGTGAGTGTTAAGGCTTTGCATGATAGTGATTTGAAGGATGAGTCGCTTGGTGAGGGGCGGGGAGAGGTGTTTCTGCCCCATGCATTGGCAAAGAAATACCCTAATGCTGCGAAGGAATGGGCCTGGCAATACGTGTTCCCTTCATCGCGGCTTTCTCGTGATCCGCGCAGTGGGGTAACTCGCCGCCATCATTTACATGAAAACTCCTTGCAAAAGGCGATCAAAAAAGCGGCGACTCTTGCGGCTATTCCCAAGCAGGTGAATAGTCATGCCTTGCGCCATTCCTTTGCGACGCATTTATTAGAGACGGGTACGGATATTCGTACGGTGCAGGAGTTATTGGGTCATGCCGATGTGTCGACGACGATGATTTACACCCATGTGTTGAACAGACCGGGTATGCCGCCAGTGCAAAGCCCTGCAGACAGGCTTTAAGCTTTTTCGGCGCTGGCTAGCAGCGCCCGAGCAACTCCAGAATCATTCTGCCGCCCCAGTTGCGTAATAATATAATCACCGGCCTGCACTAGCTTTTCAAGATCAATGCCGTGCTCTATACCCATGCCGTTAAGCATATAAACCACATCTTCCGTAGCCACATTRCCGGTTGCGCCGGGTGCGTAGGGGCAGCCACCCAGGCCAGCGACTGAGCTGTCGATAACGGCGACACCCATTTCTAAGGCGGCGTAAATATTAGCCAGTGCCTGGCCATAGGTGTTGTGGCAGTGCATGGCTATTTTGTTGATGGGGATGGCGCTGGCGACGGCGTCGATAATGGCTTTGGTTTGCCCGGGTGTGGCAACGCCGGTGGAGTCRCCGAGGGAGACTTCGTAGCAGCCCATGYCGAGTAGGGCTTTAGATAGCGGGGCGAGTGTGGCGGGTTCGATAKCGCCCTGGTAGGGGCAGCCAGCAACGACGGAGATATAGCCGCGCACATCGAGGCCTTCGGCGCGAGCAACTTTCGTCAGTTCGGCGGCTCGAGCCAGGCCTTCGGCRATAGARCAGTTGGTRTTTTTTTGGCTGAAGGCTTCACTGGCGGCGATAAACACGGCGACTTCGGTAACGCCMGCYGATATGGCGCGTTCAAGACCGCGCATATTGGGTGTGAGTGCGGAGTAGGTGACGCCGCTTTGTCGCGTCAAKGTGCCAAATACGGCTTCGCTACCGGCCATTTGTGGCACCCATTTAGGGCTGACAAAGCTACCGCTTTCGATRGCKTGTACACCAGCGGCGGCGAGTTGTTCGATGAGTTCGACTTTGGTGGCAGTGTCCAACGGGGCTGGTTCATTTTGCAGGCCGTCGCGGGGGCCAACTTCAAAAATTTTAACGCGCTTTGGCAGGCTCATCTGTTTTGCTCCGTGGCGTAATTGAGATCGAAAACTGCGATCGAGAATCATGATCGAAAAAAAAGGATGCCCCTGCCCGTGGGTTTAAANCGCAGGGGCAGGGGTATCCTTAGGTCTTATCGCTGTTGGCGATTATTCGCTATCAGTCGCTTCAAACTTAACCAGYTCTGCGCCGCCGTCMACTAAATCGCCGGGTTGGCAATAAAATTCAACGATGGTGCCATCGGCTGGGGCGCGAATGGTGTGTTCCATTTTCATCGCTTCCATAATGACGATGGCCTGATCTTTCTTCACGGTGTCGCCTGCGGCAACGGGCAGGGCGACGATGGTGCCGGTCATTGGCGCGTTAAAGCCCGCTTCGGCTTCATCGTCCTGGTCGCCGTAGTCGGGTTCGACGAGGCTGAATTGCAGGGCGGCATCTTGCGTAAAGAGACTATAAATACCGTCGTGAGCCACTACCGAGGCATGAATGCGGTGGCCGTCAATGTCGGCGTGCAGTTCGTTGCCTTTCAGTGTGCCGCTGAGTTGAATGTTCATCTCGGTGTCGGCACCGGGTGTGCTGAGGCTAAAACGACCGGGGCTTGTTTCTTCGGCAAGCACGGTAACTTCAGTACCGTTAATCAGCAGCGGGAAGTCGTGCACATTGGCACTGCCGCTGCGCCAGCCATTCGAGGCATGCCAGGGCGAGTAGGGGTCGCTGCTTTGTGAGGCCTGGTTGGCCATATCCTGGTCGCGCTTAAGGATCAAAAAGAGGGTGGCCAATGGTACATAGCGGTCCAGCTCGGCTTCGTTCTTGTGGAAGATCAGCTCGCGGTGCTTTTCGATAAAGCCGGTGTCGAGGTCGGCTTTGCGGAAAGGCTCAGACGTCGCCAGGTTGTACAGAAAGTCGACATTGGTGGTCATGCCGCTAATACGGTATTCGCTCAGGGCTTTGGCCAGACGGCTTAATGCACGGTCGCGGTTTTCGTCCCAAACGATGAGCTTGGCGATCATGGGGTCGTAATAAATACTTACCTCGTCACCCTGCAATACGCCGGTATCGACGCGGACGTTGGCGCTCTCTTCGGGGGGTTGAAGAAAGGAGAGGGTGCCAGTCACGGGCAAGAAGTCGTTGTCTGGGTCTTCGGCGTAAATACGGGCTTCGAAGGAATGGCCGTTAATCTGCAGTTGGTCTTGCGTCAGCGGGAGGTCTTGTCCGGAGGCGACGCGCAGCTGCCATTCAACCAAATCCTGACCGGTGATCATTTCAGTGACCGGGTGCTCGACCTGTAGGCGGGTGTTCATTTCCATAAAAAAGAAGGTGTCGTCGGTATCGAGTAAAAACTCAACCGTGCCAGCGCCTTCATAATCAATAGCTTTAGCAGCCAGCAGAGCCGCATCGCCCATGGCGGCGCGCACCGCCGGGTTCATGCCGGGGGCCGGGGCTTCTTCAATGACTTTTTGGTGGCGACGTTGTACCGAGCAGTCGCGCTCAAACAGGTAAATGCCGTTGCCGTTCTGGTCGCAGAAAACTTGTATCTCGACGTGGCGGGGCTGGGTCAGGTATTTCTCGACCAGCATGCGGTCATCGCCAAAGCTCGACAGGGATTCCCGCTTGGCGGCTTCCAGTGCCTCGTCAAAGTCTTCGCTTTTCCAGACTTCACGCATGCCTTTACCACCACCACCGGCGGTGGCTTTGAGCAGTACGGGGTAGCCCATTTCGTCAGCGTGCTTTTTCAAAATGGCTGGGCTTTGCTCGTCACCGTGGTAGCCGGGCACCAGGGGTACGCCGGCTTTTTCCATAATCGTTTTAGCGGCAGACTTTGAGCCCATGGCTTCAATAGCGCCAACGGGTGGGCCAATAAAGACGATGTCGTTGGCTTTACAGGCTTCGCTAAAAGCCGCGTTTTCAGAGAGGAATCCGTAACCGGGGTGAACGGCCTGGGCACCGGTAAGCTTTGCGGCTTCGAGTACGCGGTCAGCCAGCAGGTAGGATTCTTTCGAGGGCGCAGCGCCGATGTTGACGGCTTCGTCGGCCATGCTGACATGCAGGGCATCGGCGTCGGCATCGGAGTAAACGGCAACGGTGCGAATGCCCATCTTGCGAGCGGTGCGTATGACGCGGCAGGCTATTTCGCCACGGTTGGCAATTAAAATCTTGTCGAACATAGTGTTATCTTCCTTGCCGTTGAGGCTRTRTTTGCTCTTAACGACTRCTTTGTTTCTATATTAAGTTATTACTTTAATTAATYACTTTAACTAGTTGTTTTATTTCTTTTTTACAGATGATAAAGCTACATTCTAAAGACGCCGAAYTTGGTTTCTTCAATTTCTTTGTTGAGRCTGGCTGAAATACACAGGCCCAGTACCATGCGGGTGTCGGCGGGGTCGATAATGCCGTCATCCCAGATGCGTGCCGAGGCAAAGTAGGGGTGACCCTGTTTTTCGTACAGGTCGATCACGGGTTGCTTGAAGGCGGCCTCTTCTTCTTCGCTCCAGGTTTCGCCCTTGCCTTCAATTTGGCCGCGCTTAACGCTGGCGAGTACGCCACCGGCCTGTTCACCACCCATTACTGAGATGCGCGCATTGGGCCACATGAATAAAAAGCGGGGGTCGTAAGAGCGCCCGCACATACCGTAGTTACCGGCACCGAAAGAGCCACCGATAATAATAGTGAATTTRGGCACCTTGGCACAGGCTACGGCGGCCACCAGTTTSGCGCCGTGCTTGGCAATGCCGCCGGCCTCATACTGCCTGCCAACCATAAAGCCGGTGATGTTTTGCAGGAAGATCAGGGGAATTTTGCGCTGGGTACACAGCTCGATAAAGTGGGCCCCTTTTTGTGCTGACTCGCCAAACAGTATGCCGTTGTTACCGAGTATGCCCACCGGGTAGCCGTGAATGCGGGCAAAGCCACACACCAGGGTGGTGCCGAAGAGGGCTTTAAATTCGTCGAATTCAGAACCGTCGACTACGCGGGCGATAATTTCACGCACGTCGTAGGGCTTTTTAGTGTCCTTGGGGACGACGCCGTAAATTTCTTTGGCGTCGTAAAGGGGTTCAACAGACTCCTTCACGTCGAGCTGTTGTGGTTTAACACGATTCAAGCGGCTGATGGACTGRCGGGCCAGTTGCAGGGCGTGGTGATCATTCTGCGCATAGTGGTCGGTCACGCCAGAGGTGCGGCAATGCACATCGGCACCGCCGAGGTCYTCAGCGCTAACAATTTCACCGGTTGCGGCTTTTACCAGGGGAGGGCCACCAAGAAAGATAGTGCCTTGTTCCTTAACGATAATCGACTCATCGGCCATGGCGGGCATATACGCGCCGCCAGCGGTGCACGAGCCCATGACCACGGCAATTTGCGGGATACCCTTTGACGACATCACGGCTTCGTTAAAGAAGCTGCGGCCAAAGTGTAGCCGGTCGGGGAAGATCTCGGCCTGCATCGGCAGGAAGGCACCGCCTGAATCCACCAAATAAATGCAGGGCAGATTGTTTTCTTCGGCGATGGTTTGCGCACGAATTTGTTTGGTGCAGGTCATCGGGTAATAGGTGCCGCCCTTGACCGTGGGGTCATTGACGACAATCAGGCATTCCTGCCCAGCGACACGGCCAATGCCGGTAATCAGGCTAGCGCCGGGCACGTAGTCGTCGTAGCACTCCCAGGCGGCAAATTGTGAGAATTCCAAGAAAGGGCTGCCGGGGTCGAGTAGATACTTCAGTCGATCACGGGGCAGTAGCTTGCCGCGCGCTTCGTGGCGATCACGGGATTTCTGATTGCCACCGAGGCTGAGCTGGGCGATCTTTTCATTCAGGTCATCGACGATACTCTGCATTTGCGCGGCGTTGTCGGCAAACTCGGTGGTGCGGGTATTAATCTTCGTTTTTAGTACGGCCATGGAAATTCTTCTCTTTGCCAGGTGTTGTCGGCGTTAGTTTTGCCCCGCGTGTTATTACAGGACAGTGGGATAAGAGGCTGTTATGACAATATTTTCGGGAAAGTGGCGCGGTGGAAGCCGTTGTAGGCGTCGTTATTGCGCTGTGCACGTTTGATTTTACGGCCCAGTGGTGAGCTGAGGCACAGCGAGCTGCCGCCGTCGACTTTCAGTGTGACGCCATTAATATATTTCGCGCCATCACTGAGTAAAAAGCAGACGGCTGAGCTGACTTCCGATTCAGTACCGACCCTGTTGAGGGGCACTGATTCCGGGAAGTGGGGAATACACTCGAGCATTTCCGGGTCTTCGTAGGTATCGAGGCCCGATGAGCCAAGGTAACCGGGTGCCACGGCATTGAGCCGCACGCCCGCATAAGCCCATTCGACGGCAGCGGTTTGGGTGAAGTTCTCCATGCCTGCGCGAGAGGCACCGGAGTGGCCCATGCGTGGCATGCCGCCAAAGTTGTCGGCGGTAATGTTGATGATGGCGCCACCGTGTTCTTTCATCGATTTGAGGAACACGGCTTTGGAGACAATAAAGCCACCGAGCAGGTTGGTGCGCACCACGGCAAGAAAACCGTTGGGGCTAATGTTTTCAAGGTCGGCGGGGAACTGGCCGCCAGCATTGTTGACCAGGCCGTGAATGGGGCCATGGTCAGCAATGAACTTGTCGATAACAGACTCAACAGCTTCGGCATCGCGAATATCGGCGCAGCCGTAGTCGACGATAGCACCGGGGTTGTCGCCCTCGATTTCAGCTTTCACCGTTTGTAGCTTTTCTTCGGTGCGGCCCATCATTAAAATGGTCGCGCCTAGCGACGCGAGTTCGTGGGCAATGCAGCGGCCAAAGCCACTGCCGGAGCCGGTGACCAAAATTGTCTGGTCTTTAAAGTGGCCTGCCTGTAGTACAGATTGGTAGCTCATGGTTATTCCCTTTCGGTGGCCCGTTGGTGGGCAATTATTGTTGGCCTTACCGTTTCATTGAGTGTTTGTTTGCTTATAAATCAAAAAGTTACTTCGATTCATTAAAGAGTTCTCTACCTATTAACATGCGGCGGATTTCTGAGGTGCCAGCACCAATTTCATAAAGCTTTGCGTCGCGTAGCAAGCGTCCGGTGGGGTACTCATTAATATAGCCATTACCGCCCAGCGCCTGTATTGCTTGCAGGGCCATTTGCGTGGCTTTCTCTGCAGTGTACAAAATAACAGCGGCAGCATCTTTACGCGAATCTTCGCCACGGTCACAGGCTTTGGCGACAGCGTAAAGGTAAGCGCGGGAGGTATTCAGGTCAACATACATATCGGCCAATTTGCCCTGCATCAGCTGGAATTCACCAATCGGCTGGTCGAACTGTTTGCGGTCGTGGTAGTAGGGAATGACGATATCCATACAGGCCTGCATCAAGCCAACGGGGCCGCCGGAAAGCACGGTGCGTTCAAAATCGAGGCCGGACATCAGTACTTTCACGCCCTGATTTTCCTTGCCGAGGATGTTTTCGGCGGGGACTTCGCAATCCACAAACACCAGTTCGCCAGTGTTGGAGCCGCGCATGCCGAGCTTGTCGAGYTTTTGCGCACGGCTAAAGCCGGGGAAGTCGCGCTCAACAATAAAGGCGGTAATGCCCTTCGAGCCTTTGGTGGGTTCGGTTTTGGCGTAAATCACATAGGTGTCAGCATCGGGGCCATTGGTGATCCAGAACTTGTTGCCGTTGAGAATATAACGGTCGCCTTTTTTTTCTGCCTTCAGTTTCATGCTCACCACGTCGGAGCCCGCACCCGRTTCGCTCATCGCCAGCGCACCGACRTGYTCGCCGGARCAAAGTTTGGGCAGRTATTTGAGTTTTTGCTCGTGGTTGCCGTTTTTACGAATCTGGTTAATGCACARGTTAGAGTGAGCGCCGTAAGACAGGCCRAYAGCMGCKGAGGCGCGRGAGATTTCTTCCATCGCCACTACGTGGGCCAGATAGCCCATGTTGGTGCCGCCAAACTCTTCTTCAACCGTCATGCCTAGCAGGCCCATGTCGCCAAATTTYTTCCACAGGTCAGCGGGGAAGTTGTTGTCGATATCAATTTGTTCGGCGCGGGGGGCAATCTCACCCTGGGCGAATTGATAGACGGCGTCGCGCAGCATATCGAYGTCTTGRCCGAGATCAAAATTCATACTTTTAAAGGGTGCGTGCATGGTGGTGTTTCCTTAGGTCGTGACGGGAGTSTRKGGGSGARWRNNNGNTTATTTCTTTTTTTTCAGTTTTCGGTGGGCTTTAAGTTCGGCCTTACAGCCAGCTTCAGCCTTATTCAGTTCGTCGAGCATAGTGCTGATGTCGCGTAGTTGCTGCGATAATTTYTGTCGTGACGYGCCGATATATTCTACGGTGCGCTCAAGCTGGTCGACATTACTTTTGCCAGGTTCGTACATGCTGATGAGTTCGCCGCTCTCCTGCAGAGAGAGGCCGATGCGTTTGCCGCGCACGATGAGTTTCAGTTTGGTGCGGTCGGCAAAGGAATAAATGCGCTTTTGGCCCTGCCGTTGAGGTGATAGTAGGTGCATATCTTCATAGTGACGAATAGTTCGGGTGGTGACACCGAACTCCTTGGCCAATTCGGAAATGCTAAATGTTGTGTCTGTCACCATGACTGCCAGGCTGTGCGGGGAGTGAAATATAACTTACGTTAACGTAAACTTCAATTTGATTGAGAGAGTGGCTTGGGTGTTGTCCATAAAACAGGTTGTGTGGTTTGCCAGCGCCGCCGGGTCTTGGTAAATTGCGGCATCTTGCAGGCCAGTAGAACCCCGTCATATGAATGATATACGGGTTAGTAATGACATTAAGGCCATCGGCCGGAGACAGTATGAAACTCGAAAAAAGCTATATGTGTGGTGCGGCAACAGAGCCGCTAATTTACGACACTATTGGTAATCAACTGGATTTGGCGGTTGAACGCTTTGGCGATAGCGAAGCTCTCGTCGTCGCCCACCAGAATATCCGTTGGACCTATCGTGAATATCAGCATGAAATTGAACGCTTRGCCACCGGCCTGCTGGCATTGGGTATTGAACCTGGTGACCGCGTCGGTATTTGGGCGCCGAACTGTTACGAGTGGTGTTTAACACAATTTGCCACGGCAAAAATAGGCGCCATTCTGGTTTGTATTAATCCGGCCTACCGTTTATATGAGTTGGAATACGCACTCAACAAAGTGCAGTGTCGCGCCATTATTAGCGCGGAGTCGTTTAAAAGTAGTCGCTATCTCGATATGTTGTGCGAGCTGGCACCCGAGCTAGCGAGTTGCGAGCCGGGCCAATTGCGCGCTGCGAAATTCCCTCAACTCGAAACCGTGATTCGTATGGGCGAGACGATGACCCCGGGTATGTTCAACTTTGATGAAGTGTGTGCCATGGGTACAGCGGAGGAGCAGGCTCGGCTGGTTGAGCTGAAAGATCTCATCATGCCGGACGATGCGATTAATATTCAGTTCACCAGTGGCACTACGGGTAATCCCAAGGGTGYGACGCTGACACACTGCAATGTGCTCAATAATGGCAAGGTGAATGGCGATGTGATGCGTCTTACTCACGAAGATAAAGTGTGTATTCCCGTGCCGCTCTACCATTGCTTTGGCATGGTGATTGGCAACCTRGGTTGTATTTGYCACGGCGCGACGGCGGTCTTCCCSGGTGAAGCCTTTGAGCCRCTGAGTGTYTTGCRAACGGTSGCCGAAGAAAAATGTACYGCYCTRCAYGGCGTGCCGACGATGTTTATYGCCGAGCTTGACCATCCTGAGTTCGACACCTTTGATTTATCCAGCCTGCGTACCGGTATTATGGCCGGTGCCCCTTGCCCCGAGTCGGTGATGAAGCAGGTCATCGGCAAAATGAATATGCAGCAAATTTTGATCGCTTACGGGCAAACAGAGCTCAGCCCAGTGAGCCATGCCACCGAGCCAGACGATGCCCTCGAAAAGCGTGTTGGCACTGTGGGCAAGCCTTGCCCCCACCTCGAAACGAAAATTGTCGATGACAATAACCGCGTTGTGACCATTGGCGATAAGGGTGAGATCTGTACCCGTGGTTATGCCGTGATGCGTGGCTACTGGGATGACGAGGAAAAAACCCGCGAGACGATAGACGAGGGTGGCTGGTTGCACTCCGGTGATATCGGCATTATGGATGACGAGGGTTATGTGCGCGTTACCGGCCGTATTAAAGATATGATTATTCGCGGCGGTGAAAATATTTATCCCCGTGAAGTGGAGGAGTTCCTCTACACCCACGAAAAAATTCAGGAAGTGCAGATTGTCGGCGTTCCGGATGAGCGACTGGGCGAACAGGTGTGTGCCTGGATCAAATGCCATGAGGGGCAGACATTAACAGAAGACGAGGTGCGAGCCTTTTGCAAAAACAAAATAACCCATTTTAAAGTGCCTGTTTATATTCGCTTTGTGGACGACTACCCGATGACGGTGACGGGTAAAATTATGAAATTTAAAATGCGAGAGACGATGATTGACGAGCTTGGCATCACTGTTTGATGGTGATAATTAGCCATCAAAAAAATGCTATAAATTATGACGCTGTTGTAATGACAGTACTAAATCAGTCGCCAAGACTGGCAACCAAGAAAGGAGAAAGATTGTGGATTTAACGAATAAAGTAGCCATCGTTACCGGTGGTGCTTCAGGTCTGGGCCGTGCAACAACTGACGTACTGGCAGCCGGTGGCGCCAAAATTGCTATTTTTGACCTCAATGCTGAGCTGGGTAACGAAGCTGTTAAAGCTCTGGGCGAAGATAAAGCCGGTTTTTGGTCAGTKGATGTGGCCTCTGCTGAGTCAGTAGAAGCCGCTGTTGCCGCCGTTGTTGAAAAATTCGGCCGCATTGATGTGCTGGTTAACTGTGCTGGCATTGGCCCGGCGAAGAAAATCATCGACCGTGACAACAATCCCATGCCGTTGGAAGACTTCTCCAAGCTGATCGGCATTAATCTTACCGGTAGCTTTAATGTTGCCCGTTGCTGCGCCGCAGAAATGGCAAAAAATGACCTGGTTGACGGTGAGCGTGGCGTGATTATTCACACCGCTTCGGTTGCTGCTTATGAAGGTCAGGTCGGTCAGTGCGCATACTCTGCCAGTAAAGGCGGCATAGTGGGCATGACTTTACCGATGGCGAGGGACTTGGCCAAGGTAGGTATTCGTGTGAATACCATTGCCCCCGGTATTATGGGTACACCTCTATTGCGCGGTATGCCGCAGAAAGTACAGGACTCATTAGCAGCCACTGTGCCTAACCCTAGTCGCCTGGGTGAGCCCAATGAGTTTGGCCGCTTAGCGGGCCATATGGTTGAGAACGGTTACATGAATGGCGAGACTGTTCGCCTTGATGGAGCGATCAGGATGCAGCCGCGTTAAAGAAGTCGTGGGCTTAACAGCCCGTTAAGACTCGATGGCACCGAACAGCGGGTTGGACGAAGTAGAATGTTGCCAGTGGGGCTGATTATTTTCGCTGAGTTGGTTGCGTAGGTAGGCGAGTTGGCGTTCAAACAAGGATTGCTGCTCGCTGCCTAAATCGGTAAACAGGCATGCTTCGCTACCCTGCGTGCTGTTCGTGCTGGCACCGGCAAGTGCTTCAAAATAGATACCTGCTTCGGCGGGTATTTTTGTTTTTACCATTTCGTTTGTTAACAGTTGCCAGGGATCAGCGAGCCGGCTGGTGGCGGTGAGTTGTTGTAAGGCTGTTTCAGTGGCGGTGTCCTGCATAAACTGGCAGTGACTGTTTGCATCGATACTTGTTTTTGCCGTGTTGATTGCTAGCGCACTACTTAATATTAACCCAGCACCTTCGTCAGAGGCTTGCTCGCGTTGCAGTTCAACCAGGGCGAGGTGGCTACTGATGGCACGTAATAAAAAATTGCTATCGCCGGCCGTGGCGACAAAACGTAAATAGACACAGTTGTTTGCACCGCTTAAGCGCTCACCTTTAAAGAGTTCGCCCGTGGTGGCGATAATATCGTCAAAGCGTTTTAGTACCCGGTGAAGGTTGTCGTGACTGAGGTGGGCCTGTAGCTGGGGTAAGTTGATACAACGAATCGCCAGATAGCAGGATTCCAGTGTTGGCTCCGATAAAGCATGTTCGTTGACGATGGTTGCCGGTTTGAGTAGCAGGGGCTCGATACGCTTTTCCAGTAGGCTTATTTCATCATCTTCTGCATTGTCTTCATCACCGGGCAGGCAGGCGCTGAGGCTTTGCAGGCGCGTTGCGATATCCTTTCCCGTGCGCCGGGCCCAGTACAGCAGAAGTGCGCAGAGCGCCAGGCCGACACTGATAATAGACCAGAAAATACGCATGATCTGGCGATTGATGTCGCTGGGGTCGAGGCTCAGTTGTACCTGCCAGCTAGCCGCGTTGGGTAGGCTCAGGCTTTGTTTGAAGATTTCATGGCGGGTAATATTGAGGGTAGGGGAGTGCTCGAGGCTTTCGGCAAAAAGGCTGGCATCAGACTTGAAGACGGCAGCAGACTTGACCATAGCTGTGTGCATCACCAAATTGTCGAGTACTACCTGTAGGCTTACGGCGTCTTCGTTAAGTAGGGGTTGGCGAACCTGACCCAGTAGTTGGCGATTCATGGTTTGGCCGAAAAGCTGTACTTGCGACTTAGCCAGTGAGACAGTCTGAACATAAAGCAGAGGTGTGATAAGCAGGAAAGAGAGAAGCGAGAGAAAGACAGCGAACAGAGTCAGCTTTTTCTGAATACCGGCTTTTTTTAAATGTTCGCTTAGAGTGTCCATTCTGCGTTCTATCTTTTCAAGCGCTCAATTATAATGGCTGCGAGAACGATTTATAGTGCTGACTAAATTATTTATTAATTTATCTGTCATTCATTAAAAATGGCTACAAACAAATTTGAAGGTTGTTGTTCTGTGAAAGAAATTTTACTGATTATTGTGTCCGGTGAAGATAAGCCCGGTGTTACTAGTGCCGTAGCGAATGTGCTGGCTGAATACGAGGTTAATGTACTCGATATTGGCCAGTCAGTGATTCATAACAACCTCAGCCTTGGCGTGCTGGCCCAGGTGCCCGCTCACCGGGAGTCATCGCCGGTGCTGAAAGACGTGCTGTTTAAGCTGCACGATCTCGATATGCAGGTGCGCTTTGAACCGGTAAGTGAAGCCAGCTATGCCGACTGGGTTGCTCAGCAAGGCAAGCCCCAGCATATTGTCACCTTGTTGGCGCGTTACATTAGCGCTGAGCAAATTGCCCGTATCACCCAGGTCAGTACKGARCARGGTYTRAAYATCGACAGTATTTTGCGYCTCTCYGGCCGGGTTGAWCTYGACCGYRTYGATGCYAAAAGYAAAGCYTGTGTYGAATTYTCCATTCGCGGYGAYGGYTGYGATATYGCCGAGTACCGTMRWTCSCTRCYYGAACTRGCSGGGCARTTGAAYGTYGATATCGCCTATCAGGAAGAYAGCGTRTTTCGCCGCCAYCGYCGTYTGGTRGTSTTCGATATGGATTCCACTYTGATCGAYGCCGAAGTKATYGAYGAGCTSGCSRTKGAAGCGGGCGTTGGCGAGGCCGTATCGAGTATCACCGCTCGGGCAATGGCCGGAGAGATTGATTTCCAAACCAGCTTTAAAGAACGCGTGGCACTGTTAAAAGGGCTTAATGCCGATGTGCTCGAAAAAGTCGAAGCGCGCCTTGARCTCACAGAAGGGGCAGAGTTTTTAATGAGCACGCTGAAATCCCTGGGCTATAAAACGGCGATTTTATCCGGCGGCTTTACCTATTTTGCCGAGGGCATTCGAAAGCGTTTGGGCATCGACTATATGTACGCCAATGAGCTCGATATTAAACACGGTGTGGTTAGTGGTGAGGTTAGCGGGCAGATTGTCGATGGCCCGCGTAAGGCTGAACTGCTACGGCAGTTGGCAGACAAAGAGGGCATCTGCCTTGAGCAAACTGTGGCTGTGGGCGATGGCGCTAATGAYCTGCCAATGCTGGGCATCGCCGGGCTGGGCATTGCCTTTCGCGCCAAGCCCYTGGTTAAGGCTAATGCTAAGCAGGCAATTTCAAATATCGGCCTGGACGGAGTGCTGTATTTGATGGGCATTCGTGATCGAGATTCGTCGTCGAGTGCCGGTTCCCGCTAAACAGCRTCCTTTATCGGGCTTAGATAAGGTGTGATAGGCGAGCTGAATGAAAGTGAGGSGTAYAAAATCACAGCGCTTAGGTTAAGTCTGCATAGGGAGCTCGMGTGCTCGGGTAACGTTGAGAAAGACACTTACCTGCGGCGGAGTTTTGATGCCGTTGTCATTTTTGATGGCATCCAACTTTMCATTATCTGCTTTCTTTTTRTGACTYCTTATTTTAATAAATGAGGGTCGATCGCGCTCTTTTTTCAACGCTATTCAGCTAATATATTCACTTGCTTTCAGTATTTTACAATCACCTCCTATGATGTGGRCTTAAACGACATGGACTTCAACCTATGAACAAACGACTTCTCCTTATTCTTGCTCTGATTCCTGCTGTTTGGGCAGGGGCTACGTGGTTTACATCAAAAAATTCTGAGACTGTTTTGGATGAATTTATGGCGCAATCAAATCAGCAAATAGCTGAGACGGCGCCATTTATTACTATAGAAAAAACATCATTTGACAAAGGTTTTATTCAAAGTTCAGCACAATCTATCATCACTATTGCGCCGACTTTATTTAGTAAGGACGCGGCGGAACCTCTTCAGATAGGGTTTAACCACAAGATTTACCATGGCCCTGTAATGCTGACGTCTAACGGTATTAAGATAGGCACTAGTTATATCCTTACTACACTTGATCAGTCATCACTTTCTGAAGAGGTGACATCTATAATTACGACCCTTTTTGGTGACGCAGAACCTTTTGTTTCAGGTGTTACCACTGGTTTAAGTGACATGATTGATACAGACTTTATCGTTGCGCCTTTTTCCATTAATGCCRAACAGATTTCAGAATTAACAGGCAACCCTGYKGGGGAYGAAGAGTTAGAGCTTTYTTTTACTGGATTCTCMGGTGACATTGCCAGCAATGTTCAGGGAACCAAAATGAAGGGCCTAATGAGCATCGGTGAGCTAGCAGTAAAAGTGCGTGATGGCGCTACAACGTTTGATATCACTATGGCTTCTTCAATAGTCGATATGGATGTTGATGAGCTCTATAAAGGCTCTCTTCTTGATGGCAGTATTGTCATGACTATTCCTAGCATCTTGTTTTCTGACGGTAATGGCTCAGGTGCTACTTTTAGCGAGGTGCGTATTAGCTCTTCTGCTGAACCGGATAATGGGCTAATGAGTGGCGTGGGTATATTTGATATCAACAAAATACAAATCAAATCATCGAAAGCAGGGTTTGATGTTCCCGACGCYAAGCTGCATACAAGCTTCGATATTAGCGGCATTGAACGCACCGGGATTATTACGTTGTTAGACCTTGAGCAAGAGATGACGCGGTCTCAGATTATGATGCTAAGTCAGGATGATGCCGATCCTGATGCTCTGATGTCATCAATGGGCGCTTATTATCGAGCAGGTGTCGAGCTGGTTAAACAAGGCGTTAAAATTGGTACCGTGTTAGAAATTAGCACTGATGCTGGTAATGCAGCACTGCGCCTTGACCTAAATTATACCGACGCTAAACGACTGTTCGCACTTAAGACGGTTAGGGATCTTGCCGTGGCTACGCAGGGGAATATCAGTGTTAGCATTGATAAAAGCATGCTTGCCGGCACACCATTGGCAGAGGCTATTTCCATGCCTATCGGGATGGGTTTTGCTGTTGAGAAAGCGGATCGATATGAGTCTTTGGTTCTTCTCGACAAGGGCGAGTTATTRCTAAACGGAAACCCCGTAYCMTTTTTAGATKCGGTTGGYGATCAGCCTTTGGACTGGGATAASCTCCTCGGGATGTAARYTWKBTRCTYSDMYNANAATGGCCGAAGTCCTTGNTTAGGTACTGCAGCGCCGTTGCGGGACATCACAGGAGCGCACGAGTGCTTTGGGGGCAGTTGGTGSCATGAGTGCTGACAAACCGAATGAACCCTCAATATATGGTTGTTGTAGTACTTGGCACGCACCCGTTTTTTAACTTTCACATTGGCTAATGTACTTGACAGTACCGCCGACAAAAAATAATCTGGCTTCGATTATAAGTAATAATCGCCTAGGCATACGTCTGGGCGCAACCGAGGAGAGACCCTATGAAAGCAGCAGTACTCGAAGCGTTTGGTTCGCCAATGAAAATGCATCAAAACTGGGCAGACCCCAAGTGTGGCCCCGAAGATGCGATTATTAAAGTGGCTGCCAATGGCGTTTGCCGCAGTGACTGCCATGTGTGTGACGGCGACTGGGAATGGATTGGCCTACAGCCTGAGTTGCCTCATGTCATTGGTCATGAATTCTGCGGTGTCGTAGAAGAAATCGGCGCCAATGTTAAAAACTATAAAGTCGGTGATAGAGTGGTTTGCCCCTTTATCTTCGGTTGTGGCAACTGTTCTTTCTGTCACTCGGGCCACCAGAATGTCTGTATCAATGCTGACCTGGCAGGCTTTGGCTGCTCCGGTGGTTACGGTGAATTTGCCCAGGTTGCTCGTGCTGATCTCAATCTGGTACCGCTCGACGAATCAATAGACTTTGTTGAAGCCGCCAGCATGGGTTGTCGTTTTATGACCTCTTTTCACGGCATTGTCGATCAGGCAAAAGTGGGTGCCGGTGACTGGGTAGCGATACACGGTGTCGGCGGTATTGGCCTTGCTGCAACACAAATTGCCAACGCTCTCGGCGCTAATGTTGTTGCCATTGATATTAATGACAAAAACCTCGAAATGGCCAAGAAGATGGGTGCCGTTGCTACGGTTAATGCCTCAAGTGGTAATGTTGGCGAAGCCGTTGTTGAAATTACCGGCGGTGGTGCTCACATATCTGTTGATGCCCTGGGTATTGCAACAACCTGCCTGAATTCAATCATGAGTCTTCGCTCGCGGGGCCGACACCTGCAAATCGGTCTGACGACACAAGCGGAAAAAGGCTTTATATCCTTGCCAATTGACCTCATGGTCGCCAGAGAAATTGAATTTATTGGCACCATCGGCATGCAGCCCCAGCGTTACTCGGCCATGCTCAATATGGTGACATCCGGTAAGTTAACCCCCGGAGCTATGGTGACTAGCGTGATTCCCGTTGAAGAAGCGGCAGGGGTGATTGAATCCATGCACGGCTTTGGCAATGTAGGCACAACGGTTGTTAAGTGGTGAGTTAATTTAGTAAAAAACCGTGCTCGAGAGAGCGCGGTTTTTTTTGCTTCGTTTTTGCTTAAAAGCAAGAGGCGAGTCCAAGGGTTCTTCAGGGTCTTCTTGAATTAGCCTTTTCGACTTTCTCTAATAAAAAGAAGCCCTCCCAGTCCAAATACAACACAGATAATAAGTGTTACATAGTCAGTGATGCGTGTCTTAGGCTGTTGGCCTTGTTTTGCAACATAGTATCTATCATTTGGATTACCGGGGTCGTAGATGACGTTAAGCTTATGCCCAACGCGGTAGGTGACACCTTGTGATRACGAGAGGTTTACTCTCACCTCTATATTTTTGCCCTATTTACTTTGCCTCTGAACAATCGGGATATATTGCCCCTGGTCGCCCTGCTTTGAGGGCGATAAATAATTAACCTTAATCACTGTCGCCTGGGTTTGTTCTCTTGTTTCAATCAGTGACTTTAAGYCTTCTAGCTCCTAGTATCCAAATAATACTGCTATACAACAAGCAGCCACTTGAATAATGCCCAATACAAGATTACCTGATTTATTATTTGGCAATTGAATACACCTGATTGATGTTTGAAAAGAGTTTGGGATAGCTATAAAGCAGATCCTATATGGACGCTGTCCACNKWTGCCAGGCAAAAGAGGAAAATTGCCAGGCAAGGTCTTCCACTACTCTAAAACAGTACCCGCCAGTCTATTATTTTACCCCTGAGTAGACCTGTGTTGATGGAAACCTTGGGCAAGTTGAGTGATTATAGGGCCTGACCAACATAACAAGAGTAAGGGGATTATCTTCTGATGAGCAAGTTAAGTCCGGTGGCTATTGCTGCTGTATCCGAAATGAAGCCGGGTCGTTATCCCGATATGGATGGTTACGATCTGTACATTGAGGTCATTCGCCAGTTTCTTGCCGAATGGTCGCTGAAACCCTCTGATATACAAGGTCTACTAGCGTGCCCATCGGGCATGGCCGGGGGTGGTAGTAGTGATATTTTTGTCCATGAGCAGCTTTACGAAGAGATGGGCATTAAGCCCCTGTTTGCCGATACCATGAATGCCGGTGGTTCTACCTATGGTCTGATGGTGCAGCGGGCGGTGCTGGCTATTCAGCAGGGCAGAGTCGAGAGTGTGCTGTGTGTTGGCGCCGGTAAATTCCCCAAGGTGAGTACCGGGGGTGCGGAGTCTATGGCGCGCATGGTCAGTCATGAAATTTACGAGTTTCCCTACGGTACCTTTATTCCCGCCTTATATGCACAAGTGGCGACGCGGCATATGCATGAGTAYGGCACCACGGTGGAGCAATTGGCCGAGGTTTGTGTGTCGAGCCGCGAGTGGGCTTTATTAAACCCCGATGCCAGCATGTACGGTAGCGAAGCGCTAACGGTTGAAAAAGTACGGCAGTCGCGACCCATCGCTTCGCCCTTTAATCTTTACGATTGCTCTATTCCCCTCGAGGGYGGCGCTGCCTTCCTGGTGTGTAGCGAAGCCTACGCTAAACGGCTCAATCAACAACCGGCCTATGTGCTGGGCATGGGTGAGTTTCATAATCACCGCAATATTCACCAGGCCTCGAGCCTGACCGATATCGGCTGTAGTAAGTCGGGCAAGCAGGCCTACGCGATGGCAGGTTTAAGCCCTGACGATATCGACTTTGCACAGATTTACGATGCTTTCAGTATTAACCCGCTAGTGTTTATGGAAGAGCTGGGTCTTTGTCCGCAAGGCAAGGGCGGCGAGTTCTTCCAGTCGGGGGCCGCAAAACCAGGTGGTGATTTTCCGGTTAATACCTTTGGCGGTTTACTGTCATTTGGCCACACTGGTGATGCCTCGGGTATGTCGATGATTGTTGAGGGCATACGCCAGATTATGGGTATTGCCGGTGAACGCCAGCTCGATAAAGCCAATGCCGGCATTATCCATTCTTACGGTGGCATGATGAGTGAGCATTCAACATTAATTCTGGGTCGCAGCGCTTAATTMTCCTTGAGGCCAATTAAGTACATAAATAACAGGTAAAACCTATGAATGATTTAACGACGGGCGAGATAGCTCCTCCCGAAAAGCCTCAACCACGCATTACAAAGTGTGCCGCACCTTATTGGCAGCACGCTAAAGATGAAAAGTTGGTGCTGCCCTATTGCGGCAAGTGTGAAGCCAGTTTTTATTACCCCCGCCTCTGGTGCCCCACCTGCTTTAACCAGGATATCAGCTGGAAGCAGTTGAGCGGCAAGGGCAAGGTGTACAGCTACTCGGTAATTTATCAGTCGCCACTACCGTCTTATCAGGGCGATTTGCCCTATGTTCTAGCAATTATTGAACTGGACGAAGGCCCGCGCATGATGGCSAATGTGCTTAATTGTGATGTCGATACGGTGAGTGTTGATATGGCTGTTGARGTGTTATTTGAAACGCGTGGCGATATGAAAATTCCACAGTTCCAGCCTACAAAATAAAAAAATGAGGATACATAAATGAGTGAAACATTTAACGAACCCTTTCCCCTGGCTTACGGCACCTACGAAGATGCCGTAAAGCTGCTGAATAAGCCGGGTGAAAAAGTCGTTTCTGAATTTTCAGTGAATTGGGAAATGATCAAAATCTATTGCTCAATGGTGGAGGACGGTAATCCCAGTTATTGGGATGAAAAATATGCCAATAAACAATGGGGCGGTATTGTTGCGCCATCGGGTTTGTTACTAACCTGGCCCATGTCTCTGCAGTGGCATCCGCAAAAAGAGCGAAAGCACTACTTTATTGCGATGACTATTCCTCTGCCGGGCGATACGATTATTAACGTCGCCACTAATACCGAATTCCATCGTCACTTATATTTGGGTGACCGGGTATCGGTTGTTGATGAACTTATTGATGTGTCGGAAGAAAAGAAAACACGTTTGGGCATAGGCCATTTTCTTACCACTAAAGCGCAATTCTTTAATCAGCGCGACCAGCTTATTGCGGTGCAAACAAATAGCTTATTTCGTTATTACGTTCCGGAGGAAGAATCATGAGCCGAGAAATTACCTTTAAATACTGGAATGAAATTAGCGAAGGTGATGCGGTGACAACCATTACGATGGATGTCCCCTTCGAACGTGTGATTCTCGATGCGGCGGCTACGCAGGATTATTTCCCCGGCCACCATAATCCCGCTTATGCTCGGCACCAGGGGCAAAAAGAAATTTATCTCAATACCATGGCTATTGAAGGCTTTATCGACAGGGTCGCAACGGACTGGGCCGGCCCCCATACCTTTATCCGTAAGCGACAAATGCAAATGCGTAGCTCTATTTATGCGGGCGATATGTTGCAGGGCGAAGGTAAGGTCGAAAAATGTTATGAGGATGACGGTCGACATCTGGTCGATGTGACAATCAATATTTCGACAGAGAGTGGGCTTTGTGTTCCCGCAGCGTTGACGCTCGAATTGCCAGCCTCGAAAACTTTGTAATCTTTTAAACCAATAAATATAATTTAATTTGAGAGATCTATGGCTTTAAGTACCTTTACCTCGTGGTTTGACCAACCCCTTTCGGGACAATACTACAATGAAGACCATGAGGCTTGGCGTCGGGCACTACGTAGCTTTGTCGATAAAGAAATTTCGCCCTTCGTCGAAGAATGGGAGGAGGCGGGCACTTTCCCCCGTGAGCTCTACAAAAAGGCGGCAGATATTGGTTTGTTGCAAATGGGCTRTCCCGAAGAATACGGTGGCGTAGAAAAGCCCGACCCTTTCTTCGATATTGTGACATGCATGGAGTTGGCTCGAGCTGGCGGCGGGGGAGTACATCCTAGTTTAAGCAGTCACACTATTGGCATGCCGCCGATCCTTGCGATGGGCTCTGAAGAAATGAAAGCGCGTGTCGTGCCATCAGTCCTCAGTGGCGATAAAATATCTGCCCTTGCTGTTACCGAGCCGACAGGTGGCTCKGATGTTGCCAACCTCAAAACCACCGCCCGCAGAGACGGCGATCACTACATCGTTAATGGCTCAAAGACTTATATTACCAGTGGTATTCGTGCCGACTATTACACGGTGGCCGTGCGCACTGGTGAAGAGGGGCGTAAAGGTATTTCCCTTTTATTAATCGAAAAAGACACCCGGGGTTTTACCCAAACTGAATTAAAGAAAATGGGCTGGTGGTGTTCCGATACCGCCACGCTGTTTTTTGATGAGTGCCGCGTGCCCGTTGAAAATTTGATCGGCGTTGAGAATAAAGGCTTTTCCGGCATTATGCTCAATTTTAATTCTGAGCGTCTGGGTATTATTGCCTTCGCTACCGGCCTTGCCATGGTCTGTATGGATGAAGCMGTGGCCTGGGCCCGCGAGCGCGTCACCTTTGGACATCGCTTAATGGAGCATCAGGTCATTCGCCATAAAATTGCTGAGATGGCGAAGCGTATTCTCACGTCACAAGCCATGATGGAACGTACCGCACTACAAATGCATCATGGCGAAGTGCCGGTTATTGAACTTAGCTTGCTGAAAGTTCACGCCACCGAAACCATGGAATACTGTGCCCGCGAGGCCTTACAAATACTCGGCGGTATGGGCTATATGCGCGGTAATAAAGTCGAGCGCATTTACCGTGAAGTGCGTGTTTACGCGATTGGTGGTGGCTCAGAAGAGATTATGCGTGATTTAGCCGCTCGACAAATGGGCTTGTAAGCAGCGGCCCGGTTTCATTTAGCCCCTTGCCGTAAGGTCTGGGGCTGTTCATTGAGATTTTCCTCACTTTAACCAGTAATAGTTGAACGCTGGGTCAGAGATCACTAAGTCGTTAGAATACCTCCCCTTCATTATCTGATAAGCAGAGACGCTTTCTGCTGTCTTAACTTGTTGTCTCGTTATTCGATTGAACACATTAGTGGCTAATAGCTTTCCTCAGGAATTRAGCTAGAAGCAGGATGTTTTCACGGGCGGCGAAAAGTTATAGAGGATTCAACATGGCCCTTCGCGATTTCACCTCCTGGTTCGACCAGCCCCTTAGTAAGCTCTATTACAATGAAGAACATGAGGCATGGCGGTATATGTACCGCCGCTTTGTCGACRAAGAAATAGCGCCGAATCTCGATCACTGGGAAGCCGAGGGTATTTTCCCCCGCGAACTCTATCCTAAGGCGGCGGAACTGGGTGTGCTACAAATGGGTTACCCGGAAGAGTACGGTGGTGTTCCTGAAACTGATCATTTCTTCAGTATTATTTCTGCCCAGGAGCAGGCGCGTTCCGGTGGGGGTGGGGTTAACTCCAGCCTGATTACCCACACTATTGGCATGCCGCCCATTGTTAATTTGGGCACCGAGGCAATGAAAGAGAAGATCATCCCCGGTATTGTGTCCGGCGAAAAGATTTCAGCGCTTGCTATTACCGAGCCTTCCGGTGGTTCAGATGTTGCTGCTCTGCAAACCACAGCAAAGCGTGAAGGCGACCACTACATTGTTAATGGTTCAAAAATGTTCATTACCAGTGGCACACGGGCAGATTTTTTTACCGTTGCTGTGCGGACTGGCGGCCCCGGTCGTGCGGGTATTTCCCTGCTATTAATTGAAAAAGACACGCCGGGATTTACGGCGACCTCGTTGAAAAAAATGGGTTGGCATTCATCCGATACAGCCGCGTTGTATTTTAACGACTGCAAAGTGCCTGTCGAAAACCTCATCGGTGAAGAAAATAAAGGCTTCAGCATTATTGTTGGTAACTTTAATGCCGAACGTTTGGGTCTTGCAGCAATGGCCAACGCGCTAGCGATGGTGTGCATGGATGAAGCTGTTGCCTGGGCCAGAGAGCGTATTACCTTTGGTCAGCGTTTAATTGAGCATCAGGTGATTCGCCATAAGTTTGTTGAAATGGCGAAGCGTATTACCGCTACCCAGACCTTTATTGAGAAAACGGCCTGGCAAATGGAAAATGAAAGTATGCCAATTACCGAATTAAGTATGGTTAAGCTGATGGCGGCTGAAACCATGGAGTATTGCGCCCGCGAAGCTGTGCAAGTGTTGGGTGGCAGTGGATTTATGCACGGTAACAAGGTTGAACGTATTTATCGTGAAGTGCGGGTTTACGCTATTGGAGGTGGATCAGAAGAGATTATGCGCGAGCTGGCTGCCAAGCAAATGGCTTTTTAATTAAGATTAAAAAGCACGGCTTAAAAGAATATGCGGCTGCGCCAATAACCGTCTGCTTAAATAAAACTCCACGCCATCGAAAAGTTGGCGTGGAGTTTTGTTCTTCTAGCGGCCTAAATTAAAACCAGGCCGTTAAGTCAGCGAAGCTGGAATMGGAGCAGTTTCTGTATCACGCCCCGAACGCATCACAATACCGGGTCGCTTGCTGGTTAACGCATTGTTCTGCACRATGATTTCGCCATTAACCATCACATGTGAAATACCCTCGGCCTCACAATACAGCCGACCGGCATCGCCGGGTAAATCGTAASGGGTGTGGATTGGCCCTTTGCCCACAGTGGCCTYATYGAAAATGGTAATGTCGGCAAACCAGCCGGCGCCCAAAYGCCCYCGTTCACGCAAACCCAGAAAGCGTGCGGGCTTTTCGGTGATTTCGTAGATGGCTTCTTCCAGTGTTAATAACTGACGCTGGCGTACACCCTCTGACAACAAGGTTGTACTGAAAGCGAAGGTATCGATCATATCCAGATGAGCGCCGGCATCGGAAGCGCCCACCAGAGTGCGAGAGCCTTTCCACACTTCACCACGCAATTGCCAGCTTTCGTCATCGTGACCACCGAGATTGGGCAGGAAAGYGGTTTTCAAGTCGTCAGCGACGGCGATATCAAAGAAAGCTTCACCAGGGCTAATATCTAACTCGGCGGCAACTTCTGCCACGGTGCGTCCTTCGTAGGCGGCATTTTCTGGTGAGAAGGTTTCTTCGATGGTCATGCGCGCGAAGTTGCCCATGGCGCGTAGCATCACGGGAATGTCTGGCGAGGCTGCCCCTTCAATCAAGCGCTCACGAGTGGCGGGGTCGCTAAAAGCTTGTTTACGTTCGTCCATGGGCAGGGCAAGAACAGGTGCCCCATGCCAAAGCCACTCCACAGGTTGAGCCGAAGTGTCACGGGCTGAGCGAAGGTTAGGGCTTTAACTTCTGCGCCACGCTCGGCGGCGTAGTCACAGGCGGTGAGTTGTTGTTGGTAAATTTCTTTCGAGCCCCGGTTAACGATGAGCACATTCCAGTTTAACGAACGCTCGGCGGCCAGTGACATATCCGTCATGAGTTGCTTATGCCTGTCATCGAAGGGGCCGACAGTGGGGATAAACTCCAGCAAGGTGCCGGGGTAGTCCTTTAAGCAAGAACTCAATTCCACCAGCTCTTCATTAGTCGCTGCGCGTGAGGGCACAGGGTCGCCACCACCGTCATTGTGAGTCGGCGATTGTGATGAGGAAAAGCCCATACCGCCTTCAGCCAGCGATGTGCTAAGCAACGCTTTCATTTTGTCGATTTGCTGAGGTGTTGCCTCCTTMTCAGAGTCTTCACCCATTACCACACGGCGCAGAGCAGAATGGCCATTTTATTGTCGAGACAATCGAGATAACTACCGAAGGAGGCCCAGTTCCAGGGCACACCTTCCCGCAGGCTTTTTAATGGCATGCCCTTAACCTTGGCGAGTAAACGTATTAAATAGTCACCCGCTTCGGGTACCAGCGGTGCTACGGAAAACCCGCAATTACCGGCAAAAACTGAAGTTACGCCGTGGTAGGAAGAGGGGCTAATCGCCGGGTCCCAAAACACCTGTGCATCATAGTGTGTGTGGCAGTCGACAAAGCCCGGTGAAACAATTTTACCACTGGCATCGATGGTTTAATTCGCTGCTTCGCTGATTTCGCCAATGCTAGTGATACGTCCGTCTTTGACGCCAATGTCGCCTTTATAGCCGGGTGAACCCGTACCGTCGACGATGGTGCCGCCTTTAATTAAATAATCGAGCATGTTTAATCTCCTGAAATTATTATTATGATATTTGTTAAGATTTTTATATCTCAAGCATAGGCTGCTTTTTATAGGGGGAGAGGGTATTAAAGGAGCCTGACTTTAGATTGTTTTACTAGACGACAGTAGTCCGCCTCTGACACTATCCTCGCTGCTTATAGTTTGCCCGCGTCTTTTTTGGTTGGGGCTAATCAATTAATTAAAAATAAAAAGGTAAAAGAATGAAAGCATTAGTAGTGGGCGGCACCGGGCCAACGGGGCCTTATCTTGTCAATGGTTTGTTGGAGCGGGGCTATGAAGTTACTATTTTCCATCGGGGCACCCATGAAATCCCTGAAATTCCACCCGAGGTTGAGCACATTCACGGCGACCCGCATTTTCTCGAAACTATCGAAGAGTCATTGGCCGGGCGCACTTTCGATCTGGCTATCGTTACCTATGGCCGGGTGCGTTACTTAGCTCAGGCACTGGTTGGCAAAGTGGGGCGCTTTGTCAGTGTGGGTGGGGTGGCGAGTTATCGGGGTTATTTTGAGGCAGAAGCCCTCAACCCTGTGGGCCAGTTAAGCCCTGTGTCTGAATCGGATGCAGTGGTCGATAGCGAGGCGGAGCACCGTTTTTCTTATCTCATCGCACAAACCGAGCAGACGGTGCTCGAGTATCATCCTGAGGCAGCCCATTTTCGTTACCCCTACGTTTACGGCCCACGGCAATTAATACCGAGGGAGTGGAGCATCATGCGCCGCATTCTCGATAAGCGTCCCTACATTGTGTTGCCCGATGCGGGCTTGTCGCTGGTGACCCATGGTTATGTCGCTAACCTAGCGCACGCTGTGTTGTTGGCAGTGGATAAACCCGAAGCTTCGGCGGGTGAAATTTATAATTGTGGCGATGAAAACCAGCTGACCTTGCATCAGGTGATAGAAGTGGTGGCTAATAAAATGGGCGCGTCGTTACCCGTTGAATCTATGCCCTGGGAGATCGCCCACCCCGCACGGCCTTATACGAATTGCCCCAGTACCCACCACCGACTGCTCGATTTGTCCAAGCTCAAGCAGCAGCTGGGTTATCGGGACGTACATTCGAGTATTGATGCCCTGGGTTTAACCGTCGACTGGCTACTTGAAAACCGGCCCACTCCCGGTGGTGACGTAGAAGAGCGTATGCAGGATAGCTTTGATTACGAAGGCGAAGATCGACTGATCAGTGCCTGGCATGACTGTCTCGATAAAATGCGCGCGGTGCCTTTTGATGTTGTCACTGAGCGGCCCCATCCTTATGCGCATCCGAAAAAGCCGGGTGAGAAAGATCATCGCAATCGTTAATATAGACTGAATAATATTTTCTTAAATCATAATAGCCATGTTGGGCGGGATTTCTTTTTGTTCCACTTTTTTAGCAGGTGGCCATTGATAAGTACTACTGACAATATCTTGATCGATGGACTCAAGTTGCACATCAAACCCCCAGAGGTGGTGAATATGTTTCAGTACCTCTGGGGTGGATGTCGGTTCTAAGGGGCGGTGGTCGTGAACGTAATGGTTCAGCAATAAGGTACGGTCGCCACTGAGATTGGCATTAACAATCTGAATGTTGGGTTCGTTGTCGCCAATGTTGTGCATGCCTGCAAGGGCTTCTCTGATCATTTGATAGCCACTGTCGTTGTGAATGGCGGAGACCTCTAGATAATCGTTTTTGTCGTTGTCGAGAACGGCGAAAAGTTTCAGGTCGCGGATCAGTTTCGGTGATAAAAATTGTAGAATAAAACTCTCATCTTTATAGTTTTCCATGGCGAAATGTAAGGTCTCCAGCCAGGGGCTGCCGGCGATGTCGGGAAACCAATGTCTGTCTTCATCGCTCGGTGTTTCGCAAATTCTGCGTATATCCTGCATCATCGAAAAGCCTAGCGTATAGGGGTTAACGCCACTAAAACCTGGCTGGTCGTAGGGTGGTTGATACACTACATTGGTGTGTGATTGTAAGAATTCCAACATAAAACCTTCATTGACAAAACCTTGATAGTAAAGATCGTATAGCAGATGGTAGTGCCAGAAGCAGGCCCAGCCTTCGTTCATTACTTTAGTTTGGCGTTGGGGGTATAAGTACTGTGCCATTTTTCGCACGATACGAATTATTTCCCGTTGCCAGGGTTCGAGTAAGGGGGCATCTTTTTCAAAGAAGTAGAGTAGGTTTTCTTGTGGCTCGGAAGGGTAACTCGGTAAGGCATCTGGTTCTTCATCGTTTTTTTGTAGGGGAATCGTGCGCCATAAATCATTGACTTGCTGCTGTAGAATATTTTCTCGCTGCGTTTGGTTTTCTTTTTCTTCCTGTAGTGACAGGGGGTAGGGGCGCTTGTAGCGATCGACGCCGTAATTCATCAGCGCGTGGCAGGCATCAAGTATCGACTCGACAGCTTCAAGCCCATAGCGTTCTTCACACTTACTGACGTAATCTCGAGAAAAAACTAGATAGTCGACGATCGAGCTGGCATCAGTCCAGGTGCGAAATAAATAATTACCTTTAAAAAAAGAGTTGTGGCCAAAGCAGGCGTGGGCGATAACCAGGGCCTGCATGGTCAGGGTGTTCTCTTCCTGTAAGTATGAAATACAGGGGTTGGAATTAATGACCAGTTCATAGGCCAGGCCCATATGGCCGCGACGATATTTTCGCTCAGTACTAATAAAGTGTTTTCCAAAAGACCAATGGTTATAATTAATGGGCATGCCTATTGAGGTGTAGGCGTCCATCATTTGTTCAGAGTTGATCAGCTCTATCTGGTTGGGGTAGGTATCCAGTTGATAGCCCTCAGCGAGTTCGCCAATCGTTTTTTCATAGGTCTCGAGTAATTCAAAAGTCCACTCTGAGCTGTTTGAAATGATCTGTCTCTTACTCATGGCTTCTGTTTCCTGAATAGCTCGCGAAGCACAGGGTAAATATCAGCGGCACTGGTGATGTGCTGCATGGCAAAGGTATCACCATGTTGGGCTTCAATTGAAAGGTAGGATTTCCACAGCACATTATCGCGTTGGGCAATTTCAACATAGGCAAAGTACTGCAGCTTAGGTAGTAAGTGGTCGAGTAGCTGCTTACAGCGAGCATTGTCGTCGGGCCAGTTGTCGCCATCGGAGGCCTGGGCGACATAGATATTCCATTCATTAACAGGGTAGCGTTTGTCGATTACTTCCTGGGTTAATTTTAGTGCGCTAGAGACAACCGTGCCGCCACTCTCTCGTGAATAAAAAAAATCGTGCTCGTCAACTTCACTGGCAACGGTATGATGACGAATAAAAATAATATCCGTTTTTTCATAATGCCGATCGAGAAATAAATAGAGCAGAACAAAGAAGCGTTTGGCGAGATCTTTGGTGGCCTGATCCATTGACCCTGAGACATCCATAATGCAAAACATCACGGCCTTGGAACAGGGAACGGGTTCGAGAACCTGTTGGTGATAACGTAGGTCAATGTCATCAAGAAAGGGCACGCGGTTGATTTTTTCGCGCAGCTCGGTAATTTTTGTTTCCAGCTCAGCGGCCAATGCCGGAGGAAAAGAGGGCTGCTGGTGGAGTGTTTTTAACTCGTCCTGCAGGGCGCGCAATTCTCTGCGTTTGGCGGCACTCATCGCAATACGCCGTGCAGAGGCAGAGCGCATGGAGCGAATCACGCTGATGTTGGATGGTGAGCCACTACGGCTAAAACCTGCCCGTCGAGGTTTATATTCCTGGTCCAGGGCTAATTGCTTGCGTATCAAGTTGGGTAGCTCAAGATCTTCAAACAGCAGTTCTAGAAATTCCTGCTGGCTGATTTCAAAGACAAAGTCATCGCTACYTTCCCCTGAGTCACTGGCGTCTTGCCCTGTACCCGCGCCACCACCTTCGGGCCGGGGTAATTTGTCACCCGGTGCGAATTCATGATTGCCCGGAAAGATACGTACTTGACGGCCACCAGCCCCGTGGTGAAAGTGTGGTTCGGTGGTTTCCTTGCCAGCAATATTGATCGCCTCGCCTTTGTCCGTCTCGGTAATACTGCGTTCACGCAAGCGTTTTTCCAGTGAGCGGCGAATTTGCGCTTTATGGCGCTTTAAAAAGCGCTGCCGGTTGGCGGCACCTTTGTTTTTACCTTGTTGTCGTCGATCAATCAGAAATCCCATGATGACTCCCTGTGGGCTTACTTCACTGTGATTTTCTGACTCTTAAATACCACTCCGATAGTAAACGTACTTGCTTTTCGGTATAGCCGCGTTCGACCATACGTTCTACAAAATTATGATGCTTGTTCTTTTCATCTTCCGACGATTTGGCACTAAAGGAGATGACGGGCAGTAGATCTTCGGTGCTGGCAAACATTTTTTTCTCAATCACGGCACGTAGTTTTTCATAGCTGGTCCATTTTGGATTTTCACCCTCGTTGCTGGCGCGGGCGCGTAATACAAAATTGACAATTTCACTGCGGAAGTCTTTTGGATTGCTGATACCCGCAGGTTTTTCAATTTTTTCAAGTTCCGTATTGAGCGTTTCTCGATCCGAAATCTCACCGGTTTCAGGGTCTCTGTATTCCTGATCCTGTACCCAAAAGTCAGCGTAGGTGACGTAGCGATCAAACAGGTTTTGGCCATATTCTGAGTAGGATTCGAGGTAGGCCGTTTGAATTTCCTTGCCGATAAATTCGATATAGTTAGGTGCCAGATATTCTTTAATAAAATTCATATAGCGATCGCGAGTTTCTACCGGGTATTGTTCCTGCTCGATCTGGTTTTCAAGTACGTACAATAAATGCACTGGGTTGGCGGCAATTTCGGTGGTGTCAAAATTAAAGACTTTTGATAGAACCTTGAAAGCGAAACGGGTAGAAAGTCCCTGCATACCTTCGTCAACACCGGCGTTGTCACGGTATTCCTGAATGGATTTCGCCTTGGGGTCGAGGTCTTTTAAATTTTCACCATCGTAAATGCGCATTTTCGAATAAATACTGGAGTTTTCTGGCTCAATAATTCTCGACAGTGTGGTGAACTGGGCGAGCATTTTCAGGGTGTCGGGTGTACAGGGAGCGGTAGCTAGGGARCTGTTATTCATCAGCTTGGCGTAAATTTTAATCTCATCGCTGACGCGCATGCAGTAGGGCACTTTGACAATATAAATCCGGTCGATAAAGGCCTCGTTGCTGCGATTGTTTTTAAAATTTTGCCACTCGGCCTCGTTAGAATGGGCGAGCACTGTACCCTCGTAGGGGATGTTGCCGATGGCCTCTGTTCCGTTGTAATTACTTTCCTGGGTCGCGGTCAATAAGGGGTGCAGAACCTTAATGGGTGCTTTAAACATTTCAACAAATTCCAGTATTCCCTGATTCGAACGGCACAGACCACCGGAGTAACTGTAGGCATCGGGGTCATCCTGAGAAAACTCTTCGAGACGACGAATGTCGACCTTGCCCACGAGGGCTGAGATGTCCTGATTGTTTTCATCCCCGGGCTCGGTTTTGCAAATACAAATTTGATCGGGGCGCGAGGGGAATACTCGCGTGACGCGAAACTGAGTGATATCACCGCCGTATTCATGCAGTCGTTTTACCGCCCAGGGTGACATTCTAGCGCGCAGATAGCGTGATGGAATGCCGTATTCCTGTTCGAGGATTTCACCGTCTTCGGATCTTTCAAACAGGCCCAGGGGYGATTCAAAAACTGGGGAGTCCTTGAGGCAATAAATGGGGAATGTTTCCATCAAACTCTTGAGTTTCTCTGCCAATGATGACTTACCGCCCCCGACCGGGCCGAGTAGATAGAGGATTTGTTTTTGTTCCTCAAGACCTTGAGCCGCATGGCGATAAAAACTGACGATATTTTCGATAGCTTCTTCCATGCCATAGAGATCAGCAAAGGGCTGGTAGCGGCTAATGATTTTATTGGAGAAAATACGGCTCAKCCTGGGATCTTGTGAGGTGTCGACCATCTCCGGCTCGCCAATGGCCAGCAGCAGGCGYTCGGCCGCAGTGGCGTAAACAGCGGAGTCATCACGACATAGAGTAAGGTAGTCCTGAAGACTGTAGTCCTTAACTCGAGTCTGCTGGTATTTTTCCTGATAGTGACTGAATAGCGACATAAGAAGTCTCCTCCGTTTTAATTTAGACACCCGGTAGCAATAAATCTGCAATTAAAATAGAGACAAAAGCCGAATGATTTTATTCTGGCGCTGGGTCTTGTTACTTTTCATAGGGGTTTTGAAAGGTGGATTGCTGCTAACAGGATAAAGTTAGGGCCTTTCTCCTTTAAAATAATCAATGACTGCTACTAACGTGCTTAGTTGGTTTGYCCGGGCCTTATATGCGAGGCAATCTAAGGTGAGGTTTRTTAGAAATAAAAATGCTATCAAGAATGTGAAGTTACGCAGCTTTAYGACAGMKGCRCCTGGAGCTTGCACTTTGCAAACATTCTRMGTTTGGTTCTTTTGTCGCCGGGCTGTGGGGTTTCGTCTTGACACGAGATCCACCTGGCGTCATTTTCAGGGCTGCTGAGACTCGTGATTTGCAGTACAATGCGCCTGATTTTTACCCTCCCAACCTGTAGAGAATTGTTGATGCTGACCCTGCGTGGCGCTCCGGCCCTATCCCCCTTTCGTCGTCAGAAATTACTCGCCGTACTGGCGGCAGAACAACCCGCTGTTAAAGGGCTTTACGCTGAGTATGTTCACCTGGCCGATGTGGCCACCGCGCTAAGCGATGCCGAATTGGCGACGCTTGAAGCCTTGCTTAGYTACGGGCCTGCAGGCGAAGGTGAGCAGGTTTCCACTACGCCCACTGCCTTGCATACATTGAACTGTATTGTGCTGCCACGGCCGGGGACGATTTCACCTTGGTCGAGTAAAGCGACGGATATTGCYCATAATACSGGCCTTAGYMGTATTAAACGTCTGGAGCGGGGYGTGAGTTACCGCATCGACAGTAACGTGGAATTAGAGCCGCAGGAATGGCAGGCGCTGACGGAGCTACTGCACGACCGTATGACCGAGAGCGTCTTTGCCGAACTTGGYGATGCAGAGCTCTTATTCGATGCCCACASACCCAAGCCCATGGCACTGGTCGATGTGCTCGGCGGCGGTCGTGAGGCACTCGTTGCGGCTAATACCAATTTGGGTTTGGCACTGGCTGATGATGAAATTGACTATTTAGTCGACAACTTTATCCGTCTCGGTCGCAATCCGGTTGATGTTGAGTTGATGATGTTTGCCCAGGCTAACTCTGAGCACTGTCGTCACAAAATATTTAACGCCAGCTGGACACTCGATGGCGAAGAGCAAGCGAACTCCCTGTTTAGCATGATCCGCAATACCAATGCCCTGGGTGGCGAGAATGTGCTGTCGGCCTATTCCGATAAYGCCGCCGTTGTGGCGRGCAGTGAAGGCGGGCGCTTCTTTCCTGATCCCGCTTCGGCAACCTATAACTATTCTCAGGAAGACATTCATCTATTGATGAAGGTTGAAACCCACAATCACCCAACAGCCATTGCGCCGTTTCCCGGTGCGGGTACGGGTTCCGGTGGTGAAATTCGTGACGAAGGTGCGGTGGGTCGTGGCTCAAAACCGAAGGCGGGCCTCAGTGGTTTTAGCGTGTCGAACCTGCGCATTCCTGGCTTTATTCAGCCCTGGGAAGACGACTACGGCAAGCCGGGGCGCATCGTTTCCGGCCTCGATATTATGCTTGAAGGCCCCATTGGTGGCGCTGCGTTCAACAATGAATTTGGTCGCCCCAATCTCTGCGGTTACTTTCGCAGCTACGAACAGGATGTTGCCGGTGAGCGCCGGGGTTATCACAAGCCAATAATGATCGCCGGTGGTTACGGCAATATTCGTGCTGACCACGTCGATAAGCCACCTTTCGCGCCGGGTCATAAATTGGTGGTGCTGGGTGGGCCGGCAATGTTGATCGGCCTCGGCGGCGGCGCGGCATCGTCCATGGCGACCGGCAGCAGTAGTGAGAACCTCGACTTTGCTTCCGTGCAGCGCCAAAACCCTGAAATTGAACGCCGCTGTCAGGAGGTCATCGACCGCTGCTGGCAGTTGGGCGACGACAACCCGCTGGCCTTTATTCACGATGTTGGTGCCGGTGGTTTGTCTAATGCGCTGCCCGAGTTAGTGAAAGACGGTGGTTGCGGTGGTAGCTTTGAATTGCGCGCCGTGCCCAATGCTGAGCCGGGCATGTCGCCGCTGGAAATTTGGTGCAACGAAGCACAGGAACGTTATGTGCTGGCGATTGCCCCTGAAAATCTTGATGTTTTTGCCGCTATTTGTGAGCGTGAGCGCTGCCCCTTCGCCGTCGTTGGTGAGTCAACAGAAGAGCAGGCGCTGAAAGTGAGTGACAGTACATTTAATAATTCACCGGTCGATTTACCGATGTCAGTGTTGTTTGGCAAAGCGCCGAAGATGCACCGCGACGCGACCAAACACGACCTCGACCTGACGCCTCTGGCGCTCGACAATATTGACCTTAACGACGCCGTCGACCGGGTGCTGAGTCACCCCACGGTCGCCAGCAAAAGTTTCCTTATTACCATTGGTGACCGCTCAATTACCGGCATGGTGGCTCGGGATCAGATGGTCGGCCCCTGGCAGGTGCCTGTTGCCGACTGCGCTGTCACCACAGTGTCTTACGACAGTTTCGCCGGTGAAGCCATGGCGATGGGCGAGCGCACGCCGCTGGCATTGATTGATGCTGCTGCATCGGGCCGCATGGCCGTGGGCGAGTCGCTGACCAATATCGCCGCTAGCCGCATCGGTCAGTTGTGCGATGTTAAATTGTCCGCCAACTGGATGTGTGCCGCTGGGCATAAAGGCGAAGACGAAAAGCTTTATCGTACGGTTGAAGCCGTCGGCATGGAATTGTGCCCGGCGCTGGGCATCACTATTCCCGTGGGTAAAGACTCAATGTCGATGCGCACCGCCTGGCAGCAAGACGATGATGACCGCGCCGTCACCTCGCCCATGTCCTTAATTATTACCGCTTTTTCCCCCGTGCTCGATGTGCGTAAAACACTGACACCRCAACTGAAAGATGGTGATGTTGATACCACGCTGCTGTATATCGATTTGGGCCTAGGACACTATCGTCTTGGTGGCTCAGTACTGGCTCAGGTTTATGGGCAAACCGGCGATACCTGCCCCGATCTCGACAAGCCTGAATTGTTTAAAGGCTTTTTTGAAGCGATGCAGGCCTGTCTCGAAGCCGATGAATTGTTGGCCTATCACGACCGCTCCGACGGCGGCCTGTTAGCTACTTTACTGGAAATGAGTTTCGCAGGGCATTGCGGAATATCTGTGCAGCTACCCGAAGGTGTTGAGCCTTTGGATATGCTCTTTGCAGAAGAGTTAGGTGCGGTTTTACAGGTTGAAACAGCACTGCTTGATGCCGTACTACAGCGTTTTAAAGCTGTCGGTTTAGGCGCTTATTTACATAGCATTGGTACCACCAATAAGTCTGACCGTATTGAAATTAGCAATGTGAGTAGCCTGCTTGTGTCGCAGCCTCGGGCCGACCTACAGCAGCGTTGGGCGGAAACCAGCTATCGCCTGCAAGCATTACGCGATAACCCCGCCTGTGCAGAAGAAGAGTTCGAACAGATTGCCAAAGCCGATCCCGGTTTAAGTGCAAAGCTTAGCTTTGATTTAAATGACGATGTGAGTGCGCCTTTTATCAACGTAGGTGTGAAGCCTCGTATCGCCGTGTTGCGAGAGCAAGGTGTTAATGGTCAAGTAGAAATGGCCGCCGCTTTTGACCGCGCCGGCTTCGCCGCTGTGGATGTTCACATGAGCGATATTATTGCTGGCCGCGCCGACCTCGCCGATTTTAAAGGCATGGTGGCCTGCGGTGGTTTCTCCTACGGTGATGTACTRGGYGCCGGGGAGGGCTGGGCAAAAACCATCCTCTACAATTCTGCCGTAAGGGATATGTTTGAAGGCTTTTTTCAGCGCGATGATAGTTTCAGTCTGGGTGTTTGTAATGGCTGCCAAATGTTGTCGAATCTCAAATCATTAATTCCCGGTGCCGACTTGTGGCCCCATTTTGTGCGCAATACCTCCGAGCAATTTGAAGCGCGAGTGGCTCTGGTTAAAGTGGAAGCGTCCCCCTCAATTTTCTTACAGGGTATGGCGGGTTCACATATGCCGGTTGCCATCGCCCACGGTGAAGGTCGGGCGGAATTTGCTGATGCACAGGCTTTTGAGGCCTTGAATACCTCGGGACTGACAGCCCTGCGTTATGTCGATAATGAACTCAATGTTACTCAGAGCTACCCGGCCAACCCCAATGGCTCGCCAGCAGGTATTAGCGGCGTGACGACGGACGATGGCCGCGTCACCTTAATGATGCCCCATCCGGAGCGTGTGTTCCGTGCAGTAACAAACTCCTGGTATCCCGGTGACTGGAATGAAGATGGCGCCTGGATGCGATTATTTAGAAATGCGAGGGTTTTTGTAAAATGAATAAGCCAACCGATAATTCAATGGACGGTTTAATGGTTTCAGGCGTGGCTTCAGGTGTCCCTGAAAATATTATTGAAATTAATGAGCAGAATTTTCAAACTGCGGTACTCGAAGAGTCAAGCAKACGCCTGGTTGTTATCGACTTTTGGGCTGACTGGTGCGCGCCCTGCAAGGCATTAATGCCGGTGCTGGAAAAGCTTGCCAACGAATACGCTGGGCAATTTTTATTGGCAAAAGTGAATGCCGATGAGCAGCAAAATATTTCAGGRCAATTTGGCATTCGCAGCTTACCCACTGTTATTTTTATGAAAGATGGGCAGCCTGTCGATGCCTTTCAAGGTGCGCAAAGCGAGAAAGAAATTCGCGAGTTTCTCGATAAACACCTGCCCAAACCCTGGGATGCCGAGCTGGAGAAAGCGCAGAAAATGTTGGCAGACCAGGAGTACCCGGCTGCCCTGGAAACCCTGCGGCCCGCCTATAAAGACTCTGAACAACGCTACGATATCGCCATGTCGTTGGCATTCACATTGATCGAAATGAATCGCTGTGACGAGGCCCAAACAGTCATGGAGGCTATCGCCCTGGTGGATAGAGACGCCCAATATGATCGCCTCTTAGCCACGCTGCAATTAAAGCAGGAAGCGGGCAAGTCGCCAGAAATTCAGGCCTTGGAAGAGCAGTTAAATAACGACCCGAATAATCTCGAGTTGGCCTATCAATTGGCGCTGCAATTTAGTCAGAACAATCACTATAAAGAAGCTCTCGATTTGTTATTGACGGTGATTAAAGAAGATAAAGAATTTCAGRAAGGCGCGGCTAAAAAAGCCTTTCTCGACGTGCTGGCATCACTCGGTAAGGGTGAGCCGCTGGCAGTAGAGTATCAGCGTAAGTTTTTTAATATGCTGTATTAAGTGCCGACAAACTAATAAATTGTTTTTCCGATAAGCATGTACAAGATTTGCTWTTATGTGCCCGAAAGCCATTTGGAGCAAGTGAAAGACGCGCTCTTTTCAGCCGGTGCCGGACGTATTGGTAATTACGATAAATGCAGTTGGCAGTGTCTCGGTGAGGGGCAATTTCGTCCACTCGCCGGCAGCAAGCCGGCGATAGGTCAACATGATATTGTTGAAAGCGTCGCCGAATATAAAGTCGAACTGGTTTGTGCCTCTGCGTATATTGACGATGCTATTGCCGCTTTAAAAGCGGCCCATCCCTATGAAGAACCCGCCTTCGATGTAATAAAAATAAGCAGTAATTTTTAGTTCCCATCCATCTTTGTTATTTATGCATTGCTTGATCTCCAGCAATTAAATGCTCCGCTACAATTGCAAATCAACGCTTCGTCCCCAGATAAGCTAGCAGTGATCAATGCTTTGATGGAGAGACTGAATGCAACAAGACCGTTTAACCACTCAATTACAAAGTGCCCTCGGTGAAGCCCAGTCATTGGCGGTGGGTCGTGACCATACAGCCATAGAACCGGTGCATTTAATCAATGCCCTGCTCAATCAGCAGGGCGGTGCTGTGCGGCCTATGCTTGGCCAGGCCGGTTTTGATGTGGCGGGTTTGCAGGCTGAACTCAATAGCCAATTAGATCATCTACCAAAAATTCAAAGCCCGACAGGCGATGTCAGTATTTCTCAGGGTTTGTCCCGCTTGTTGAATTTGGCTGACAAACTGGCTCAGCAGCAGGGCGATCAATTTATTTCCAGTGAAACGGTACTTCTCGCTTTAATTAATAGCAGCGATGATACGGGTAAATTACTGGCTAAGTACGGTGATAAAAAACGCCTGCAGGAAGTGGTTGCCGAGGTGCGCGGCGGTGAGGCTGTGAATGATGCGGGTGCCGAAGAGAATCGCCAGGCATTGGATAAATACACTATAGACCTGACCGAACTAGCAGAGCAGGGCAAGCTCGATCCGGTGATTGGTCGTGATGATGAAATTCGTCGCACGATTCAAGTTTTGCAGCGTAGAACTAAAAACAATCCGGTATTAATCGGTGAGCCGGGTGTGGGTAAAACCGCAATTRTTGAAGGCCTTGCCCAGCGGATTATTAATGGTGAAGTGCCCGATGGTTTAAAAGATAAGCGGGTATTGTCCCTTGATTTAGGGGCTTTACTAGCCGGTGCCAAGTTTCGTGGTGATTTTGAAGAACGGCTTAAAGCGGTACTCAATGAACTCGGCAAGCAGGAAGGCCGTATCATTTTATTCATTGATGAACTGCACACCATGGTCGGTGCGGGCAAGGCTGAAGGCGCAATGGATGCGGGTAATATGCTTAAGCCAGCACTGGCGCGGGGCGAATTACATTGTGTCGGTGCAACTACCTTAAATGAGTACCGCCAGTATATTGAAAAAGACGCGGCTCTCGAAAGGCGYTTTCAAAAGGTRCTGGTTGAAGAACCYTCKGAAGAAGACACCATYGCGATTTTGCGKGGYTTGAAAGAGCGCTACGAAGTTCACCACGGTGTTGATATTACCGACTCGGCGATTATTGCGGCGGCTAAATTATCGCAGCGCTACATTACTGACCGGCAATTACCGGATAAGGCGATTGATTTAATTGATGAATCTGCCAGCCGTATTCGTATGGAAATTGATTCCAAACCCGAGGTCATGGACAAGCTCGAGCGGCGTTTAATTCAGCTTAAAATTGAGCGCGAGGCCTTGAAAAAGGATGATGACGAAGCCTCTAAAAAACGACTGAAAAAAATTCAGGATGATATCGCTGAAATCTCACGAGAATTTGCCGACCTGGAAGAAATTTGGAAGGCCGAGAAATCTGCGGTGCAGGGTTCGGCCCATATTAAAAGCGAACTGGAGCAGGCGCGTTTAGATCTTGAAACGGCGAGTCGTAGTAGCAATCTCGAAAAAATGTCTCAGTTACAGTATGGGTTGATTCCCGACCTCGAAGGTCAGCTCGCCGCAGCGAGCGAGGCGGAAACCCGCGAAATGCAGCTTTTGCGCAATAAAGTGACGGAAGAGGAAATTGCCGAAGTTGTCTCCAAATGGACGGGTATTCCCGTATCAAAAATGCTGGAAGGCGAACGCGATAAATTGTTGCGTATGGAAGATGCACTGCACGAGCGAGTAATAGGGCAGGACGAAGCCGTGGTTGCTGTGGCCAATGCCGTGCGGCGCTCGCGAGCGGGTTTGTCTGATCCCAGTCGCCCCAATGGCTCCTTCTTATTTCTTGGCCCAACCGGGGTAGGTAAAACCGAGTTGTGCAAATCACTGGCCTCCTTTTTGTTCGATAGTGACGAGGCCATGGTGCGCATTGATATGTCAGAGTTTATGGAAAAACACTCTGTCGCCCGACTGGTGGGCGCGCCTCCGGGCTACGTGGGTTACGAAGAGGGCGGCTATTTAACTGAAGCCGTCAGGCGTCGCCCCTATTCGGTACTGCTGCTGGATGAAGTGGAGAAGGCCCACCCCGATGTCTTTAACATTCTTCTGCAAGTACTCGATGACGGCCGCCTGACGGACGGCCAAGGCCGTACGGTTGATTTTCGCAATACGGTTATCGTCATGACCTCCAATCTGGGCTCAGATATTATTCAGGAGCTTGCTGGTGAAGATAATTATGAGTCGATGAAGTCGGCAGTAATGGATGTTGTCGGCACTCACTTCCGCCCCGAATTTATTAACCGGGTCGACGAGGTGGTGGTATTCCATCCTCTGGCGCGCAATCAGATTCGCGGTATTGCCGACATTCAAATCAGCCTGTTGCAGTCGCGACTGGCTGATCGTGAACTCAGCCTTAAGCTCGACGAAGATGTGATTGAAAGCATTTGCGAAGCTGGTTTTGACCCTGTTTATGGGGCCAGGCCACTAAAAAGGGCTATTCAGCAGTTGCTGGAAAATCCACTGGCGCAGGAAGTGCTGGCCGGTAGCTATCACCCCGGGCACACCATTCATGTGACATTGGRTGATGCTGGATTTGTATTTAAGTAGCCAGATCGAAAATGAGACTCACAGGGACACGTAATTGTGTTTCTGGGGGTTTTTATAAAGGGGGGAATCAATTAGCTCCTCTAAGCGGGTAAGTACGACCTGTCCCGGTACGAATGTTTACTAGCTCTCAGACTGGAGATATGAGTATTGGCAGTACCTGTAGCTTGAATTAGACTCGAGTCGTTTTGATTTTGGAAGGCATCAGTGACCCTGTTTCGACAGCTACTAAGCGCCATCTTGGCGGCAATGCTCCTGCTCTACATTGGCAATATGGCTGTGGGCCTGCGCAATGGCAAAAATTTGGTTGAGCATCAAATGCGTACCCATGCGCAGGATACGGCGAGCTCCATCGCTCTGTCGATGACGCAAGCGGCGGGTAGTCGGGATATTCCTGCCCTCGAAGCAGTCTTCGATGCTGTACCTGATAATGGCTTTTACCGACGTATCTATTTCCGTGATATTGATGGCAATCTAATCATCGACAAAGGCTTTACCGGTGCAGAGCACGCCGTTCCTCAGTGGTTTGTCAGCTTAATTGCCCTGTCGACGTATGAGGGTGCGGCAGAGGTTTCATCCGGCTGGACCAGGCTCGGCACACTGGTCGTCGTCAGCCACCCCRGACASGCCTATGGCGATTTATGGCACCTTGCGCTGGAGCAATTAGCCTGGTTTACATTAGTCAGCGCCGGTGTGAGCCTACTGCTTTGGCCTGCCATTGGCCGCTTGCTAGCGCCTCTGCAAGCCCTTGAATCGCAAGTTGATAGCATTAGCCGGCAAGAGTTTGTCGAGCAGGCGGCAATTCCCCGCACACGTGAACTGGCAAGTTTAGTCACTGCTATGAATCGCATGTCTATACAGTTGCAACGATCGTTTGGCAGCCAACTCGATTTAATCAGTAATTTACGTCTGCAAACCCACAGGGACTCCCTCACCGGTCTGTCAAATCGCGCCGATTTTGACGCTCGACTCAATAGTATCGCCAATGATGATTCTGGCAAACACTCTGCCGTTCTGATGATTTTTGCGATACAGCAGCTTGAACAAATTAACCAACTGGGTGGCCGAGTTGAAGGCAATAACATACTTATTGCATTGGGTAATTGTTTGCAGGAATCACTTGCTGATTACACGCAGGCCGTGATTGCCCGCCGCCAGGGTTGTGAGTTTTCTGTATTGATCAGTGGTATTCCCTCCATAGAGGCGGAGCGACTTGCGCTGGGTTTGTACGATGCTGTGRCCCAACTCAGCTGGCTTGGCCAGCACGACCATCCTCTGGCGATACACATGGGTTTTACCTACAGTGACCGAGTCACTAATGGGCCCGAATTATTGAGTGAGGCCGACATGGTGCTGYGTTCTTTCACTCAGAAAAAAGTCAGTGAGTGGGCGCGTTTTGTCGACATTGTCGGAGTACAGCCCCCCTTGGTGTCCATTTCGGCGATCGACTGGCAGGCGTTTACTGAACAGGCTATTACCGAGAAAAAAATACAACTCAATATTCAGGGCACCTTTAGCGCGACGGATCGTGAAGTACTTGCTTATGAAGTGCTCTCCAGTTTTCCCGATGCTAACGATGGCCCCGCTTTGGCCTCGCGAATTGTTATGCCTGCCTTTGAGCGTGCAGGCTTGGCATCGGATTTAGACCAGATGGTGCTGACTGAGCTTTGTGAGCAATGGCATGACAGAAACAATCCCGTCAGTGTGAATATTTGCCTGAGTTCGCTGAAGTCCGCTGAGTTTCACCGTTGGCTGGATGAATTTCTTACTCAGAATCCGAAATTTGCGGGCCTACTAACGTGTGAATTCTYAGAACACATGTTCCGTCTTGCAGAAGATGATATTCGTGTTTTTGAAGGAATGTTGGCTCCCCATGGTGCCGGTTTAGCGATTGATGGYTTTGGCCTYGGYACTTCGGGCTTTGCCTATTTGGGGAGTTTGCCCCTGCGCTATTTAAAGGTTGATCGTAGTTTTAGTCGCAAYATTCACRCACARCAAGACAACCAGTTTTACATTAAGGCAYTGGTGCAACTYGCCGAGGCGYGCTCGCTGCCTGTCATTGCTGCCGGTGTCGAATCCCAGGCCGAATGGGATAGCTTAATCAGTTTAGGCATCGCTGGCGGCCAGGGTTATTTGTTTGACCGCCCAAAAGTCATCCACCAGGCCCGTTAAATCACGATATAATTCCCCGCTCTATTTTCTTTAGCACGGGTGTTCCCTCTATGACTGTTCGTACGCGCATCGCGCCTTCCCCGACGGGTGACCCCCACGTCGGCACCGCTTATATCGCCCTGTTTAATCTCTGTTTCGCACGCCAGCACCAGGGCCAGTTTATTCTGCGTATAGAAGATACTGACCAGGCGCGCAGCACGGCTGATTCTGAAAAAATGATTTTCGACTCCCTGCGCTGGCTCGGCCTGAGCTGGGATGAAGGCCCCGATGTCGGTGGTGACTTTGGCCCCTATCGCCAAAGCGAGCGCATGGATATTTACAGAAAATACGTCGATCAACTCGTCGACGACGGCCACGCCTTTTATTGTTTTGCTACCCCGGCTGAACTCGACGACATGCGTCGCGAGCAAATGGCCCGTGGTGAAACCCCCAAGTACGATGGCCGCAGTTTAGCGCTCAGCACCGACGAGATTAAAACCCGTCTTGCCGCCGGCGAACCCTACGTGATTCGCATGAAAATACCGGAGGAGGGCACTTGCACCTTCAAAGATATGCTGCGTGGCGAGATCGAAATCCCCTGGACGCAGATCGACATGCAAGTGCTACTCAAGGCCGATGGCATGCCCACTTACCATCTTGCCAACGTGGTGGACGACCACCTGATGGAAATCACCCACGTGATTCGCGGCGAGGAGTGGATCAACTCCGCCCCCAAACACCAGTTGCTGTATCGCTATTTTGGCTGGACGATGCCCGAATTGTGCCACATGCCACTGCTGCGCAACCCCGATAAAAGCAAGCTCAGCAAGCGTAAAAACCCCACCAGCATTAATTTTTACAAGGCCATGGGCTATATGCCCGCAGCCGTTATCAACTACCTCGGGCGCATGGGCTGGTCGATGCCCAATGAAGAAGAGAAGTTTTCGCTGACAGAAATGATAGCCAACTTCGACATCCATAACGTCCACCTCGGCGGCCCGGTGTTCGACGTTGAAAAACTCGACTGGCTSAATGGCCGCTGGATACGYGAAGACCTCTCCGATCAGGCCTTCGCCCAGRGCATGGCCGAGTGGGCGATTAATGAGGATAGAYTGGCGCAGTTTATTCCGCTRATCAAAGARCGYGTTGAAAARTTYAGTGATGTTGCRCCGTTGGTGTCTTTCCTGCTGTCAGGCCTGCCTGAGCTAAGCCCAGAGAGCTTTGAAAACAAAAGTCTCGATACCGCACARSTACAAAAAATCCTTCAGTACAGCGTCTGGGCGCTGGATGAGGTGCAAGACTGGCAGCGCGACAATCTGTACGCAGCGCTGTCCGCACTGGCAGCACCGATGGAGCTKAAGCTCAAAGCCTTTTTAGCGCCGTTGTTTGTCGCCGTGGCCGGTAGCCCCTCMGCGCCACCYCTGTTYGATTCCATGGTYGTGCTTGGCCCYGACATGGTKCGCGCCCGCGTGCGSCACGGCCTAGCRGTGCTGGGCTCGCCCTCAAAGAAACAACTGAAAAAGCTCGAAAAGGAATATCGACAAATAAGTAGCCAAAACTAGGCGTTTATCTTGACAGTAGAGGGCCGGCTACATAGAATGCCGATCCTCTTTTGGGGCCTTAGCTCAGCTGGGAGAGCGCAACACTGGCAGTGTTGAGGTCAGCGGTTCGATCCCGCTAGGCTCCACCAAAAAACCATCGTTAAATCGATGACWWMAAAGCCCGCTTAATCGCGGGMTTTTTTGTGYCTGTAGRTTTAAGTCCATTTCGAGCCTAACAATTGCTGTCTTTCGTAAAACCTTGCGGCTTAATGGCAGCACTGTCTCGACCTTAGTTCCGGCTTCTGCATTTATATGTGTTTAGTCATTGTCTCTCTGCTGCCTTTAACCAATCGCTGATGGAATTTCCGCCCAATGACAACAGCGAATCTTGAATTGATACCACGCGTTTAAGCATTGCACCATCGTCCGATTCTTCCCTTTCCTCGGCCTCAGCGAAAAGCCTGGTCACTAGCTGGACAAGTTGATCTCCATGGTCATAAAAGTGCGATTTGGTACGACTGACATAGGCTAAGTAAATTTCGGTAGCGGTTAATGCAGTATCTGGGTCGCGCTGTGAAGTGGCGTTGAGCCATTCGTCAAAYCCAAACAGRCGGTTATGTTTGTCTTCRCYRTCGTTTTCGAACACGYYAAAGMWWRGCTGRATCAWTTCWGCSGGGAWGGWGATTGGMGGNNCGTMCTNNCTCSRAAKATMCYCTCWACRTRYYGAGCGACWSYCRKYRWRTGRGGRYTGCCTGCTTTTAGYCCCGCCTCAATRCCTGCAAGGCATTGCTYRCGRTGYTGYYKGATATTKCCARTGTKAGTCCAAACACTCGCGGCYCCCTGCCAGGCTTCGGTARTRYYTAGCGTGTKYAACTCGCCAAGCAGATTGGYAAAGTCKACATGCCCRGTTAGKGCKGCYAAGGCTGAAATRCGSCCCCAGGTTTYCRYATCKKCCTTATTACCCTCGCGACAGATACGCTSAAGTAAAGGCYCAACCTTTCCAAAATGATMGTGATAAGCGTAATACAGACARSGTTCTGCGGATTGCCAAAGCCCSAYGGSATCTTGCATGGCACCGTAAAATAACTCCCAGCCTAACTCRGGATTRTGGCTYTGGAGATATGGCAAGCGTTGCAGAATCAAAGCGCGGAYAGCCGAATGTTYRTGGCAGGCAAACCGATGTAGYRYGCGRGGCAAMAATTCGGGTAAGGCRATATTACGTTYTTGAAAGTTATYKAYCAAAATCATCAAAGCTTCGGCAACATTTCCRCCKATCATATTGATACCGGTGGTCAGYAAATYGAYCGAATCTCCCTGGATGGTGYTTTCCTCTCTAAGGTTTTYAAARCCCATAGCCAAGARTACTAGCCGCGTAGCGGTTTTGGTGTCCTCAATGACATTTGCGCAGGATTTTAGAGCATCGGCTGCAGAGCGATTGTGTTGCCAGTGATCTGCATGTCTCTCTAGCTCGTCAATGATTTGATTCGCCAAGGAGGCAGCATCTGGCTCTTCAGTCGGCACCCAAGTGTCGTTGGTTTGCAAGTTACGATAGCGATGAGCCAAGTAACTGGCGGCGCCGTCCATGATCTCGTCGATAAAACTTGCTGAAATATCGATCCTGTGTGCGACCAGTAATCTCAAGAATCGCGACGGATGCCGAGATGAAGCCTCGCGCAGCTCTTCACCAACCGCTTGTTTCCCACCTACCAAAAAATTATCGAATTCGCCTAACCCCCGTTGATATCCAGAGTAGTGCGCCAGCAAACGAATCACGCCATCATCACTGGTATCCAAAAACACCTCAAATGAAAACGGGGCAGAGACGATGCCACCGCGCATCCCGATGGATGGTTGTCGAATCAATGTCCCATCTATTTTTTCATAAGCATCTAATCTCGCCTGCACCTCCGGTGAGCGCATATAGGAAGGGATGGCGGATATATATTCTGCTCGGTTCTTCAAGATCCAGAGATCCGTGTCTTCGTCGGTTTCGGGTTCTTCCCATAGGGTTTGCATTACCTCCATCGTGGCATCTTGTTTGGTGTCATCAAGCAACATAAATGTTGACTGGATCAATGTGCCCAGTTCGAAAGAGAGTTCGAATTCTAGTAAGTTTCTATCACACAAGAGGCGAGCTATTAAATCCAGATTGGCTTGTGGTGCATTTGTGATAGCCAGGACGGCGAAGTAACACAGTGCTCCTTCGTGATGAAAGCACAGGTGTTCGCGGTTCTTCTGCCACCAATCTGAGTGTTTTTCGGCATGGTCAACAATGGCAGCTTCAATAGCATCAAACAAAATCCGTTCATTGCTTATATGCCGATCATCGGTCTGGGAATGGCAATCGTTGTAGGAGGTCTCGCGAAGAAAGCCGCTGCGATAGCCTATTCGAGTTTCACCGTAGTTAGCCGAGCGGATTTGGCTCCACTGCTCGACGGTGTCCAACGCCAAGTCAAGTAGGGTGGAGGATTGCACCATCCGCTGTTTCAAAAAGTTATCGTCACCACTTCCAAATTCATGGGGTTGGCAATGCAGTTTGTTGTCAAAATGAAATTTCTTTATGTCTTCTTCGCTGATATCGCCAACGATATAGAGCCATAAGAGTTCGTCATCAATTACTCCAGCATCGACACAGCGTGCAACCGTACGCCCTAAGGAACTATGTTTCGGTTTCGATACATTAAGTAACCGCTCTAGCAAGGGCACAATCAGTGGTAAATTCTCTGTTTTGAAATCGGATAAAGAAAGAACTAATTGCTGTGCAATTCTATCGCCGTCCAACCAATCCAGTGCCAAGCTCTCCATCCAAAATCCCAATACTCCCACCGCATCTTCATTCCCCCACTGCTCTACTCGGAAAATATGGGCCGTTAGCCTCTCGGCATCGCGATCTTCTTTCAATGCCGGCACCAAATGAGCAGACCAAAAGTGATGCCATTCAACGGATGAGGCTTGTCGATAAATCACCTGAAACACTTCGGGGTGGTTATTTCGCAAGTCACGTATCAAAGGCCAGTCGTCGTCCTGAGGTATTTGCTGGGCAAATGATTCGGCAATCAAACGGCGAATGTGGAAAGCAGTTTTTCCGGTCAGCACTGCTCGTAGTTGTTTCCTGAATTCGCGACGCTCTCCCGTCGCTAACTGTGCAACAAAACTTCGTATGCTCGGGCGGACAAAGGGCACAGGTGGTAAGCCCTGGATAAACTCATTGAGTGAGATGCCCTGTCGTATTGCGCCACTTATTACCAACACATCCAGTAGAGTTTGATGGCCAAAGGTCAATTCTCCATCATGGGTACCTTGCAGCACATTGAGGCTGCGTAGTCTCCGCATCACGTCCTGCGATGCTGTGAACTGCTGATGTGGAATCGATAGGCTTCGAGATTTCAGCATTACGTCGGCGAGAGCTTCAATCGCTTGCATCGCTATATCTCCCAACGCGGGGTCGGCTTGCACGATGGTATCAAGGTAGCGTTGCGCCAGTGCCTGGCTGGTGACCACATTAAAGCTACCTTCGCGCTGGGCCAGCTCGACGAACAGTGCTAGTTCGCGGGGATTCGTGATCAATTCTCGGGTGACCGCATCTATAGCCGTTGAATCGATCCCTAGCTTTGCAAGTAGTGGCTCAATTTCGCCCTCCCAGTCCAGCGGCAGGCACTGTAATTCGCAGTCCCATTGTCTAACGGCAATGCGTCGGTCATATTTACGATCAAAGTCGCGGCAAGCCGTGATAACGGTGACATTGGGGATCAGTAGCAGCTGATCAATTTGTGCTAGGAAGTACGTCAATACGCTATGTTCGCGAGCGATAGACAAGACATCCAATGAATCGATAACTACAACCACGTGAGCTTTTTCTGCTAAGCGGGCAGCCTGTTGTACCCATTGTTCTGGCAGGCCTTGTGCGTGACGCTCCTGAGCTGTTGCCAGGTCGGCGAATTCGCGCGACTGAATGAAAAGCGGTACTAAGTCTGGCCGATTTTTTGCCTGCTCTTCCAATGCTTCTTGTAGGCTTAGCATCACACAGGTTTTGCCAGAACCGGGAAGTCCAGTGAGTAGGATAGCGCGCTTCTTGTCATTAACGGCTGCGAGCAGTTCGTTTACCACTGGGCTCGAAATATGCTGACCGGCAATATCCCGGTGCCACGACCTGCCGATGGCTGAGGTACTGGCAAATGATGTGCGCACTTGTTTAATGGCCATTGTCGGAACCAGCATCGCACCCGCTTGGTGGAGGATTTCTTTAAGGTCATCCTTAGTCAGGCGATGCTGGGTGGAGGCGGATAGGTTGTTACTCTCAATGCGCCCGCCAAGGTTGTCTATGGCTGTTTTGAGGGCGTGAAAAGCTGCGTTTGAATTGCTGGCTATACGGCTCAATCGTTCGCGCAGAGAAGTGTCTAATTGGACAAAATAGTTGGTATTTATAAAGGAGGTGCGGCGGAGGAACTCATAGCTCGAAAGCGCGGGACTATTTGCGGCGATGCGAGCAGCCAATTTGCTATTTGTTTCTGTATTCTTTTTGGTTAAATGATTTAAATAGTCAGCCTCATTACTATAAAGGGCGCTGTATTCTTGTAGTTTAGCGAGTTCGCCAAATGGACTGCTGGAATAGAAGTGAACTTCGATTTGATGGTTGCTGGTAAGTGTTGGGAAAGCCTTGTCTAGCTCATCCCCAAGCGTTGCTATTGACCATGCTTTGAAATCGACTTGGTTTTTTTTACACTGGCAGCAAATCAGAGAGCCATCAGATTTACCAATTACCACATCGTCTACGAGATAGTTTGTCGAATTCATTTCAATCCAATCAAATTCGGGCTTGGACAGAACGGTTAGTGCCCAATCGATGGCAATCAGGGTTTCATAATTATCGCCCCGGTTGGAGTATATTCCGGCGATGCTCATTTAGCTTCCGGCTTGATTTCTTTCATTCACATTGCTCGATTTAGAAGTTGTTTGATTTTTGATGATTTTACATGGGGCAGTTGTTGGAGTCATAGGTCATCGATCAATCCTGCGTACAGTTATTGACAGAACTCCAAGGGGGCAACTCCCGGCGGGCCGGTTCGCAAAAAACTATTTTCGGGATTTTCTGGCGATAGCTTTTCACCCGTCGTAATTGTCCAGGTTCGCAGGCGCGTTTTTATCTCCCGACCACAAGCAAGCAACAGCCCCGAGAATTTGGCAACGTCTTCATCGTAGCGACCGGACTCTGGTTCAATAAAGTAATTCGCTCGCAAGGGCAGCTCGGCCCGCTTACAAGTGCCTCCGCCCATTAATTCGACGTAGGCCGCACCAGTCGCCTTCGTCTGCGGCTTGGTGATTGTGGGGTGTGCCGTCATGGAGGGATTCGGCAACCCTGAACCCAAAAAAACCTATACCTTTGCGTGACAGGGTAATCCCCCCTAAAATCCATCCTACAATAAGCCTTCACTGGCCAATTCATCCCGCTAGATAAACCCCGCACAGCAAGGGAACAGTCGCCTAATGTCTCAGCATCCAGCCACCAACGAAATACTCATTTACCAGCAAGCGGGTAAAGCCGTTGAAGTGCGACTGGATGGTGATAAAAATACGGTTTGGCTCGCCCAGGCGCAGTTAGTTGCCTTGTTTGAGCGTGACCAGTCGGTTATCTCCCGCCATGTTCGTAATGTCTTTAATGACGGTGAATTGGCGGAAAAAAGCAATATGCAAAAAGTGCATATTGCTCATTCGGATAAGCCAGTAACTCTGTATTCCCTCGATGTGATTATTTCAGTCGGTTACCGTGTGAAGTCGCCCCAGGGCGTGAAATTCCGGCAGTGGGCAACACAACGCTTGCGTGATTATTTGGTGCAAGGCTACGCCATTAACCAGCAGCGCTTTGATCAGAACGCAGCCGAGCTGCAGCAAGCCATCGCCTTAATACGCAAAGCCGCTCAGTCGCCAGAGCTAACAGCCGAGGCGGGCAGTGGTTTAGTTGAAATTGTCAGCCGCTACACCCAAACCTTTTTGTGGTTACAGCAATACGATGAGGGCTTGTTGAATGAGCCGCAAGGCCAGCCCGGTGGTAATTTGCCCTCGCCTGAAGCAGCAATGGCTGTGCTCAACGAGCTCAAGGCAACATTGATACAGCGGGGCGAGGCAACAGATTTGTTTGCCCGTTTACGTGAAGACGGTTTGTCCTCTATTTTGGGTAATCTTAACCAGTCTGTTTTTGGTGAGCCTGCGTACCCGACCATTGAAAGTAAAGCCGCCCATTTACTGTATTTTGTGGTGAAGAACCATCCCTTTAGCGATGGTAATAAGCGTAGCGGGGCATTTTTATTCGTTGATTTTTTGCACCGCAACGGTCGGCTTCTGAACGCCCGTGATGAAACGGTGATTAACGATACCGGTCTGGCGGCTTTAACGCTGCTGATTGCGGAGTCTGACCCAAGGCAAAAAGAGATGTTGATTCGGTTGGTAATGACAATGCTGGCCAAGGATGAAGAGTAATATCTTGTGCATCTTTTATTCTTGGGCAGGCGATAGGGATAACCTGAGAGTCGGTGTCATATCTCAATATGCCATCACTTGCCAGCAATGCTGTCGAGCGCTATCATTTGTGTGGCTGGTAACCCAAAGGAGGCTTTATGGCTAATTTAAGTGTTAGAAAACTCGATGATGAGGTGGTCACTGAATTGCGAATACGGGCTGCTCAGCACGGTATCTCTATGGAAGAAGAAGTGCGGCGCATTATTGTGCAGGCGGTATCGGCCCCCGCTCGTTTGGGCGATTTGGCGCTAGCGACTTTTGGTGGGGATTTAGGTATTGAGCCGGGGCCGGAGAAGAAAGCAGCCCATGAACCTATGGATTTTTGATGCTACTCGACACTAATATCCTGTCGGAGATGATGCGTCCCAGGCCTGACGCGACGGTCATTGCATGGCTGAATAAGCAGAATAGTCAGGCTTTATTTATCAGTAGTATTAGTATTGCCGAAATTTGCTATGGCTTGTATGTGCTGCCCAGTGGCAAGCGCAGGCAGCAATTACAGCAGCGCTTTGAGCAGTTTGTGCGTCAGGCCTTTCAGTTTCGCCTGCTCGATTTTGATGAGCCGGCCGCCAACCTCTATGGCAATATAATGGGCGAAGCGAAGCGAAGTGGGCATCCGATGAGTGTTGCTGATGGGCAAATAGCAGCCATTACGTTGGCAAATGATTTTATTCTGGTGRCACGAAATATCAAGGATTTTAAGTATTCTGGGGTGGAGTTGATAAATCCTTTTGAGGCGGATTAAACATCTCGTAAAGACTTGAAAATGGAGATTGCATGAGTCTGGGGRCGAGCCYGGCCCTTGTAAGGTGTGTAATAACAAACCCTGTACCTGTRAGAGGCCTGGGCCGGAAGCATGCTCTGAATACGGGCAGCGGCCCTGCGAGTGCGAAAAGAAAATTTTGCTTACCTTGTCGGACGGCAAAGCACKGCAGATTCAGCATATATCTTCAGCGATGTACTGGAGCCCTGAAGGTAAACCCATTGCCGCGAGGGAATTTGTGGAACGTATGTTCGATGATTTGCCGCAATTTTTTGATAATGAAGACAGGTTGCGGGAGATATGGAGCGATCCCCACGACGCGAGAAAAGCTATTAAGTGATTTAAGCGAAGCGGGTTACGATGCTGAAAAACTCGATAGCATGAAAGAGCTGATAGACGCGAAAGATAGTGATGTCTACGACGTGCTGGCCTTTGTCGCTTACGCTGTTTAACGCGCACTCGAATAGAGAGCGTTAAACAGGCAAAACCTTCAATTGCCCAGGTTTTTACTGATTACAAACAGCAAGAATTTATCGACTTTATKTTGRSWAAAWWYSYRSRMGATGGCGTGCATGAGCTGGCAGCAGCGAAAATGCGCAGCTTGATAGAGCTTAAATGCAACACGATTAGTGATGCGGCTGCAGAGATTGGTTCGCCAGCACAGATAAGAGAAACCTTTGTGGGCTTTCAGAAATATCTATATCAGGTGTAGCCGTATTATTTTTNGACAATAAAAAGCCCGGTTAAAAACCGGGCTTTTTATTGTTTAACGCTAAGTGATTAGCGTTGGCCGAGAGGCGTTACGCTGCGCTCTGCGGGGCCAGTATAGAGCTGGCGCGGACGGCCAATCTTATAGCTGTTACTGATCATTTCGTCCCAGTGGGCTATCCAGCCGACGGTGCGGCCAGTGGCGAAGATAACGGTAAACATTTCTGTGGGGATGCCGATGGCTTTCATAATAATGCCGGAGTAGAAGTCGACATTGGGGTAGAGTTTCTTGCTGACAAAGTAGTCGTCTTCCAGCGCAATTTGCTCGAGTCGCTTGGCGATTTTCAGTAGTGGGTCATTTTCCATACCCAGTTCGGCCAATACTTCGTCGCAAGCTTCTTTCATCACTTTGGCGCGGGGGTCAAAGTTTTTATAAACGCGGTGACCGAAGCCCATTAAACGGAAAGGGTCGTTTTTATCTTTGGCGCGTTTCACAAAGGCGTCGATGTTCTTTTCATCGCCAATTTCGTTGAGCATTTCCAGTACGGCCTGATTGGCGCCGCCGTGAGATGGCCCCCACAGTGCGGCAATACCGGCGGCGATACAGGAGAAGGGGTTGGCGCCCGATGAGCCAGCGAGACGCACGGTAGATGTCGATGCATTTTGCTCGTGGTCGGCGTGSAGGATRAAGAGYTTGTCCATGGCTTTGGCGAGTACGGGGTTWACATTGGGCTCTTCGCAGGGCGTGCCGAACATCATGTGCAGGAAGTTYTCGCCRTAGCTCATGYYGTTTTGYGGGTACATATAGGGCTGGCCRATGTAGTGCTTGTAGCACATGGCGGCGAGGGTCGGCATTTTYGCGATCAGGCGGTGGGCAGTGATTTTACGGTGCTGRGGATCRGCGATGTCCAGTGAGTCGTGATAGAAAGACGACATCGCRGCAACCACGCCACACATAATGGACATGGGGTGGGCGTCGTAGCGGAARCCGGATAAAAACTGCTCGATGGAGCGGTTGACCATGGTATGGCTGCTAATCAGGGTTTCGAAGTCGCTCTTTTCCGTCGCGTTGGGCAGCTCACCATTGAGGAGTAAATAGCAGGTCTCAAGGTAGGTGGTGTTTTGCGCCAGATCGTCAATGGGGTAGCCGCGGTGCAGCAGTATGCCTTTGTTACCGTCGATAAAGGTAATTTTCGATTCGCAGGAGGCGGTTGATGTGAAGCCCGGATCGAAGGTGAAAACGCCATTGCTGGTCAGTGAGGCAACGTCGATTACATCGGGGCCAAGAGTGCCGATTCGTACGGGCAGTTCAATGGCGTCGGCGCGGCCCTCAATGCTGAGAGTGGCTTTCTTGTCGGTCATAGGGTTCCCCTGGAAAACAATTCGGAAGGCGGCAGCGTGGCCAGCCTCTATTACAAAGCCCGCGACTCTAGCCTTCTCGACGGCTGTTTGTCAATTTGCACGGCGCTTTTATTGGTCTTAGGTGGGCCTAGGTCTTATCGTGGTGCATGCTTGAATCGGGGCGCACAAGAAGGGTGCAATTTCTGCGATTGTTGCAGCATTTATGGGTGTTTTAGTGCTTTGAAATGGAGGTCTTGCGCGTTCTTGTTTCGTTGTAATTGACTATTAATACTCCTATAATGCCCCGCGTTCAAAGTTGCTGTGGTTGCGGCTGTCGGCTGTTTTCCCCGGTAACTGTGTTGTTTCCTGTTTTTATTTGGCACCTAAAAAATAACGCCCTTTTTATGGGTTTGAGGTATAGCTAGTCGTGAACGATAAAAGACCTGTCAATCTGGATATTGGAACGATCCATCTTCCAATTACCGCTTATGTTTCTATTCTGCATCGTGTTTCCGGTGTCGCTCTGTTTGTTATCAGTGGCCTGTTTATATGGATGCTTGATCGTAGCCTCACCTCCGAGGAAACCTTCGCTGCTTTGCAAGGCCTGTTGACTCATCCCCTGGTCAAATTAGTGCTGTGGGGCATGTTGGCGGCGCTGGCTTACCACATGGTTGCGGGTATCCGTCATATGTTTATGGACTTCGGTATCGGTGAAACGCTGGAAGGTGGAGTGCTGGGTGCGAAGCTGGTGCTTGTCATCGCCGCGCTATTGATTCTTTTCGCAGGAGCCTGGGTATGGCTGTAACAAATGTAACAAGTTTTGGTCGCAGTGGGCTGTCCGACTGGGTCGTGCAGCGCGTCAGCGGTGTCGTGCTGACGGTTTATTTGTTGGTGATTGCAGGCTATTTGTTGCTCACACCGGAGATTGACTACGCCAGCTGGAAAGAGTTGAACAGCGGGTTATGTATTCGCCTGTTAACAGTGTTTGCTGTTTTGTCGCTCGCTGCCCATGCCTGGATTGGTATGTGGGGTGTGTTGACTGATTACGTTACGGTTCGCTTGATGGGGCCTAAAGCCACCTTTTTAAGGGTGTTTTTGCAGCTGGGCATGATCGCGGTGATTTTTGTCTACGTGGTCTGGACTGTCGCTATTCTGTGGGGGAATTAGGTTAATGGCTAAAATGAGAACGATTTCTTTTGATGGCGTTATTATTGGCGGCGGCGGTGCGGGTATGCGTGCCTCTTTGCAGCTGGCGCAATCGGGCTATAAAACAGCCGTTATTACCAAGGTGTTTCCAACGCGCTCCCATACTGTGTCTGCTCAGGGCGGTATTACCTGCGCTATTGCTAGCGATGATCCCGATGATCAGTGGCAGTGGCATATGTATGACACGGTTAAAGGTTCCGATTACATTGGTGATCAGGATGCGATTGAGTATATGTGTCAGGTCGGCCCCGAAGCAGTATTTGAGCTTGAGCACATGGGCCTGCCGTTTTCTCGTACCGAAGAAGGTCGRATTTATCAGCGTCCCTTCGGTGGTCAGTCGAAAGATTTCGGTAACGGTGGTCAGGCTGCGCGCACTTGCGCTGCAGCCGATCGCACTGGCCACGCTTTATTACATACCCTCTATCAGGCCAACTTGAAAGCCAAAACAGTTTTCCTCAACGAGTGGTTTGCCATTGATCTGGTGAAAAACAAAGATGGCGCTGTAGTTGGTGTTATCGCCATTGATATCGAAACGGGTGAGACGGTTTACGTTAAGTCGAAAGCGACAGTCTTTGCTACTGGTGGTGCAGGGCGTATTTTTGCCTCTACCACTAATGCCCACATTAATACCGGTGACGGTCTGGGTATGTCACTGCGTGCGGGCTTCCCGGTGCAGGATATCGAAATGTGGCAGTTCCACCCAACGGGTATTCACGGTGCTGGCGTGCTGGTTACTGAGGGTTGCCGAGGCGAGGGTGGTTATCTGGTCAATAAAGACGGCGAGCGCTTTATGGAGCGTTATGCGCCCAATGCCAAAGATCTCGCCGGTCGCGACGTTGTCGCCCGCTCGATGGTGCTGGAAATTCTTGAAGGCCGTGGTTGTGGCCCCGATGGCGATCACGTACACCTGAAGCTCGATCACCTCGGTGAAGAAGTGCTGCACAGTAAGTTGCCCGGCATTTGTGAGTTGTCTGAAACTTTTGCCCACGTTGATCCGGTCACCGATCTGGTACCCGTGGTGCCGACCTGCCACTACATGATGGGCGGTATTCCGACCAATGTTAGCGGCCAGGCTTTGACCTTGGATAAGGACGGTAAAGAAGAAATCATCGACGGCTTGTTTGCCTGTGGTGAAGTGGCCTGTGTTTCTGTCCACGGTGCCAACCGTCTCGGTGGTAACTCGCTGCTCGATCTGGTGGTCTTCGGTCGTGCCGCTGGTCTGTTTATTGAAAAGTCATTGCGTGAAGGCGTTGTTTTAGCGGACGCGACTGATGAAGATATTGAGACAGCCTGTGCTCGTCTCAATCGCTTGAACGGCAGTGACAGCGGTGAAAAGACTGCGGATCTGCGCAAAGAACTGCAAACGATTATGCAAAATCACTTCGGCGTATTCCGTCGCGGTGACTTTATGCAGGAAGGCGTGAAGAAACTGGCCGATCTGCGTAAGCGTGTTGAGAATGTGCAACTGGAAGATAAGTCAGCGGCGTATAACACGGCGCGCATCGAAGCCCTGGAATTGCAAAATCTGCTCGAAGTGGCCGAGGCGACAGCCATTGCCGCCGAAGAGCGCAAAGAGAGTCGCGGTGCCCATGCCCGCGAAGACTTTACCGAGCGCGACGATGATAACTGGTTGTGCCACTCGGTTTATTTCCCCGGAGATAAAAGTGTGGCCAAGCGGGCTGTTAACTTCGCCCCCGTTACKCGCGAAGCCTTCGCTCCGAAAGCGCGTGTTTATTAATCCAAGTAGGGCTGCCTAAGATATGCTCAAAGTAAGTATTTATCGTTATAACCCCGATACGGATTCAGCCCCGTATATGCAGGATTTTCAGCTGGACACCGAAGGCAAAGATATTATGGTGCTGGACGTGCTGGAGATGCTTAAGGAAACGGACCCCACTCTGGTTTTCCGTCGCTCTTGTCGTGAGGGTGTCTGTGGTTCCGATGGCGTCAACATGAACGGCAAAAATGGCCTGGCCTGTGTCACRCCCTTGTCGGAGTGTGTCAAAAAGAACACYTTGATYTTGCGTCCGCTGCCGGGTYTGCCRGTGATTCGCGATCTGGTSATCGACATGGCGCAGTTCTACGCCCAGTACGAAAAGGTGCAGCCTTACCTGATCAACGATACTCCGGCGCCGGCTATTGAGCGCTTACAGTCGCCGGAAGAACGGGAAAAACTTGACGGTTTGTACGAGTGCATACTCTGCGCGTGTTGTTCGACCAGCTGCCCCTCTTTCTGGTGGAACCCCGATAAGTTTATTGGTCCGGCCGGTCTTTTACAGGCCTACCGTTTTCTAGCGGATACTCGCGATACGGCGACTGAAGAGCGTCTGGCAAATCTGGATGACCCGTTTTCGGTCTTCCGTTGCCACGGCATTCAGAACTGCGTATCGGTTTGCCCAAAAAGCCTAAACCCTACACAGGCTATTGGACATATTCGTAGTATGCTTCTTAGCAGCGGCACCTGATAAGCTCGCTAAATATTACTGGGGAGGTCAAGCTCCCCCTTGTTTTGTAAGACCTTCATTCGGCAAATACTCAATCAGGACTAGAAAGATGCAAGACAGCATCATGGCGCAGTTTCTCAGTTCGTCCCATTTCTCAGGGGGCAATGCAGCCTATATTGAAGGCTTGTACGAAACCTACCTACATAATCCGAATGGCGTACCAGAAGAATGGCGCGCCTTTTTTGATTCTCTGCCTCATATTAGTGGTTTTACTGGTGCGGACTCCTCTCACGCGACGGTTCAAACTCACTTTGAATTACTTGGTCGCAAGCGATCTCGTCCTCTCCCTGCACCGGGTTCGGGAGGCGTCAATGTTGAGCACGAGCGCAAACAGGTCAAGGTATTACAGCTGRTWGYMWYSWWTCGNGAGMRTKKTMWYCWGAAAGCCAATCTTGACCCTCTTGGTTTGATGGAAAGGGAAGATGTTCCCGATTTAAAGCTCGGTTTTCACGGTTTGACCGATGCTGATCTGGATACCACCTACCAGACTGGCCCGCTTTACATTGGTAAAGAAGAGGCGACTCTGCGGGAAATTACCGCACATATGGAATCGACCTATTGTGGGCAGGTCGGCCCCGAATTCATGCACATTACCTCGTTGTCTGAAAAGCAATGGTTACAGCAGCGCTTTGAGTCGGTGCAATCGCGCCCGACCTATGGCGACGAGGCGCGAGTCAGCGTACTGCAGCGTTTGACCGCTGCGGAAGGACTGGAAAAACACCTCGATTCAAAATACCCCGGCACCAAGCGTTTTGGTCTCGAGGGCGCTGAGAGCATGATTCCCATGCTCGATGGCTTAATTCAGCGCGCTGGTGAATACGGGGCGCGCGAGATTGTTCTCGGCATGCCCCATCGCGGCCGCTTGAATGTTTTGGTGAATATTCTCGGTAAAAACCCGGCCGAATTGTTCGATGAGTTTGAAGGTAAGAAACTCCTCAATACTTCGGGTGATGTGAAATACCACCAGGGCTTTTCATCGAATGTGATGACCCCCGGTGGCGAGCTGCATTTAGCCCTCGGTTTTAACCCCTCTCATCTGGAGATTTCTGCTCCAGTTATCGAAGGCTCGACACGGGCGCGACAGGATAGGCGCGGCGACAGCGAGGGTACGGAAGTGGTGCCGGTGATCATTCACGGCGATGCGGCCTTTGCCGGTCAGGGCGTGGTGATGGAAACCTTCCAGATGTCACAAACCCGGGCCTATAAAACCGGGGGCACGGTACACCTGGTGCTCAATAATCAGGTGGGCTTTACCATTAGCCGCCGCGATGATGCCCGTTCGACCGAATACTGTACTGATATCGCGAAGATGGTTCAGGCGCCGATTTTTCACGTTAATGGCGACGATCCCGATGCAGTGATGTTCGCCACGCTGCTGGCAATGGATTATCGCTATCAATTCCGTAAAGACGTGGTTATCGATTTGGTGTGTTACCGCCGTAGTGGTCACAACGAAACCGATGAGCCCTCCGGCACTCAGCCGCTGATGTATGAAAAAATCCGCAAGCACAAGACCACGCGCACCTTGTATGCGGAGGCACTCGCGAGCGAATCGCTGGTCACCGCCGAATCCGCGCAGGCCATGCTCGATGATTATCGCGACCGACTGGACAGGGGCGAGCGCGTCGCCAGTAATCTGGTGTCAGAGCCCAACGAAGAATTGTTTGTCGACTGGTCGCCTTATCTTGGCCATGACTGGGATGCGCCGGGTGACACCTCGATTGACCTAGCGTTATTGAAGCAGGTAGCGGAAAAGGTGAACCACATTCCCGAGGGAATCGTGGTGCAGCGCCAGGTACAAAAAATCTACGACGATCGCCGCAAAATGGGTGGTGGTGCCTTGCCGCTGAACTGGGGCATGGCTGAAATTCTCGCTTACGGTACATTACTTGAGCAGGGTTATAGTATTCGCATGACTGGGCAGGACTCTGGCCGGGGCACTTTTTCTCACCGTCACGCCGTGGCCCACAATCAGAAAAATGGTGAAGCCTATACGCCATTAATGCACATTAAAGAAGATCAACCCCTCTTTGCATTGTACGACTCCTACTTGTCTGAAGAGGCGGTGCTGGCCTTCGAGTACGGTTACAGCACGGGTACACCTCAAGGTCTGGTGATCTGGGAAGCGCAGTTTGGTGATTTCGCCAACGGTGCCCAGGTGGTGATCGATCAGTTTATAACCAGTGGCGAGCAAAAATGGGGGCGCTTAAGCGGTCTGACCATGTTGTTGCCTCATGGTTATGAGGGACAGGGCCCCGAGCACTCCTCGGCCCGACTGGAGCGTTTCTTACAGCTTGCTGCTGAGCACAATATTCAAATTTGTAACCCGACGACACCTGCCCAGCTGTTCCACATGTTGCGTCGCCAGGCCATCAGGCCGATGCGCAAGCCCTTGATTGTGATGAGCCCGAAGTGGATTTTGCGCCACAAGCTGGCAACTTCTTCTTTGGAAGAATTATCAGAAGGTGCTTTCCAGCCGATTATTGCTGACGACCTTGAACCGAAGAAGGTCAAGCGGGTTGTCCTGTGTAGCGGCAAGGTTTATTACCATTTATTGGAAGAGCGTGGGTTGCGCGAACAGGAAGACGTGGCTTTGGTACGTATAGAGCAGTTGTATCCCTTCGATGAGAAATCCTTAACCGCGCAGCTGAAACGTTATAAAAATCTGCAGGATATTCTCTGGTGTCAGGAAGAGCCTTTGAATCAAGGGGTCTGGTTTAATGGGCAACACCATATTCGCAAGGCGATACATGCGAGTAAAAGCCCTTTGTATTTACGCTATGTAGGTCGTCCTGCTCGTGCGGCACCGGCCGGTGGCTATATGTCTATGCACTTAGAAGAACAAAAGAAATTCGTTAACGAGGCCCTGGATCTCAATTTTTAGACCAGTTATTACTGGTTTAGGTGATCCGTTCAATCAGGAAGGAAGATAGCCGATGCTAATCGATATAAAAGTCCCCGCTTTTCCCGAGTCTGTTCAGGAAGGTGAAGTTGCCACCTGGCACAAGCAGGTTGGAGACTCTGTGCAACGGGACGACTTATTGGTGGATGTAGAAACCGATAAGGTTGTACTGGAAGTGGTCGCTGCTCAGAGTGGTGTGCTAGTGGAAATCCTCAAAGAGGAAGGTGCCATCTTGCTCAGTGGTGAGATTATGGCGCGCCTCGATAGCAGTGCTAGTGCTGTGACAGCAAGCCCTGCGGTAGAGGAAACAGCGAGTGCGCCCCAGGCCGAGGGCGATGCTGCCCCGGCTAGCCCGGCAGCGCGCAAACTAGCTGACGAAAAAGGTATTGATCTCGCTGCCATTGCTGGCAGTGGCAAAGACGGGCGCATCACCAAAGAAGATGTGGTCAATTTTGTGCCGGCGCAAGTGGCTCCCACTGCTACAGCCGCGCCTGTTAGCCCAACACCGGCGGCCCCCGTTGCGTCAGTCGAAAGTGGGTTAACCCTCAGTGCCGGTGAGCGCGTTGAAAAACGTGTGCCGATGACCCGCATGCGTGCTCGTATTGCCGAGCGCCTGCTTGAGGTGACTCAGACGACAGCAATGCTGACCACCTTTAATGAAGTGGATATGCATCGCATTATGGATTTGCGCAGCCAGTTTAAAGAGCAATTCTCCTCGGTACACAACGGTACGCGTCTGGGCTTTATGGGGTTCTTTGTGCGCTCAGCTGTTGAAGCGCTGAAGCGATTCCCTCTGGTTAATGCKTCGCTTGATGGCTCTGATGTGGTCTACCACGGTTATCAGGATATTGGTGTTGCCGTTTCTAGTGATCGTGGTTTGGTGGTGCCGGTATTGCGCGATGTCGATCAAATGAGCATTGCTGAAATTGAAAACAAGATTGCTGAGTACGGCGGCAAAGCCCGTGACGGCAAATTGAGTATTGATGAGATTACCGGTGGCACCTTCACGATTACTAATGGAGGAGTTTTTGGCTCACTGGTTTCAACGCCAATTTTGAATCCGCCTCAGGCTGCGATACTCGGTATGCACGCCATTAAAGAGCGGCCTATTGCAGAAGATGGCAAAGTGGTTATTCGCCCGATGATGAATCTCGCCCTGTCCTACGATCACCGTATTATTGACGGTCGRGAYGCSGTGCTCTTTCTGGTGGCSATCAARGATATGATYGARAATCCYGCMAAGATTTTACTTGAGATATAAGCGTTAGTTTGCTGATTAATAAAGGTTTATACCATGTCTGATAAATATGATGTTGTAGTGATCGGTTCTGGCCCTGCGGGTTATGTCTGCGCTATTCGCGCCGCACAGTTAGGCTTGAAAACAGCCTGTATCGAAAAATATCAAACGGCGGACGGCTCTGGCGTCAATGGCGGTACCTGCCTAAATGAAGGGTGCATTCCCTCAAAGGCACTACTCGATAGTTCGATGAAATATCACGAGACCCAGTGCGAGTTAGAAAAGCACGGCATTAAGGTTAAAGGCGTGAGCGTTGACGTTGAGCAAATGATCGCGCGCAAAGATGACATCGTTAAGAAGTTAACCGGTGGCATTTCAGCCTTGTTTAAAGCCAATGGTGTTACCCCGCTTTATGGCACGGGCAAATTGCTGGCCGGTAAAAAAGTCGAGTACACGGATCTGGACGGCAAGGTTTCTGTTATTGAAACAGAGAATGTGGTTCTCGCGACTGGCTCGAAGGCGATTGATATTCCCGTTGCGCCGGTTAACGGTGAGACCATCATCGACTCCAAGGCGGCTCTCGATATGACCAAGGTGCCAAAGCGCCTGGGTATCATCGGTGCGGGTGTGATCGGGCTTGAACTGGGTAGTGTCTGGAATCGACTGGGTTCTGAAGTGGTATTACTCGAAGCCCTTGATGTTTTCCTCGCCATGATGGACAAGCAAATCGCGCGCGACGCTGCCAAAATTTTTGCCAAGCAGGGCCTCGATATCCGCATGGGCAGCCGCGTTACCGGTAGTGAAGTTAAACGCAACAAAGTACACGTTACTTATAAGACAGAAGACGGCGAAGACCACCAGGAAATTTTTGATAAGCTCATTGTCTGTGTTGGCCGCAGCCCCTTCACTGAGAATCTGCTGGAAGAAGACAGCGGCGTAAACCTTGATGAACGCGGCTCCATTTTTGTCGATGAGCACTGTGCCACTAACGCGCCAGGTGTATGGGCAGTGGGTGATCTGGTTCGCGGTCCAATGCTGGCCCACAAGGGTTCAGAAGAGGGCGTAATGGTCGCCGAGCGCATTGCCGGGCAAAAAACCCAGGTCAATTACGATATTATTCCCAATGTCATTTACACTCATCCGGAGATTGCCGCCGTGGGTTTGACAGAGCAGGAAATCAAACAATCGGGTGATACCTACAATGTCGGTATGTTTCCTTTCGCGGCCAGTGGTCGTGCATTGGCTGCCAACGATACCGACGGTTTCGTGAAGATTCTCGCCGATGGCGAGACTGATCGCATCCTCGGATGCCATGTTATCGGCCCCTCAGCGGCAGAATTGGTACAACAGGTTGCGGTGGCAATGGAGTTTGGTTCAACAGCGGAAGATCTGGGACTAATGGTGTTTGCTCACCCGACGATGTCGGAAGCTGTTCATGAGGCTGCACTGGCCGTTAACGGACATGCCATTCACGTGGCTAATCGACGCAAGCGCAAACAAAAATAGTAATTGAGCTCTACGCATAGGAGGTAAGATAGCTTCCGTGCAAGGGCTTATCATTTTTTTATCGTCAACGAGTTGGGACTACAACATGAATTTACATGAATACCAGGGCAAACAACTGTTTGCTGAATACGGCTTGCCCGTATCAAAAGGCATTGCTGCCGCTACGGCGGAAGAAGCAGTAGCAGCGGCCGATAAAATCGGTGGTGACAAATGGGTGGTTAAGGCCCAGGTTCACGCTGGCGGTCGCGGTAAAGCGGGCGGCGTTAAATTGGTCACTACCAAAGAAGAAATTAAGGCGTTTGCCGAGCAGTGGTTGGGCAAGAATCTGGTGACCTATCAGACCGATGCCAACGGCCAGCCCGTTAGTCGCATTCTGGTTGAGACCTGCACCGAAATCGCCGACGAGCTTTACCTCGGTGCTGTTGTCGATCGTTCAACACGGCGCATTATCTTCATGGCCTCTACTGAAGGCGGTGTTGAAATTGAGACGGTTGCCGAAGAGACGCCTGAGAAAATCCTCAAAGCTGAAATTGATCCATTGACGGGTGCTCAGCCTTACCAGGGTCGCGAGTTGGCTTTTGCCCTCGGCCTTAAAGGCGCGCAGATTGGTCAGTTTACTAAAATCTTCCTTGGCCTCGCTAAGTTGTTCGAAGATAAAGATTTGGCCCTGCTCGAAATTAACCCGCTGGTCATTACCGACGAAGGCAACTTGCATTGCCTCGATGCAAAAATGACCATCGATAGCAATGCTATGTACCGTCACCCTGAGCTGAAAGAATTCCACGACCCCAGCCAGGAAGACGCACGCGAAGCACAGGCTGCCGAGTGGGAACTGAACTATGTTGCCCTCGATGGCACCATTGGTTGCATGGTAAACGGCGCTGGCCTGGCCATGGGTACTATGGATATCGTGAAGATTCACGGTGGCTTCCCCGCTAACTTCCTCGACGTAGGCGGCGGTGCAACTAAAGAGCGTGTGACAGAAGCCTTTAAAATCATTCTGTCCGACTCCAACGTAAAAGCCGTACTGGTGAATATCTTTGGCGGTATCGTACGTTGTGATTTGATCGCCGAAGGTATTATTGGCGCGGTTGAAGAAGTGGGTGTCAACGTACCCGTTGTCGTACGCCTCGAAGGTAACAACGCAGAGATTGGCTCTAAAGTGCTGGCCGATAGTGGCTTAAATATTATCGCTGCCACCAGCTTGACCGACGCAGCAGAATCAGTAGTAAAAGCAGCGGAGGGTAAATAATGAGCATATTAATCAATAAAGATACCAAGGTTATTTGCCAGGGCTTTACCGGTTCGCAGGGCACTATGCATTCCGAGCAAGCCTTGGAATATGGCACTAAATTGGTAGGTGGTGTGACGCCAGGTAAGGGTGGGCAAATTCACCTGGGCTTGCCTGTATTTAACACTGTGGCTGATGCTGTTGCTCAAACGGGTGCAGAAGCATCGGTTATTTATGTCCCCGCTCCTTTCTGTAAAGACTCTATTCTTGAAGCGGCCAATGCTGGCATCAAGTTAATCGTCTGCATTACTGAAGGCATCCCGACGCTGGATATGCTGGAATGTAAAGTGAAGTGTGACGACCTGGGCGCCGTACTGATCGGCCCTAACTGCCCCGGTGTTATTACACCCGGCGAAAGTAAAATCGGTATTATGCCCGGCCACATCCACCTGCCTGGCAAGGTCGGCGTTGTATCGCGCTCTGGTACTTTGACGTATGAAGCCGTGAAGCAGACCACTGATTTTGGTTTTGGCCAGTCAACCTGTGTTGGTATTGGTGGTGACCCCATTCCCGGTTCCAGCTTTATCGATATTCTCGCGCTGTTTGAGAAAGATCCTCAGACCGAAGCCATCGTTATGATCGGTGAAATCGGCGGTACCGCTGAAGAAGAAGCTGCGGCTTATATCAAAGCCAATGTCACCAAGCCCGTTGTTTCCTACATTGCCGGTGTTACTGCACCTGCAGGTAAGCGTATGGGACACGCCGGTGCCATTATCTCTGGTGGTAAAGGCACGGCCGACGAAAAGTTTGCCGCTCTGGAAGATGCTGGTGTTAAAACCGTGCGCAGCCTTGCTGAAATTGGCAATGGCCTGAAAGAAATCACTGGCTGGTAGTTTTAGTCGGGTGATGAAAGAAGCGGCTTCGGCCGCTTTTTTTATGCCGGAGATATTGTAGGCAATGATTATCTGAGTGTTGAAACAGGCTAGCTCAGTTTTTGTAGCGAGATAAATTTGTTGCCCTCATCGTAATTCAACAAAAAGCGTCCCTGAACACCGTCGTGGCCAACAAAGCGCCGTAGGTGCTCGGCGGGAAAGCTTAAGGTCGCCCCGTCAGTGCCGCGCACGACGACCTGGCGAGCAACGCCTTTATAGACGCGTAAATATTCCTGAGCGGAAATATTGAGATAAAATAAGCTATTGGGCATGCGCTATATAATGACTCGCGAGTGAGGCTTTGTATTTTAACGCAAGTATTGAATGACCATGGGTTAAACTGCGCTTCGCTTTAGTATCAGCCCCCGTCACACTGAACAAGGATCAAAAATGAAATCACGTTTGAGCTCAATGCTCGAGTTACAGGACGCCATGAACAGCAAAGTGAATGCTGATTGGCGCGCGCAGGGCTTTCCCTGGTATCGAGCGATTTGGGTCGAGTGTGCAGAGCTGCTCGACCATTATGGGTGGAAGTGGTGGAAGCACCAGCAGCCGGATATGGAGCAAGTAAAGCTTGAACTGATTGATATCTGGCACTTTGGCTTAAGCCAGTTGTTACTCGATAATRCTGACGAAAAAGCCTTGGCGACTGATTTGGAGAAGGTATTTCAGGCCAGCGATTCTACTGGTTCAGGTGACTTTCGCGATCAGCTAGAAGCCTTCACTTTGAGCACTCTCAGCACGAAGAGCTTTGATCCTCAGCAGTTTGTCGTACTGCTCAATAGTGCTGATTTGAATTTCGATGAGCTCTATACCCGCTATGTTGGCAAGAACGTACTCAACTTTTTCCGTCAGGATCACGGCTATCAAAGTGGTACCTATTCGAAAGACTGGGGCGGGCGCGAAGATAACGAGCACCTGGTTGAACTGAGCCTTGAACTCGATGCTAGCGACCCCTCGTTTAAAGATGCTTTGTACTCAGCCTTAAAGGCCCGTTACACAGAGCTTACGGCTTAGGCTCTGTGGAGTCCTACATAGCCACATAAATATCCAAACGATCCGGCTAGCCCGGGTTGAAAATAGAGGCSTGAAGCATGGTATTACCGTATAATTCGCGCCTCGAAAACCCCTCTTAATGAATGACTAAGGAGATTTCCCGTGAAAGCACCTGTTCGCGTTACTGTTACTGGCGCCGCTGGCCAAATTAGCTACTCCCTCTTATTTCGTATCGCCGCTGGCCAAATGCTCGGTACGGATCAGCCGGTTATTTTRCAGCTGYTGGAAATCACRCCCGCYCTCGAAGCRCTGAAAGGTGTGGCGATGGAGCTYGACGATTGTGCCTTCCCACTGCTGGCYGGYATCGTACARACAGACGACGCCAAYGTYGCKTTYAAAGAYACCGACTWCGCTYTRYTRGTTGGCGCGCGTCCTCGTGGCCCCGGCATGGAGCGTAAAGATCTGCTCGAAGCCAACGCTGCCATCTTCTCTGCTCAGGGTAAGGCGATTGATGCCAATGCCAGCCGTGATATCAAAGTGCTGGTTGTCGGAAACCCCGCTAATACCAACGCCTTGATCGCCCAGCGTAATGCGCCGTCTATTAACCCACGTCAGTTCACTGCAATGACACGTCTCGATCACAATCGCGCCATGTCTCAGCTGGCCGACAAGACGGGCACTACCATTAACGACATTACCAACATGACTATCTGGGGCAATCACTCAGCAACTCAGTACCCCGACCTCCATCATGCCAAAGTGAATGGTAAAACTGCTATCGACCTGGTTGAGCAAGACTGGTACGAAGCTGACTTCATTCCCACCGTGCAACAGCGCGGCGCGGCGATTATTGCTGCTCGTGGCGCTTCCAGTGCGGCATCGGCTGCCAACGCAGCGATCTCTCACATGCGCACCTGGGCACTTGGTACTGCTGAAGGCGACTGGGCGAGCATGGGTATTTACAGCGACGGTAGCTACGGTATTACCGAAGGCCTGATTTACTCTTTCCCCTGTGTTTGTAAAGACGGTGACTGGAGTATTGTTCAGGGGCTTGAAATTAATGATTTCTCCCGTGGCAAAATGCAAGCCACCCAGCAGGAACTAACGGAAGAGCGCGATGCTGTTCAGCACCTGCTGCCCTAAGCGACTGACCTTGAAAAGAGCGCCTATTTGGCGCTCTTTTTTTAGAAGCCTGTTGTGTACGTGACCCGCGAATAAAAATAAAACAAAGAGAACTGTCAAATAGGAAATCATTATGACTCTACCTAAAGTTGGTAATTTAGCCCCCGTCTTTAGTTTGCAAAACCAGCGTGACGAAACGGTGACGTTGAAAGGTTTCCGCGACAGTAAAAATGTTGTTTTATATTTTTATCCGAAGGCGATGACTCCGGGCTGTAATGTACAGGCCTGTGGCATTCGCGATAGCAAAGCTGAGTTTGCCAAGCTCGACACAGTGGTACTGGCCGTTAGCCCCGATGCGGTTGAACGCTTGCTACGCTTTGAAGATAAGCAGTCACTGAACTTTGATTTATTGTCAGATGAAGATCACTCCATTGCCGATAAATACGGTGTCTGGGGGATGAAAAAAACCTTTGGCAAAGAATATATGGGCCTCAAACGCACCACTTTTATTATTGGTAAAGATGGGCGTCTCAAGCATGTTATTGCCAAAGTAAAAACTAAAACCCATCACGACGATGTACAGCAGTGGATAGTGGATAACCTGTCTGATTAACAGTTGGGCCATTCATCTTAAACAGTGAAATTAACAGATTTTATTTGAGTAGCTTTAGGAGCTTAGACCATGTCATTTTTTATATCTTCAGCCCACGCAGCAGCACCCGCAGCGGGTGAGCCCGATCCTCTGATCACTATGGCGATGTTTGCCGGCCTATTTGTGTTTATGTATTTTATGATTATTCGCCCCCAGCGTAAAAAGCAGAAAGAGCATCGGGAGCTGGTAACCAGCATTGCCAAGGGTGATGAAATCGTTACGAACAGCGGTATTATCGGCAAAATCAATAAGCTTGAAGGCGACTATCTGGTACTTGAAGTCTCCGATAAAGTGGAGCTTAAATTCCAGCGCAATGCTATCCATGCCGTTTTGCCAAAGGGCACCATCAAAGCGATTTAAGACCTGATGACGTTTGGGGGCAGGGCATCGCCCCCTGTTTCAGGATAGTTGCCCCCAATGTTATCCCCGCGCTCATTTCACACTCTATGCTATGGTCATAGGCCATTTCAGGCGAAGGATCAGGGTTGATGATTGCAGATCCCAACATTGATTACCCGGAACGTCTGGCCCTGGCCCTGCTGCCAACGCCACTCCAGCCTTTAGATAGATTGTCTGCGCAGTTTTCAGGGCCGCGTATTTGGGTCAAGCGGGATGACCTTACAGACTGCGCCCTTAGCGGCAATAAAATCCGCAAGCTTGAATTCACCCTGGCGCGGGCGCTTGCTCAAGGCAGCGATACTCTCATTACCTGCGGCGGTGTGCAATCAAATCACTGTCGCGCTACTGCTATTCTCGGTGCCCGTTTGGGGCTTAAAGTTCATCTCCTGCTTAGGGATGAGGAGCTTGGTGATGGGCAATCAATAGGCCTCGATGGCAATTTATTCCTCGATTACCTCGCCGGTGCAGAAATCTCTATTTATCCCAAAGCGGAATTTCAGGCTCGCCAGAGTGAACTGTTTGAGCATTGGTCGCAGCACTATGTTTCTCAGGGCGACAAGCCTTATCTGATTCCCACGGGTGCAAGCGATGGCACGGGTATTTGGGGCTATATCCGCTGTGTTCAAGAATTGATGGGTGATTTTAAACAGGCGGATATCCGTCCCGCGCACATCATTCATGCCACTGGTTCGGGTGGCACACAGGCAGGCCTAAGTTTGGGTTGTGCTCTGCACCAGCTCGATGCCCAAGTATTGGGTATCGCAGTGTGTGATAGCGCTGCTTATTTTCAGCGCAAAGTGATGGCTGATATTAGCGATTGGCAAAGCCGTTACGAGATCCCTGCTTTGCCCGCTAGCTTATCGGTACAGGTGAATGATGATTTTATTGGGCCGGGTTATTCTAAAGCGGGGCCAGAAGTATTCGCGACGATTAAAAAGGTCGCTGCCCTGGAGGGTTTATTGCTCGACCCGGTTTATACGGGTAAGGCTTTTCATGGCATGCTGACTCTCATAGAGCAGGGCTATTTTGCTGAAGCCAATGATATTGTCTTTATACACACCGGTGGTTTATTTGGCTTGTTTGCCCAGCGCGAACAACTTTCTTTTTGATGATGCTTAAAGCATTTCTGTAAAATCTGATTCAATAAAACCCAATGTGAAAAACTCTTGAGAATACAGAATAATAATGAAATCAATTGAGTCCCTGTTAAGTACCGTCAACAGTTTCGCCTGGGGGCCGGCGATGCTGTTTTTCATCCTCTGCACCGGCCTTTATCTGATGTTGGGTCTACGTCTCTTGCCCCTGCGCAAACTCGGCTTTGCCTTTGTACAGTTATTCAAAGGGCGCAAGGCGAGAGGCGAGGGCGACATCAGCCCCTTTGCAGCCTTAATGATGTCGCTATCGGCCACCGTGGGCACGGGCAATATCGCCGGGGTTGCCACTGCTATTGGTATCGGTGGGCCAGGTGCTTTGTTCTGGATGTGGTGCACGGCACTGGTGGGCATGGCGACAAAATATGCAGAAGCCGTGCTTGCTGTTCACTACAGGGAGACCGATGAGACGGGCTGTAAAGTGGGTGGCCCCATGTACTACATTAAAAATGGACTCGGCCAGCGGTGGCTATGGCTAGCGACATTATTTGCGCTATTCGGCATGCTGGCAGGTTTTGGCATCGGCAATACCGTGCAGGCCAGTGAGGTTGCGCGTGTACTGGAAAGCTCTTTTCAGGTGCCCCATTGGGTATCTGGCGTGGTGATGGCGACCCTTGTCGGTATTGTCCTGCTAGGCGGCGTCAAGGTGATTGCCCGCGTTGCCTCGACACTGGTACCGTTGATGGGCATCGCTTATATTCTGGGCTGTGGTGTTGTTATCGCCCAACATTTCGGCGAAATTCCCGCAGCCTTTAGCTTAATACTACACAGTGCTTTTAACCCCGTAGCGGCAGAGGGTGGTTTTGCTGGTGCTGCGGTGATGCTGGCGATCCGCATGGGTGTTGCACGAGGTGTGTTCTCAAACGAGGCCGGCCTGGGTAGTGCGCCCATTGCCCACGCGGCGGCGGAGACGGATAGCCCGGTGCGCCAGGGCAGTATTGCCATGCTGGGTACTTTTATCGACACCCTGATTATCTGCACCATGACCGGCCTGGTGATTATTCTTACCGGGGTATGGACGGGTGATGCCGAGGCAGCGGCGATGACAGCCTCGGGCTTTGCTACAGCCTTTCCGGGTCTTGGCGATAAGTTTGTTGCTGTTACGCTCGTGCTCTTTGCCTTCACCACTATTCTGGGCTGGAGTTACTATGGCGAGCGCTGTGCCGAATATTTGTTTGGTCTTAAAGTCATCGTGCCCTATCGTATTCTCTGGACTTTGGCGGTTTATATTGGCGCCGTTAAAGGTTTGGGTATTGCCTGGCTGCTGGCTGATACACTGAATGCCTTAATGGCGATTCCAAACTTAATTGCACTGCTTTTATTAAGCCCGGTTATTTTCCGTTTAACCCTGTCCTGGTTTTCAGCAGAGGCAGAGGCCGAGAAATAAGCGGAGCAGGTTTAAACGCGTTTGTATTCATCGGCTAAACCCCCACCTACTGTGAAAAACAGGGAAAATTAAAACGTGTCAAATACCCAAGATAAGAACAACGAAAAACTGGTGATTGCCATTTCTTCCCGGGTTTTGTTTGATCTAAAAGAGAGCGATGGGGTTTTTCAGCAAAAGGGCTTAAAGGCTTATTCTCAGTACCAGATTGAACATGAAGATGAGCCTCTTGAGCCAGGCGATGCTTTTCCCCTGGTGCAAAAGCTATTGCGTATTAATGAAAAATTTGCCGTGCCTCGGGTCGAAGTGATTTTACTGTCACGCAATTCTGCAGACACCGGCTTACGTATTTTTAATTCTATCGAACACCACCAGTTAGATATTACCCGTGCTGCTTTTTGCGGTGGCGAAAGCCCCTATCGTTATGTTTCAGCGTTTGGTTGCCACCTGTTTTTATCGACCCATGCTGAAGACGTACGCAACGCACTGAAATACGGTATCGCGGCGGCGACTCTTTTGTCATCGGGCGATACTTCTGCTGATGACAGCGATGAACTTCGTTTTGCCTTCGATGGTGATGCGGTGCTGTTTTCAGATGAAGCGGAACGCATCTATAAAACAGAGGGGCTGGCCGCCTTTACCGAAAGTGAAAAAGCAGCGGCCAAAACACCCCTTAGCGGCGGCCCCTTCAAAAACTTTTTACAGGCCTTGCAACAATTACAGGCTGAGTTCCCCCCCGAGACCGGCCCCATACGCACGGCGCTGGTGACAGCCCGTTCAGCGCCAGCCCACGAAAGGGTGGTGCGCACCCTGCGGGAGTGGGGTATCCGCATAGACGAATCGCTATTTTTGGGCGGTCTTAATAAAAGTGAATTTCTGCGCGCCTACGGTGCTGATGTGTTTTTTGATGATCAGCAGGGTCACTGTGAATCGGCGAGTGCCAAGGTGGCGACGGGGCATGTGCCCCACGGTATCGCCAACGAAGAGGGCTAGTAGCCCCGTCCATTAACTAGCAGCGAAGTGTACGCCCATACCCAATAATAGGCAGGCGAGTAAGGATTGTAGAATGTGCCCCGGTAAGCGGGAAGCCAAATGCGTGCCCAGTTGAATCGCGGGTAAAGAACCTGTTAACAGGCAAGCCAGCAACACAAAATCGACATTGCCCAATAACAATAAATGGCCAAGCCCGGCGATCAGTGTCAGCGGCACAGCGTGGGCGATATCCGTACCCACCACATGCAGGGCGGGCAGGCGAGGGTAGAGTGTCATCAGCAGGGCGGCGCAAAAAGCACCGGCCCCAACAGATGACAGGGTGACGAAAATACCGAGAAAAACGCCACTCAACAAAGTGACATATTTAGCGTGGCTTTGGAAAAACAGGCCGATTTTCCCTGGCGGTTTTTCACTCTTCTGGCGCAACACCTTTTTAAACAGTAATACTAGCGCCGTGAGAATAAGCATAATACCCAGGCTGCGAGTCAGAATAGCCTCATAAGCGTCGGCCTCGCTAAAGAAGGCGTTGAGGAAATAACTGGTCACCAATGATGCCGGAATACTACCGGCGGCGAGATAAGCAACGATCGGCCACTGAATACTCTGTTTACGCTTGTGGGCGGCAACACCGCTGGCCTTGGTGGCGGCGGCATAGAGCAGGTCGGTGCCAATGGCGACGTTATAGGGGAAGCCAAACAGAATTAGCAGCGGTGTCATTAACGAGCCGCCGCCGACACCGGTTAAGCCGATCGCCAGTCCGACGCCAGCGCCAGAGAGAATGTAGAGAAGTATGTCGGGCAAGTGAATCCGTTAACCAGTGCAATAAATTGATTGGCAACTTTACCGATAAGGCTCTATGCTTCAAAGGAATAGTTATTTATATTTTTATATCTTAGTCGTCTAGGGAAAGTGTCCATGAAATTACAGCAATTGCGCTATATCTGGGAAGTGTCTCGCCACGATCTCAATGTATCGGCGACCGCTCAAAGTCTGTACACCTCTCAACCCGGCATCAGCAAACAGATTCGCCTCCTGGAAGATGAGCTCGGATTGGAAATATTTTCTCGCAGCGGTAAACACCTGACGCGAGTGACGACTGGCGGAGCGGAAGTGCTGGAAATTGCCGGACAAATCCTCGGCAAGGTTGAAAGTATTAAGCAGCTGGCTCAGGAATACAGCTCGCCGAATAAGGGTAGCCTCTCCATTGCTACTACTCACACCCAAGCCCGCTACGCGCTACCGGATGTTATTGGCTCTTTTATTGAGCGTTACCCGGATGTTTCTCTGCACATGAATCAGGGCACGCCGATTCAAATTTCTGAGATGGCCGCCGATGGCGATGCCGATTTTGCCATCGCCACAGAAGCCCTCGACCTGTTCAATAACTTRYTGATGATGCCCTGYTACCGCTGGAATCGYTGCATMYTKGTRCCGAAGGATCACCCKCTTTGYCAGSTYTCSGAGCTRACACTYGAAGAGGTGGCTCAGCATCCCTTGGTAACTTACGTGTTCGGCTTTACCGGACGCTCAAAACTAGACGAAGCTTTTAATCAGCATGAGTTAACGCCTAAAGTCGTTTTTACAGCAACCGATGCTGATGTTATTAAAACCTATGTTCGGCT
>NVWE01000015.1 GCA_002746135.1 Cellvibrionales bacterium | reverse complement strand
TCGGCTCATAAGGTTTTTTGATAAAACCCTCTTTGCGGCGATTGTACCCTCCCGGTACAATCGCCGTTTTTATTGGTGGCGATGGTGACAATGGATATTCTGGTAATAGGTTCAGGTGGTCGAGAGCACGCACTGGCCTGGAAAGCCGCACAAGGTAAATCTATCGGCACGGTGTATGTGGCTTCTGGCAATGGCGGTACGGCCAGCGATGCGCAGTTAGAGAATATTCAAATTAGCGCCGATGATTTTAGCGGACTGGCGGATTTTGCCGTCGATAAGGCAATAGGCCTGACCATTGTCGGCCCCGAGGCGCCGTTGGTAGATGGCATCGTCGATTATTTCCGTGAGCGTGACCTGCCCATTTTTGGTCCCAGTAAAGGCGCTGCCCAGCTTGAAGGTTCCAAAGCCTTCACCAAAGATTTCCTTGCCCGCAATAATATCCCCACTGGCGCTTATCAGAGCTTTACCGAAGTGGAGCCTGCCCTGGCCTATTTACAGGAAATGGGTGCGCCCATCGTCGTTAAGGCCGACGGCCTTGCCGCAGGTAAAGGTGTGATTGTCGCCATGGAATTGGCCGAAGCTGAAGCCGCCGTTAAAGATATGCTCGCCGGTAATGCCTTTGGCGAAGCCGGTCATCGGGTGGTGATCGAAGAGTTCCTCGACGGTGAAGAAGCCAGTTTTATTGTCATGGTCGACGGTGAAAATGTACTGCCAATGGCGACCAGTCAGGACCACAAGCGCGTGGGTGACGGCGATACCGGGCCAAACACTGGTGGCATGGGTGCGTATTCTCCCGCGCCCGTGGTCACTGATGTCATTTATCAGCGCATTATGGACGAAGTGATTATGCCCACCGTGCGTGGCATGGCTGCCGAAGGTAATGAATACACCGGCTTCCTCTATGCCGGTTTAATGATCGACGCCGAAGGCACGCCGAAAGTCATCGAATACAACTGCCGTTTTGGTGACCCTGAAACCCAGCCGATAATGCTACGTCTACGCTCCGACCTGGTGGATCTCTGCCTTGCCGCCATCGACAAAAAGCTTGCCACCACCACTGCAGAGTGGGATGAACGCAAGGCGGTGGGTATTGTTATCGCGGCAGGCGGCTACCCCGCCAGCTATGAAAAAGGTGCGGTGATTAGTGGCCTAATGGCGGAAGAAAGCGACTTGAAAGTGTTCCATGCTGGTACCCAGCAGAGTGACAATGGCGATATTTTGAGCAATGGCGGTCGCGTACTGTGTGTCACCGCGCTGGGCGATAGTATTGGCGAGGCCCAGCAGCGCGCCTATCAGGCGACGCAAAAGATCGGCTGGAAAGACAGCTTCTATCGCAAAGATATTGGCTGGCGAGCTATTGCGCGAGAGCAGGGTTAATAATGGTTCTTTAGCGGGCTGATATGCTCTTATACAAGGAGGATGGGAATGATTGAATTACTCAAGGAAAGTTGGACTGAGTTTTTAGAGCAGCTAAAACCTTTAATTATTGTGACGGGGCCATGGATGTTGGCTGCCGTAGGTCTTGAGGCTGTTTCTACAGTATTAGGTGAAAAAGTTAGCGGTTTTATTTTGTTCCTTTTCTGGGTTGTAGAGCTAATACTTCAAGCAATGATAGCTTTTGCAGCCCTACAACTCCTCTTCAAAAATAGGGGTGTTTGCATTGAGGTTAATGTAAAGAAAATCATTATTTATATAGTGGCTACAATTTATATTGGTATTGTCGTAGCGCTTGGGATGGTGTTCTTTATCATCCCAGGACTGATTGTTTTAGCGGCATCGTTTTTTGCTCCAATATTCATATTAAAGGAGAATCAAGGTCCACTAGAGGCGGTGGCCTCTAGTGCCGCACTACTGCAAGGAAAAATACTACACGTCACAATCCTTCTATGTGGAGTGTGGTTAGCGCTTTATGCCGTCGAATATGCTGCTGGTTTTATTTTCGATTTAGTTCCGGCTCCCGAAGTTCTCGTATCGACAGCCGCAACCGCTATGCTGATGGTAGCTGGTCTGGTTGTCTTGCCAATGATGGTTAATCTTCAAATCTACCTTTTAGCAGAGCGCAATAAGGAAGTGAAGTTGGCACCTGATGGCGCAGGTTGATTTTCTCGTTAGACAATTGTGTTTTTACGCAGGAACCACTTTCCGCTCTTTAGCCCAATGTCGCAAAGCTGCAAGTTTCTCGGCCATAACAATCGCTAGCGGGCTGGTCTTATGAATTTCATTCAGCAACAAGTCTGTTGTGACTTCCGTATCCTGAGCCAGGGCGCTGTAAAGTGCGGCGACGATGGCCTGCTCAATTTCTGCGCCTGAAAATTGTTCCGAAGCGGCAACCAGTTCTTCGAGGGCAAATTCTTCGGGCTTGAGCTCTCTGTTTTGTAGATGAATGGTGAAAATCATTTCTCGGGCTTGTGCTTCGGGCAGGTCGACAAAAAACAATTCGTCAAAACGCCCTTTACGCACCAGCTCTGGCGGTAACTGAGTAATGTCATTCGAGGTGGCAACCAGAAAAACACGACCTTTGTGTTCAGCCATCCAGGTTAACAGCGTGGCGAGTACACGCCCTGAAACGCCGCCGTCATTACTATCGCTACTAATGCCCTTTTCAATTTCATCCAGCCATAAGACGCAGGGCGACATGCTTTCTGCGAGCTGTAGGGACTCGCGGAGATTGCGCTCGGTTTCGCCGTAAAACTTGTTGTACAGCGCACCCATGTCGAGTTTCAGCAGCGGTACTTGCCAGGTGCCAGCAACGGCGCGGGCGGCGAGGCTTTTGCCCCCGCCCTGCACACCCAGCAGCAAAATGCCCTTGGGTGTGTCCATGCCTTCTACGTCGCCGTTGAATACACCGTGGCGCTTGCCCAGCCATTGTTTGAGGTTGTCCATGCCGCCGATTTTGGCCAGCGCTTCGGTTTGGTATTCGTAACTGAGCACGCCATTCATACCCATCAAATCAAATTTTGCTTTGTTGAGTGCGGGTAAATCGGAGTCGGTAATGGCGCCGTCGTCGACAATCGCACTGCGAGAGAGCCGTCTTACTTCGGCATGGGTTAAGCCCTGCAGGCTGGAGACCAGTTGTTGCAGGGTGGCGTTGTCGGAGCGTACTTTGCGGCCATCTTTACCGCGGGCCCACTTTTTTGCCTCGTCGCGAACGATGGTTAAAATTTGCTCGCGATTGGGTGGAGAGATTTGAAAGTGGGCACTCAGTCGGCTGAGTTCAGGGGGTAATTTCAAGCGATGGCTAATCAGCACAATGGTTAGCGAGCCGCCATTGTGGCGCAGGGCGATGTCTTTGAGTTGCCGTGTGTGTTTGGGGTGTTCATCGCCAAACCAGGGGTGGAAGTCACACAGGGCATAGATGCCGGGCTCGGCGCGATGTTTAAGGTAGTCGAGAATGGCTTCAGGTTCGGTGTGTTTAGCGGATTGCTCTATTTGTAGACCAAAACCCCCGCGCTTGAGTCCATCGGTGATGGACCATTGAAACAGGCTGCTATTTCGTTGGCGGGCAAGACGGAGTAAAAGATCGATAGCCCGTCTTTCGTCCCAGGTTTCCAGTGCAACCAGTGGAATACCGGCTTCGATAACCAGGTTCAGGTCGTGGGCGTCTTGCATTTTAATCTCCTTCAGTCAGACCGTTAATTGTGGGCCTGTGGCTGTTTGCGAGTGAGATTTTGCTACAATTACTCTGAGTTAGGTAAATCCATTGGTGAAAATGATGACTGTACGTCACTTATCTGGGCTGGATCGATTATTGATGCAAGCAGACGTTGCTCTGCGCACGCTGGGCAGTAGTCCCCGCCCTCAGCGGGTTTCCCCTGCGGCACCGGAGAATGAAGCTGCGTTGAGCGAGGAAGAAAAGCGACTGGCGGCATCGTTGATGCGGGTTAATCACAGTGGTGAGGTTTGTGCTCAGGCGCTATATCAAGGGCAGGCTTTAACAGCGAAAAAAGTTAGCATGCAAGCCGATATGGAAGCTGCTGCCAGTGAAGAGATCGATCACCTGGCATGGTGCGAGCAGAGAATAAAGGAGCTAGGCAGTCATACCAGTGTGCTCAATCCTCTGTGGTATGGGCTTTCCTTTGGTATTGGTGCGGGCGCGGGGGCAATTAGTGATCGCCTCAGTCTTGGCTTTGTAGCCGCAACTGAAGAACAAGTGTGCAAACATCTAAACGGGCATTTAAGCGAATTGCCGGAAGCAGATAATAAAAGCCGCGCGATTGTTGAGCAGATGATTGAGGATGAAGAAGCTCATAGAGCCAGTGCGCTACGCAATGGTGGCTTGCCTTTCCCCTCGCCACTCAAAGCGGCGATGGGTTTGGTCGCGAAGGCAATGACTGAGAGTAGCAGCCGGGTTTAACAATTTGTTAAGGGCCCCTGCTATTTACGTCACTTCGTTACCAAATTCGTCAATGCCACGTTCGTTACGAAGGCCTTGAACAATGCTGATAATCTTCTCTTTAATCCAGGTGTGAGTGGGTGAGTTTAGCGTGCGACGATGCTGCACGAGCACGGCAGGTATTTCTGGGTAGTGCTCGATTTCCTTGGGGTAGGGCTTGCGGACAATTTCGTAGTATTCACCCTCTTGTTTTAAGTCATCCATGGTTGCCATCATCAGGCAGTCTGATGTGTTGAGGGTGTCTAAAGCGGTCATTAACTGGTCAGTGGTTAAGGCTTTGCGCCGTTTGCGCCCCAGTTCATGGAGCATGCGATCGAAGCGGCTTTCCGTGTTGGGTGAGACTTTGTCAGCTATTAGTAAGAAATACTGGATAAAAGGATACTCCAGCATTTCGTCCAGTGTTGGGTTGTGGTTAGACAGGGGGTGGCCCTTGCGCATCCACACAGCGGGGCGAAAATTACCTAGAGACGTTATAACAAAATCCTTGGGTAGTGGTTTCTTGACCTCCATAGCGAAATCGATTTCGCCGGATTCCAGCAGCTGCTCGTAGTTGTCATCAATGTTGGACAGCGCAAGGGAAATGCCAGGAGATTCTGCCTGTAGTACTTTGGTAAGCTCGGGGACTGCTTGCACGGCCATAAATTCGGGGGCGACGATATGTATCGAGGTGCTGTGCGTTGCCGGATCAAATTCCTGTTTTTCCAGAACTGTTGAGACGCTATTTAGTATTTCGGGTAGTTGGCGTTGTATTTCAAGCGCGCGAGGCGTGGCCACCAGGCCACGACCACTACGGGTAAATAGAGGGTCGTCGAAGGCGTTGCGCAGGCGGAGAAGGGTTTTGCTCATTGCGGGTTGGGTGACGAACATGCGCTCAGCAGCGCGAGTGACATTGCGCTCTTCAAGTAAAACTTGCATGGCGACTAACAGGTTTAGATCAACGCGTGAGAGAGTATCTACAGGCATGGCATAAACTCTAGTTATTGGTGTTGCTGTTTATTATAGCTCAAGATTATGTTCGAAGAAATATACATTACTGGGAGGGGTGTCACATTAAGTGTCTGTAGGTTTTTAGGTGGTGTGGGTTGGCAGGTGCTTGTAGGAATCAAGAAATAACCAAGATTTATGATATTTATAAAAACAATGCATTTTATTTATGTCACAAGGCTGTCTATAGTTCATCCATCGTTAGCGAGCAACGGGACCTAGGATCCCTTGCTAGCGGATCAACCTCCTAACCCCCTGTATTATACTTTTCGGGGAGCGCAAGCTCCCCGCTTTTTTTTGCCAAAAATAAAGCAAATGCTATTTTTCGTCGCAGCTTTCCGTGAGAATTTCATAGCTGTGACTAATCTCTACGCCACCCTTGCCGAGCATAATTGACGCGGAGCAGTACTTTTCTGCAGATAGCTCAACGGCGCGCTTAACCTGTTTTTCTTTCAGCCCCTGTCCTTTGACGACAAAGTGAATACTGATCGCGGTAAATACWGCTGGTACGGCATCGGCGCGTTCAGCTTCGAGCTCAGCATGRCAGYCCGTTACCTTCTGACGGCTTTTTTTCAAAATGCTCATCACGTCGAAGCTGGCACAGCCACCCATGCCGATAAGCAACATCTCCATTGGACGAATACCCATATTGCGTCCGCCTAGGTTTTCGGGGCCGTCCATAACGACCGAGTGACCGCTGCCAGATTCCCCCAGAAACATGGCGTTGTCGACCCACTTAACTTTGGCTTTCATACTTACGTCCCTTCTTTGTGAACAAGGCTTGCGCATGGCCTTTGGGTAGAATGTTGCAGTGGTCAATAACATGCCGCTATTTACTTGTCTGCGTTGCGGCAGACAGTATAGATGCCAACTGGCTCAAAGGTTTACATTAATATTCTTATAGTGCGATGATGGAATACAAGTATACAAAAATTTATGGAGTCCAAATCGTGAGTCTAAAACCCATAACACCACATATCGAAAATCTTGAACAATTTCTCGGCCATTGCCATCGTCGACGCTATCCTGCAAAGAGTACCTTGATTTATGCCGGTGATAGCAGCGATACGCTCTATTACATTATTAGTGGTTCGGTGACCGTGCTGATTGAAGATGATGACGGTCGTGAGATGATTGTTGCGTATTTAAACCCCGGTGATTTCTTTGGTGAAATGGGTTTGTTTGGCCAGGAAGATCGCAGTGCCTGGATTCGGGCTAAAAATGAATGCGATGTGGCAGAAATTAGCTACGACAATTTCCATGCGCTGACCAAAGCCCATCCCGATTTTCTCTATGCTGTGTCCATGCAAATGGCGCAGCGTCTGAGAGATACAACGCGTAAAGTAGGTGATCTTGCCTTTCTCGATGTGACTGGTCGTGTGGCGCGTACATTACTTGATTTAAGTAAAGAGCCCGATGCCATGACTCACCCCGATGGCATGCAGATAAAAATCACTCGCCAGGAGATCGGCCGCATTGTGGGCTGCTCGCGAGAGATGGTGGGTCGAGTACTCAAAGTACTTGAACAGCAGGATCTGGTGTGGGTTAAAGGTAAAACGATGGTGGTACACGGTACTCGTTAAGCGGCTCTGCTAAAGAGTTAATACGGCGSCTTCTTTAATAGGAAAGGCGCCGTTTTTATTTGCAGTGTCTAATTTTTCTGCAACAGGCTGCGGTGTTGTTCTACCGCAAGTCGTGGGCCGAATTGAGTCACTACCGTGGCAGAGGCAACACTGGCTAACTCGCCCGCTTGTCGATAGTCCATGCCGTTGGTAATGCCGTAGAGAAATGCCCCCGCAAACATATCGCCAGCACCGTTGGTGTCGACCGCGGTAACTGCTGTCGGCGCGATGCGGAGAGTGTTTTCACCATCGTAAATCAGCGCGCCCTCTGCACCTAAGGTGATGGCAAAAGTGGTGGCGGTTTGTTTCATGCCTTCAACGGCGGCATCCAGCGTTGTCGCGCCAGTCCAGCCAAAGGCTTCATCTTTATTACAGAACAGGAGGTCAACGCGCTCGCCAATCATTTCCTGTAAACCGTCGCGGAAAAATTCAACCATGCCCGGATCGGAGAGGCTAAATGCGGTTTTTGTGCCTGCTTGTTCGGCATGTTTGCGGCATTCGATAGCGGCATCTTTGCCGGTTGGCGATGTCACCAAATAACCTTCGGTATAAACATATTTCGCATTGTTGATGGCATCGAGATTGAGGTTTTTACGGCAGATAGTTTCGCTAATGCCGAGATAGGTGTTCATCGTGCGCTCGGCGTCGGGCGTGATGAGAACCAGGCATTTACCGGTGGTGCCCTCGGGTAATTCATCAATGCCGTTGTGGCTGACGCCGGCTTTGGTCAAATCGTCTAAATAGAAGCGGCCATTGTCATCGTCAGCTACCTTGCAGGACTGGTAGGCCTTACCGCCAAAACTGGCGACMGCCATAATGCTGTTTGCCGCCGAGCCGCCGCTGGCGCGTTTGGCCATCACCAGGTGATTGTCGAGGTGATTGATAAGTTCGAGTTGCCGCGCTTCGTCGACCAGGGTCATTACCCCTTTATCGATGCCAAAGGTGGCGAGTTCCGCGTCGCTAATTTCAATTTCGGTATCGACCAGTGCGGCACCTATGCCGTAGACATCAATTGTTTTCATTTCGTATTCCAGTAAATTTGGGCTGTGATCAATAATCAAATAGCCTGCCATTAAGGGTGGCGGTAGACTGTCGGCTAATATTTTAGCAGTATTTATCGTTAATCGGGATGTGGCTGTAAGTCATGTCGTTCCGTAGGGAAATTAAGTTTGGCCAAAAATAAGCGTAAAAAARCCAGGAAAAAATCGAATAAAGCCAGACAATCGRGTCTTTCTATCGGGCTGGGAAGGTTGATAAAGTGGGTTCTCGTTGTCGCGTTGGTCGCCAGCTTACTGGGCTTATTCGTACTTGATCGCCAATTGACCAGCCGTTTTTCTGGCAGTAAGTGGTCACTACCCAGCCACGTATACAGCCGGGCGTTCGAATTATACGAGGGGCTTGAGCTATCACAGGACGCTTTGGTCTGGGAGCTGGAGAAGCTGGGTTATCGGCGTGTAACAAAAGTCAGTGCTGCGGGCCAGTACCGGCTTCAAGGGCAGCGCATAGATGTGTATTCACGGGCTTTTCAATTTTGGGATGAAAATAAGCAGCCGCAAAGATTTAATTTAACCTTTAAGGGTTCCCGTCTTACAGAGCTGCGTACGTCGCAAGGTAAGCCCTTAACATTGGTGCGTCTGGAGCCAATGCGCATCGGCGGTATTTATCCAGCTCACCTTGAAGATCGCTTGCCCGTTCAGCTTGAACAGTTGCCACCGTTACTGGTGGAAATCCTGATCGCCGTTGAAGACCGGGATTTCTATAAGCATTACGGCGTATCTCTGCGCGGTATCAGTCGAGCATTAATTAATAACATGCGCCCAGGTAGCGCGACTCAGGGCGGCAGCACCCTTACCCAGCAGCTGGTGAAAAACCTGTATCTTAGCCAGGATCGCACCTTGGTGCGTAAGGGACTTGAAGCGGTAATGGCGCTGATGCTGGAGCAGCACTACAGCAAGGGTGAAATTATTGAGGCCTACATTAATGAAATATATCTGGGGCAGTCTGGCAAGCGGGCAATTCATGGTTTCGGTATGGCCAGCCAGCATTATTTTCGCCAGCCATTGGCAGAATTAGAGTTACACCAGGTTGCCCTCTTAGTTGCGATTGCTAAAGGTGCTTCGTATTACGATCCACGGCGTAATGCCGAGCGTGCGTTAACGCGTCGAAATCTGGTGATTAACTTATTGGCATCGCAAGACATTATCACCACCGCTGTAGCTGAAAAGGCGAGCCAGCAAGCCCTGGATATTTCGGTTCGTCCGGGTACTCGCACAAACCCCTTTCCCGCTTATCTTGATCTGGTTAAACGTCAGTTGCGTGAGGACTATGAYGAAGATRATTTACGCAGTGGGGGTTTGCGYGTGTTCACCCACTTTGATCCRCAGATACAGCGMAAGYTGGAAAAAGTACTCAGCACTAAACTCACTATGCTGGAGCGACAGAAGGGTCTGCAGGACAARCCGCTTGAGGCCGCCTCGTTGGTGGTGGGCGTTGGTACGGCTGAAGTRYTAGCAATRGTSGGTGGTCGCGAAGCAGATTTTGCGGGCTTCAACCGTGCTTTGGATACACGACGACCGATTGGGTCGACAGTTAAACCGGCGGTGTATTTGACGGCTCTGGAGCAAGCAAATAACTACACCTTGATCAGCCCTTTGAGTGACGAGCCAGTGGCAATTCCCGCYGAGCACGGCGAGACMTGGCRGCCRCAAAAYTTCGACCRCAAAAGCCACGGYGAGGTGCCGYTGTTTCAGGCTATTGGTMARTCMTACAATTTAGCGACGGCACGYCTGGGCATGGCTGTRGGGCTTGATCGWRTKRGTGAGACCTTRCKCCGTTTGGGTTAYGAGGGCTTTATTCCYAAAGTYCCCGCGCTGACACTGGGAGCGGTGTCGATGTCGCCCTTTGATGTCGCGACTATTTACCACACCATCGCTGCGGGTGGKTTTTACTCTCCCTTAGTGTCGATACATAGCGTGTACGGYGYAGAGAACCAGCCATTAAAACGCTACCCCTACCGTGTTGAAAGCCGGTTTGAAGCRGGGCCGATTCACTTAATACAATACGCCATGCAGGTCGTTATGCGTGAGGGGACGGGGCGTAGTRYTTATCGTTCTCTGGGCGAAGACGTTGCCGTTGCCGGTAAAACCGGCACCTCCAACGACCAGCGCGATAGCTGGTTCAGCGGTTTTGGCGATGATTATTTAGCGGTAGTTTGGGTCGGGCGCGATGACAACGGCAAAATGCCTTTTACCGGTTCATCGGGTGCACTGCAGATTTGGAGCGAGTTAATGTCGACATTGAAAGTACGCTCACTCGCCTTTACGCGCCCGGATGACATTACTTATCACTGGGTTGATCCTGTGCAGGGTTTGTTGAGTGAAGAGGGTTGTAAGGGGGCAAGATTTTTACCGTTTGTTGCCGGTAGTGAGCCGATAGAGTCTGTGTCTTGCCGTGAGAAGCGGGGAAGTAAAATTATTGACTGGTTTAAAGCGTTGTTAGATTAAGCGGCTTTGGATTAACGCTGAATGAATTGTTGTTTTTAATGAATCGGATATTGGATACATAGGGTGCAGGCATGTGGAGATTAGGGAGATGTTAGCGAAAACAAAGTACTTATTGATTATCGTTGCGCTAGTGGTGGCAACAAGTGCCTGCGCGCCTTTACAGACATCAAGYGGCCGCACTGCTCCCGTTGATTCGCGTTCGATCCCGGCTTCACCCAGTTTTCCGGGGAAAGCAGAAGCGGAACCTGTAGAGGAAAGCCCACCAAAAAAAATAGCCCCCGCACAACAAGTGGTAAATCCGGCMSAAAAGGCGGTTAGCGCATTGCTGCAGGAGGGTCGGTCTTATTACCGTGCAGAAAACTATGACCGCTCGATTGCTATTGCCGAGAGAGCCCAGCGCCTTAACCCCAGACGAGCAGAAGTTTATTTACTACTGGCGAAAAGTTATTTTGCACTTGGTCAGAGTCAATTGGCAGAGCAGTTAAGCCAGCGTGGGCTGTCGTTTAGTCAGAGTGAYGTGACAATTCGCCGCAAGTTGCAAAGTTTACTGGTGCAAATTCGTGGCGCTGTCATTTAACAGGTGCTTAAGAATAATAATGGGAGTCGATTTGGMAAGTTTAATTTTTACTCAGCACCACTAGCTTGAAACCCTCGGCCTCAAATATTTTATCGCAACGGACAAAGGAGGGTTGGGCAAGCTTYTCCAGTGGYACAAATTGATTAACAACAAACAGCGCACGGCCCGATGGTTTTAAATGCTGGGCGGCAGATTTTATAAATTTCTCCGTCAGGCGGCTATCGGTTTTAAAGCCCTGRTGAAAGGGTGGATTGCAAAGCACGGCATCAAACGTTTTCTTAATCGTGTTGGCGCAATCAGCGGCAATAACCTCTCCGCTAATATCAAAAGCGGCAAAGTTTTTACGGCAGGCAATAATCGCTGCGGCGCAGTTGTCAGTGGCTTGAATCTGCAAATCAGCCGTCTGTGCAGCCATCACCGATAAATAGCCGTAGCCACAACCCAGATCGAGTAGTGTGCGTGGCGGCGTTTCGAAGCCCGCAAAAAAATCATTTAAATGTTGGGCGAGCAAGGCGCTGCCGCGGTCGATTTTATTCCAGCCAAATAATCCGAGCTTGCTATAAAGCGGCGGGTCTTCGCAATCATTTATGGGTGTTAAATCTTCATAGGGGTTTTTAAGAGGTAATAAGCGGCTTTCAGTCAGGTTGTTTGATGCTGGGATTTCAGTCCTCGTTTTCACTATAGAGGCGAGATAATAGTTGCCGTGTTTTGACACCTTTGCCTGAGTATCAAAATAATTGGCCGCTTTACTGGCGTAGGTTTTAATGCCTTCGTTTTTTGCGCCGAGGAGTATCAGCTCGCCGTTGTCGCTCAGCAGGCGTAAGGAATGATTAATTATGTGGTGGGCGACAGGCTTTTCTTTTGAGACGCGATAAATAATGCGCTTGAAGCTGGCGCTCGCAAAACCACTGAAATCAAAATCATTAAAGAGACATTCGCAATTAGCCAGCCGTGCTTGTCGGGTAATATCAAAGCGGTTGCTTAATACCTGCACTGAAGCGTCAAGGCTGGCGAAGGGAATGTCGATCAGGTTTTCGTCGGCTATCAGCAGGCAGGGTTCGTTCGAACCCGTACTGCGTAAATAGGGTTGCAGCAGTGAAAAAATAGCGTCCACTAGTTTAGGCCGAGGCTTCTTTCAGAAGTCGGGCGGCATCAATGGCAAAGTACGTCAAAATGGCATCGGCACCGGCGCGTTTAAAAGCTAATAGAGATTCCATCATTACAGCATCTTTATCGAGCCAGCCCTTTTCAAAGGCGGCCATATGCATGGCGTATTCTCCGCTCACCTGATAGGCAAAGGTTGGCGCTTGCAACTCGTCTTTCACTCGGCGTAACACGTCGAGATAGGGCATGCCGGGTTTTACCATTAGCATGTCGGCACCCTCGGCCAAATCTAGCGCACATTCGTGTAGGGCTTCGTCACTATTGGCGGGATCCATTTGRTAGCTGAATTTATCGCCGCYTTTAATATTGCCAGCGGAGCCGACCGCATCACGGAAGGGGCCGTAGTAGCTTGAGGCGTATTTTGCAGCATAGGCAAGAATGCGTGTATTTACGTAGCCGCTTTTTTCAAGTGCTGCGCGTATAGCGCCAATGCGCCCGTCCATCATGTCAGAGGGGGCGACGATATCGACACCGGCCTCGGCGTGGGAGAGTGCTTGCTGCGTTAGTGCGTTGAGGGTGGTGTCGTTAAGCACATAACCCGCGTCGTCGATAATGCCGTCCTGCCCGTGAGTGGTGAAGGGGTCGAGGGCGACGTCGGTAATAATGCCYAGCTCGGGGCAGCGCTGTTTAATGGCTCGCACGGCGCGTTGGGCCAGGCCTTCTGGATTCCACGCCTCCTCGGCACCCAGGCTTTTACACACTGCTGGGGTAACGGGGAATAAGGCTAAAGCAGGAATACCCAGTGAGTAACATTCTTCAGCAAGGTCACAAAGTAGGTCGATAGACAAGCGCTCAACACCGGGCATAGAAGGTATGGCCTCTCGCTGCTGGCTGCCCTCAAGTACAAACACCGGGTAAATAAGATCATTTGCCGTCAGTTGGTTTTCGCGCACCAGGCGACGGGAAAAATCGTCGCGCCGATTGCGGCGCATGCGAGTGGCGGGATAGGCCCCGCGAGCAAATTGCCAGCTCATAAGTATTTAATTCCTATGCAAGATTTCTAGACGGGCTTTTGCCAGAGGGCTATTTCGCGCCCTTGCTGGCAACCATTGCCTAATGATTAGGCAATGGTTTTGTTAAAGATTAATGAATGGCTTTGTAGTCAAACTTCTGCCCGGATACTTTCATATCAAACATTAGGCCGCCTTTGGCGACTGTAAAGATAGCCATGCCCTTGTAATATTTYCCCACAGTGTTTGCATCGTGCTTGCCACCACTGACGCCAGCCGAACTGCCGCTTGTGGATACGCCGGCCTGAGCACCTGCTGTAATAACAACGACTCCAGCATCTGCGCCAAATTCGAAGTTGCTGCCGGTGAACTCATCGAAAGCGCGTTTATCCTGCAGGAATATAATTTGACTAAAGCCCTGAGCGCCCAGCTGGAAACCAAGGCTGACCTGAGTCATTGATATGTCGCCAACATGAGCACCCTGTTGATAGACGCGGCCTGTCCCGTAAGCACCGCCGATACCAATGCCCGCTTTGCCAATGGTAGGGAATATAGCGTAACCATAGCTGTTGTTGAAGAATGTGCTGCTCTGGCCAGCTTGTTGGAAAATATGGGTAGTGTCGCTGAATTTGTCAGCCCAGACAGATGAAAAAGAGAGTGCCGCTAGTACAAATGTAGCTGCCAATATCAGGGGCTTTCTCATGTTCGTTATTCCTTGTGGCGTATTGTTGGTCAATTGAAGTGGCGACACGGTGTGTGTTGCGCGCTCAGTATAGACAGATTAAAAGCCTTTGTCCGTAAGGCTAAACGTGGATAAAAGAAGCGGGTCGTGCCGCTTTTATATCGACGGTAGAGGTGTTTGTATATACTTTTATCGAATGCGCAAAATAACGAAAGAGATAACGCGACAGCTAGCCTGACACCGAGGGGGCCTACGTTTAATTCAAGCCTTATCCGTTTCATCATTCACTACGCTAATTTACACTTGCTCTCAGGTAACGACTAACTATGAATACTGCCATTGGAATTGAACTRCCCGAAGAAATTGCTGCTATTCAAGATGGTATAGAAGCCTTCGTGCGCAAGGAAGTTCTGCCTCGCCACGAAAAGCACGAGGCCCTGCTGCACGACCCCCGTAAAAAATATACGGAAGAGGGTCGCTATAGCCCCGATGTTATCCAGCTGATTCGTGAGATAAGAATGGCCTCATCAGCAGCAGGCTATTTCAATATGAGTGCGCCGGAATCAATCGGCGGCAGTGAAATGGGTTTGCTGGCCTATTACGCTGCGTGGGAGCGGGTTTTTCATGTTTGCGGTGGTCTCAACTGGCTGGGGGTTTACTCCATTAGTCATTGGGCCTTTGGCCCTAGCCCGGTGCTGACGCAAATTACCGAGCGCGCACGGGAGGAAATTCTCACCGACATGGTCGCCGGTAAAACCTCAATGTGTTTCGGGCTATCAGAACCCGGTGCGGGTTCCGATGCCACCATGCTAAAAACTCGTGCTAAGCGCGACGGCGACGGTTGGCGAATTACGGGTCGAAAGTTGTGGACGTCAAACTCCCCTCAGGCTCAATACTGCATTGTGTTCGCCATTACCGATGAAGAAAAAGCCAGTCAGCGCAAAGGCGGCATTAGTGCGTTCCTGCTGCCGATGGATTCCCCAGGGTTGGAAATTGAAAGCATCGTAAAAATGTTTGGCCATATTGGTGGCGATGAAGGTGCACTGCTGTTTGACGATGTCAAAGTGGAGCCCTGGCAATTAGTCGGCGAACTCGACAAAGGTTTTGCCATCGCCATGCTGGGGGTGTCGCTGGGTCGTGTTTATAACTCAGCCCGTGCCGTAGGTCTGGCGCGCTGGGGTTTGGATATTGCCTTTGACTATATCGCCCAGCGCGAAGTTTTTGGTAAAACGATTGCCGAATATCAGGGCGTGACTTTCCCGCTGGCGGAATCTGCAACAGAAATTCATGCCGCCCATTTAATGGCAATCAATACCTGTCTACTGCTCGATAAGGGTAAACCGGCAATTAAAGAGCTGTCGATGACCAAATCCTACTCGGTTGAGAAAGCAGTAAAAACAATGGATCGAGTGATGCAGGTGCACGGTGCTATGGGCCTGACCAATGAAATGGGTCTGAACGATGCCTGGGAAACCCTGCGCTCAATTAATATTGCCGATGGTACGAATGAGATACTGCGGCGTACGGTGGTACAGCGGATGTTGAAGGGCGATATGGATTTGTAGTGTTTTCTTGGGGCTTTTGAAGAGGGTGGAGGCTGAAAATTAATTTGTTGAGTGTAAGGAGTAGCAGGGGGTGTAGTGCTCGCTGTGCTCCACAATTTTCATCCGCTTATCCCGTATCAAACTTTGCAGTAATTTTTCAATAGCCGATAATATTTGACGGTCGCCATGCAGTGCATAGGGGCCATGTTTCGCAACCTGCTTCTGCCCAAAGGCTTTAACATTACCGGCAACAATGCCAGAAAAAGCGGCGCGCATATTGGTGGCGAGTTGATGGGGTTGCAGTTGGCTATGCAGAGCAAGGTTGGCCATGTTTTTATGGCTGGGAATAAAAGGCGCTTGTAGAGCATGGCTGATAGGGAGTGGCCAGTTAAAATAATAGGCTTCCTGCTTTTCTTTTCGGTACTGGTGTGTCGCTTTAATGTTGTTCTTAGCCAGCTCGGCAACGGCGATGGGGTCGCCGATGATAATTTGATAGAAGCCTTTAACCTGCTCGCCAAGGGTGATAACTAAAAAGGTTTCCAGTTCATCAAAGTAAGCCTGGCATGAATCCGGGCCGGCGAGAATTAAAGGGATTTTCTGTTCATTGTCAGGGTGCATAAGAATGCTAAGTAGATAGAGTATTTCCTCAACGGTACCAACGCCGCCGGGGAAAATGATAATGCAGTGGGCCAGTCGTACAAAAGCCTCAAGCCGCTTTTCTATATCGGGCATGATGCTGAGTTCATTAACGATGGCGTTGGGTGATTCGGAGGCAATAATACCGGGCTCGCTAATGCCAATATAGCGCCCGTCTTTTATTTGTTGCTTGGCGTGGCCGACGGCGGCGCCTTTCATTGGCCCTTTCATAGCGCCAATACCACAACCGGTGATGATGTCGAGACCCCGCAAGCCGAGCCGATAGCCGACCTCTTTGGAATAATCATACTCCTGGCGGGGGATGGAGTGTCCGCCCCAGCAGACCACCATATTAGGTTCGACGTCGCCGCGAACGATTTCGGCATTACGCAAGATTCTGAATACGGCGTCGGTAATGTCTTCGGAATTGTCAAAATGAAGTTCAGCCGCTTTGTTGACGATAAAAGCGGTATACACAATATCGCGCAGAGCTGAGAAAAGGTGATCATGAATGCCGCGTATCATTTTGCCACCAACGAAGGCCTGGGCGGGGGCGTTGTGAATTTCCAGTGTCAAGCCGCGAGACTGGGGAATAAGCTGGATGTCAAAATCAGCAAATGTTGCTAGTACCTGTGTCGCATCGTCTTCCTGGCTGTCGGTGTTGAGAATGGCCAGGGCGCAATTGCGAAATAAGCCCATCGTATCTTTGTTGGAGGCGGCAAGACCGGCAACCTCTTGCTGAGATAAAAGTTTCAGTGGGTTGTGGGGGCGAATAATGCAGTGGCGTATTTTTTCCATAGTTTCAGGGCTGCTCTCGTGAAATAAGGTATTTAGTATAGGCCTTGTAATGACCTCGCTYGGCACAGTACTAGGCTGAAGGGCGGTARGGCGATAAAAAGTGATAGGCAATAGTCGAAAGAAAAATAATAAGCGACAGGTRCATGACTAGSCGCCAGGGGTTTGGGYTGGCGCGGAGTATGTTGAACTCATTGACAAAAATCGTCTCACAGGCCCCATTGCCRSTGTCTTCGCGAGTAATRCTGGTACCCCGCTTRCCGCCACCTTCGTTRCTATATTCCGCTAACCAGCCCTTGATAWAAATTTGATCGCCAATAGAAATATYTTCTATYTTACTGCGCAATGYCGGGTCRTCGGAGAGYAGGTGGTTRTTCGACAGTTGATTCATRTCGAAGCGGGCCCAGGCGGCGCTGTCAGAKGTTTTGATRTTGCAGGTGAATTGGCCGTTCCAAAAGCTGTARTCATTCAAGTCGAGATTAAAGGCGGTGCTGCTCCAGACGACGCACACATCAGTCGTRTTCAAGTGATCATTCCATAATTTGTGCAGCATGGTATCGCCATCGTGATGAGCGTACGACACAACAAGTCCGTAGAGGGTGTAATCGTAGAGTGGYTGTATTTGATAAKTAACCGAATTTACGGCCACGGTGAAGGGGGCTTTTGATATAGAGGTTTGYAGTGGTTGGTTTTCTAGCTCAGCYTSRAGYTGCAGGCCTGGCTGGAAGTCATTGCGATGCCAGAAGGAAATAAGCAGAAGTAACAGGCTTAAGAAAAAAATGATCCGTTTGATGATGGCTTCCTTGGTTTGGCATTGATGGCGGCAGTATAGATGTAGTCGCACTCGAGAGTGTGAGGTGGCGGTTTTTATCAGCAARTGGGRCTTGTATCTTGTTGCGTCGGGTTTGCCCCGTCAATATTTGGAACTGGGTATGCCAGSCTGCTTCCGTGAGCGTCGTTGTGGGAGCTGCTGGGAGTAGATTGARATTTTGTTAATACGAACCTCCGTGTTTAATTAACCTTTAAGTGTCTATGCTTGAGTTGTTTTTAAATGTCGATTCGTGGGTTTGTGGTGTAAGCAGTGAAAATATGGCATTAAATATTCTCGTATCGAAGCATATTTCTTTCGGCTCTCAAGCTTTCTTCTATTGGCCTCTATTAGAGGCCGGTGTCATATAGACATCATTTTGCTTGAGTGGAGTCTGCGTGGGATCGCTGGTTCCCGCTAAGTCTGCACTGATGTTTGTTATTTCGAGGGGTTTGCTGAGAAGTGCGAAAGTGCATAGTCGATGCGCTCGTCGACATGCCAGTCCCTCTGTGCGAGGTTTTCGATGGTTTGTAGTCGGGGGCGCAGGCCGATGCCACTGGCAATTTGAATAAACAGGCCCGGTCTGGCGTTCACTTCCAGAATGAGTGGCCCGCGGTCTTTATCCAGAACGATATCGCAGCCGAGGTAGCCGAGAGCCGTAAAGTCGTGGCAGTGGCCGGCAAGTTTGAGTAGCTGGGGCCAATCGGGAATGGCAAGATCGGAAAATTTAACCCCGGTATCGGGATGATGGCTGATGATATCGTCGTTTTGGACGGCTGTCAGAGCTGTGCCACGAGCAATATCCAAACCGACGCCGACTGCACCCTGGTGGAGATTGGCTTTGCCGTCGGAATCGCTGGTTGGGCAGCGCAGCATGGCCATCACCGGAAAACCTTTGAACACGATAATGCGGATATCGGGCAGACCTTCGTGACTGTACTTGCCTAGTAGTTGGTCGCCAACAACCAGRGTCTCAATAAAGGCAACGTCGGGTTTACCGCCGAGACTGTAAACGCCGCTGAGAATGTTGGAGACATAGTGGCGAATAGCGCCGTGGGTGAGTAAGGCCCCGGAAGGTTTAAAGAATTGCTCACCGGCGCGCCGACTGACGACCAGAATTCCTTTGCCGCCGCTGCCGCGAGCGGGCTTTATAACAAAGCTCTGCTGATCTTTTAGCAGGGCAGGTAATTGTTTTAATTGTGCGGGGGATTCAATAACGCCGAGCAATTCAGGCACCGGCAGGTTAACGGCGGTTGCTGCTTTTTTTGTTTTTAGCTTATTGTCGACGAGGGGAAAGTTTTCCCGTTTGTTATAGCGGGAAATATACGACACGTTGCGCTCATTGAGGCCGAGCACACCGGCGCTGCGCAGTTTTTTCTGGCGCTTAATCCACACSGGCTAGCTTACTCGTCGCATTAAGTTCATCAGTCCACTGCGCTTCGAAAGCGAAAGAGTTCGTTCAAACGATAGCCAGAGTACTGGCCGAGCAACAAAATAATGCCGAGCACGGCGAGCAGTAACTCGGGAAAGTTGTAGGTTAAGTGGCCCACTAATGCGTTAGTCATCGCCAGGTAGGCGACGATAGCAACGGTAAGGCTGCCAATGCCCTGCACTGCAACTTCTCGGGCACCGTCTTCCTCCCAGGTAATGGACAGGCGCTCGATGGTCCAGGCCAGAATTACCATGGGGAAGAAGGTCATGTTGAGCATTTGCTCCAAGCCTAGCTTGTGGCTAACGATGCTAAATACGGCCATCAGCATAACCACGACAATCAATACGGCAGCAATTCGGGACACCATTAATAAGTCGAGTTGGCTGAGATAGGAGCGAATCCACAGGCCGACAATCACCAGTGCGGTTAATAAGCCGACGCCAGTGAGTAGTGTGGTTTGCATAAAAGCCATGGCGATCAAGACGGGCATAAAGGTACCCGAAGTGCGAATGCCGATGAGTACGCGGAACAGTACAACCACGAGAGCGCCGATGGGCACCAGTAACAGCAATTTAAAGACGGCCTGTTTTTCAACCGGCAGGCTGTAAATATTGAAGTCAGTGAGTGTGGAGTCTGAGTCCTGTACGTGCATCAGGGCGACATTTTTGGCGGGCAGGTCATTCGCGATCAGTGAAAAACGAATTTTTGAGCGTCGCCCGCCTTCAATTTGCAATAAAGAATCACCGCCCCGCTGCCAGATAAAAAACGCCTCTGGTAGGCCAAAGCTGGCGGCAACAGGGTCGACGACGTGCCAGTTGCGGCCATCAAAAACTTCAATGAGTTCGGTCGCCGCCTGGTTGTGAACTCTATCGGCGAGGCTAATGCCGCGCACAATATGTGAGGCCAGCTCGGCACGTTTGAAAAGTTGTAGCGCAAGGTTAGCTTGCGACACGCGGTTGCGCAGATCATTGAGTGAGTGGCTACCCCTGATACTTTCATGTTGTTTGAGTAGCTTTAACAGTTGTGTCGCAAAGCTGTTGGGATCTGCGGATAGGGCGCGGGCCTGCTCGATCAAGGTTGCAGCRGTTGCTTCCTGAGCGGGTGTCCAGATCAGTTTGTCGGGCGCAGGCGACGCGTTTGGGGGCYCGTTTTGTAGGGCTTCGGCACCTTGCTGGGTGACTTTAAGCTTGTAATACAACGTTTGCTGGCCACCCGCTTCGCGCCGCGTCCATATTGCTCGACGTTGCTCATTATTTTTGCGTATGTCGAAACCGTATCCGGAAGAGGCAAAGGTTTCGTCAATGACCTGGTAGTTGTGTTGCGATTGAGGAAGGGCAAGGTCAACGGTAGTAGCCTGCTGGTCTGCCCAGAAAGAGATTTTGGCTTCAATCTCCCAAACACGCGTCAAACTGCCCGGCGACAGTGGGAAGTTAAGTGCCCTGTTTTTATAGAGGGTGAGGCCGAGGCCAGTWGATATAAAAACGWATGCGAGTAAGTAGACCTGGGCGCGGGAGGACATAGGGTTAAGTTTATTTCGCGATTAAACGCTGGCTAACATCGACGATAGCCAGGTTGCGGAGGAAATTTCGGCCAATTAACACCGGGTAAGTCATGGCAGAGCGTTCGGACAGAGAGACATCAATTTGTTCGGTCATAGAGCCGAGGGTAACCGTCATCTTAACGACCAGCCGTCGCTCTGAGGTCTCAGTGTTTGCCTGTTTGACTAATACGGTGCGGGCCAGTGGTCTCTCGATGACAATGGGCGCTTTTACTGAGGCGTGATCGACTTGAAAGCGCACCCAGTCACGGCCGTCCCGTTCAAAGGAGATGATATTACTGGCGTGAATAGAGGTGCTAGCTGCGCCGGTGTCGATGCGTGCCATAAATGTCTGTTGGGGTGGRTCAATCCATACCTTTTCAATTTCGCCAATCACGAATTTGTCAGCAATTTTGGCGGCGGGGCTAACAGGGCAGCGACGAGGTTTAACGCTGGGGCAGGTTTTTACTTGCAGAGTAGGGCAGGCTGGCGCTTTGGCTACTGTGGGACAATTATCGCCATTGATAGAGGTTTGCGCTTCTTGTTTGGCTGGGGTAATAGTGCAGGCGGATAGTAAAAGCGCTAGAGCGAAAACTATCTGTAAACGTGCCGGTATGAGCCTGGGAAGCGAATGTTTCATCAATTTAGGTTACGTTTTAGTCCTTCAGTAAGTTGAAACTTGAACAGACCCTTTGGCCAGAGTTGGATGGCAGTCAGTCGTTGGGCCGCTATTGTCGCTGATGACAAAAAAAATACAATACTCGTCGGCATTTTTGATGCTGAAAGGGTTTCTGTGAGTCTTGTCCGGCTTTAAGAAAAATATTACCGCTGTTATGACAAGTAAGCTGGAGCCGGGTTCCTTTTAGGTTTCCGTACTAAGCGGTGGGTYTGCCTGGAGCTTTCATCTGATTTATGTAAAGCCGCGGCGCAGGGTTATGATAGGTAATCGGAGTTAAACATGTTGAGAAAATTATGCTGATAAAAATTAGTCCCTCGTTTCCCCATGTGTTGCTCGTGGTTTTACTGTTAAGTGCCACGCCGGGTTTTGCCRGTGATCCGCGTGTTCGACAAATGGGTGAGAGTTTGTCCTCTGTAAATACCGGCAGTGAGCTGGAGAGCTATACCTTCGCAACGCGCAAAGGTGAGGTGAAAAGTGCGATTCAATGTCTCGGCGGTTACAAATTTGCGGTGGTTTCCGCTGTTGGCCACAACGCCGCCCCTCAGCCTGCCGTGAGTATTATTCAAGTTTACGAAGATGTGAAAGGGCGCGTTRTACCGGCAAAATGTTGAGGGGCCACTGAGCCCCTAAATATACGGTTGTTGGTGAGCTAATAGGACTTTGCCAGACCGAGAACTTTCTCAGCAATAAAGCACAATATTAATTGCGGACTGATCGGTGCCAGGCGGTGAATCATGCACTCGCGCAAATAGCGCTCGACGTGATATTCCTTGGCGTAGCCCATGCCGCCGTGGGTCATTACCGCTTGTTGGCAGGCTTTAAAGGTGGCTTCAGCGGCAAAATACTTGGCGGCATTAGCGTAGGCGCCGGCATCTTCGCCATTGTCGTATGCCGCAGCAGCGCGAAAGACCATTAAGTTGGCAGCTTCCAGCTCGATCCAGGATTCCGCCAATGGATGCTGCACACTTTGGTTCTGGCCAATGGGGCGACCGAAGACAACGCGCTCACCAGCGTAAGTGACSGCTCGCTTCAGTGCGGCGCGACCGAGGCCGACCAGGCCGGCGGCGATGAGTACGCGCTCGGGATTCAGCCCGTGGAGCAAGTAGCGAAAGCCCTTGCCCTCTTCGCCGATGCGGTCTTCCACCGGGATTTTTAAGCCATCAATAAACAGCTGGTTGGAGTCGACGCACTTGCGGCCCATTTTCTCGATGCGGCGAATTTCACAGGTGCTGCGGTCGAGGTCGGTATAAAACAGCGTCAGGCCATCGATGGGGCGCTTGGTTTCTGACTCGGGCTTGGTGCGGGCGATCAGCATAATTTTGTTCGACACTTGCGCGGTTGATGTCCAGACCTTCTGGCCGTGCACCACGTAGTGATCGCCCTTCAAAATCGCTTGGGTTTTCAGTCGTGTGGTGTCGAGTCCGGTGTCCGGTTCGGTAACACCGAAGCAAGGAATATCATCGCGGCGCATCACCGGCGGCAACATGCGTTGCTTCTGCTCTTCCGTGCCGAACACGGCAATAGGGTTGACGCCAAAAAGGGGGATGGCGACCGAGGAAACGCCGCCATTGGCGGCACCTGATTCGGCAATAGTCTGCACCATCACTGCCGCTTCACTAATACCCAGGCCGCTACCGCCAACTTCTTCGGGCATACAAATACCCAGCCAGCCATCGTCGGCCAGAGCACGGCAGAAATCTTCGGGAAATTCGCCATCGGTATCGCGGTCGAGCCAGTACTGGTCATCAAAGGGCTTGCAGAGTTTTTCGATGCTGTCTTTAATTTGCAGTTGCTGTTCAGAAAAGGAGAAATCCATAGCAGGTTCCGTTGAATAAGYTTTTGTCGGGCCGGGTAATTAATCTGTTTGGAGAGATTATAGGTGCTGCAAGGTGTGGATAGAGTATCACCGCGTAAAAAATTTGAGGCCTTCGCCAGGCTGTTAGGCCAAATCCCCGAGCAGGGCTTGTACGATACTCAATGCGGCGAGTGGCGCAGTTTCTGTGCGCAATACGCGAGGGCCGAGACCGACGGAAATAACCGCTTTTTGTTGTGCGAGATCGATTTCCCCATCGCTAAAACCGCCCTCTGGGCCTGATAGTAAAACGATAGTCTTTGCTGGGGAGGCCTGGCTGAGCAAGGTGCTACCCAGACTTTTCTCAGCCCTAGGATCGAGTATCAGCTTGAGCGCTGAATTAGCGGCGCTGGCCGCGAGAAACTCACTCAGTGGTTGAGCGGCTTGTATCTCGGGCACATCATTGCGTTGGCTTTGCTCGCAGGCGCTAATGGCAATTTGCTGCCAGTGGCCGCGCTTTTTAAGGGCGCGCTCCCCTTTAAGTTTGACTTCGCAGCGCTCGGTGAATAGCGGGATGATTTCGTTGATGCCGAGTTCGACGGCTTTTTGTATCACCCAGTCCATGCGCTCGCCCCGCGACAGGCCGATGGCAAGTATTACCCGCACCGGGCTCGGTTTTACGCCTGCGCTGTGTTCGCCGATGGAAATTGTVGCCTGTTTGTTGGTCGCGGATTGCAGTACAGCAGAATATTCACCGCCGCTGCCGTTAAAGACAATCAGTGCGTCGTTGGCGCGCAGGCGGAGGACGGAAACAAGATAGTGAGCGGCGGATTTATCCAGTGCCAGTTCAGTCCCGCTTTTCAGGGCCTGGTCGATATAGACTCTTGGCACGCGCATGGGGCTAGCTCTGCTCGGGGCTGATACCGAGACGGGAGAGAATGTCGACGCTGGGTTCGGCCTGATTCATAGTGTAAAAATGCAGGCCCGGTGCGCCGCCCTCTAGCAGGCGTTCGCAAAGCTGGGTAACGACATCAGCACCAAAGGCGATAATACTGGCCTGGTCGTCGCCGTATTGTTCAAGTTTTTTCGCCATCCAGCGAGGGATTTCTGCGCCGCAGTTAGCGGAAAAACGCGCCAGATTGGTGAAATTAGTGATCGGCATAATACCGGGCACGATAGGCTTGTCGATGCCGGCTTTGGTGGCTTGCTCGAGGAAGTGCCAGTAGGCGTCGATATTAAAAAAGTATTGCGTGATGGCGCCGTCTGCCCCAGCTTTGAATTTTTCGCCGAGCCAGTAAATATCATCGTTATAGCTTTTGGCATCGGGATGAATTTCAGGGTAGGCGGCCACCTGCAGGGCAAACTGCTGGCCAAAATGTTCGCGTATAAAAGCGACCAGCTCATTGGCATGGATGGGCTTGCGGGTGTTTTCAGGATCGCTAGGTAAATCGCCACGCAGGGCCAGCAAGCGTGAGACGCCAGCTTCGCTGTAGGTTTCTAGCAGGGCTTTAATCGCATTGGCATCATCGTCACCAAAGGCAAATGACAAATGGGGCATAACATCGAGACCGGCGGCGCGGGTTTCGAGCACGACATCTCGTGTGTTGTCGCGGGTGGAGCCACCGGCACCATAGGTCACCGAGAAATACTCCGGCGCGAGTTGTGCCAGAGTTTCACGGGTGCGGGCCAGTTTTTCGGCACCGGGCTGAGTTTTTGGCGGGAAAAACTCAAAACTTAATAACCAGTCTTTAGTCATGCCAGGGTTTACTTCTCATCAGTTTGTAGCGTTGTGATGTATCTCGCCGGGGAAAGCCCCGGGCCGTAGTACTGCGCGAACAGCACTACGGGTGCGGGACGATATAGTAATGGCGAATTAATAGCGATAGGTGTCTGACTTGTACGGCCCGTCGACGTCGACGTTGATGTAATCCGCCTGAGTTTGCGTCAGTTGGGTGAGCACGCCAGAAAAGCCTTTCACCATGTGTGCAGCGACTTCTTCGTCGAGGTGCTTGGGCAGTACTTCAACCAGCAAGGCCTGCTTTTGAGCCGCTTCATTCATATCGGCAAACTTCTGTGCGTAGAGGTGGATCTGCGCCAGTACCTGATTGGCAAAAGAGCCATCCATAATGCGGCTGGGGTGGCCCGTGGCGTTGCCCAGGTTAACAAGGCGGCCTTCAGACAATAGTAATAAGTGATCGTTGTCGGCCGCTTCAATCGTTTTGGCGCGGTAGATTTTGTGTACCTGAGGTTTGACCTCTTGCCAGAACCAGTTGTCGCGGGTGTAGGCAGTATCAATTTCATTGTCGAAGTGGCCGATGTTGGAGACGACGCAGCCGCTTTTCAGGGCTTTGAGCATCTSKGCATCGCAGACATTTACRTTGCCGGTGGTGGTGACGACCAGGTCAATAGTGCTGAGCAGGGYGGTGTTGATACCCTCTGCGGTGCCGGTATTGATGCCGTCAATATAAGGCGAAACCACTTCAAAGCCGTCCATACAGGCTTGCATGGCACAAATGGGGTCGATTTCTGCGACTTTAACAATCATGCCTTCCTGGCAGAGGGATTGTACCGAGCCTTTGCCCACATCGCCGTAGCCGATAACCAATGCTTTTTTACCGGCCAGCAAGTGGTCGGTGGCGCGTTTGATGGCATCGTTGAGGCTGTGGCGGCAACCGTACTTGTTGTCATTTTTCGACTTGGTGACAGAGTCGTTGACGTTAATRGCCGGTATTTTCAGTTGCCCGGCTTCGAGCATTTCGTAGAGGCGATGTACGCCGGTGGTGGTTTCTTCGGTCACGCCGTGTACGGCATCGAGTATCTTTGGATATTTATCGTGGAGGATTTGGGTCAAGTCGCCGCCGTCATCGAGAATCATGTTGGCGGCCCAGGGTTCGCCGTCTTTTAAGATGGTTTGCTCGATGCACCACTCGTACTCTTCTTCGGTCTCGCCTTTCCATGCGTAAACGGCAACGCCGCTGGCGGCAATAGCGGCGGCAGCGTGGTCTTGAGTGGAGAAAATATTGCACGACGACCAGCGCACTTCTGCGCCGAGGGACTCCAGGGTTTCAATCARCACGGCCGTTTGAATGGTCATGTGRATGCAGCCGAGAATTTTGGCATCGGCCAGKGGYTGTTCGTGGTGRTAYTTTTCACGAATWGCCATYAGCGCTGGCATTTCTGTTTCGGCGATTTCAATTTCCATRCGRCCCCAGTCACTGAGRCTGATATCGGCGACTTTATAGTCGGGTGCTAATGCGTCTACATTGGCAAAATTACTCACTGTCCATTCCTCTTTATGTGTTGCTAGCTATCGCCGTGGTGGCGCTTGTCGTGCTCTGTTCGTCGTTTTACGATTAAATTTCCGCTCGCAAAGCCTCGGCTTTATCGGTTTTTTCCCAGGTGAAATCGGCTTCTTCTCGCCCGAAGTGACCGTAGGCAGCCGTTTGGCGGTAAATGGGTCGCTTCAGTTGCAGCATCTCGATAAGGCCAGCGGGGCGCAGGTCGAAGTGCTTTTTAACCAGTTCGGAAATACGCTCATCGGGCATCACGCCAGTGCCGTAGGTGTTGACCGCAATCGAGGTGGGTTCAGCCACGCCAATAGCGTAGGAAACCTGAATTTCGCAGCGCTCAGCCAGGCCAGCGGCAACGATGTTTTTCGCYACGTAACGCCCAGCGTAGGCGGCTGAACGGTCAACCTTGGAGGGATCTTTGCCCGAGAACGCGCCGCCACCGTGGTGGGCCATGCCGCCGTAGGTGTCGACAATAATCTTGCGCCCGGTAAGGCCACAATCGCCCATGGGGCCGCCGATAATAAACTGGCCCGTGGGATTGATGTGGTAACGGGTGTCTGCATGCARCCATTCGGCAGGCAAAATCGGCTTGATGACATCTTCCATAATCGCTTCTTGCAGATCGGAGAGGGAAATGTCGGGGCTGTGCTGGGTGGATAATACGACCGCGTCAATCGCGACGGGCAAACCCTTTTCATAGCGCAGGGTAATCTGGCTTTTCGCATCGGGGCGCAGCCAGGGCAGTATTTTTTGCTTGCGCAAATAGGCTTGGCGTTCGACCAAACGGTGGGCGTAGAAGATGGGGGCTGGCATCAGTACATCGGTTTCATTGGTCGCGTAGCCAAACATCAAACCCTGATCGCCTGCACCGAGATCTTTATTGTCGGCTTCATCGACACCAACGGCGATATCGACAGACTGTTTGCCAATRGCRTTSARCACGGCACAGGTCGCGCCATCAAAGCCAACGTCAGAGCTGTCGTAACCGATGTCGAGGATGACATTGCGRACGATGTCTTCRAGGTCAACATAAGTATTGGTGCGTACTTCACCGGCGACAACGGCAACACCGGTTTTTACCARWGTCTCCACSGCMACGCGRGCGTTGGGGTCGTCGGCAATAATCGCATCGAGAATGGCGTCTGAAATCTGGTCGGCCATTTTATCGGGGTGGCCCTCTGATACGGATTCAGAGGTAAAAATACTGTACTGACTCATCTGTCGGTCCTTTTTGTTAACAGGCTTTTGTTGTCGATCTACTGATGTAGACGCTTATTTATGAAATTTTCGTAGCTGGACTTTAAAGCCGTTGCGTTGTGCCATGTAAACGCTTTCGCCTTCTTTAAAGCCGCATTCTTCAGCCCAGATACCGAGCTCGAGTGGGCAAAAGCCAAGCCACAGGTCGCCGCAGGTATCGCGCACCCAATCCTGGTCGTGCTGGCAGAGTTCGGTGATGATTAAAGTGCCGCCGGGCTTGAGTAGCTGGAAAATATCTTTGAGCATGTCGGAGGGAGTGGCGACGTGATGGAGCACCATATTTAAGGTGATGCAATCGACACTGAGTTTGGCGGCAGCTGTAGAGTCTGTCTCGCCGAGAATAAAACGGATGTTGCCGCAGAGCTCTTCACCGACGAGTGCTTCGGCACGTTCGAGCATGACAGATGAATTATCGAGGGCGATCACCTGTTCAAAGCGYGGTGCCAGTGCCGCYAATARYTCRCCTTCRCCGGGDCCGATTTCGAGRACRGAYTTTGCKNCCTTYTNGGCRYTCSGGYTCGAGCARTTSCARYACCGCATCRCCATAGAGTGAATAGCTGGCGATCAGGTCCTGCTGTTGGCGAAAGCCTTCGGCATTATTGGCGAAAAAGGTTTTTGATGTTGCTGATCGACGTTTGTGAATCTGCTCAACTTCGGCGAGTACCTCGGGACATAAGCCACAGGTATCAAGCTGGGTAAAAATTTGCTCGCGCAACAGAGCCAGTTCGCTGCCGTCGTTGATATTACGACGATAGAAAATAAAGGTGCCTTCTTTGCGCGTGACGACCAGGCCGGCCTTGGCGAGTACTTTTAAATGATGGCTCATGGCGGGCTGGCGTATGCCAAACATTTTCGATAACTCGAGCACCCCAAAAGCGTCACGCTGTAACGCGCGCAAAATTTGCAGACGCAGTTCGTCCCCAGCGGCTTTGCACAAGATGCTGAGATAGGGGATTCCCGTTAGGGCTTGTTCGTTATGGCTTGGGTGTGTGGTCATGGGCGCGACTGTACTACAGTGATATTTTAATATCAAAATTAATTGATGTTGYGGGCGATGGGTTCTTGTTGTAGCCATTGTGCCATTAAATGGGACACAAATTTTTATAAATCGACAGGAGTTCTTTACTGACCGGCGCAGGTGCGGGAAAATAGCGCCCCTTTTTTTCTATCTTCTGGAGTATCGCTTCGATGCAATCTCGCCGTGATCTTGCCAATGCTATACGTGCGCTCAGTATGGATGCTGTCCAACAGGCTAATAGTGGCCACCCCGGTGCCCCCATGGGCATGGCGGATATCGCCGAAGTGCTGTGGAATGATTACCTTTGCCACAATCCGGCGAACCCTGCCTGGGCTGACCGCGATCGCTTTGTGTTGTCGAACGGCCATGGCTCGATGCTCTTGTATTCGCTGCTACATCTGACGGGTTATGMGCTGTCTTTGCAGGATATAAAAGACTTCCGCCAAATGCATTCCAAAACCGCGGGCCACCCCGAGCTGGGTGAAGCGCCGGGTATTGAAACCACCACTGGGCCCTTGGGTCAGGGTCTGGCTAACGCAGCTGGCATGGCGCTGGCGGAGAAAATCCTCGCCGCGCAGTTTAATCAGCCCGGTCACGATGTTGTCGACCACTACACCTATACCTTTCTCGGCGATGGCTGCCTGATGGAAGGCATCTCCCACGAAGCGTGTTCATTGGCGGGCACTCACAAGCTGGGCAAGCTCATTGCCTTTTATGACGACAACGGTATTTCTATTGACGGTGAAGTTGAAGGCTGGTTTACCGACGATACCCCGGCACGTTTCGAAGCCTACGGTTGGCAGGTCATTCCCGTGGTTGACGGCCACGATGGCGAAGCCGTTAAAGCAGCGATAGAGCTGGCTCGCAGTGAAAGTGATAAGCCGACACTGATTTGCTGCCAAACCGTCATTGGTTTTGGTTCGCCCGCGAAGCAGGGCACCTCTGGCTGCCACGGCGCGCCACTGGGTGCTGAAGAAATTGCCGCGACTAAGAAGGCGCTGGGTTGGAAGCATGGCGCATTTGTGGTGCCCGATACGATTTATGAGGGCTGGTCAGCGAGTGATAAAGGCAGTAAGGCCGAAGCCGAGTGGCAACAGCGCTTTGACGCCTACGCTAAGGCCCACCCCGAATTGGCGGCTGAATTACAGCGCCGGGTGAGTGGTGACTTGCCGGCAGATTTCTCCGCACAGGCTCAGGCCTATGTCGACGAATGTCAGGCCAAGGGCGAGTCACCGGCAACCCGTAAAGCCTCGCAAAATTGTCTCGATGCCTTTGGGCCTGTGCTACCCGAATTACTCGGTGGTTCGGCTGATTTGGCGGGCTCTAACAATACCATGTGGAAGGGCTGYAAAGACGTCACCGCTGATGATGCTTCTGGCAACTACCTTTATTACGGTGTGCGTGAGTTTGGCATGGCGGCGATGATGAACGGTATCGCCTTGCACGGCGGCTTTATTAACTACGGGGCAACCTTTTTAGTGTTTATGGAGTACTGCCGCAACGCCGTGCGCATGGCCGCATTAATGAAGCTGCGCAGCATTTTTGTTTTCACCCACGATTCCATTGGTCTCGGTGAGGATGGCCCCACACACCAGCCTGTGGAGCAACTCACCAGTTTGCGTACCACGCCGGGCATGAACACCTGGCGTCCTTGCGACACGGTTGAATCTGCCGTGTCCTGGAAGACCGCTATCGAACGCCAAAATGGCCCCTCGGCATTGATCTTTACCCGCCAGGGCTTGCCCCATCAAGAGCGCTCAGCCGGGCAAGTCGCCGATATCGCGAAAGGTGCTTAYACATTAGTCGATTGCGACGGCGAGCCGGATTTAATTTTGATGGCGACGGGTTCTGAAGTGCAGTTAATTGTTGAAGCCGCGAAAACCCTCAGGGAACAAGGCAGTAAAGTACGTGTTGTCTCCATGCCCTGTACCGAGATTTTCGATGCCCAGGATGCCGCCTATCGCGAATCTGTACTACCGTCGAGCGTGCGCAAGCGCATTGCCGTTGAAGCACTGCATGAGGATTTCTGGTGCAAATACACCGGCCTCGATGGCACAGTGATTGGCATGAGTACCTTTGGTGCTTCCGCCCCTGGCCCTGAGCTGATGGCGCACTTTGGCTTCACCGTTGAAAACGTGCTGGCCAAAGCGAAGGCGCTGCTTGCTTAAATGACACTGCGTATAGCCATTAATGGTTTCGGTCGCGTGGGGCGTTGCGTGCTGCGCGCTCTGCATGAGCGGCAGGCGCAGCTCGGCGAGCGTTTGCAGGTTGTTGCCATTAACGAACTGGCTGATCTGGAAACGATTGCTTACCTGACCCGCTATGACTCCACCCATGGCCGCTTTCCCGGCGAGGTTGGCGTGTTGAACAGCGGCGGCGAACGGCTGGTGATTGATGGGCATGAGATTCAGGTCAGTCATCAGCAAGCCCTCACTGAATTACCGTGGGCTGAGCACGTTGTTGACCTGGTACTCGAATGTACGGGCACCTTTGCCCAGCGCAATATTGCCCAGCAACATATTGACGCGGGTGCTAAGGCCGTGTTGTTTTCACAGCCTGCAGAAGCCGATATTGATGCCACTGTGGTGTACGGCATTAATCATCAGCAATTAAGCCATGAGCATAAAATCATTTCAGCCGCATCCTGCACCACCAATTGTGTGGTGCCAGCGATTAAAGCACTGCACGATGCCCTGGGTGTTGAAGCGGGGGTGATTACCACCATCCATTCGGCGATGAATGATCAGCCGGTGCTCGACTCTTATCACCACACCGATCTGCGTAAAACCCGCGCGGCCTTTCAGTCGATTATTCCGGTTGAAACCGGTTTGGCGAAGGGCATTGACCGCATATTGCCCGAGCTGAGCGGTCGCTTTGAAGCACAGGCGATGCGTGTGCCGACGCAAAATGTATCGGCTATCGACTTGTCAGTGCAGGTGCAGCGAGACACAACAAGCGCAGAGGTTAACGCCATTCTGCGTGCCGCCAGCGAGGGGCCGTTAAACAATATTCTGGGTTTTACCGAAGAGCCCTTGGCGTCCTGTGATTTTAATCACGACGCCCACTCGGGTATCGTCGATGCTAGCCAGACCCGCGTCGGCGGCGAGCGCCTGGTGAAAGTCTTGCTATGGTTTGATAATGAATGGGGCTACGCCAATCGTATGGTCGACATTATTCAATATTGGAAAGTCTGAATTTTGGAAGGGCTGGCTGCTGTAAAGCTAAGTACGGGCAATAACAAGCCTGATAATCCAGGTTTTTGAAACAACAATTCTTGAAGAAGCAAAAGGAAGCGCAAAGACAATGACTATCAAGTTAATGAAAGATCTCGATCTCGCCAATCAGCGAGTGTTAATACGGGAAGACTTGAACGTACCCATTAAAGATGGCGCGGTCAGTTCTGATGCGCGCATTCGTGCGGCCCTGCCGACTATTCGCAGCGCAATGGCAGCGGGCGCTAAAGTCTTGTTGATGTCCCACCTCGGTCGCCCGGTTGAAGGCGAAGCCGACAGTACATTTTCACTGCAACCCGTGGCCGCTCATTTGAGTCGCTTGCTGGGCTGTGACGTGCCGGTGATTAGCGATTGGCGCAATGGTGTCGATGTCGCCAGTGGTAGTGTCGCCCTGCTCGAAAATGTGCGCTTTAATAAAGGCGAGAAAAAGAATGATGAGGCCCTGGCAAAAGCCTATGCCAGCCTCTGCGATATTTTTGTGATGGATGCCTTCGGTACGGCTCATCGGGCACAAGCCTCGACCCACGGCGTTGCTCGCTTTGCCAAAGTCGCTTGTGCAGGTCCGCTATTAGCCGGTGAGCTGGATGCGCTGGCGAAAGCCCTCGCCGCACCGGCGAAGCCCGTCGTCGCCATTGTGGGCGGTGCAAAAGTATCGACGAAGATTAAAGTGCTTGAAGCATTGTCCGATAAGGTTGATCAATTGATCGTTGGCGGCGGCATCGCCAATACTTTTTTAGCCGCTGCCGGCAAGCCCGTTGGCAAGTCATTGTGCGAACACGATCTAACCGATGTCGCTCGTGGCTTAATGGAAAAATGTGACATCCCACTACCGACGGATGTGGTGGTGGGCAGTGAGTTTTCGGAGCAGGCTGAAGCCACCCTAAAGTCGGCCGATGATGTCAGTGAAGACGATATGATTTTTGATATCGGCCCCGATACAGCGGCGAAACTTGCCGCCATTCTGCAAGATGCCGGTACTATTATCTGGAACGGCCCGGTCGGTGTCTTTGAGTTCGACCAATTTGGCGCAGGTACCGAAGCGATAGCCCGAGCCATCGCCGCGAACAAGGGTTTTTCCATCGCCGGTGGCGGTGACACTTTAGCAGCAGTTGATAAATACGGGATTAGCGATGATGTGTCCTATATTTCTACCGGCGGCGGTGCCTTCCTCGAATACGTTGAAGGCAAGACTCTACCCGCAGTCGCGATATTAGAAGAGCGTGGCGACGACTAGCTCGCTCGATACAAATGCCCTTCGTAGGGGCAGAACCTTAAGTAATTTAAGTAACTAATTAAATAACGACGTCAGTCATCAAGAAGGAAGGAAAAAGTTATGGCACTAGTAAGCATGCGTCAATTGTTGGATCACGCCGCAGAGTTTCAGTACGGCCTGCCCGCGTTCAACGTCAACAACCTCGAGCAAATGCGTGCCATTATGGAAGCGGCTGATGAGACCAATTCACCGGTTATTGTGCAGGCCTCTGCCGGTGCGCGAAAATATGCCGGCGCGCCTTTCCTGCGCCATTTAATTCTCGCGGCCATCGAAGAATTCCCCCATATCCCCGTGGTAATGCATCAGGATCACGGCACCAGCCCCGCCATTTGCCAGCGCTCAATACAACTGGGCTTTTCATCGGTGATGATGGATGGCTCCCTCGAAGAAGACGGCAAAACCCCGTCTAGCTATGAATATAACGTCGACGTTACGCGTCGCGTTGTGGAAATGTCCCACGCCTGCGGCGTATCTGTTGAAGGTGAGCTGGGTTGTCTGGGTTCGCTGGAAACCGGACAGGCGGGCGAAGAAGATGGCGTCGGTGCAGAAGGCACATTGAGCCTTGACCAAATGCTCACCGACCCGGATGAGGCCGCTGACTTCGTTGCAAAAACCGATGTTGATGCCCTGGCGATTGCCATTGGTACCTCCCACGGCGCGTACAAATTTACCCGCCCACCCACGGGTGATGTGCTGGCCATTCAGCGCGTAAAAGATATTCATGCGCGCATCCCCAACACGCACTTAGTCATGCACGGCTCTTCCGCAGTGCCCCAGGAGTGGCTGGCGATCATCAACGAGTACGGCGGAGAAATTCCTGAAACTTACGGCGTGCCGGTTGAAGAAGTTGTTGAGGGCATTAAACACGGCGTGCGCAAAGTGAATATTGATACCGACCTGCGGCTGGCATCAACCGGCGCCATGCGTCGCTACATGGCGCAAAACCCTGCAGACTTTGACCCGCGTAAATACCTCGCGGCGGCAACCACGGCGATGAAAGATATTTGTGTTGCGCGTTATGAATCATTTGGTGCTGCCGGTAATGCGGATAAAATTAAAGCGCTGAGTCTGGATGCGGTATCGGTTAGTTATGCGGCGGGTGAGTTGGCGCAGCAGGTTAAATAATACAAAAAAGGCGTTTAACTGTTATTTTAAAAAGCCTGGCCAATCTTTGAGTTGTCCGGGCTTTTTATTTTTTGCCGTAGATATCGAAGAAAAAGCTTTGAGTTTGACCGAAGTGTATTTTTCAGACGGCGTACTTAAAACCGAAAGCTAGAGTCAAGCCTGACGAGTGGGGTTATTAGATGAGAACATTTATTGCTGTAGATCAATATGGAAAAACCGTTACTGTTAGTGCCTACACTGAGTCAGAAGCAAGGCAAAAAGCGGAAGAGCTCTTGGGTTTTGGGAATGTTATTAAATTCCAAGAGGTATAGTAACCCAACCAGGCGCGCAATCTAACGGCTGCGGTGCCAATTCGCTATACGTATGGTGCATCGTTATGAGAATTAACCATGAAATTTAAGTCAGATTTGAAAATGGATTTTGAGACTTATAAAAAACACCCAGATACACCGATATTCCATAGAATACGTTTTGACTCTACAAATGTTTATCTTACTAAAAGCAAATCTGATGACTTAATTACATCCAAAAATAAGTATGGGAATTACAGGGTTTTCCCATGGAACGACCTAAGAGCAAAGGATTTTTTAAGAGCAGAGCTCGATGATGAAAGCCCTAATATTGGAAGTCATATTTCGTTGGGAGCTGTTAGCTTAATAGGCCGCTACAATCCAACAGCAGATGATTTGACTGATATACAATATGACACTCCTTCAGGAAAAGGTTTTTTTAAAAGCGCTAGGCATGAGCTGGAAGATGGTTTCGGGATTGAAGGCTCTATAAAAAAACAAAAAATTAATTCATATGAATTCATGAGATTATTCCTACAGGCGCACAGGGAAAAGCAATCTATGGAGAAGGGAGTTATATAATTGATGGGCCTGCAGGGACGGGAAAATCTACCACGGTTCTACAAAAAATAAAGCTAATTCAAAAAAATGACGGTATAGATGCAAATAAAATTTGTATCTTGGTCAAGAATGAAATGGTTGTTTCTGAGTTCCATGAACTCCTTAAGTCAATAGACATTGATGACTTGATCATTATGACCCCTCGGGAGTTCATATCATGCCATTTTAGCCTTAAGCCAGTTAATGATATTAAGGCGGTGCGCAATACCGCTATTGAGATGCAGAATTGTTTTAATAAACTCGTCAAAGAATCCGGCAAATTATTGAGCAATAATATTAAAGGCTTGGGTGGTGACGATGAGGATATAGCTAGGACACTTGCTAAAAATAAAAGTGTAAATAAAAAGATCAGCCTGTATAAAAGCAAAAGGAAAGGATTTGTAGATTTAGTATTAAATAATAGAAATAAAATTAAGACATTACAGAGTGATATAAATGAAAGAGTTGGAAGTTTCTCTAAGTCTATTTCTGATAAAATAAAAAATAAAAAATAAAAAATAAAAAATAAAAAATAAAAAATAAAGGGATAGGAAGGATTCGTTATCTTTTTTCTTCAATGAATGACGAGTCTCTAAGTTTGGGTGATGAGGCGGAAATCAGGAATGAAACTAATAAGTATAAAAGAACAGAATCAAGCAAGTTAGACAAGTTGAAGGAAAGCCATGTTGAGAGTCAATCTAGGGCTTCAAAAGAAGTAAGTGCAATTGTTGATGATATAAGGGCAGAATTTCTGTCAAATAACTTTTCTATGGGCTCGTCAGAAAATGAAGGTAGATTGTTTTTTCACTATATTAATAAATTAATTGGTAATTCGGATATATTTCATACGGTGATAATAGATGAGGCGCAAGACGTATCTTTACTTGATATTGAGCTTACATGGCTTCTTTCTAAAAATGTAATATTGACAGGAGATGAGTTGCAGGCAGAGAGTGAGGGCGGTATTGGTTGCTGGGAAAATCTTGAGCACTTAAAGCCAGAATTCTCAAAAGAACAAAAGCTTAATATTTTTACGCTCAGGCACAATTTTAGACAAACCTATGGACTTGGTAGCTGTAGTTTTAATTATCGGCAGCTAATTATGGGGAGGCCATTTTTAGATATAAGTAATGAGTATTTTGAAAATCAAAAAGGCTTCCGTGACCCTCAAATTGCATATATAGATAATGCATTGAATTTTATTGAGCTTGTTAATGATAAAATTAATCTAATTGGTGAGGTTTTTACAGATTCGATTCCGGTCGTCATATTTTATGAAAATGATGCTAGTTTAAAAAAACTATCAGGTATTTTGGGTAAATCAAAAATACAATATAGTATTGATGGTGATAAAAATAAGCCTGTTATGTTTGTATCTTTAAGTGATATCGCAGGAAGGAGTTTCCCTGTCGTGTTAGCGCCGTTAACAAATAACACTAAAGAAAATACGATTTATATTATGCTCAGTCGTGCAAAATACGACTTGGCACTATTTTCAGGGGCAGATAAAAAATTAAACCGTTATATAGAAAAATTACTCTCAAAAGAAATAATAGTAACTTACGGCGAATAAAAATCAGTAAGTTAACGAATTAGCGGGGTCGCGTACTTGCAGTACCGTATTCTGGGCAAGGAAAATGACCCCTTGATAGCGTCATAAATCGTCTCCAATTTGCGCTTATAAATATCGTGTCGCTAACATTCGATCATGTAAAACCCGTATAACCTCAATCCCGTAGTCTGTTTCACGGTAATAAATAACATGGCGAATAATGGGGTGTTTTCGGTATCCAGTACGGATGTTTTCGTAATTCAATCCGGCCTTCGGGCTTGTAGCCAAAAACTCGAAGGCTTCAGTTACATCGTCGATGTATCGTTCTGCTTGTTGTGCTCCCCATTGCGCCAATGAGTACAGCCAGGTTGCCTCCATATCATCTATGGCCTTCGGCGCTAGCCGGTATTCAGCCATGCCTTTTACCGTGCTTTGCTAGCATTTCTTTCTTGAATGAACTGGCGTTAAACGATTGGGGTTCTCCGCTTTGCTCGCCCTCGACGAGCGCGGCGCGGATAGCGCCTATATCTGCCTGACTGCTTTGGTCGCGGCGTATCAGATCTCGAATATATTCACTGTCATTGGTGAATTCGCCCGCTGTAATTCGTGCCTTAATCCAGCTGTTTTGTTGATCTGTAACGGTGATTGTCTTGCGCTTTGTGCCCATGGAAACCGCCTCTATAGCCATATGAAATAATCATACTATTGATGTGGTGCGGCTTCAAATTTTAGGGAGGCTAGGGTTGGTGAAATGTAGGTCAGTCTTGCAATGCCGAAACCTCTAGGGTTACACTCTACGCATGATCAAGTCGTTCATACACAAAGGGCTTCAGAAGTTTTATACAGCGGGCAAGACTTCAGGCATTCAAGCTAAGCATGAAAGTAAAATACGCCTGATTCTGTCAAACCTTGACCAAACTGAAGTGCCTGATGATATGGATTTACCCGGGCTGCCTTACATCGGCTTAAAGGTGTTCGTAAGGAAATTTGGTCTGTAAGGGTAAGCGGCAATTGGCGAATTACTTTTCGTTTTGTTGGGCGAGATGTCGAAATTGTAAATTATGAGGATTATCACTAATGACTATGTATAACCCGGCCCACCCTGGCGAAATATTGAAAGATCTCATTATTGATTCATTAGGCTTAACGATTACAGATGTTGCAAAACATTTAGATATAAGCCGTAAGACGCTTTCAAAAGTGTTAAATACTCGAGGCTCAATAACACCAGAAATGGCACTGCGTTTAGAATTGGTATTCAGCAAGCCTTCGGCAGATCATTGGCTTCGCTTACAAAATGCCTATGATTTATGGCAAGCAAGACAGCGCCAGGAGTCAATCAATGTATTGCCGTACGATATTGCTCATGTGGCGTAAGCAGAAAGCAGGGTTTGGTCTTTCGCTGCTGCGTTGTTTGCCAGGCTTGAAAAATTAACCAGCAGCTTATTTTATGCTGACATCTCGGCACGCAATAAAATGAGCCAGGTATCATATTGGCTGTTTGGAAAAGTTGGGGTCGCGTCAAATACGAAACTATCGAGATCATTACGCACAAAATACATTTAAGAAATTTTGTTATGACGAAACTTCGTGTAAATATTGTTTTTTTATTAATTGTTCATTAAGTAAGAAGTTCTCGGTTACTGGCTTGTTGGAATTCTGAATGCCAAGAAGCTCACAGATTACACCGCATATTTCAGTTTGTTTAGGTGCACAGCTTTGCTGATGTGAGAAACACTCTCCTATCACAAATAACGGGATGTCTCGCTCTGTAGAGAGTGTTCCACCGTGTGTTTTATCATCATTCATGCCGTGATCAGCGGTAATCAAAACCTGATAACCCGCATCAATCCATCCCGGTAAATAATTAGATAATTCATTATCCGAATGGCGTACCGTATTACGGTAGTGAGCGCTATCAAGGCCTGCCTTATGTCCTGCATTGTCAATGTTCATCGGGTGAACCAATAGAAAATCCGGGTTGTAACGAAGTCTTAAGGATTCTGCATCGAGGTATAGATAACTATCCGCATAGTGTTCCTCATGGTAGAAGCAACCATATTGAATTAACTTATCGGGGTCCTGGGTATGACGATCACGTACTGAATTATAGGGGCTGCAATTATAAAGCTCACTGTACCAATGGAACGCGGCGGCTGAAGTCGTTAATCCTGCCTGACGCGCTAAGCTGAAGACGCTTTTTTGATTGGAGTTACGCGCCACCCGATTATTTACAATGCCGCTTATAGCAGGCGGCACGCCAGTGAGAATGGTCTCGTAGAGTGGGCGAGACAACGATGGTAATTCGCACTGCATTTTATAAACCGTGGCCGCGCCTTGTTCTTTTAGAGCATGAAGGAAGCCCATGCACTGTGTCGCAGTTTGATACGCCAGGCCATCAAGCACCACTAATATTGTTTTGTTAACCATATGTTTCTACCACAATTATCGATGTGATTATTTGATGTTTTTTNRTGTCAGAGTCGATTTTCTCATTGCTAATAGCTAATTCAGCAATAGRCTTTAGGYGAGTGTAATTAAGTTATATGTACAAATAATGGCAACTGTAGTGGCAGAGTTAATTTGGCTAGCTGATAAGCGGTGATAGCATCACTTCAATAGAAAAACAGGTGATCAMTGAGTAAACGARAATTAATAGAATCGCGTCTTGCCTTGCCATATTTTGAGCAAGGCGAGTGAGTCTTGAGAGCGCYRTAAGTCGCTTCGAATCTGCGCTTACAAATATCGTGTCGCTAACATGCCGTCATGCAAACCCCGTATAACTTCAATGCCAGAGTCTGTTATCGCGATAATAAATGAYGTAWGYAGAAAGCARAGTTMGATYTTTCGCTGCYGCGTTGTTTGCCARGCTTAWAAAWAYCAACCAAYAGCTTRYTYTAMGCTGACATCTCMGYACGAATTGCCGCAATCACCGGCTGTGTTTCAGGCTGTACTCCGCGCCAGAGGCTGAATGACTCYGCAGCCTGTTCRACYAACATKCCYARWCCGTCKGCTGTTTGCTSTGCGCCGTGSTCRTTCATCCAGYGCATAAASGGGGTGGGTTCGGCRGCGTACATCATGTCGTAGCCCTGGGTGTTTKTRCTCARYACKGHYTCGGGTACRGGGGCGAGTTGYCCGCTRAGGCTGGCGCTGCTGCCGTTGATGATGAGATCAAARKGSSCGCTKYCTTTKAGTGCBYCAAAACTACASSCTTYRAYATTRCCRAGRTCGRYGAAATCMSTKGCYAGYTTTTCKGCTTTGCTGACGGTGCGATTGGCGATRACAATTAAKGCYGGGTGTTTTTTTAACAGSGGTTYTAATACRCCCATMACCGCACCGCCAGCGCCGATCAGTAGTATTTTCTTGTCAGTAATCGACCAGCCGAGGTTGGTGGTGATGTCGCGAATGAGACCRATRCCGTCRGTATTGTCGCCGAGTATTGAGCTGTCATCCTGGCGAATGAGGGTGTTGACYGCACCYGCACGGCGGGCGCGCTCGCTGAGTTGATCGACAAAGGCGAAGGCATCCTGCTTGAAGGGCACGGTGATATTTAAGCCCTTGCCGCCAGTATCGAAGAATTGCTTTGCCGCTGTTTGAAACTGATCCGGCTCAACCAGTGTGCTGACATAGTGAATGTCCTGCCCTGTCTGATCGGCAAAAGCACGGTGAATTTGCGGTGAGCGGCTGTGCTTTATCGGGTTGCCAAAAACGGCGTATTGGTCTGTCATTGTTGTCTACTGTGGTGTTTAGCTGTCGGCCCAGTCGCGGTGAGGCAGGAAGGTTGTATAAAGCTCTGCCTCTGCACTACCGGGTTCGGGGTGCCAGTCATATTGCCAGCTAACCTGGGGTGGCAGTGACATAAGAATGGATTCGGTGCGCCCGCCCGATTGCAGGCCAAAGAGTGTGCCTCGGTCATAAACCAGGTTGAACTCAACGTAGCGGCCACGGCGGTAAAGCTGGAAGTTCTTTTGTGTTTCAGTGAAGGCGCGGCCCGCATGCTTGGTAACGATGGGGGCATAGGCTTCGGTGTAGCTGTCGCCGATGGCGCGCATCAGGGCGAAGCTGTCGTTGAAGCCGAGTTCGTTGAAGTCATCGAAAAACAGACCGCCGACACCACGCGCTTCATCGCGATGTTTGAGGTGGAAGTAGGTGTCGCACCACTCTTTAAAGCGCGGGTAAATGTCTTTGCCAAAGGGCTCGCAGGCTGCTTTGGCGGTGTTGTGCCATTGTTTGCAGTCGGCTTCGTCACCGTAATAGGGGGTGAGGTCGTAACCGCCGCCAAACCACCAAACCGGTTCTTCGCCTTCTTTTTCGGCAATAAAAAAGCGTACGTTGGCGTGGGATGTTGGCACTAATGGGTTGAGGGGGTGAATAACCAGAGACACCCCCATGGCTTCAAAAGAGCGCCCGGCAAGTTCGGGTCGGGCTGCAGTCGCCGAGGGGGGTAATTGTGTGCCGAAGACGTGGGAGAAATTAACACCGCCTTTTTCAAACACGGAACCATTTTCGATCACGCGGGAGCGACCACCGCCGCCGCCTTCTCGATCCCATGCGTCCTCACGAAAGGTGGCAGTGGGCTCCAGCGTTTGTAATGTCTGGCAAATGCGATCCTGTAAATCGAGTAGGTATTCTTTAACGGCGCTACTGTCGACCATGGTGTGTGCCTCGTAATGTGCGGTGTGGCTCAGCTGGCGGCGCGAATGACTTCGCCAGTGACCAGGTTGCGAATCTCGCTCGGCTTGGCTGCGTGGCCGATTGATCCGGGTGCGCAAGCATCAAGGGTATTGCCGAAATATGCTTTGACCTTCATCAATGATTTTGCCGGTGGCAGACCCTGGGGATTGGCCGATGTCGATACCAGTGGCCCACCAAATGCGCGGCTCAGTGCTGCGGCGACAGGGTGGGCGGTAACGCGCAGGGCGAGGGTGTTGCGGCCGCCGCTGATCCAGGGGGATGCGGTGTGATTGTTGGGGATGAGCCAGGTGATTGCGGCGGGCCAGCTGTTGCGTAGTTGTTCGATAAGTGCGGGCTCTAAGCCGTGCAAATAGGGAGCGAACATGGCGATGTCCGCGGCGATTAAAATCAGGCCTTTGCTGGGCTCCCGTTGTTTCAGGGCGAGCAGCTGTTGAACGGCGCGCGCATTTTTAGGGTCGCAACTGAGGCCCCATACCGCTTCTGTGGGGCAGGCGACAACGCCGCCCCTGTGCAAGGTCGCTGCAACCTGGCGAAGTCGCGGTCGCAGCTCAAGGTTCTTCATGGCCTGGGCCTAAAATCAGGCCTTGGCTCGGGCCTGCAGCTTATCCTGTAAGGCCTGATCCTTTTCGATCACGACCTGGGCATTGGCAGCGCGTTCGTCGAGCAGGCGTTGATGCAGTGTGGGATCGGCACCGGCGATAATCTGAGCCGCCAGGTAAGCGGCATTTTTGGCACCGGCTTTGCCGATGGCAACAGTGGCGACGGGAATGCCGCCGGGCATTTGTACGGTCGAGAGCAGGGCGTCGAGACCTTCGAGAGAGCCGTTAATCGGCACGCCAATAACGGGTCGCAAGGTGAGTGCAGCCACTGCACCGGCCAGATGTGCGGCCATGCCTGCCGCACAGATAAAGGCGGCGCAACCGCGCTCATCGGCAGAGGTCACATAGTCATGCGTGACGGCGGGAGTGCGGTGGGCCGAGGTGACCTTCGCTTCGAAAGGCACGCCAAGTTTATTTAGCACGTCAAAGCTGGCTTCCATAATCGGAAGGTCGGAGTCGGAGCCCATTAAGATGGCGACAAAGGGTTTGCTCATGGGGTGAAGCCTCGTGTGCTGTGAAAAACCGCACAGGCTACCCGAAGACGCAAGCAAGGGCAATCGGGGCGGGTGCTATTTGATACGGCTATAAAGTCCGGCTCGCTGCTCGACCCAGCCTTCGAGCTCAAGTTGTACCAGCTGTGCGCTGAGCGTAGCGGCTGCGAGCTGGGTGCGTGACATCAATGTATCCAGGTCAGCAGGGTCAAAGCCGAGTGCGTTCAGTATTTGATTCGTGGTGTCATCAAGCTTACTGATAGTGTCTGGTATGTTTGCTGGCTCCACCCCTTCGGCTTTGTAGGCGAGCATGCCGCCCAGTTCGTTAATAATATCGTCAGCCGTTTCAACCAGTGCTGCGCCCTGGCGAATCAATTGRTGGCAGCCCTTGGCGCTGGGGTTGTGRATGGAGCTGGGAAGGGCAAAAACCTCACGTCCCTGCTCCATGGCAAGGCGGGCGGTAATCAGTGAGCCGCTTTTCAGTGCGGCTTCGACCACCAGTACGCCAAGACTCAGGCCGCTGATAATACGATTGCGCTGGGGGAAGTTGCCGGGGCGGGCTGGTGTGCCGGGCGGAAATTCGGAAACAATCGCGCCGTCTCTGGCGATAATGTTTGCATAGAGACTCTGGTGACGGCGGGGGTAAATAACATCAACCCCTGTGCCGAGCACGGCAATAGTATTGCCGGTTTCCAGTGCGCCAAGGTGGGCTGCGSCATCAATTCCAAGAGCTAGGCCGCTGGTAATTGTAAAGCCACTATTGGCCAGATGGCGAGCAAAGGCGCGAGCATTTTGTTGTCCGGTGACGGAATGGTGACGGCTGCCAACGATAGCTATTTGCGGCAGGTTTAGGGCGTTGGTATTGCCTTTGACAAAGAGCAGGGCCGGGGGCGTATCGATTTCCCGTAACAGCGCCGGATAGTTTGGCGAAGAAATAAGAATAATATCGATAGCTTGCACAGTGCAGGTGTCGAGAGTCTTTTGTGCGAATTGTGCAAAATCACCGGGTTTGGCGCGGTAGGCGTTAAGCCCTTTGCGGTAGGCAGGTGCTACGGTATTTATTGGTGCTTGCAGGGCTTTGGCAAAAGAGCCAAATTGTTGGTGAAGCTTACTGAGGGCAACGGAACCGATGCCGGGGAGTACTTGTAGTATCAGGGCGCATTCGCGCTCGGTGAGCATAGATCCCATCCTTGGGCATGTTAAAGGTTATATTCTTAAGAGGAAGGCCCGTTTTAAGGTCTTCCTCTTAAAGTTCTGGCTTTACGGCTGACGTACGATGTCCTTGATTTTAATGGGTAATTCAGCCGTGAGAACCAGGGCAAAACTCATCTTTTCAAAGGTACGGAAAACCATTAGCAGGCCTGCTTTCTCTGGCGGTAGAGTGACGCGGCCTCCTTGTACGCGGTCTTTAACRAYGRCRCCRGCTTTGAGRATGGMSAGCATRTTGCCAATKKCMATGCCGTCGCGYTCGCCGAGATTAATGCTKACKACATCGAGCATGCCGCCGGTGCTCACTGCGCCTTCAACAGACATAATTAAGCCTTCTGTACCTTCTGGAGGGGCGCTGGGGTAGAAGGTTGTATCGATCTTGCGCTCTTCATGTTCCAGAAGCCTGTCGTCGATACGCAGCTCTTCAAGGCTACGGGTGGCAATAAGTGTAAGGATGTCGTCATTAATAGCCGTTACGGTTCCTGCGCCAATATCTTTCGCGCGAACGCCGAGAGTTTCATTGGTGATCGGGTCGATGAACGCGCCGCCATTACGATAAACGCCATAGGAGTCCTGGGCCTCAGAAAAGTCGCCGCGGGCATAAAAAGTATCACCTTTGCCCGTGAGAATATGCTTGTTTTGGCCGGCAAGTATGTAGGGTGCACTCTCGAGAACACCGGGCTCGACAACGCGATTACGCGACAGGAAGCTATTGATCATATCCAGTGGCAGCGCGGGGATGGCCTGACGGTCGGCGATCTCACGGATTTGAGGGCTGAGTTTAATATCGCGGCTACGCGTGAGCATTAGGCGGGGTTTACCGTCAATGTAGATCAAGCTAATAATATCGCCAGGGTAGATCAAATGCGGGTTTTGAATCTGGGGGTTAACTTGCCAAATTTCGGGCCACAACCAGGGTTGAGTGAGGAAGTGAGCAGAAATATCCCAGAGTGTATCGCCCTTTACGACGGTGTACTTATCGGGGATGTCGTCGTTAAACGGGGCTTCTGCCACGGCTGTCGCGGCAAGGGCCCAGATACTGATGAGTGCCAGTGCGACGGTCTTTATGGGGCTTTTCATAAGGCTCTTCCTTAGGCTGAATGTCGATGGTGTATACTGCCATCACCGGCAGGTTCAGAGTTGTAATTATTGGACCAGCCCGGATGTTAACAGCCGTTTATACCTTTTTGCTAGAATTCCATCACAAAGCTATGACTATTCGAACAATTCTTGAATTCCCCGACCCCCGTTTACGTACCACTGCCGCGCCTGTGGCAACGGTCGATAAGCGCATTCGTCACCTGCTCGACGACATGTTAGAAACCATGTACGAGGCCAAAGGGATCGGTTTGGCGGCGACACAAATTGACGTACACGAGAGAATCGTGGTGATGGATCTTTCTGAAGAGAGAGATAGTCCGTTGATTCTGATTAACCCCGAAGTAGAGATTATCGGCGATGGCCAGCTGGAGCATGATGAAGGTTGCCTTTCGGTGCCGGGCTTCTACGAAACCGTATCGCGTCCCGACTGTATTCGCCTGCGAGCGTTAAACGAGAAGGGTGAAGCCTTTGAGCTGGAGCCTGATGGCCTACAGGCGGTGTGTATTCAGCACGAGCTTGACCACCTTAATGGTAAATTGTTTGTCGATTATCTCTCTGCCCTGAAGCGTCAGCGGATTCGCAAAAAGCTGGAAAAGCTACACCGACAATCGGCTTAATATTGCTGGGGGCTGTATTTAGACGGCTCTTTTCGCTTTGCTTCAAATGACACCTGCCGCCTACTGAGATTTTATCTTGAAGATTATTTTTGCCGGTACACCCGATTTTGCAGCCAGCCATCTGGCCGCTTTGTTAGATCAGGGCAAACACAGCGTTGTGGCTGTATATACCCAGCCAGACCGGCCTTCCGGGCGCGGTAAAAAGCTCAAGCCTGGGCCGGTAAAGCAGTTGGCAGAACAACAGGGTCTGCCCGTTATGCAGCCACTTTCCTTGAAAAGCCCTGAAGCTCAACAGCAACTGCAAGCCTTTGATGCCGATTTGATGGTGGTGGTTGCCTACGGCTTGATATTGCCCCAGGTAGTGCTCGATACACCGCGGTTGGGCTGCATCAATGTTCACGCCTCCTTGCTGCCGCGCTGGCGGGGTGCTGCGCCAATACATCGAGCGCTGGAAGCGGGGGACGACAAAACTGGTGTCACCATTATGCAAATGGAAGCGGGGCTCGACACTGGCCCCATGTTACTCAAGGTTAAGTGCGATATAAGCCTTGAAGATACCGGCAGTAGTCTGCATGACAAATTGGCAGGYATCGGCTGCGAGGCTTTGCTCGAAGCCCTCGACGGCTTGGCAGACAATAGTCTGGTTGCCGAAGTACAGGATGATGCGCTGAGTTGTTATGCGCCGAAAATTAGCAAAGAAGAGGCGCGACTYGACTGGTCGTGTTCCGCAACTGAGCTGGATTTAAAAATTCGYGCCTTCAATGCCTTTCCGGTTGCTTTCACCACCCTGGGTGATGACCGGCTCAGAGTGTGGGCTGCYGAATTAGAGGCCTCCCACACTCATCAAGTCAGTGCAGGTACACTTTTAAAATGCGATAGCCGGGGTATTTGGGTGGCCTGCGGGCAGGGTGCGCTAGTGCTCACTGAAATACAGCTACCCGGTAAAAAACGCTTGCCGGTACAGGCTGTATTGAATAGTCAGGCGCAATTATTTACTGCAGGCACACCGCTCGGTTTGCCACAGGACAGCAACAGTGCAAGTTAGAGTTGCCGCCGCCAAAGTATTATTAGCCGTTACCCGTGACGGGGTATCCCTCAACCAATGTCTGCCCGAGTTAATGGCGCAGGTGACGGAGCGTGACAGGCCTCTGTTGCAGGAGCTTTGTTACGGCACTCTGCGCTGGTATCCCCGCTTAAACGTCTTGCTTCATGAATTACTCGAAAAGCCATTCCGTGCAAAAGATCGAGATATTCACGTACTCCTTGCCTGCGCGCTTTATCAGTTGATGGAAACACGCATCCCCGATCACGCAGCCGTTAATGAAACGGTTGCTGCGATTAAAAAGCTGAAAAAACCCTGGGCAAAAGGGCTGATTAATGGCGTGCTACGGCGCTTTATTCGCGAGCGGGATAGTCTCAATACCCAATTGGCCGCTAATAGTGTCTATCAGCATGCTCACCCGAAGTGGTTGTACAAACGGATTGAGCAAGCCTGGCCAGAGCAGGCCGCCGCTATTTTTGCCGCTAATAATCACCCGGGGCCAATGACATTACGTGTCAATCGCTTGCGRCAGAGTCGAGCTGATTGCTTAGGCACACTGCAGACGGCGAGTATTGAAGTGAAGTCAACAGCGCTGAGCGAAGACGGTGTGCAACTCCTTAAAGCCATGGGTGTTGATGGTATTCCCGGCTTTGCCGAGGGTCAGCTCAGCGTGCAGGACGAAGCGGCTCAGCTTGCCGCTCAACTGCTGGCGTTAGAGCCGGGGCAGCGAGTGCTCGATGCCTGCTGTGCCCCGGGCGGTAAAACCTGCCACATTCTTGAACGYGAGCCCAAACTCRCCGAACTGGTGGCCCTCGATATTGATGACTCGCGTTTAGGCCGCGTCAGAGAGAACTTCGAGCGTTTGAATGTACAGGCCAATCTGGTCGCGGCAGATGCTGCAGCGACGGATGAGTGGTGGGACGGTCAGCTCTTTGATCGCATCCTGCTCGACGCGCCCTGTTCTGCCACCGGGGTTATTCGACGCCATCCCGATATCAAACTRCTGCGCAAGCCTGATGACATTGCTCAGCTTGCTGAGTTACAGGCAAAATTGCTCAACGCCCTGTGGCCACTGCTTAAATCTGGGGGTAAACTGCTCTACGCAACCTSMKCYKYWWWAMSMRWMNGAAAWYRWYRMMARMWWYKYMKKKTTTATTGCTCGCCACAGCGATGCCAAAGTGCTTAATATTACGGTAGACGTGGGCATGCAGACGCCATTGGGACGTCAACTGTTGCCCACAATAGACGGTCACGATGGTTTTTATTATGCCCTRCTGTGTAAGAGCTGAGTGGCGAAAAAAMTGAAGGCTGTAAGAGCTTAAATAAAATGAGTAAGCGACGTTAAAACATGAAAATTGTGATTGTTGGTGCTGGTCAGGTCGGCGGCACATTGGCTGAAAACCTCGCCAGTGAAGCGAATGATATTTCCCTGATCGACCCCGATGAAAAGCGTTTGCGCGAGCTGCAGGACAGGCTCGATATTCGCACGGTACCGGGCCTGGGTTCCCACCCTGACGTTCTCGAGTCTGCGGGCATAGAAGATGCCGACATGATCGTTGCTGTAACCAGCAGTGATGAAGTGAACATGCTGGCCTGTCAGATCGCCTTCTCGCTGTATCGCACGCCAACCAAAATTGCCCGCGTGCGTGACAGTAGCTACATCAGCAAAGCCTATCGCGAAAAACTCTTTAATGACGCCCATGTGCCGGTCGATGTGCTGATTACGCCTGAGCAGGTGGTGACCGATTATATTTGTAAACTGGTCGAGCATCCCGGGGCTCTGCAAGTGCTCGACTTTGCCGATGGCAGGGTGCAGTTAATGGCGATACGCGCGCTTGCGGGTGGGCCGATGGTGGGCCATCAGCTGAGTGAAATCCGCGAAGAAATGCCCGGTGTTGATGCCCGTGCAGCGGCTATTTATCGTCAAGACCGCTCCATTGTTCCCCAGGGCGATACGGTGATTGAAGAGGGCGATGAGGTGTTTTTTGTCGCCGCTCGCTCGGATATTATCAAGGTGATGAGCTTTCTGCGGCGTGCGGAAAAGCCCTATCGCCGTTTGATCATTGCCGGTGGTGGCAATATTGGTTTCCGTTTGGCAAAGGCGCTGGAGGGGAGCTACAACGTCAAACTCATTGAATACAATTTTTCGCGAGCGGAATATCTGGCCGAGTCACTGAATAAGACAGTGGTGCTTAATGGCCAGGCGGCAGAYCGGGAATTACTTCTCGAAGAAAATATCGATAAAACCGACGTTTTTATCGCCGTCACCAATGATGACGAGGTCAATATTATGGCTTCCCTGCTCGCTAAACGCCTGGGTGCCAGAAAGGTCATGACCTTAATTACGAACCCGGTTTATGCCGAGTTGATGCAGGGCAGCCAAATCGACATTGCCGTGTCGCCTCAACAGGCGACCACCAGCTCACTGTTGAGTCATGTACGCCGCGGCGATACCGTCAATGTACACTCTTTGCGCCGTGGTGCTGCCGAGGCGCTGGAAATTGTCGCCCACGGTGATGCTAAAAGTTCGAAAGTGGTGGGCAAGGCGATTGAGGATCTGACCCTGCCTGTGGGCTCGACCATTGCTGCGCTAGTGCGTCATGGCGAGGTGATTATTACCCACCACGACACAGTGATAGAGTCGGACGACCACGTCATCGTATTTATGATCGACAAGCGCCATACGCGGGATGTCGAAAAACTCTTTCAAGTTGGCTTCACCTTTTTTTAGGGACTTATATTCTCGCATGCTCATTTCAAGTCCTGGCTTCGCCTAATGCACTATTCGATTATTGCGCGTATTTTGGGTTTATTGCTGATGATATTCAGCCTTACTCTRCTGGTACCCATTGCTGTGGCAATGATTTATCAGGAGCAGACGATAGGGGCCTTTTTCCTTGCCTTCGCCATTATTTTTTCCATAGGTATGTTGGTGTGGCTGCCCAATAGTCGCAGTAGTGGCGATCTGCGCACCCGCGATGGTTTTTTGGTGACAGTGCTTTTCTGGTTGATGCTCGGCCTGGGTGGCGCATTGCCATTGGCATTGACGGAGTCATCGCTATCGTTGACGGATGCGGTCTTTGAATCTATATCAGGCTTGACCACGACTGGGGCGACGGTGATTAGCGGACTCGATGAACTACCGCGCTCCATTCTCTATTATCGCCAACAACTGCAGTGGTTGGGGGGTATCGGTATTGTGGTAATTGCGGTGGCAATTATGCCCATGCTGGGCATTGGTGGCATGCAGCTGTATCGCACCGAAACACCGGGCCCGGTTAAAGACAGCAAGCTGACGCCGCGAATTACTGAGACGGCAAAGGTGTTGTTTTTCATCTACGTTATTCTCACCGCCGCCTGTGCTCTGGCCTATTGGCTGGCGGGGATGGATACGTTTGACGCCATTGGCCACAGCTTTTCAACGGTCGCGATCGGCGGCTTTTCAACCCACGATGCAAGCATCGGCTATTTCGATAGCGCCTTAATCAACAGTGTCTGTGTGTTTTTTATGGTTCTGTCCGGGCTCAATTTCGGCCTGCATTTTATGGCCTGGCATCGTAAGAGCCTCACCTCGTATTTTCTCGATTCCGAGGCCCGTCTGTACATGGCGATGCTGATTTCAGGCATGCTCGTGGTCTGTACTTATCTCTACTACAGCGGCACCTATAGCGGTACAGATAGCCTCAACCACGGTATTTTTCAGTTGGTGTCGCTGATGACGACCACTGGCTTTGCCACCGATAATTTCAGTGCCTGGCCCAGCTTTGTGCCTTTCTTTCTTATTTTTCTGTCATTTTTTGGCGCCTGTGCCGGGTCGACCGGTGGTGGTATAAAAGTGGGTCGTATGATGATTATGGCGAAGCAGGGTTTGCGCGAAATTCAAAAGCTGATTCACCCCGCCGCAGTGATTCCCATTAAGGTGAATGGGCGCATTGTGCCGGAGCGTGTCACCAATTCTATCTGGGCCTTCTTTGGCGTTTATCTGGCGGTGTTTTACGGTATTGTACTGCTGCTGATGGCCTCCGGCCTCGACTACATTACGGCCTGGTCGGCGACGGCGGCTTCACTCAATAACCTCGGCCCGGGGCTGGGTGAAGTGGCGGCCAATTACGGCGACATCAATAGCTTTGCCAAGTTGGTGTTGTGCGGCGGTATGCTACTGGGCCGTCTGGAGATATTTACCCTATTGGTGTTGTTTACACCGATGTTCTGGCGCCGTTAAGCGCGTCACCAGTTATTTTCCAATCTTTGCAAACAGCTCTGTGTATTCGTCGCGCAGCACATGCTTTTTAACTTTTCCTGTTGCTGTCATCGGTAATTGATCGAGAATAATTACCCGTTTAGGTGTCTCGAAACCACCGAGTATGGTTTTGCAGTGATCAATAATCGTTTGTTCATTTAGTTGCGTATCGGGCTTGCGGCTAACCACAGCGATGACAGCTTCACCCCAATGCTCATGGGGCAGGCCGATAACGCCAACATTGGCGACGCCCTCGCAGGCGAGAATACAGCTTTCCACTTTTACCGATGAGACATTTTCACCGCCGGATTTAACAATGTCTTTTTTGCGATCGACAAAACAGAACTGCCCATCGTCGTCGATGTAACCGATGTCACCGGAGTGGTGCCAGCCAAAGGCCTGGGCTTCGTGAGTAGCTTCTTCGTTGCGATAGTAGCCGAGCATTACTTGAGGGCAGCGCCACACGACTTCACCAATTTCACCCGGCGGTAGAAGCYGGCCCTGGTCGTTCATTACCGCCTGGTCACTGGTGATGGAGCCGTCACCCCAGATATTGCCTTCTTTCTTCCCGACCCACTGGGTATCCATTACCGTCGCGACACCGTTAATTTCAGTTTGCCCGGAGCCGGTAGTAAAGGCACAGCCGAAGACGTCACCCAGTTGGTGCAGTGTTGGTGTGTCCATGGGGGCCATGCCGTACATGCCAACTTGCATACTGGTATAGTCATGTTGCTTTAGCGTGGGGCAGCCAAGCATGGCTTTCCACATTAATGGCAGCAAAATGGCGAATTCAAGTTTTTCAGATTCGATTAAAGCCAGTACCGTCGCCGGATTAAAACCATTTTGCAGGACAACCTTGGCACCGAGGTGTAAGGACACCAGCGCAAAGAGTTCAGCCGTGATATGAAATAGGGGCAATACGGCGGGATGAGCTGTGCTGTTTTTATTGGMGCCAAGGCTGATGACGGTATTCAGCGTGGCGATATAAATATTTTTGTGGGACAGCATTACCCCCTTGGGGCGAGCAGTAGTGCCGCTGGTGTACATGATTTGGGCGACATCGTCGTCTTCGATAACAATGTCTTCAACTTCGCTACTGTCTTGGTCGGTGAGGAGCGCCTCGAGACTAACAACGCCGTCGGTTGCTTCACCAGCAAGGCTCGCTAGTAGGAAAGTGCGATCAATGTTCTCTGTGACCTGATTGACCAGAGCTTGAAGTGTCTCGTCGGCAAATACAGCGACAGCGCCGGAGTGGTCAATGTTGTACTCCACATCGGTGGGGTTTTGCACATAGTTAATGGGTACGGCGGTAAAGCCGCCCTTAAAGCAGCCCAGCAATGCGGTGAGCATCTGACTGGTATTGGCGCCAAGAATGGCGATACGATCGCCCTGCTTGATGCCTTTTTCACGCAAGCCGCGAACCAACTGATTAACCCGTTGGTTTAAGGTCTCGAAATTGATGGCAACGCGTTTGCCGTCGATGAATTCAACCAGCGCCTCATTCTGTCCGTGGCTGGCAGCACGGCGGCGCAGGGTGTCACCCATGGCGATGCGGCGGATCAAATTGACTTCAAGGGGAGTGCTCATCAGTTCGGGTCTCTTATTGTTTTATTGATGGAGTTCTTGATTAATGCGGGCTGGATCAAAGATTCCTTATCGTGTCATACCTTGCATGGCTAAAGCTTATCGGCGCCACCCTCTTCTAGCCAGCGGGCACAATCAGGGCTCAGTGCGCGTTCGACGGCAGCCTCGGCTTCTTTCAGTTCTTCGGCRCTCAACACATCGCGCCAGCGGCCATTGGTRCCTTTATTGACGAAGGCTTTGGCACCGCCAGCAAAAATCTTATCCATACCGGGKARCWGCTCAACGGCATTATTCTTCATGCTGTCAAAGGTGGCCTGCTCGACCAGGCTGGGCCACAGGGCTTCATCCACGCTAATGTCGAGGAAGTCGGCAACCTTGCGCATTTCTCCCTCGAGGTCTTTGAGCAGGTCGCTAAAGTGCACCATGTAAATATTTGGCAAGTGGCGATAATCCCACCACGACTGGGTAAARCTCAGGTGCGACCAGAAGGGATAGCCGTCAGTTTCCCACTCAAAATTACCTCTGTTGATCCAGTTGTGCCAGAGGTCATGGATGTCGTCATACAGGGGCGGRAATTCTTCGCCGACGCGGCCGGGAGTGTTGTTTAAGGCACCAATAAAATCCTCGGTATAGTTCGATGCATGATTCCATAGGGACATAAAAACATCGCGTACATCGCGGCCGACCACGATGTACTTCATTTCGGGGTAATAGGGCAGGGCATTGAGGGGCGAGTGGGTTTTCAGAAAACGGCGGTGGGTTTGTGCTTCGATGGTTTCGAGGGTTTCATCCAGCGGCGAGAGGCGCATATCGAGCCAGAGTGACATATCGTGAAAAGATTCAGCCGGTGGATTGTCCTGAAATAACAGCAGCGAAACGATGCGCTGCATCCACGTAGTGCCACTTTTCATCGACGTACAAATCAGAATGTCGTCGTCGCGCACCTGGTAGTTTTCCCAGCGGGTGCTGTCGAGGTGATGGTTTTGATAGGTGCGGTTACGTTCGGGTAATACTGACTTCATTTTGCATCCTGCTATTTATTATTGGCCCAGTGTTACTGGGGCTGTAGATAATGGCTTGGGTCACCTAAAATCCTTCGTCGAGATCAGCATACCTGACAATACGCGGCGTGCCACTATCGGTGCTGACTTCGATAATACTGTGACAGCAGTTGTGCATACGCGGTGGCTCCCAGAAGCGGCTTAGGGGCCGGCCTTCGTAGTGGGAAAGTACAGACTTGATCCATGCGCCGTGGCTCACCAGAGCGATTTCCATTCCCTCGCAATTCTTGAGGATGGTTTCAACCGCGGCCAGGGCACGACGTTGCAAGGCGTGGAAAGTCTCCGCGCCCTCAATATTGAAAACGTCGGGGGTATTGCGAAAGGCAAACACAGCCTGCGGTTCAACTTTCTCAATATCGGCATAGAGGAAACCCTCCCAGCGGCCGAGCATAATTTCGCGTAAGTCATCCTGATAGCGCACCGGCTGCTCGCAGTGACTGAGGGCGAGAGCTGTGGTCTGCCGTGCGCGAGTGCTGGTGCTGGAGAAGACACGATCAAAGCGGGTGGCGGCCAATTTCTTTTGCAGCTCAACAGCTTGTTGTTGGCCTAGCTCGCTGAGGACGGATTCAAGCTGGCCCTGAACGCGGCCTTCGGCATTCCAGTTGGTTTCGCCGTGGCGGATAAGGTGTAGACGGGTCATGGGCTCTCGCGAGTTAATTAAAGAGGTGTTTTTAGAAGATATGTTAATGCGAGTTATTTGTTTAACTGAAGCTGATTAAACAAACGATGATAAATAGAAGAACGTAAGGGCTGTAAACGCGAATGTTATTTAGTGACTTAAGTTGATCACTGATTGAATTAGGTTTTGATAAAGMWGATCTAATCAGCGGGCCGTTATAATCGCCAATTCCTCTAAGATTTTCTTCAACAATAGAAGACCGGGTTAATGCGCGCTGTTGCGCAACTCTGTATAAGACATCAAGCCATAGGAATAAAAATAACAACAAACTTGCAATTAAAATAAATTGACATCCAGAGAGTTGTATTTTATTTGATATGAATGCCGCCGTGAGGGCGGTGATAAGGGCTACACACCAGCCTCTAATTTTAAACCGTAGTTCTTCTTGGCTTTGAGCTATACCTTGTAATAATTTGAATTCTTCAAGAGCTAGTTGTTTATCTGTAAGGCCCGTAGACATGTAATGCTTATCCTTTATAGTTGGCTCGTTAAGGCGCAAGCTGATTGATCACCCAGCACTTCCCTTCATCAAGACTGTATTGATAACGATCGTGCAGTCGGTTTTCACCCCCCTGCCAAAATTGAAACTCATCGGGTACTATTCGAAAGCCTCCCCAAAAATCCGGCGTCGGTATTTCGCCGTGAGCGAACTTTTCTTTCATCGCCATAAACTGCGATTCAAGAGCCTGGCGCGATGTGAGCCGTGCGCTTTGCTTAGATGCCCAGGCAGCCAGTTGGCTGTCTTTGGGGCGGCTTAAAAAATACTTCAACACCTCTTTGCGACTGACTTTTTCGACCGCACCGCCAATGCTCACTTGGCGATCGAGCAAAAACCAGGGAAAGTGTAGGCTGGCTCTGGGGTTGGCGGCGATATCACAGGCCTTGCGGCTACCGAGATTGGTATAAAATACWAGGCCGCGATGATCGAAACCCTTTAATAGCACAGCGCGACTCCAGGGCCTGCCGTCGGCGTCGACGGTGGTCAGGGTCATCGCCGTAGGGTCTTTAATCTGCGATTGGCAGGCTTGATCCAGCCACCGTTGAAACTGCTCAAAGGGATTGTCGTGCAGGGATTCGCGGCTGAGATGGCCGTAGTCATATTCTCTGCGGGTATCTTCGATAGTCATAGTTAAGCCCTTAGCTCGCCGCGAGTCCGCCATCGAGGGGAACAACGGCGCCGTTCATAAAGCTATTGTCTTTGCAGCAAGCCCAGAGCATGGCCTGGACGATTTCTTCGACCTCGCCGAGTCGCTTCATAGGGTTACCTGCCATCAGGTTTTCGCGGCTTTTACCGCCGGAGGCTTTCAGGCTATTTTCAACCAGCGGCGTTTTGGCAAAGGCGGGGCAAATAGCGTTGACGCGAATATTCATTTTGCCGTATTCAAGTGCCGCAGATTTGGTCAGCCCGATAACGCCATGTTTACCCGATGAGTATAGGCTTAAAAAAGGCGAGCCCATTAAACCGGCCGCAGAGGCGACGTTGAGAATAACGCCCGCTCCCTGCTCGACCATCTGCGTCAGCTCGTATTTCATGCAGAGGAAAACGCCTTTCTGATTGACGCCGTTGGTTTGATCCCAGTTGGCTTCATCGAGCTGGTGCAGGCGTTTTTTCGGGTGAGAGATACCGGCGTTATTGATGCCGATATCGAGGCGGCCGTAGGTTTTAACGCAAGTGGCCACGAAGGCTTCGACCTGGTCGTTGTTACTCACGTCGCAGGCCATGGCCAATGCTTCGCCACCCGTGGCTTTAATTTTATCGGCAACGGCCTGTACTGCATCGGCATTGATGTCACCGAGGGCGAGCTTGGCACCCGCTTGCGCAAAGCGCTGGGCGGCCAGTTCGCCAAAGCCGCTGGCAGCCCCAGTAATGAGTACAACCTGATCAGTAAAATCGTAGCGTGTTTGCATTTTATGTCCCGTTACTTTTGTTGAGTTAGCCTTTGCTCTTAAAGGCTCATGCCGCCATCGACAATGGTGCAAGTGCCGGTGGTATAGCTGCCCGCATCCGATACCAAATAGAGTACAGCGCCGGCCATTTCTTCGGGTTCTGCGTGGCGGCCCATGGGGATTTTTTCCATCAGCTGGCTGTGAATGTCTTCATTGGAGAACAGTGCGCCAGCAAATTTTGTTTTGGTGAGCCCGGGTAGCAGGGCGTTAACACGAATRTTATCCGGCCCGCATTCGATGGCGAAGGTTTTCGTCATRCTCACAACAGCCGCTTTGGTAATGGAATAAATACCCTGCTGTGGCCCGGGTGAAAGGGCGTTAATGGAGGAGGTGTTAACGATGGCACCAGAGCCTTGCTGGCGCATGAGTTTGCAGGCGGCAGTCGACATATAAAAATAACCGCGAATATTCACGTCCAAAGTTTTCTGGAAAGAAACGAGATCGGTATCGACCACATGCCCGAAGTAGGGGTTGGCAGCGGCGTTGTTGACGAGAATTTCCAGCCGCCCATGGGTGCTGGCAATGTGCTCAAAAATCGCGTCAATTTGATCCATGTCACCGATGTGGCAGGGAAAGGCTTCGGCGCTACCGCCAGCGGCAGTAATTTCGTCGACCACTTTCTGGCAGCCTTCAACACGGCGACTGGAGACGATAACGTGAGCGCCCTGTTCGGCGAGGAGTTTGGCAATGGCTTCGCCGATGCCTCGGCTAGCGCCCGTCACCAGAGCAATTCTGCCGCTTAAATCGAATAAATTTGTAGCCATTTTCTTTCCCTAAAAATAATTAACTTGAGCGTACCAAGGGTGCCTTAAATTGACATTAATAAGTGGCCGCCATCAATGGGCAGGGCAACACCGTTGATAAAAGAACCGGCATCACTGGCGAGTAAAAGCAGTGGCGCATTCATTTCACGCATTTCACCCAGCCGTTTGGCCGGCGTTGAACCGATATATTTTTTACCCGCTTCGCTCTCAAAGTATTCACTGTTCATCTCGGTTTTGAAATAGCCGGGGCAAATGGCATTCACGCGGATGTTTTTATCGGCCAGCTCCAATGCCATATGTTTGGTGAGTTGAATAACACCGGCTTTGGAGGCGGAGTAAACGCCGTGGCCAAGGCTGGTGGCCAGCCCCAGTACCGAGGAGATGTTGACGATGGAGCCGCCCTTGTCAGCGCCAACCATACGGCGGGCGGCTTCGGCGGCGACTATCCAGGCACCTTTTAAATTGGTATTGACCACAAAATCCCAGTCGGCTTCGCTGGTTTTATGCACCATTTTTGGGGCGGCAACACCGGCGTTATTAATGAGCACGTTGACGGTGCCGAAGGCTTGTTCGGCGGTATCGAAGGCGGCGGYAACGCTATCAACCTGGGTGACATCCATCGCCACGGCCAGTGCCTCACCACCGCTGGCTTTGATTTCAGCAACCAGTACTTGAAGTTTRTCTTCACGACGAGCGCCAACCACGACTTTGGCACCAGCCTCGGCCAGCACGCGGGCAAAGTGGTTGCCAAAGCCGCTGGAAGCGCCGGTGACCAGAGCGACCTTTCCACTCAGGTCGAAAGCTTGTGTGYTGAGTGCTCCGCTCACGATATTTCCCCGTCGGGTTTGATAATCACCTTGCCCATCACGTTGCGGCCGGTGACATATTTAATCGCGTCGATGCCTTTTGACAGGGGATAAATCGTATCAATAATGGGKGTGACMGTGCTGTCTTTTACCCAGGCAAAGAGCTCGCGCATATTGGCGGCGTGAACCTCGGGTTCATTTTTGGTGAACTGGCCCCAGAAAACGCCGACCAGTGAATAGCCCTTCACCAGTGTCAAATTGATCGGTAGTTCGGGGATGCGCCCGGAAGCAAAGCCGACCACCAGTAAACGGCCATTCCAGGCCATAGCGCGGGAGCAGGTGTCGAAGGCGTCGCCGCCGACCACGTCGTAAACCACATCGGCACCGCGACCGTCGGTGTGCTTTTTAATCGCTGCTTTGAGATCTTCTTTGCTGTAGTTGATGCCAATATCCGCACCCTGCTCTTTGGCAAAGGCGAGCTTTTCATCACTGGAGCATACGGCGATAACTTTAGCGCCAATGGCCTTGCCGATTTGTACGGCAGCAGTGCCTGTACCACCAGCAGCGCCGAGTACGACTAGGGTTTCACCGGCTTTGAGCTGGGCTCGCTGGCGCAGAGCGTGATGGGCGGTGCCGGTTGCGCCGAGCAATGCAGCGCCCTCGTCAAATGACATAAAGTCGGGTAGAGGTGTGGGCTCAGTAGCGGGCAGGACGATTTTCTCCGCGTAGGCACCGAAATCGTAGGTGAGGCTAATGAGCCGGTCACCAATGGCCCATTGGCTGACATTACTGCCGAGGCCAATGACTTCACCGCAGACTTCAGAGCCGGGGGCAAAGGGGCATTCGGGCTGGAATTGATACTTGCCCTCGACGAGCAGGCCGTCGGGGAAGTTAACACCAATGCCCTTAATGGCGACGAGAATCTCATCGGGGCCGGGTACGGGATCGGTAAAGTCGCGGTAAACAAGATCGTCGACTTCGCCGTAGGCTTCACAAATTAGCGCTTTCATTTTAGCTCCTTATTTTTTTTGTACGGACAGGCTAGGGTTTGATAACCACTTTACCTTTTACATTTCTGCCGGTGACATATTGAATCGCTTTAACGCCATCGCTCAGGGCGAAGGTCTTATCGATAACAGGCACAACTTTGCCCGCTTCAAACCATTGCAGCAGTTCGACCATATTGGCTGCGTGATCTTCGGGCTGTTTCTTGGTGAAAGTGCCCCAGAACACACCGACCACGGAGTAGCCTTTTACCAGGGTTAAATTGACGGGCAGCGTGGGAATGCGTCCAGAGGCAAAACCGACAATCAGCAGGCGGCCGTTCCAGGCCATTGAGCGCGAGCATACATCGAAAGCATCGCCGCCCACGGCATCGTAAACCACGTCGGCACCGCGGCCGCCGGTGCGTTCTTTAATCGCGGCTTTCAGGTCTTCTTTGCTGTAATTAATACCTTCGTCGGCACCCTGTGCTTTGGCAAAGGCGATTTTTTCATCGGTCGAGCAAACTGCGATGACCTTGGCACCCATGGCTTTGCCGATTTGCACGGCGGCAAGTCCAGCACCACCAGCAGCACCGAGTACCACTAGCGTTTCGCCGGGCTTAAGTTGGCCCCGTTGCTTGAGCGCGTGGTGGGAGGTGGAGGTTGCACACAGCAATGCAGCCCCTTGTTCGAAGGACATAGAGGGCGTCATTTTGTGAATGTCTTCCTCTAATACCGCGACCTGTTCGGCGTAAGCACCATGATTGGCGTGCCAGCCAAAGACCTTGTCACCCACGGCAAAGCCTTTCACGCCTTCGCCAAGAACGGTGACAGTACCGGCAAATTCGCCACCGGGCATAAAGGGGGTTTCGGGCTTGGCCTGATATTTACCCTCGACCAGTAGGCCGTCGGGGAAGTTGACGCCAATGGCGGCGATATCAACCAATACCTGACCGGGGCCGGCGTCGGGGTTGGGCATGTCGCGGTAAACCAGATCGTCGACCTTGCCGTAGTGTTCGCAGACGAGTGCTTTCATAGKGTTCTCTRMTGTTYTGAGGCCCTCTCACGGAAGGCCTCTATTTTATTGTTGTGAGTTTAACTGGTTGTTAAACGCGACCCTGCTCGGCCAGATATTCCATGGCAATTTCCGCCATTGGGCCAGCCATTTTACCGTAGGCCAGGGCTTCTTCATTCGATGCCGTGCCATCTAAATAGCGCTTCATAATGCCCTGCAAAATGGCGGCAAAGCGGAAAAAGCTAAAGGCGAGGTAGAAGGTCCAGTTGGGTATTTCGCTAATGCCCATGTGTTTACAGTAGGCCGTAACGTACTCTTCTTCGCTGGGAATACCCTGTGCTGCACGGTCGATACCGCTGAGGCCAGCGAGGTTGCCCAGTGCCGGATCGGCAGGCATACGCAGCTGCATGCACTGGTAGGCGATGTCAGAATAGGGGTGGCCGAGGGTAGACAGCTCCCAGTCGAGCACCGCCAGCACTTCGGCTTTACCGGGGGCAAAGATCATATTGTCAAGGCGGTAGTCGCCGTGAATCAGACTCACCTGACCGTCGTCTTCGGGCATATTGGCGGGCAACCAGGCCATGAGCTTTTCCATGGCGTCGAGGGTCTCGGTTTCGGCACCGCGATATTGCTTGGTCCAGCGACTGATTTGGCGTTCGAAGTAATTACCGGGGCGGCCAAAGCTTTCGAGATCGGCTTTAACAACGTCGACACTGTGCAGGGCAGCCAGTACCTCGTTCATTTTGGCGTACATGGGGCCGCGCAGGCCTTTGTCGATTTCAGTGAGCTGGGCATCCCAGAAAATGTCGCCGTCGATAAAATCCATGATGTAAAACATGCTGCCGATAATGCTGTCGTCGTCACAGAGCTTGTGCATGGTGGGTACGGGCACGCCGCTGCCCGCCAGTGCAGACATGACGCGGAATTCACGGTCGACGGCGTGGGCAGAAGGCAGTAGCTCGCCTGATGGCTTGCGGCGCAGCACATACTTTTTGCTGTCGGTGGTGATCATGTAAGTGGGGTTTGACTGGCCGCCGGAAAATTTTTCAGCGTCGAGGAGTTTGCCGAAGCCGGGGATATTGTCTGCCAAATAAGCACCCAGGGTGTCCATGGGCAGGCTATCAGTTGTATTTGTCATAGTGATGTTGGCCTTCTAGTCAGGGATCATAAGTGTTGGGTCTTTAAAGGAAATAGATTGAGTCCTTCGCGGGACAGGGTGTTCCCGCGAAGGCGTCAGCTTAGGCGTACTGGCGAGCCAGTGAACGACCCAATTGCATCATGTGCACTTGGTCGGGGCCATCGGCGAAGCGGATTTGACGGGCATAGTTGTAAGCTTCGGCGAGGAAGTAGTCCTCGGTCAAACCACCGGCACCGTGTACCTGAATGGCGCGATCGACAACGCGCGCTGTCATCGCGGGGGTGACGATTTTAATCGCGGCAATTAAGTCTTTTGCCTCTTTGGCACCTTCGCGGTCAATCTTGTCGGCGGCCATCATGGTCAGTAGCCGAGCCTGTTCGATGTCACAGTAAGACTGGGCAATATCTTCACGTACCGACTGGTGTTCGCTGAGCTTTTTACCAAAGGTGCTGCGTGATTCAGAGCGGGCGCACATCAGTTCTAGCGCGCGTTGAGCACAACCGATAAGACGCATGCAGTGGTGAATACGGCCTGGGCCAAGGCGACCCTGGGCAATTTCGAAGCCACGGCCCTCGCCCAGCAGGATATTTTCAACGGGAACCCGGACATCGTCAAAGCGAATCTCCGCTTCGCCAAGGGGCGCACCGAGATAGCCGAGGGTGGTCAACGGACGCACGATGGTCACGCCGGGGGTGTCTTTCGGCACCAGAATTTGCGATTGCTGAACGTGGCGATTGGGGTTGTCCGGGTCGGTCTTGCCCATCACRATCATGATTTTGCAGGCTTCGTGCATGATGCCGGTAATAAACCACTTCTTGCCGTTGATSACGTATTCGTCGCCATCGCGAACGATGGAGCAMKCSACGTTGGTGGCATCSGAGCAGGCGGTRTCGGGTTCGGTCATGGCGAARGARGAGCGAATCTCACCCGCGAGYAGYGGRGTTAGCCACTTGTCTTTCTGYGCYTGYGTGCCGTATTTGACGAACACTTCCATATTGCCRGTGTCGGGGGCGTTGCAGTTGAACACCAGTGGTGCCCAGGGCACACGGCCCATGATTTCAGCCAGTGGTGCRTAGTCGACATTGCTGAGACCGTTTTCGTCGTCGGCATCGTGGGGCGGCAGRAASAGATTCCACAGGCCAACGGCTTTGGCTTTCTTCTTCAGSTCTWCCATGATKGGYGGCGTYGCCCAGGGRTTGTCGACCGTGTGCATGTACTCTTTGAATTCKGCCTCGACCGGATAGACTTCTTCTTTCATGAACTTCAAGAGTAAATCTTGCAGTGCCAGGGCTTTGGGGGAGTGTTGAAAGTTCATGTTGTGTTACCTCATTTCAAAAGTGTGTGATTGTAAAAGGATGGRKTTTGGTMKTTGGGTTTAATAAAATARTTGGRYGAYTAAATWGWKKRRYTAAACGATAGTAATACTGTCGTGCCGCTCGCCYTGYTCGAGATGGGGCAACAGGTTGAAAGCGGCCAGTGAAATACGTTCGGCGTTGTAGTTAAAGCGAGTGGTGGAGGTGTTGCGAATTTGCATCATYAAYTCGATGGCGGCATCGTCAGACAGSCCCATCACTTTYTTCATCGCCAGTGCCTTGGGGCCGCCGGAGGAGACGACCAGTACYCGCTCGCCGCGSGGGCCTTTGCGMGCATCRTCGAGGGCGCGGTGRACGCGYKCRTTAAAGTCGWTCCAGGTTTCKGTTTTGCGCCCTTTCTGCGCATCGCGTTGCGCAATYTCTTCRTCGAGYTCRCCRTCRATCCAGGCGCGCATSGTGCCGCGCAGGATGCCGAAAAACTGCCGCGCKGTTTTTGGYAYCTCGGCGCTGGGRTCKTYGCGSCGGGCATACATYGCCATAATGGGGCGGAARTGAAATTCATTAAAGCCAGCATCAACCGTKGACGACAGGCTTTGCCCCAGRCCTTCTTCWATRCCSGCSAGGGTTTGYTTGTGGCGGCGCATATCGCCGGTAATGATTCGGTCAAACTGTAAGTTKYGYTTGCGGTAGTGCTCRCCGAGCCAGACGGCTTGCTGTTGGCCKAGGTYCGATAGTTGGTCGTARAYYTTGGCACCMAGAGAGGCCTGACCGTGGCGGACAAAATATATTTCGCTCATAGAACACCCTTATTTCAGGCGGTGCAGAATATATCAGCACTGGAGAGAGTTAAATCAATATTTGTGACGACAGGGTCCCCGTTACAGCCGGACGTTTGAGTTGCAGCGCCCCTTCTATGACATTGAAAGCGAAGCTGGTTTTTTATACRGGGCTTGACCGAGGTAGGTTAAGTGCTCCCGGGGCATTGGTTGTCGATGGATATTGGCTTAGTATGGCGGCTCGAATGCGTCAAGCAATTTGCGAGTTTATGACCTATGTTGGCCTTGTTTAAATCCAGTATTCCTTTGCTTTGTCTAAGTACCTGGCTTTTGGCGGAACTTAGCTATGGGGCCGTCGTGAGTGAAGAAGATGTGTTGGGTGATATTTCTATGGTTAATATCGCCAGCCGCTTCGAGCAGCCCGTCAATCGCGCCCCAGCTAGTGTCACTATTATTGATCGCGCTTTGCTCGATGCTTCCGGTGCGCAGACCTGGGCCGATGTTTTCCGGCTGGTGCCGGGCTTTCAGTCCTATTCGCCCAATGGCAATCGCCGGGGGGTGTCTTACCATGGTTTTGGGGGGGAGTTTCCCAATCGATTGGAAGTGATGGTTGATGGCCGCTCGGTTTATGAGCCAATTTTTTCTGCTGTAGTCTGGAGCTCGCTGGGCGTTAGTTTTGAAGATATCGATCACATAGAAATAGTGCGCGGCCCCAGCTCGCCGTCTCAAGGTTCTAATGCTATGTTGGGGGCGGTGAATATTGTCACTCGTGCGCCTGTGCAAGATAGCGGCACGGCTCTGACTTATACCAGTGGTTCTCGTTCTACGCGCAATGCGACCTTGCGGCACAATGACCAGCTTGGTGGCATGTTTTATCGCCTTAGCCTCGGTTATCAGCACAATGAGGGCTTTCCCAGCGTGGCGAATGAAGGCCCGCTGGACGATGGCCGCGAGCTTTATCAATTGTCTTTTCGCGGTACTTTGACGCCTTCTTTACAGGATAGTATTGATATCAGTTTTGGCCTTGTTGATAACACCGAGGGCTTGGGGGATGGTGATCACCCCGATGAGTATCTATCGACTAATTACGATTCTAATTATCAGTCTGTGACCTGGCTGCGCTCCCTGGCGAATGGTGACGAACTGCAAATTAAAGGTTATCGCAATAGTTTGAGAGCAGATAACAGTGTTAATTCTGGCTTGATTTCAACGGCGTTTACCGTGCCGCCGGCGGCTGTTCAAAGTCTCCTGGGGATCCCCGATCAGTCCTTTACAGTGGGCTTTGACAGGATGTCTTCTGAGCGCTTTGACCTTGAGCTGGAACAGCGTTTTGCACCTAGAGGCAATTGGCAGTCGGTCTGGGGCCTGGGTGTGCGTTCGGAGGTGGTGGAAAGTGAGTTTTTGTTCGGTCACGATGACAAAATCCGTGAAGAATCTTTCCGCCTCTTTAGCCATAACGAGTGGACGTTGACCCGTGACTGGCTGTTTAATTTTGGTGTAATGCTTGAAGATACGGCTGTCGGCATTCTGGTTTCGCCCCGATTGGCGCTTAACTATGAATTCATCACCAATCATTCTTTACGCATGGTACTCGGGCATAGTGAGCGGGGYCCCTCTATCGCTGAGTTGAATGCAGAGCGAATTTCAGAACTTGGGGGATTAAGCTACGACGCGGTGATTCGTTCAGGAAATGGGCTTGGTGAAGAGAAAATAGATCATGCAGAGCTGGCCTATATTGGTCGCTTCCCCAGCGCTAATGTTGAACTGGATATCAGTCTCTTCCGAGAGGAGGCGCGTGATGGGATAGATGCTTATAGTGAAGACATCGTACTGCCAATTCCTGTRTTCGACGATACAATAAAAGTCATCGCTAATACTGGGGAATGGGAAACGACGGGTGTGGAGTTGCAGCTTTCCTATAGACCCTTGTCGGGTAGTTTGCTGCGCTTGCATTATGCTTATCTGGATTTGGATAGTGATTACGTCAAGCGATTTGTACCGGTAGAGCTGCACAGTGATTTTAATACATCGCGGCCCCGGCACAGCGGTGGATTGCTGTTGGCTTATCAATTGACACCACGCCTTAGTGCCAGTGTGATGAACTATTATCAAAGTGAAGTTGATTGGCGTAACGGCAATGCTATTGATGAGTTTGCGCGGGTTGATGCGCAGTTGAGTTATCGATTCGCGCTTGTTGGTGGTTCGCAGGTTAAGCTACAGGCTATTGCCCAGAATCTGGGTAGTGATTATTCTGAATACAGTGCCAACAATGTTTTTGAAACCCGCTTTTATATTAAGGTGGAGGTCGGTTTGCCTTAGGGCATTCGGGCATGGTGATGGGGAAAGTGGATAAAAATGGATTTTACAGGGCTTCTGGTCAGTATGTGCCAGCGGTGTCCCAATGTCTGCCTGATGCAGGACGTCGGTTGCATACATGAAACAAGGATGTCGACAAAGGATTATCCCCAGGGTGATTGGCCGACTATTTGCGAGTCTTCTGCTGCCTCTCGTCAGTTCATTCGCATGTGCCACCGCGCCATCTGTCCATCTTCTGTTATCGGGTGAGCAACCTTATTACCAAGAAGTGTCGACAGTGTTTCAGCAAGTTCTGGCGGAGCAGCCCCGCGCACCACTGGTACATACTTATGCACTTGACCAGACCCTGCAGGTGGCGCCAAACAGTATTATTGTTGCGGTGGGCTCAAAGGCAAATGAGTTTGCCCTGAGTCACCTTCCCAGCGCAGATGTTCTTAGCCTGTTAATGCCYGYAKCGGCCTGGGATGATCTGTTGSTCCGTTTTCCTGGGGAGGGGCGGCGTGCGGCGGTGGTGATTGATCAACCYCTGACGCGCTCAGTAGTGCTGGGCAAGTTGTTAGTGCCTGCAGCAAAGCAGATTGGTGCTGTATTTGGCCCGGTTTCTGTGGCCAGTAAGACTGAATTGCGTGATGCTGTGCAGCGCAATGGCATGGAGTTGATTTATGCGGAGCTGGCGAGTGATGATAACCCGATAGGCGTATTGGCTCCGTTGGTGCAAAAGGCCGATGTGTTTATTACGGTAGCTGATCGAGCAGTCTTCAATAAAAGTGTCGCAAAATGGTTGCTCTATTTGAGTTTTCGGCAAAAAGTATCAGTTATTGGTTTTTCTAAATCCTACGCAAAAGCGGGCGCCCTTGCCGCTGTTTATTCCAGCCCGGAAAATATTGGTCGTCATGGGGCTGAACTGGTCTCGCTCCTGCTTTCTTCAGAAGAAAAAATACAGGTGGTGGATGAAAGCTGGAGAACCCACTATCCAGAATATTACACACTGGAGGTGAATCGGGAGGTGGCCAATGCTTTGAATATAGTCGTGCCCGAATTTAAAAATCTGTACAAGGAATATCAAGCTGTACTGGAGTCTGTGCAATGATAGCGAGGCTTTGGCGATACTTTACTCAGACTTTACATGGACGTTTGTTACTGCTGACATCAGTTCCTTTAGTGTTGTTGACCGTTCTGCTGACAGCCAAGACTATTRTTGATGAGCGCGTAGAAATTAAACGTGAATACCATGGTTTAGGTTCTACAGCGGCGATCTATTTGGCGGCGACTTCAGATTTCGCCCTTTACTCAGGCAATATAAAGTTGCTCGGCACCTTGGCGAAATCTATGTCTGAATTGCCTCAGATAGATGGCGTGACATTTCTGAATTCAAGCCGGGAGGTGTTGGYATCAACATTTAAGGGGCAGGCTCCATGGTCTGGGCTATTACCTRCCAGTATTGGTTTGGAATCTGTTGAAATAGAACGTCGACTTTATTTTGAAAGGCCTGTTTCCATTTCAGGAATTGAAATAGAGGACTATACCGATAGCAAATCCTTAAATGGTGAACTGACAGCGATTGCTGGTTGGGTCATTGTTGCGGTTGATCTTTCCGCGATAGACGCTGAGCGGCAGACAATTCTCATTCGCAATGGCAGTACGGCGGTAGGGCTGTTGGTTGTAGTCTTTTTCTTATCTTACGCCATAGGTAGTGGCATATTGACGCCGATTACATCACTTACTGCCACGGTTGAGGAAATTGAGGGTGGGAACTTGGMGGTGCAGGCGGAAATAGTAGGTGTTGAAGAGCTGGCAGCTCTGGGCCGGGGTATCAACTATATGGCTCGGTCTATTGCTGAAAGTCAGCAGGGCCTGGAGCAGCGTGTTAATAGTGCGACATCACGTTTGCTGATGTCGCTGCAAGATTTGCAGACGAAGAATATTGAGCTAGAGGAAGAGCGAGAAAAAGCAGAGGAGGCAAATCGCGCCAAAAGTGATTTTCTGGCGCGTATGAGTCATGAGTTACGTACGCCTTTAAATTCAATACAAGGCTTTGTACGCCTGCTCGAACAGTCGGGGCTGGAGGCCTCAGAGCGGCAATATTGTGCGATTATTGAGCAGGCTGCCGAGCAATTGCTGTTACTGATAAACGATATTCTCGAGCATGCGCGCTTACAATCAGGTGCCATGGAGCTGGATATCCAGCCGGTCGACATTGTTGTCTGTGTTGAAAACCCGGTACGGCTATTAGGCCCTTCAGCCTTTGAAAAAAATATTGAAGTGATTGTCGATATTGCCCCCGATTTACCCGTCTTTCTTTATGGCGATTCACTGCGTATACGCCAGGTGGTGTCAAATCTGGTGGCCAATGCCATCAAATTTACTGAGCATGGGCATAYTTTGGTGCGGCTCTCTAGTGGAGGGGTGATTGATGGAAAAGTGATACTAGTGCTCGAAGTGGAGGATACGGGCATCGGTATGTCGGAGSTTCAGCAGGATAAAATATTCGAAGCCTTCACCCAGGCGGATACGACCATTACCCGTCGCTTTGGTGGCACGGGGCTGGGCTTGTCCATCGTGCAAACCTTGATTGCATTGATGGGCGGAGATATCACGCTCCACAGTGAAGAGTCTGTTGGCACAACAATTAAAGTGAGCTTGCCTTTAGAGCGGCAAATTGAGCACCGGCAGTTAAAACGTTTGAGTAGTGCCGTTGCTGTGTTTGACCCCCTGGATATTTCGCGTCAAGCCTTAGGGCACGCGGTGCAGAGGATGACGGAAGATCTGCGCTTATACGCCGATTTTGAAGTGCTGATAAAAGACCTGGTGATGCGCGATATTGAGGCCGTTGTTATTAGTCTGGCGATCAATGATTTTGAGTCTTCGCTGACAGATATGCTGGTGCGCTTGCGTGAATATACCCCGGTGCCAGTGTTCGTCTTTTTGCCACTTCGGGGCTTGCGTTGTAAGGGCACTTTTAATATTAGCGGTGTTGAAAGTCTCGATATCAGCTATCTTGCCAAGCCCTGGTCTAGCGTCGATTTCTATGAGGTCTATAACACCTTGAAGCAGGGCTCCCTTGTGGGTGTCGGTGCGGTTGCTCCGTTGTTGGGCGTTAAAGTACTAGTGGCAGAGGATAATAATTTCAGTCGGTTACTCTTATCGACGCTGCTTGAAAAGGCCGGATGTGAGTTACAGGCGGTTGAAAATGGGCGCGAGGCTGTTGAGTTATGTCAGCAAACGGCATTTGACCTGCTGATTTTCGATGTGCATATGMCTGAGCTCAATGGTATTGATGCGCTCGAGGAGATCAGAAACCTAGGAGGCCCCAACACAGCTACGCCTGCGGTCGTGCTAACGGCAGATGTGCTGCAGCACGGAAAAAGCCTGGCGAGTCTGCCTGGAAGTAATAAAATGATGCATAAGCCCTTTGACAATAAGCGGCTTATTGATCTGGCGCTAGTGCTTCTTAATAGGCAGCCAAGCCGTGAACCACTACGGGCTTTGGCGACAAGGCGCGTATCGYTGGTTGAGTTTTTTCAAGAGGTCGACAAGCTTCTCTTCAGTGCGGTGAGTGCATATCAGGAGCGTGATATYGATGTCTTACGCGAAACCACTCACCAATTACTCGGCATCGCCGGTGTTTTCAAGCTGGGCGAGCTGGAGAAGCAGGTGCAGGCGCTGCACACCTTGGTCAAAGAAGAGGATGCCTGGGTGGGTGATGCGCTACAGGCGATAGAGGAGGAGCTTGCCCGCCTCAAAGTTGAAGCGGACGATGAGCTGGCTTAACGTTTAACTGAGTACCCGCAGTCGTATCACGCCTTCTACTACAGCGATGGCGGCGACAATATCGTCACTGGGCTGTTGTTCAACATCGATAATATTGTAGGCAATATCGTTGCGGCTCTTATTGACCAGGTCGATCACGTTGTTATTGCTGTCGGCGAGAATCCCCAGCACATTACCGAGCACTTTGGGCACATTGTCATTACTAAAAGTAATGCGGTAACCCTTGCTTCTCGCCATGGCRATGGGCGGGAAATTGACGGAGTTTTTGATATTACCGTTTTGCAGAAACTCCATCAGCTGATCGGCAGCCATAATCGCGCAGTTCTCTTCGGCCTCCTGCGTGCTGGCGCCAATATGCGGCGTCAAAATCACATCAGCCCTGCCGAGCAGGTCGGGGCTGGGGAAGTCGGCGATATAACCACCGAGTTGATTGTCATCGAGAGCGACGACGAGTGCAGCGGTGTCGACAATTTCTTCACGGGCGAAATTGAGCAGTTTGGCACCAGGCTTAAAGCAGCGCAGGGCTTCCGCGTTGATCATGTGCCGAGTCGCTTCAATAGCGGGTACATGCAGGGTGACGTAGTCAGCACCGGCCAGTAGGCTTTGCAGGTTGTCCATTTTGCCAATCTCACTCGACAGGCGCCAGGCGGCTTCGACGGAAATAGCRGGGTCRTAGCCRATSACMTTCATGCCCAGYTCCAGTGCCATATTGGCGACGTTAGCACCAATGGCACCGAGGCCGACGACACCGAGGGTCTTGCCCTGTAATTCGCTACCGGCAAAACGTTTCTTCTCTTTTTCGAGCAGTTTGGACATCTCCCCAGCATCACTCATGTCGCTCAGTGACTGGGCATAATTGATGCCRCCAATAATATCCCGCGAACCCAGTAGCAAGCTCGCGGCAACCAGCTCTTTTACGGCATTGGCATTCGCGCCGGGGGTGTTAAAGACCACCACGCCCTTGTTGGAGTAATCGGYGACGGGAATATTGTTAACGCCGGCACCAGCGCGGGCGATAGCGACCAGGCTYTCCGGGATATCTTCGCCGTGGAGTTTGTGGCTGCGCAGCATAAAGGCATCGGGCTGGGAGAACTCGCTGGCGATTTCGTAGCTCTCACGGGGGAAACGGTCGAGACCCTTGCTGGAAATTTGATTGTAGGTGCGGACTTTGTACATGGGCTTTCCTCTATGTGAGCCTCACTATGAGGCTGTTGTGCTGTTTTAAGCTCGTCAATCTGAGCTATCAATTAGGCCTGGCTRATTTGCTCGTAAGCCCAGGTAAGCCAGGGCATAAGCGCTTGCAAGTCACTTTCTTCAACCGTTGCGCCACACCAGATACGCAAACCTGCAGGGGCGTCACGATAAGCGCCGATATCAAAGGCAACGCCCTCGTTATCGAGCAGCTTGGCGAGGGCTTTTACCTGGTCGGCCTCGAGGGTGAGAGTCAGGCAAACACTGGTGTTGGAGCGGGTGGCCTCATCCTGAGCCAGAAAATCAATCCAGTTGTTGGCGGCAACAAAGTCTTCAATCACGCGCAGGTTAGCTTGCGAGCGAGCAATGCTGGCCTCGACACCACCAATGGCGCGCACCCAGTCCAGCGCGTCRAGATAATCGGCAACACAGAGCATRGAMGGCGTATTGATTGTCTCGCCCCTGAAAATCCCTTCGTTCAATTTGCCTTTCTTGGTCATGCGGAAAATTTTCGGCATGGGCCAGGGCGGAGTATAGCTTTCGAGACGCTCAACCGCGCGAGGGCTGAGTATCAGCATGCCGTGGGCACCTTCACCGCCGAGCACTTTTTGCCAGCTGAAGGTGACGACGTCGAGCTTGTGCCAGGGCAGTTCCATGGCGAAAACAGCAGAGGTGGCATCGCAAATGGTCAGGCCGCTTCGGTCGTCGCTAATCCAGTTGCCATCGACCACTTTGACGCCCGATGTGGTGCCGTTCCAGGTAAAAACAGTGTCGTGTTCGGGGTTGGCGAGAGATAAGTCGGGTAGTAGACCGTAATCGGCTCGATGGGCGGTGACATTGTCGAGTTTGAGCTGGTTGGTGATGTCGCCAACCCAACCTTCACCAAAGGATTCCCAGGCAAAAATATCGACCGGTTTGGCGCCGAGTAGCGACCACAGGGCCATCTCCAYGGCACCGGTGTCGGAGGCYGGYACTACGCCAACGCGATAGCCTTCGGGCAGGCCGAGTAATACGGCAGTGTCTGTGCAGGCGCGAGCCAGGGCTTTCTTGCCAATGGCAGAGCGATGAGAGCGTCCTAAGGTCAAAATGTCGAGGGCGTCAACATTATAGCCGGGCCGTTTGCTGCAAGGCCCGGAAGAGAAATTCGGATTTGCCGGTTTTACGGAGGGCTTGTTTGCTGGGGCTGTCATTATGATTCCTTAAGAAAGTGCTTTGGGGGTATACCCGGCGACGTGCGCGAAAAGGCGGCAATTTTACTGATCAGCAGCCCCCTTGCATAGGGCCGCGTATAATGCGCCTGTTTATATCAATGGTGAAGGTGCTGGAGAGCTTCCGTACCCTATAATGACGGGCAGCCACTGTCTTTGCCGACAGATATTTATCAACTAACTTTTTATTTAATTTATAGGGCAAATAGAATCAATCATGAGTGATTATCCCGAAAAAACCTGTGAAATCGACAACCTTGTGCGCCACCCCAAATCAGTTGCTGCCGTGCGTAGCGGCCAGAAAACCCAGCAGCGCCGCGATGGTGTTTATGCCCAYCCCGGTGAAACTTTCGAGCTAGAGGGTGACACTATTGAAGTGGTCTCGCTGGAACGCCAGCGCTTGGGTGATATGAGCGATGCCGATGCTCGTGCCGAAGGCTACCCCGCCCTCGAAGTCTACAAACAAGTGATTCTCAGCATGCACGAGGGTATGACCTGGAATGAGGATGATCTGGTTTGGGTGCACCAGTTCACAAAACATAATAACTAGGCTTTGATATTAGCTGTTCGCCAGTGGGCAGCTAATACTCTTATTTGTGCCGTTTATCCCTCTTTATTGAATAATTAGAGATAAGAGGCTTTTTGTAGAGACAGGCGGGCCAGCCAGACCTGCTGGTCGGGGATATAATCGGCTGCCCCAAATGTTTTTCACGCAACTTGAATGTGGATGACTTGCGAACACTATCAATGTTTGCAGTTGGAAGAGTTGCTACCGTGCAAGGGAATTAATCGGTGAATAGAGCAAATGTACAATAAACAGGCTTCAGGCCAACAGGGCTTTACCTTAATAGAGGCAATGATTGTCGTCGCCGTTATTGCTGTGTTATTGGCGGTGGCGGTCCCTTCTTTTAGTGATTTCTTTGAAAAAAACCGCCTCAAGAGAGCCACAGAAGCGGTTTATGGTTTGATTACTAAAGCTAGAGCAGAATCTGTGATACGAGATAGAGACCTATTTGTCATCGTTGACTCTGGAACCTGGTGTGCGGGGTATGCAGTAGCGGACGATTGTAACTGCACTTTAACTAATCCTGATGCGGTGGGTGCTTGTTCTGTACCTGTTGGGCCTTTGGGCCCAGGGCCTGCTGGTGCGGCCGCCAATGTGCTTCAAAGAGTTGATGGCGCGAATTTTACAGATGTTGCTATTACCTCCGACTTTGGTAGTACATTTAATAGCATCAAAGGTACGGCAAATAATGACACGGTAAATCTGACTATTGGCGTCTGGGCCTTGAATATCGTAGTTAATACCAGTGGACGCATAAGGATATGTGCGCCCAACGCTAATAGAACGATGGGGTACATCGGATGTTCTTAAATACTAACAAGTTTCCTGTATCGGATTTTAATGCCAACCCTTTCAGACAGCGTGGCGTAACCCTTATTGAGTTGATGATAGGTCTCACCGTTGGCGCTCTAGTCATGGCGGGAGCTATTACTTTATTTGCAAAAATTAGCTTTTCTGGGCTTGAAAATGTGCGCATGGTGCGATTAACCGAGCAGTTGCGTAGCAATCTCGACTTGATGCGCAGGGATCTTCAGCGAGCTGGCTATGTAGATGCCTGGCAAGCGGGTGCTGCTACTGTCGATGATCTTGGGGTTGCTGAAATGGGCACTTTCGGGGCAATCGAAATTAATGCGGATGGCGACTGCATTACCTATAGTTACGATTACAACGAGAATGGTGCCCTGGACGATGATGAGGCTTTTGGTTTCCGCCTCAGTGGTACCGAAATTCAGAGAAAAACGACTGATCCTGATGTTGATTGCTCTGTTGCATGGGCGTCGCCGGTCACCGATGCGGAGGTTGTTATAACTGCTTTAAGCTTTGAATTGGTGCAGCCATCCTATGAGGTCATTGATGATGTTGATGGCGCCGGTGCAGCTATTGGCAATGATGATGGCTTTTGTGACGCTGCTGAGGATCTTGCCGGGGGCTGTATCCCAAATCCGGCCGAGGTGGGTAATGGTAATGGCGATGGTACTTGTGAAACGGGTGAGACCTGTTTGGCACGCCGTAAAATTAATGTAGTGCTAGAGGGTCGGCTTGCGTCCGATGTCGGCTTTACTGTCAGACTGCGCGACGAAATTAAGGTCAGAAATGACCGCTATTACACGATGCCCTGAACATGAATTGTAAAAAATAAAAGTTGGAAAAGTGGTTATGAATACTCAGCAAAACAACAACCCGGTGGCAAACATCGCGGCGGTCGGGGGGGTGTCCAGTAAAGGTCAGCGTGGTGCAATCGCCGTGCTGATTACTTTAATTCTTGTGGTGATCGCCAGCCTGAGTGCCCTGGTTGTGAATAAATCCGCGATTGAGGAGCAGAAGAGAAGCGGCATAGATCTACGTAACAAAGAAGTTTATGCAGCGGCAAATGGCGCTCTGGAGTACGGTATTTATCAGCTCATGCGCGAATATAACGATAATGATACCGCGACACCAGCCTGGACGGGTGGCGCAGAAGAGGGTGAAGCAGCGGCGGGTGAAACGGCGACAATAAGTTATGACCCTTATGGTGATGGTTCTGTTACTACTTTGACCCAGGGTATTGATGCTTTCAGTCTGGCCCCCTCCATCACTTATACCTTGCTAACAGCAGAGAACGAGCAACCGGCAATTATTGAAATAAGGGCTCCGGTGGTTGGCGTTGCAGAAAGTCATGTCACTAAAGCGGTCAGTGTACGGGTGGTACGAGCGAATCTGGGGACTCCTTCTATGTTTGATGGCCCGCCATTGATTGTGGAAAACTGTATAGATTCTGGTGCGGTTACAGGTACGCCGGATATCACCAGTGATTCAGTGGCTATAGCAACAATTACGGGTTCTAGTGCTGGTACATCGTGTATTGACAAAGGGTTCTTTGATATTACGGGAGGAGGGGAGGTCGGAGAGCCACTAACCTCCGACGCACCAACTTTATTTGACTCAATGTTTGGCGGTATTAGTGAGGCAACACTTAAAGAAATGGCAGGCTTGTCGGATAATATCTATTTCGTTACAGAAACAACGCCTTGGAATGCGGGTGAATATGGCAGCTTGACGGATCCAGTCATCTTTTATTTTGAGGAGGCCTCGGGCTGCCCTACGCTTAATGGCGGCATTGTGATCTATGGGCTTGTTTATTATGAGGCACCTGACGAGGGTTGTCCTGATCCGGGTACAGGTGCTGCAAAAGTATTTGGCACGGTGGCATATGAAGGCGATTTGATGAAATACAATGGAAATATTGAGCTGGTTGAAGTGAACTTCTCAAGTACCGGTGGTGATGACGAGCCGGTGTCAGTTATTACCATGTTGCCCGGTTCGTGGCGGGACTTTTAGATAGAGGGAAGAATGATGGCTAAATCAAATAGGCGTTTTGCAAGACAGGGTATAAGGCGTGAAAAGGGCTTTACTCTATTTGAGGCATTTATTGCTTTTGTTGTATTGGCGGGGGGCTTGTTGGCTGCTTTTAGCTTCCACAATACAACCATGTCAGTGACTGCTGAGGCTAAAGTTCGAGCGGAGGCCACGGCTCTCGCTAAGCAGAAGCTGGAAGATTTGCGTAATTTTCAGACCAGTGAACAATTCAACAACCTTGTTGTAGATGGTAATGGCCTGGGCGACTACGCAGCTGTCGACTATGCGGCAGATTTCACTTTGGCCTGGGATCGAGTTGAGGGTTATGGCGATAACCCTCGCCAGGTGGATGTGACTGTTGCCTGGACTGATAGAGACGGTAGCGCGCAAACGGTTATGTTGTCATCAATAATCTGGCGCAATGAACCTGGCGATGGTGCCGCTAACCTTGCTTTAGCACTCAGTGTAAATGGCGACCCTACAGAAGGCTTTGGTGACTCCTACGGCAATCCGATTGTTTCTGTAGGTGGCGATGGTGGAACGGTGAATATTACAGATGTCATCATTAGTTCTACAAGCAATCCTATTGATGGTGACAATAATGGTGTGTATTCCTACGATATCGAATTTTTCGGTGATATTTTGTTTACTGATGAAGGTCTGGAGAGCGTTGGTATTAGTGGCGTACAGCAAGACAGTGCCTCCTGTGACATATTCGAGGGCATCACGTATAAGTCTGGTACTCAAGAGGATGGAACGGCGTTTGATGACAGTGGGGACCCGGATTCCGAGAAAGAGCATGGAGATCCTGTACATGATTCGTCTGGGATTGCATTATCCGATGTGTACGGAAACCCCGCAGTGTATAAGAACGGAACCCCTGTAGTTGATGATAATGGTAACCCAGTAGTGGACGATGCTAATGATGCGGTGCTGTCCTGGGAGGCAACCCTTATGGTTGTTGAGGGCGGCGCTGGGGGCTTTAAATATCGTTGCACTGTAAAAGGAGTGCCTGATAACGAAACATGGAATGGTACCTTAACTTATGATCCATCAGGAAATGATGCAGTGTGTGTTCCAGGCCCTAGTTTGGAAATATCTATTAGTCAGACGACAGAATTTCTGGAATTGGCGGTAGTGGTAATGACCAACAATGGCGCGTGCCCTAACTAAACAACTAGTGGCGTAACCATAAATCAGCGGTGTTGGATGTGATGGGTAATGGGAGGATGGCAATGGCCAATCGGCAGAAAGGTAGGTGCAGGGCGAGTCGAGGCTTTACCCTGATAGAGTTAATGATAGTGGTTGCGATTGTGTCTATTTTGGCCGCGATTGCCTACCCCTCTTACCAAAACGCCATCCGCACAGCGCGCCGTGCTGATGCGATGGATGCAGTGTTGAGCCTGCAAAACTCCCTTGAGAAATGGCGAGCAAATCATGTTAGCTATGCGGCTGACGCCGGTGATCCTGACGATGCATATGCGGATTCGATAGGAGCACAAGTGGCTGCAGGTTCAGTTGGTGGGCACTATAGTTTGGCTTTGGCAGGTGCGGGTCCAACGGCTTACACTTTGACGGTAACTGCCCAGGGTAGTCAGGCAGACGATAAAAATTGTGCTGTTGATGGTGTTATAAATAATAATATGACGCTAACAGTAAATGCAGCGAATCCGGGGGGTATGAAAGGAACAGTGGCTGACCCGACAGCGGCGGGTAATTGCTGGAGGAATTAGTGCTAACGATACTGCAGGGCTAAGCTCAATAATTGGCCTGGGGTGTTCAAGCAAGTAGTGCGTTTTATAAGCTCTTAATAAAAAAACCGACGGCTACAAGCCGTCGGTTTTTTTTGAGCTTTGTTTAACTCCCAGTGCTTTGGCTGTTTCTCTCTAGGGTAATTAAATAATCAGCAACTTTCAACATCCCGCCCTGCCCCCCGGCCATTTTCGCACTGAGCCGATACTTCCCATTCACCACCATCTCCGGTGTACCTTTTATCCCA
>NVWE01000030.1 GCA_002746135.1 Cellvibrionales bacterium | reverse complement strand
CTAATTGCTGGATACGCTTTTGAGCCACCTTTAATTCATCGTCTTTTTTCTGGATGGGATCCGCTCTATCTGGACGTCTTTTAGGGGAGGGTGTCCTGGTCTTCATTTCGATGTTTTCTCTCAACTCGCCGTTCCTGTTTTCCATCTGCCAGCGATACAGCATGACAGGATGAATGCCGAGTGATTCTGCCACGTCCTTGGACATAACGTCAGGGTGATTGGCTAACTTAACGGCCTGAAGTTTGTAGGCCAGGGTGTAACGATCGTAGTTTCTCTTTTTGGTGTGTCCCATGCTGGGCCTCTTTAGTTGACGAAATTAATCGTCCACCAAAGTGGTACAAGATCAGCGCGCGGCTTTTGCGCGTCCCAGTGAGCGATAGCGAACGAACTTGATGTTTTTGTTAGGTTTGATTTTTCACAAAACCCAAGAATCTTGGAACACGAGCTTTATACGCAAGAAATTCATGACCATACTGTTCCTCAAGCCAGGGCTCTTCAAGGAATGGGGCCGCCACATACATACTTGCCCAAAGGGACAGCACCCAATAAACATATTGAGAATTGATTGAAATACCCAAACCTACCATGCCAATAATAGAAAATATGTAGATTGGATTTCTGCTCCACCGGAATAACCCCAGTGTCTTTAACCCGCACTTTTCTCCATGTGCATTCATCCAACCTAGGTCTAATGTTGCATAAGTGGCTATGGCAAAACCTACCACAGCTAGTGGCACACCGACAAAAACATAATACGTGGTTCTGGGAACAACCAAACCATTGAAGTCAATTACACAAAGCGCAACTAGTGCTATGAGCATGACCCGAAATAACCACCAAAAAGTTGAGAATTGCCATGAATCTCTTCTGGGAGGTGGCCAAAATTGGAACCGACTTGATAGCAGCGATGATGCAGATAGTGAGATTATGGCCAGCCCTGAAATTATTGAAATTAAAAATATAGTTTCCGTCATCTTTTAAAACCTAACGTTTTGCTAAGCGGCAGACAAGGTGATGGGGTTTTTGTGCAATAATTTGCGTAGCAAATGCACAAAAAAACCAGCGCTTTGGCTGTCCAGTGGAGGCGCGTTTTTTTGCGCAGGAACGATGCTTGAGCTATTTGTTAGAAGTAATTTACTAGGCATCGAATTTTTTGTTAAGAAGCGAAAGGATTGCGATTGTAAAGTAGCCAATAAATATTACAGCAACAATTGTTGCTATAACTTTAAAAAATTTAATAAAACCTGAATTATCATTTATAGTTCCTCTGGCGGTAGTCTTGTATATATATTTTTCATTAGAAAAAAGATTGGGACCAGTGACTAAAATAGATTCGAATATTGGACTGGATAACAAGCAATATATGTAGAAACTATCTCTTATTTGAATATCTCCTACAGAAAATGAAACTATACTGGTTTCAAAGCTCGTATCATCTTTGAAGGCATTAATAGGAATTGTTTCACAGCTCGATATAGACGCCTCACCAAAATTAATTTTTACAGATATATCTTTTGCAATGTTTAGCGAATTGTTGTTAATTTGTGCAAAAAAAGACGATTGTTGAAGTGTGTTTATTGGAGGAACATATACATTTGAAATGGTTAGCCTGGCGGTATCTTTTGATTTTTCAGCAGCCGCATTTTTTATGGCGATTTCTTTTTCTTCTTCTTGGCCATCTAAATGTATATATAAACCAATTGCCCCGCTAATTACTGCAGCTAATACCGCACCCCAAAAAGTATATTTTGCAGATTTAGATTCCACTTACCGGCCTCTCCTATTACTTCTAACAGTTAAGTCTGCGTCACCTGACGTAAAAAACTACGTCAGGTGACGCACTTCTCCAATCTAATTTATCCACAACCATACCCAAGCCTTTGACTTTACGCTACATTTTTATTTATCGGCTTCAATGATTCTCAAAAGTACGTCGGGTGACGTAAAGTTCTGCGTCACACGACGTACTCTGCCTAAACACGACAAGATAGCACGCAAGAAATACGAACAAATACAATGCCTTACAAAATCGAACTGAGGGTAAAGCTAGTCTTTTACGTCACTAGACATAAAACTCTAGGTCATTTCCTTTATTTTGAGCACCCCTTTAACGGCTAATTATACAAACAGTGGCCGAGAATTTTATGCACAACGATACTGCCACCCCAAGGGTCAGGAAAGCTCTTGTCAACTTTATCTATTTGCTAGGCTCACGAAATAGGTCTATGCCATTATTGCGGCAATATTTTGCGCTCTTTACGCCGAAAAACTGAGTCATGTCTTGCAATCAAGAACAATCCATTTTTTAAATTGCCCAACGCATAAACCAGTTTAGCCGCTGTTATTTAGCGCTATTTTTCATCCAACTTATAGCCTTAACCACTGGGTAGGGAGAGATCATAAGCAAGCCAAGGCCAGAACAAACTGACACTAGCAAAATATCATTCACTCCACGGGGTGAATTATCTACTCCAAATAAAAGATAAACCCCTATTGCTAGCAAGCAAAGTCCTGCTATGTGTAGATAGAAAAACAATCGAATCATGGCCACCTTCTCTCCGACAACTACGGTACATCTCTAACAATACTAAATGCCCCGCGAATATCACCGAGCTTATAGTTTGCAGCCTGATCTTGGGAATAAAACTGGTCAATTTTTGTTGTGAGTTCGGGGGCTATATTTTCTCCGTGGCAAACCAGACAAAGTCCTTTGGCTGAAATCGCTTTCATGTAACGAAATTCTGACTGGCCATTATTTGAAACCACTTCAGTGTGTTCAATTTCGCTGATGGGTTCACCCACCAACTTACGTTTCTCAAAAGAGTCTAGTACGCCACGCTCCCATTCATTCGGGGTGTTTTTTGAAATTTTTGGCTTTAAGGAGGTACGGGGAATTAGCCAACCATTTTTTTCAGAATTCCTTCTGACTATTTCTACGGCAGCCGTATTACAAACGGCTACTGTCTACAGTGGCCCGTCAGCCTACATACCCGCCATAATTTCTGTTTTCAGTTCACTGGCAAATGCTTTAATCGCCTGTTTTCTCTCGTCAATCATCTGCTGCTCACTGGCAGCGTGAGCTGTTGATATCGCAGTAATGGCGAGAAGTAATATTGATTTTGCCATTACGTTATATTCCTTCATAAACAGATCGGCAACATAGTGAATACAGGCATCAGTAAAACGTCCCGCCAGGTATTCAAAGCGTTTTTGATCGTAGTAGAAGCCGTCGAGAAGGAAGCCAGCAACCTGTTGATGGCAGTGGCCATTTGAATACATGCGGCACGCAAGCCAGGGCTATGTATATAAACCCCTGCCAAAAATAATGCCCCAACTTGCCGTTGTAGTCATGATGCTAGAAACAGGAAAGGCTTTTCGCAGGGCAATTATTTACGGGTGTTGCGGCGAAAGCCGGGCAACCCACCGAGCAGGATCATACTGAGAATGACTGCAACGCCACCACGTTGCAGTCACAATGGTTTTTTCAATCAAGGCAATCTATACGAAAGTCATCTCGGGCACATGCTCTGGAACCACCAATTCCCCTACGGTTAGGTTCACGATTTCTTCAACACTCACTCCCGGCGCTCGCTCCCGCAGAATGAATTTTTCGTCGGCAATATCCAGCAGGGCCAGATCAGTCAGCACTCGCTTAATACAGCTCTTGCCCGTCAGCGGCAGAGTACATTCGCTTAACAGTTTCGACTCCCCGTGCTTAGATGCATGCGTCATGGTAACGATGATATTGTCAGCACCCGCCACCAAATCCATGGCCCCACCCATACCTTTAATCAATTTCCCCGGGATCATGTAGGAGGCAATATTGCCCTGACAATCCACTTCGAAAGCCCCTAATACCGTCAAATCGACATGCCCGCCACGGATCATGGCAAAGGAGTCCGCCGAGGAAAACAATGACGCGCCACTAGCCATGGTGACGGTCTGTTTTCCCGCATTGATCAGATCCGAATCGACCTCATCCTCACTCGGGAACGGGCCCATGCCAAGCAAGCCGTTCTCCGATTGCAGCATGACCTCCACTCCCTTCGGTAAGTAGTTGGCCGCCAAGGTGGGAATACCGATACCCAGATTGATGTAGTAACCGTCTTGAAATTCCTGCGCCACACGCTGCGCTAATTGTTCACGCGTCAAAGCCATTACCTGTTACCCCTATGTAGCGCGCACGGTGCGCTGTTCGATGATTTTTTCAAAACTGCCAAGAATAAGTCGGTTCACGTAAATACCGGGAAGGTGTATCTCATCTGGATCAAGCTCACCCACCTCAACTATCTCCTCCACTTCCACCACCGAAATTTTCCCAGCGGTAACTGCCATGGGGTTGAAATTGCGTGCCGTCTTGCGAAAAACCAGGTTGCCATAGCGGTCGGCCTTCCAGGCTTTGGCAATGGAGAAATCCCCCTGAATAGCTTCCTCCAGGATATAGTTTCGGCCATTAAATTCGCGCACTTCTTTACCCTCACCCACCGGMGTACCGTAACCAGTGGCCGTATAGAAAGCGGGAATACCGCCGCCGCCTGCGCGCATTTTTTCTGCCAGCGTACCTTGTGGCGTCAGCTCCACTTCCAGCTCACCACTCATCATCTGTTTTTCAAACAGGGCATTTTCACCCACGTAGGAAGCTACCATTTTGCGGATCTGCTTATCGACCAACAGTATGCCAAGGCCATATTCATCCGTGCCGCAGTTGTTCGAAACAACAGTTAAGCCACGAGTACCCTTGCGTTTGATCTCCTTGATGAGGTTTTCTGGTATCCCGCAGAGGCCGAAACCTCCGGCGATGACGGTCATATTGTCTTGCAGGCCAGCCATGGCTTCTTCATAGCTGCCTACTACCTTGTCAAATCCGGACATGCTGGTCTCCTGTAAAAAAAAGCGATGATAACAGGGTTATTTATACGTAACCATAAACCCCAATACCAAAGGAAATAAGAACCCAGGAGGCTCTCCGAGAACAAATAAGAGGGCAAAAATGCTATTGCCTTTTTCCATAGACGACGCAATTTCTTAAGGGCAGAAGACACAGCTGACCTATCCTGTTTAGCCAACGCCCCAGCTTTACGAATCACCAATTTATCGTCCAAAGTAAAAAGCTTTATTCGCACCACAGATGCCAAAGGAAGCCCTGCCGCATCCAGATCTTTAATATTCAGCTATGCCCTTCGATTATCACTAGCAATAATATTATCCCCCCTCTGCACTGAACCCTCTCCCACCACGGACGAACCACCGCGGGGCTGCGCTGAAAATTGCCGAAACAACGCCATCATCCGCCCCTGCGTTTCATCGGTGACTATAGCCATACCCGGTTTAATACCTATCTCAGACGCTTCAAAGGCCTTCATTGTGTTGCAGATTTGCCCGTCGAGGCGCACCCCTATTCCCTGCAAATCCACGGCGACGCCAATTTTGCCGAACATTTCCAGGGTTAATTCGCAGGCGGTGATGATAAAAATCACATTGTGTTGGGGCCAATTTTGCTGGGCCTCGATCATCTTTTCGCCGATATAGTGCACGGTGGTGATAAATAGCGGCACTACCTGTGTGTCGGGCAAACTGTGCACACACTTGCCGATAAAACACTGGCCGCACACGGGGTCATCGGCATCGTGGATGCAGGCATCGGTAAAGCGACCAGCGGGGCATTCAAAGGGCTTGTGGCAGTAGGAGAAACCCACCACGAGGACAGTATCGGGCGCATCGAGTTGAGCTTCGAACTCCGCCACATTACGCAGACCGTAAAGAAAGAAGTCCCCATCGCGGCGATAGCTGTGGCGCTTTAATAGCGCGGCGAGCAAACCCAGGCCGTGTTTTAAAGGCCGCTGCCAAAAATAGCTGCCCAACTTACCACTGTAGTCGTGATGATGGAGGTAGGAGAGGGTTTTCCAACTGAGGTTCTTACGGGTCTTGCGCCGAATACCCGGTAGCTGAGGATTCTTTTTAAACGTTTTTAGGGGCGTGTCAGCCGCCAGTTTTTCTGCCTGAGCATCCCAGGCCTGCTCCGCTTCGAGCCAGTCATCATGGCCTTGCCAAAACTTAGCCTGATCCTTCGTTGCTTGATCCTTCATTATCAGTGCCTCCCCTTATCACAAGCGGACGATGGATTAAGTATAGGCTCACTATATTAAGCTTGATACAAGGTATAAGCGCCAATCAGAATAAAGCCAATACCCGCAATATAGGTGAGGAGCTTTTCGCTGATATAGGCAGCCAGAAAACTGCCCGCCAATACACCGATTGCCGAGGCAACCACCAATGCCGCCGATGCTGCGAAGAAGACCGTCAGTTTGCCGACGTCTTTATCGGCGGCAAAAAGCAGAGTAGCCAGCTGGGTTTTATCACCCAGTTCAGCAATAAAAACGGTAGCAAAGATTGTTAAAAACAGTTTCCAGTCCATAGGCCCATAATAAGCGCAATTGTAGTCTTGCGTACACGAGCAAGTTCCTACCGCAGCAAAGCTAATTCTACAGTAACCGCTCCAGAGTAACCCTTTCTGCACAGGGGCTTAGCGACACAGCACCGGAGGGGAAATCGTCACCATTTTGCTTTATAATTTATGCCTTTATCTTTACATCGCTGTTCACATTGAAGCCATCACGCTGACGGAAAGCCCTTCACTTAGACAGCCCTAATGTACCCAATACTCTACGGAAATTGAGCCATGAGCCCAACATTCGACAAGGCAGCGATTGACGACATCATCGCGCAGCACCAGGCATTACCCGGTGCACTGCTGCCCCTCCTCCACGCTATTCAGCACGCAGTGGGCTATGTGCCCGCTGAGGCCGTGCCAGCCATTGCCACTGGTTTAAACCTGTCCCGCGCCGAGGTGCACGGTGTGATCAGTTTTTATCACCACTTTCACAGCGAGCCTATGGGCGAGAATATTGTGCAGATTTGTCGTGCCGAAGCCTGCCAGGCTGTTGGCGCTCGCGAGCTTGAAAAACACGCCACGGCGACACTGGCCACAGAACTCGGCAACACCAGCGCTGACGGCGAAGTCAGTCTCGAGCCTGTTTACTGCCTGGGCAATTGCGCCTGCGGGCCGTCAGTACAAATTGGTGACGAGGTATACGCCCGTGTCACACCGGACCGTTTCGATGCCCTGATTAGCAAATTAAAGATCAACAAACAGGAGGCCAACTCGTGATTACTGTTTACGTTCCCCGCGACACCACCGCCTGTGCATTGGGTGCCGACGCTGTAGCCCAGGCCATTAGCGCCGAAGCCAACCAACGCAATATTGACCTGCAAATCATCCGCAACGGTTCACGCGGTATTTTCTGGCTCGAAACATTAGTCGAAGTCGTAACAGATACAGGCCGCGTCGCTTACGGCCCAGTCAATGCCAGCGATGTTGTCGCTCTGTTTGACGCCGGTTTTTACGAAGGTAACGATGGCGACCTCGCACTCGGTCTGACCGAAGACATCCCCTACTTGAAAAACCAGGAGCGGGTCAATTTTATTCGCGCCGGCATTATCGACCCCCTCAGTGTCGACGACTTCAAGGCCCACGGCGGCTATGCAGGACTCGACCGGGCACTGGCGATGCAGCCCCAGGCCATCGTCGATGAGGTGAAAGAGTCCGGCCTGCGCGGTCGCGGCGGTGCAGCCTTCCCCGCCGGTATTAAATGGCAAACCGTGCACGACACCCCGCCCCAGCAAAAGTACATTGTCTGYAATGCCGATGAAGGCGACTCCGGCACCTTTGCCGACCGCCTGTTGATGGAAGCCGAYCCCYTKCAATTAATYGAGGGCATGACCATYGCYGGYCTSGCCGTYGGTGCYACYCAGGGCTAYATCTATTTGCGCTCGGAATACCCCAAGGCCCATACCGTGCTAAAAGCGGCGTTGACCAATGCCTACGCAGCGGGCTATTTGGGTGACAACATTGCCGGTAGTAGTAAGCAGTTTGATCTRGAAGTACGCCTCGGTGCCGGTGCTTATATCTGCGGTGAGGAAACCTCCCTGCTCGAAAGCCTCGAAGGCAAGCGCGGCATGGTGCGCGCCAAGCCACCCCTGCCCGCGATTATCGGTTTGTTTGGGCAACCGACAGTGATCAACAACGTACTCACTCTGGCGTCGATTTCCAGTATTTTCGAAAAAGGTGCYGAGYATTACAAGAACCTCGGCGTTGGTCGCTCCACCGGCACTCTACCMATGCAGCTAGCGGGCAACATCAAACGCGGCGGCATTGTTGAACTSGCCTTTGGTAGCARCTTACGTAGCCTACTCGAAGACTTCGGCGGCGGCACTCTTAGYGGYAAAGCCATTAAGGCGGTACAGGTCGGCGGCCCCCTCGGTGCSTATTTACCCGACGCGGCCCTCGATATCAGCCTCGACTACGAATCTTTCGCCGCTGCCAGCGCCATGCTCGGCCACGGCGGTGTGGTGGTGTTCGACGAAAGCGCTGACATGCTCGAGCAAGCCCGCTTTGCCATGGAGTTCTGTGTGGTTGAGTCCTGCGGCAAGTGCACGCCCTGCCGCATTGGCTCGACACGCGGTGTCGAAGTCATCGACAAGATCCGTGACAGCGACGGCGAACAACGCGACGATAATCTCATCTTATTAGAAGACCTGTGTGACACGATGGAATTTGGCTCGCTATGCGCCATGGGCGGCCTGACCCCTTTCCCCGTACGCAGCGCCATCAAACATTTCCCTGAAGACTTTGGCGGCTAACGCGGCGTAACTAACGACCGCAAACAAGCCCCACGAGAGGAACGCAACATGCTGGAATATTACGAACCCGAAAAAGACTACGGCACCCCCGTGAGTCTATCGAGCGAAACGGTCACGCTGACCATTGATGGTGAGAGCATTACCGTGCCCGAGGGCACCTCGGTAATGCGCGCGGCGGCAGAAGCGGGTATTAAAGTGCCCAAGCTCTGCGCCACCGACAGCCTCGAGTCCTTTGGCTCCTGCCGCATGTGCATGGTTGAAATTGAGGGTCGCAAGGGCTATCCGGCCTCGTGCACGACGCCTGCCGAAAGCGGCATGGTGATCAATACGCAAACCGACAAAATTGCCAGCTTGCGCCGCAATGTGATGGAGCTGTATATCTCCGATCACCCCCTCGACTGCCTCACCTGCCCCACCAATGGCAACTGTGAGTTACAGGAYACCGCCGGTGAAGTCGGCCTGCGGGAAGTGCGCTACGGCTACAACGGTGATAATCACCTCGRCGCCGAGAAAGATCAGTCCAACCCCTATTTCACCTTCGACCCGTCGAAATGTATTGTCTGCACTCGCTGCGTGCGCGCCTGCGAAGAAACCCAGGGCACCTTCGCACTGACCATCGACGGTCGCGGTTTTGCATCGAAAGTCAGCCCCGGTCAAAACCAAGCCTTTATGGATTCGGACTGCGTCTCCTGCGGCGCCTGTGTCAGCGCCTGCCCGACGGCGACACTGACCGAAAACACCATTATCAAACTCGGMCAGCCCGAGCACAGTGTTATCACCACCTGCGCCTATTGCGGCGTCGGCTGTGCCTTTAAGGCGGAGATGCGCGGCAACACCGTGGTCAACATGACCCCCTGGAAAGACGGCAAGGCCAACGAGGGCCACGCCTGCGTCAAGGGCCGTTTCGCCTTTGGTTACGCCACCCACCAGGATCGCATTACCTCACCGATGGTGCGCGACAATATTGAAGACGAGTGGCGCGAAGTCAGCTGGGACGAGGCCTTTACCTTTGCCGCCGACCGCATGCGCGCCATTCAAAAGAAACACGGGCACAACAGCATCGGCGCTATTAGCTCCTCACGCTGTACCAACGAAGAAGTCTGGCTGGTACAAAAGCTGGTGCGCGCCGGCTTTGGCAATAACAATATCGACACCTGTGCCCGGGTGTGTCACTCGCCCACSGGCTACGGTTTAAAAACCACCCTCGGTGAGTCGGCGGGCACCCAGTCCTTCGCCTCCGTGGCACAAACCGACGTGGTGATGGTGATGGGTTCCAACCCCACCGACGCCCACCCGGTATTTGCCTCCCGCCTGAAAAAACGCCTGCGCGAAGGTGCCAAACTAATTATTGTCGACCCGCGCAAAATCGAGTTGGTCAACGCACCCCACGTTAAAGCCGACTACCACTTACCCGTAATGCCCGGCACCAACGTCGCCTTTATCAATGCCATGGCTCACGTGATTATCGACGAGGGTCTGGAAGCCAGCGACTTTATCGCCGAGCGCTGTGAAACGCCAGCCTTTGATGAGTGGCGCGCTTTTATCAGCGATGCCAAACACGCGCCGGAAGCCACTGAAAGCGTGACAGGTATTCCCGCTGGCGACATTCGCGCTGCGGCACGACTTTTCGCCACGGGTGGCAACGGTGCTATCTACTACGGCCTGGGCGTCACCGAACACAGCCAGGGCTCAACCACTGTTATGGGCATCGCCAATCTCGCCATGCTCACCGGCAATATCGGTCGCGAGGGTGTGGGCGTGAACCCCATGCGCGGGCAGAACAACGTGCAGGGTTCCTGTGATATGGGCTCCTTCCCCCACGAGCTGCCCGGCTACCGCCACATCTCTGACGGTGACACCCGCTCGCTGTTTGAAAATGACTGGCAAGTGAGTCTCGACCCCGAACCCGGCCTGCGTATTCCCAATATGTTCGACGCCGCCATCGACGGTGAGTTTAAAGGCCTGTACTGCCACGGCGAAGATATCGCCCAGTCAGACCCCAACACTCACCACGTCGAAGCGGCGCTGTCCTCCCTGGAATGTCTCGTCGTACAGGATCTCTTCCTCAACGAAACAGCGAAGTTCGCCCACGTGTTTTTCCCGGGCTCATCCTTCCTCGAGAAAGACGGCACCTTTACCAATGCCGAGCGCCGTATTTCGCCGGTRCGCCAGGCCATGCCGCCCCAAGCTGGACTGGCCGACTGGGAGGCGACCCTGGGTTTCGCCAAAGCGCTGGGCGTCGATATGCACTACGACCACCCGCGTGAAATCATGGAGGAAATCTCCCGTTTAATGCCTACCTTTAGTGGCGTTAACTACGACAAACTCGACCGCGATGGCAGCATTCAATGGCCCTGTAATGACGAGGCCCCCGACGGCACCCCGACCATGCACATCAACGAATTTGTGCGTGGCAAGGGCTTCTTTGCGGTCACCGAATATGTACCCACTGACGAACGCGCCAACCGCAAGTTCCCACTACTGCTGACTACTGGCCGTATCCTCAGCCAATATAATGTGGGCGCACAGACGCGCCGTACCGAAAACAACCAGTGGCACAGTGAAGACATTATCGAGCTTCACCCCCACGACGCCGAGGAGCGCGGTATTAAAGACGGCGATTGGGCGGGCATCAAAAGTCGCGTTGGCGACACGGTACTGCGCGCCAAGGTTAGCGACAACATGCCAGCCGGCGTGGTCTATACCACCCCCGAGCTTGCCACCGTGGGTGCCACCGAAGACGCGCTGAAGGCCGAAGGGCGCAAGCTGAAGATCGGCAAGTTCATGTTCATGGGCAATGGCCGCGCCAAAGCGGTGCATCAGGGCGAGGGTTTTGTCAAAATCATCACCGACAAGGAAACCGACCGGGTGCTGGGCGCTGCCATCATCGGCCCCGGTGCTGGTGACCTGATCCACGAGATCTGTGTGGCGATGGAATTCGGCGCCTCAGCCGAAGATATCGCCCTGACCTGCCACGCCCACCCGACCTTCTCCGAGGCCGTGCGCGAAGCGGCTCTGGCCTGTGGCGACGGCGCGATACACGCCTAAAAAATGCACCAATGCCTCCTCTTTTATTGGGAGGGCATTGGTGGGCGGCGTAAGTGATGCGACGTGATACCGCAGCGTTTGTTGTTGGCAGCTGGATGTGTGGCACATACCTTAGCAAGCGAATCCGAATGGCCAGAAAACGAAGTCATCATGCCACAGCCCCTTTTGAAAAAGCACGG
>NVWE01000029.1 GCA_002746135.1 Cellvibrionales bacterium | reverse complement strand
AGGGCGTAGACAGGCAGCCCCGAGGCTAATATCCTTGCCGCCCGAATGCCGGTGCAACCTTGCTTGTACTTACACCGGCCCATCGTCGCTTCGCTTTGTTGTATTACGTTAAAGAAGGTGTATTGCATGAAACTGGAAGGTATTAAAGTTCTCGATTTGTCGCTGTTTTTACCGGGGCCGCTGCTGACGCAGATGATGGCTGACCACGGCGCTGAGGTGATCAAACTCGAGCCCCTTAACGGCGGCGAGCCCAATCGTGAGATTGGCCCCAAGATCGACGGCATGACGGTGTATTTCTCCAACACTCATCGCGGCAAGAAAAGTATTCAACTCAATTTGAAAACCGATGAGGGCAAAGAGATGGCCCTTAAGCTGGCCGAGACTGCGGATGTGGTGATTGAAGCCTTCCGCCCCGGTGTTGCTGCTCGCTTGGGTGTCGATTATGAGAGTATTAAAGCCCGCAACCCCGGCATTGTTTACGCCTCGCTGTCGGCCTTTGGTCAGACTGGCCCCTATATTAAGAAGCCCGCCCACGATCTGGCGACCGAGGCCTATGCCGGCATTCTCAGTCTCAACCTGGGTTTCGACGGCAAGCCGGCGATCCCCGCCATCCCCAATGCCGATATGCTCTGTTCGATGATGGGCTTGTCGGGCGTGTTGATGGCGCTATTACGTCGTAAGGAAACGGGCGAGGGCGACTATATTGATCTGGCGATGATGGATTCATTAATCGCCTGCGTACCGAATAATATGGGTACGGTGTTTAGCGAGAAAAAACCACCCGTGGTGAAAGAGGAGCGCACCTGGGGTGGTTATGCGATGTATAACATCTACGAAACCAAAGACAATAAGTACGTGGTTCTGGGTGCATCTGAAATGCATTTCGCCATTGAAGTGCTGAATAAAATGGAACGCCCCGATTTAATTCCTTTCTGCGAGCCGCCTCCCGGGCCGACTCAGAATCCTGTTAAAGAATTCCTCACGGAAACCTTTTTGACGAAAACCCAGGCCGAGTGGGTTGTCTGGTTTGACGGTGTTGAAGCTGCGTTTGCACCGGTCAACAACTTACGTGAAGGTGCGGATGATCCGCAGATTCGTGCCCGTGAAATGATTATTGAAGATGAACAGGGCCGCGAGCACATTGGCATCCCCATCAAGTTTAAGAATGAGCCGGGTAAGGTGAATTTCCTGGCCCCTGAGCTGGGTGCCGATAACGAGGCTGTCGCGCTGGAGCTGGGCTTTACGCCTGAGCAAATTCAGGCGATGAAAGAGAAGGGCGTTTTTGGTAGTTGATGGTTAGACATTAATTACCCGTTAAGGGTCGCTTCAAAACGACCCTTAACGTCCTTGCTTTGTTATTTNCTTGCAAGCCCGCCATCCACTTTGATTTTCAACAACGCCTCACTTCTCACCGTAAATCCAGCACTTAAGTAAATAGACTGACAGTAAACGTTGACTCATCAACGGGTTGCCGCTAACCTCCTGCCTCTTATAATTTATAAATACCCGTTTCAACTGCCTGCTTTAGTTTTGATTCTCGTCTCGAGATGACCCGGTCAGCTATGCATTGAGACGCAGGCAAACTATGACAGCAGTTACGGCAGCAGCCCCGCCCGCACAGATCCCACGTTTACCTTTAATGATTACGGCATTTGCCATTACTGCCGCCAATTTCATGAACGTTCTCGATCTCACCATTGCGGTGGTGGCGGTACCGTCTATTTCCGGCACCCTGGGTGCATCGCCGTCACAGGGCACCTGGATTCTCACCATYTACAGTGTSTGTCTGGCGATTGTTTTACCGCTCACCCCRTGGGTGTGTAAGCGTTACGGCGAGGTGCGCACKTTTACCGTATCCGTAATGATGTTTTCGYTMACYTCCTGGGCCTGCGGCATGAGYASYAGCATGGAAATGCTGGTGTTCTTTCGYGCCCTGCAGGGCYTGTCGAGCGGYTTRATTGTGCCCCTATCGCAAACTGTTTTACTGCGCATATTTYCCCCTGAAAAACACGGTATGGCCATTGGTTTATGGAGCATCGCGTCGACGATTGCGCCCGTGCTTGGCCCTGTACTGGGCGGTGTGATTACCGACACTATTGGCTGGCCGTGGATTTTTTACCTGAATATCCCCATCGGTTTTCTCGCGGCGTGGATTGTCTGGACTAGTATGAGCCACATGGAAACGCCCATTCAAAAGGTGCCGGTCGATGCCGTGGGTATGTTCCTGCTGGCAAGCACGGTGCTATTGTTTCAACTGGTGCTCGATAAAGGTCACGAGCTAGATTGGCTGGCTTCAGCGGATATTCGGCTGATGCTCAATTTCGCCGTCATTGCTTTCATTGGCTATGTGATTTGGGAGCGCCGCGAGCCCCACCCGATTATCGATTACAGCCTGTTTAAAATCCCCGTGTTCGTCATTGCGTCCATCATGGGCGTGATTTTTAACTTCACTTATTTTGCCAGTACCGTGCTTTATCCCATCTGGATGCAGTCGGCCCTGGGTTACACCGCAACACTATCGGGCCTGGTGATGGCGGGCACCAGTGTGCTGCCCATTGTCGGCATGATGATGGTGGGTAAAAATATTGCCCGACTCAATTTACGCTACCTGATTATTTCCGGCACGCTGGCGATGATGTATGCGATTTATTTGCAGGCCCAATCAAGCACAGATTCAACCTTCGAACAATTTATCTGGGCCCGTGTGGTGATGGGCATTGGCTTCACCTTGATGTTTCCTCCACTCATGGTCATTTCACTGGGTTCGGTGTCGCAGGAAAGAACCGCTTCCGCTGCCAGCTTTTTTAACTTCTTCCGCACCATTGCCACCAGTGTCGGTATCGCCGTGGGCATTAGCATTTGGCAGTCGCGCACGGCCTTTCACCGCCAGCGTTTGGTGGAAGATTTGAATCCTCTTAACCCGGCATTGAGCGAGGCTTTCGCTCCCCTAGAGCAATTGAGCGCAGGCAATGAGCAGGCAATGTGGGCGATGGCGGAGCATCTGGCGACTGTTCAGGCCTCGACCCTGGGGCTTAACGATACCTTTATTGTTTGTATCTGGGTGGCGGTGCCAGTACTGTTTTTGGCGATGTTTATTCCCGCCAAACTTGGCCCCAAGCCTGCGAATCAAGTGGTGGTTAAGGAGAGCGAATGAGGCGTTCACTGTAAATTTAACACGCTTAGTCTATTTTTTTGGTGTGCGAACAGCTGGCGTTCTTGTCACGCCTTATTTTTTATTCCTGGTTTCCAAAACATTTTTTACTCGAATATACCCGCGTATAGCGGGGGATTACTTCTTTCTGCAACTCATTAAATACGAATGATATTGATAATCATTATCATCTGGGTGTAGTATGCCTGCTCATTTCATCATTGGCGTACAGAGAACACTCTCATGGAAAACGTAATACAAAATAAATTTAGCTGTTTTGGGCTATTAGTACTGTCTATATCTAGCTTTACCTTTGCAGAGCAAGAAGATCACAAACCTAAGAGCTTGTATGCGCAGCTTGAAATTGATCAGGTTACGGTTTGGGGAACGCAGGTACGAACATCCTCCGTGGGGATACCTGAAGACACCCTGGCCATTAAACAGGCAGACCATATCAGTGATTTACTGCGCACAATTCCGGGCGTCGATGTGGGCGGTGCGCATTCACTTAATCAGCGCATCACTATTCGCAGCATGGATGACAAGGACTTGCGCATTAGCATCGATGGCGCAAACCAGAACACTTATATGTACCACCATATGGGTAATCTGCAAATACACGCTGACATTCTTAAATCAGTGGATGTCCAGGTTGGTAGCAACTCTATTATTGACGGCGGTTTAGGTGGCGCGGTGCGCTTTGAAACAAAATCAGCGAATGAGCTATTGCGCGATGGTGAGAGATTTGGTGCCCGGCTGCAAACCTCCTACGGCGATAACTCGGGCACCAGCAATGCTGTTACCGCTTATGGCCAGCTAACAAAAAGTCTGGATGTGCTGGCTTATTATAATTCCGTCGATCGTGACAACTATGAAGTGGGCGGTAATAAAATTGAAGGTGGTGATGGCAGTGAGATTCCGGGAACGAATGGTAGCGTAAAAGGTTTGGCAGGTGATCTCGATGATAGCCTGATCAAATTTGGCTGGAATATATCCGATAGCCAACGTATAGAGCTGGGGTATGAATCCTATGAAGATGAAGGCGACTACAGTCAGCGCCCCGATATGGGTCTGGCAACGGGTATCGGCATTGCCAACAATTTGGCCATCCCGCTACTATGGCCAACGGAGTTTTCACGGGACACGCTGAGCCTTAATTATAAGCTGGAGTGGGGCGGGCATTCGCAATTAAAGGCCACTTTATTTGACAATGAAAGCACATTAAAACGTGATGAAACGGGCTGGCTTATTAACCCGCGTTTTGCCAATTCGGCAGGATATATTGAAGGAGAAGCAGAAAACAGCGGCTTTAACCTATTGGCAGAAAGCGCATTAGATATGCATATCCTCACCTACGGTGCAGAAATTATTCGCTACGATACTGACTACAAGGCCAACTATTTAAATGGCACGTCTGAAAATGGTAGTGAGAAAGCCACGAGTCAGGCCATTTTCATTCAGGACTTGATACAGGTAACAGATCGGTTGGCATTGATCCCCGGTATTCGCTATGACAGCTACGACATCGACTCAGCTGTCGTCGACGATCGCTTTGATAAGATCAGTGGAGCACTGGCGGCAGAGTATGAATTAAGTCATGCATTGCTACTAAAACTCAGCACGACACAGCTTTTTAAAGGGCCAGAAATTGGTGAGGTGTTTACAGGAGCAGGGCTTCATGACACGGCCAACCCGGGTATTAAAGAAGAAACGGGGCTCAATACCGAGTTTTCTTTGATGTTCGAAGATACCGTGTTTGGCGCAGATCATTTTCTTGCGGGTATCACTGTATTCCAAACAGATATTGATGATTACATTTACGACTATGCAACGCCGCCGCCATCGGTAGGAGGGCGTAACTGGAAAGACAATATTGGTGATATGCGGATTTACGGTACGGAGGTTTATCTTGGTTACAATATCGGTCAACTGCGCACCTTGATTAGCTACTCTATTTCTAAAAGCGATCTGGATGCCGAAGCTGAATATTCTAATACGGATGGTGCGCGGTTAGACCGTCAGCAGGGTGATACCGTCAGTATCAATCTTGACTACAACATTCCCTCGAAAGGCTTGGTATTACACTRGGATTCACTGATTGTAGGCAACCTAGATGCACATAAAGACCTCGGTGGCGCCTCGTTTGATAATAGTAAAAAAGGCTTTGATGTACACAATGTCTCTCTGCGTTGGCAGCCTAGGGCAGTCGGTGGCCTGGCACTGACGATAGGTGTTGATAATATCTTTGATGAATTCTATGCGTCGCAATCTTCGCGTACAGGCGTCAGTATTCACCCTCGTTTTGGTTCGTTGAACCTGCAGGATTTTGAGCCAGGCAGAAATATAAAAATGACACTTTCCTATGATCTTTAATCTTGGTGTTAGCCACTAAGTTGGGATGAGTACTTGTTAGCCTGAATAAATTGACTGCTATTTTTATGCGGTCGATTTATTCAGGACTGAAATATTTTACTGATAGCTCGTATTTAAAAACTAGCGTAGTACGGAATTATTGGCTATTTTCTCACGCCTAAGGCGAGTCGCTACCGGGCACACCTACAGTGGTTATTTCGATTCGCGATGCCGCCTTACCTGCGCCAATATCCTGAATAGAACCCTGGTAGGTTAAGCCGAACAGGGTGCGGCCACCGGGGGCACCCAGTGTGCAGGCGACGGGATAACGGTCGGCCACTTTAACGCGATGAGTGACTTCGCCGCCCTCGAGTACGCGAATAAAATTATCCTGATTAAAGGCCGCGAGCCAGACAGCGCCCTCGGTGTCGAGACAAATACCATCTGGCGCGGCATCACCCAAATCGGCAAATATTCGTCGATCAGTTAATGAGCCGTCGTCAGTAATGGTGAAGGCCGTCAGTCTTTTCGCCCATGATTCAGCGACGATCAGAGTTTTGCCATCGGGCGTAATCACCGGCCCATTCGGCACGTGGAGGTCGGTGGCGACTTCGCGAGCTTTACCGTTGGGCGTTACCAGTACAAAATTAGTCGGCTTGAACTTTTCCTTTTTAAAAATATTAAAACCGATATTGCCGATGTAGGCGTTACCCTTTTTGTCGACCACCATGTCGTTAATTTCATAGGGGCAGAGGGTCGATAGGTCGGCGTGTAGTTCGAGCTTGCCATCGACCAACTTCATCAACTTGCGGTCGTGCATCGGCACAATGAGTGGCGTGCCGTCGGGCAAAAAACCGAGGCCGGAGGGCTGGCCGGGTACGTTGATAACTTTTTTGCGCTGGCCATCCATGGTCAATGTGTAGACTGCGTGGCCGTGCATATCAGAAAGCCAAAGTTTATCGTCGCGCCAACGTGGGCCCTCGAGTAAAACAAAGTCGTCGGCAAAAACTGTGGTGATGAGTTCTTTCATGGTCGCTACTGATTATTAAATTTATTGATTGCGCGAATAATTGTTATTGACTAAGCCTAGGGTGAAAAATCTAGCCATACCTACAAAGGTGCCATCGAAAATAATAAATTTATAACAGGGCCTGACTTCAGGTTAAAAGGCCGAAGCTCGCTATCGGCATTGTTTTTATGTTCCGCAATCCGCAATCCGCAATTTAAGTATAGAGAGGGTTAGGGCCTAGATAGCCTAGCCTGCAAGCCTCGAGCAGGGGGGTTATTGATGCTTTATTGTTGTTGTTTTAGTGGCGTGCTGCGCAATGCACGCGACGAGAGAATAGCGAGTGCTTAAGTTACTGGCTATTCTCTCGGGCGGATAAGAATCTGGGTTGGTGCTGTTTAGTTGACGGCCAGGGTGTCTTTGTCCTCTTGCTTAATGGCTTCGACAGGGATGGTCAGTAAAATCTCATCACTGACATAGGGTGTGTGTTTGCCCATATTAAAGTCCGAGCGTTTCACGGTAGCTGTGGCGGTGGCACCACAGGCCTCTCGCTTTAGCATCGGGTGGGGCATGCAGAGGAAAGAATTCAGGGTCAGGGTGACAGGCTGGCTGATGCCCTTGATGGTGAGCTTGCCATTAACGGTAGTGATATCCTCGCCAGCAAAGACCAGGTCTTCGGACTGGAAGGTAATTGTTGGAAAGTTTGCTGTGTCTAAGAAATCTTTGTCCTGAATATGCTGGTTAAAAAGGGCATAGCCGGTGTTGATCGATGTGGCATCGATGGTGATATCGAGTGTCCCCGTTTTTGCCGCTCGGTCGATGGTTATTTCACCGCTGGTTTTGTCAAAGCGACTCTGCTGGGTCGAATAGCCAAAATGGCTGTATTCAAAGCGCGGCATGGTGTGAGAACCTTCAATGACATAGGTCGTCGGTGCTGCGATGACGGAGCCTGAAAGGATGGCGGCGAAGGCTAGAGGTAGTGTCTTTTTCATGTGTTTCTCCTTTGGGTTTTAATATTCGAGGGTGTTTAATGTTTGCTTTCGGTGACTAATAGAAAATGAATGGTGATCTCGTTAGCGACCACACTCAGGTCGGCCCAGAGCCCCTCGCCGATGGCGAAGTCGAGGCGCTTTAATGCCAGGCTGCCGCTAAATATCTGAGTGTTCCCTTTTTTTGTTATCGTCAACGGCGCGGTGACAGCCAAGGTTTTACCCTTGATGTTGAGCTCACCTTTTATCGCAAATGTATTGTTATCGAGAGGGGTGATTTCTCTGGAAATAAAATGGGCTGTTGGGTATTGACTGACGTCGAGCCAATCGGCCTTGAGTATTTCATCGTTGCCATCGCTATAGCCCACATCAATGCTTTTAAGGTCGACCTCAAAGCGCGCGCTGGCAGTAGCCGGTTGAGCTGGATCGAAAGCAATTTGCGCGGTAAAACGGCTGAAGTCGCCATCCATTGGCACACCCATTTGCCGGTAGCCAAAGGTCAATTTACTTGCGTCAGCGAGGAGGCCCTGGTACTCAACAGCGAGGCTACTAAGGCTGGTCAGCAACAATGATATTGCTAAATAAAATGGTTTCACGATGATTTCACCTTGTTGCTAAAAAGCATACGCGACATGACATTGTCGCGATCAATAAAGTGGTGTTTAAGTCCGGCCAGCACATGCACCACGACAAGCGTTAGCAGGGTGATGTTCATCCCCCAGTGCGCGGTGTTAAGTAGTTCGCTCAGGGCTTTGTCTCTGGGTACCAGGTCGGGTAGCGCAAGTATGCCAAACCACACGGTCTGCACCCCCTTGGCAGAACTCATCAACCAGCCGGAAACAGGCACTGCGATTAATAGCGCGTACAGCAGGTAGTGTGCGACGTGGGAGGCGCGTTGTTGCCAGCGAGTGATCGACGAAGGCAGAGGGGGTGGTTGATGCGTGGTGCGCCACAGTAGCCGCACAAGGGTCAGTGTAAATACCGTGACGCCGACCCATTTGTGATAGCTGTAGAGTTTCAGTTTGGTGGGTGATAGCGGCAGTTCATGCATGTAAATGCCCAGCGGGAAAGCGATAAAAATTAATAGTGCGATCAGCCAATGCAGAGTCATAGCCGTACGGGTGTATTTCATTGGCTGTCATCGTCAATGTTTTCACCAATAAAAACATCGCGTAAATCGTGTAATGCCTTTTGTACGCGCTGGTAATCGGGGGCCTTGAAGTTGKCGAAGGCTTTGCCCATCGCCGTTAAAAGCACGGGGAATATTTTGTCGAACAAAACCTCACCTTCTGTTGTGAGTTGAATGATCTGGCTYCTACCATCCAGCGGGCTGGGACTGCGCTGAACCAGGTTTTTGTCTTGCAGTCGATTAATARCGCCTGTCAACGTGCCCTTGGTAATCAGGGTTCTCTCGCCTAGCTCCTTGGGTGTCATACCTGGCGTATTGCCGAGGGTGGCAATAATGTCAAATTGGCGATGACTTAATTCAAAGCTGTGTATTTTACTGACAGAGAAACGCTCAAAAGCCTGATAACAAAGGGCCAGTTGGCGGATGGTGGTCAGGAAATCTTGATTATGCACGGTTCRAAAGAACTCATTATTTAGTACTAGTAGGTTCTACATTAGTCTGCACTAGTACTAAATGCAAATGCTTCTTTTAAAGGTACAGCAGTATGTGTCCCTATAGGTATCTCATCATTAAATACGTATTGTAAAAAAACATGGAGATCTATAACGTAGCTTTCGATAACAATAATTATTACTCAGGGAGTTCATACCATGCTCGATATCGGCATTCTTTTTATGTTCCGTAACCCGCCCTTTAACAGCACCGACTGGGTGACGATTTACCGCCATGAGCTAGACCACGCTGTCGCCGCTGAAACCCTCGGTTACGACCATGTCTGGTTAAGCGAGCATCACTTTGTTGAAGATGGTTATTCACCTTCGGTATTACCTATTGCGGCAGCTATTGCGGCGCGCACTGAGCGTGTGCGCATTGGCACTTATGTGCTTTTATTGCCACTCCACAATCCGGTGCGAGTGGCGGAAGATGCGGCGACAGTGGACGTGATTTCCAATGGCCGTTTTGATCTAGGCATGGGCCTGGGTTATCGCCCSGGYGAATTCACYGGYATGGGCATTAGCTCRAAAGARCGGGGYGCRCGMYTGGCTGAAGGCTTGCCGCTGGTGCAGTCGATGTTAAACGGCGAAAAAGTCAGCCACGATGGCCGCTTTAATCAGTACACCGATGTGCAGTTATTTCCACCGCCAGTACAGCAACCTTTCCCCGTTTGGGTGGGTGCGCGGGGTGATAAGGCGCTGGATAGGGCAGCGCGGTTGGGTTGCCATTTGGCCTCGACTGGTGCAGTTGAACACCGGYTGAAATATATCGAAGCTCTGCGCCGCCACGGTCGYGATCCGGATGATTTYAATATCGCCCAYCTGCTRATYTGCTATGTKGCAGAAACTGATGAGCAGGCTTGGGAAGATTGTGCTGAGCCTCTGCACCAYGTCATGAGCGAATATCAGGCCTGGGCGGAAGAGTCGGGCGATGCAACGGGTGATGGTGTTGCTGAAAGCGTTGTCCCCTCACCCGAGGAGCTGAAGAAGACGCGCTACTGTGAAAGCTTTGGTCGCTCGGCTATTATTGGCAGCCCCGAAACGGTGCTGGCACAGTTGTTAGCAGCCCATGAAGAATCGCCGGGTACGCATCTGACATTAATGATGTCGCTACCGGGCGCTGATCCCAGCAGGACACGTCATGGCATGGAGTTGTTTGCTAGCGAGGTGATGCCTCGGCTTAAAGCGCTGACTTAAATCTTTTTTCGGTGGACACAAATTTTATTAGCGAATACCCGCCCACTTATGTGGTGGGTTTTCATTTAAATGAAGGTGAATAGTAGTGAGTAGTACAGATAAAAAACCGGTAATCGCAATTCTTGGTGGCAGTGGTGATCTCGGCGGCGGGCTCGCCCTGCGYTGGGCAACSGCGGGCTATGAWGTGATTATCGGTTCCCGCACCGAAGAAAAGGCAGCSGCAGCGGCTGAAGAATTGAATGCSCGCAATRTACCCGTTCCCGCACGRGCSATGGCYAACRAAGCRGCGGCAGCGGCGGGCGAAGTGGTKGTKATGACSGTRCCCTTTGCCAATCATCAATCGACCCTCGAAGCGATTCGTGAGGCGGTACAGGGCAAAATMTTYATCGAYGTCACYGTMCCTTTAATGCCACCGAAAGTYGGCACTGTRCAAATGCCCGAGGGCGGTTCYGCCTGCATACAGGCCCAGGCCTTTTTGGGTGATGAAGTRAAAGTYGTYTCTGCCTATCAAAATGTYGCGGCGGCSCAYTTGAACGACCTTAGCCACGCGCCYGATTGCGATGTGCTRRTTTGCGGTAATGACAAAGAGGCCTGCGCRCTGGTGGTKTYACTCACCGAAGCGGCTGGCATGAAAGGCTGGCACGCCGGGCCAATCGCCAACTCAGTAGTTGCCGAGGCGATGACATCGGTGCTGATTACRCTCAACCGTCGTTACAAGATACCCGGTGCTGGCTTTAGCATTACTGGTAAACCTGGGGTTTAAGTGTTGTGTGACTTCCCCATAGTGCGGCCTGAAGCAGCGCTAGTGAATACCGAGTGCCTGTGCCAATGACAGCCGCTCAGTTACAGCTTTTTGCGCTGAGCGGCTTTCCCCTTGTTGAACCGGGTGACGACCTTGCCGGTCTAATTGACGCAAGTCTGCGCGCCAACCAGCAATCACTGCAGGATGGCGATGTGCTGGTGTTGGCGCAAAAAATTGTTTCCAAGGCCGAGAACCGCTATGTCGACTTAAAGCAGGTTGAACCTACGGCYGAGGCTCTGGAGCTGGCAGCTGCTGTCGATAAAGACCCGCGTATTGTTAGCGTTATTCTCGATGAATCAACAGCGGTGGTGCGTCATTGCCCCGGTGTGCTGATTGTCGAACACCGCCTTGGTTACGTGATGGCCAATGCCGGTATTGATGCCTCGAATATCGAACATGCCGACAGTGAAAACGACGATGCGCTTGTCGARCGTGTGCTGTTACTACCCCATAACCCTGATCAATTTGCCGCCGATTTAGCGCTGCAGATACAGGGSACTTACGGTGTGCAAGTGGCGGTGATTATTAACGACAGTGTGGGCCGGGCCTGGCGCAATGGCACTACGGGCCTTGCCCTCGGTGCGGCCGGTTTAGCCGCGCTCGATGACAGGCGCGGCGATAAAGATTTGTACGGGCGCACATTGCTYGTCACTGAARTTGCGGTGGCGGATCAGTTRGCTAGTGCCGCAGCTTTGTTGCAGGGAGAAGGCGGCGAGGGCAAACCGCTAGTGATTATTCGCGGTTACGATTTTGATAGTTCGCCCGAACGCTGTAATGGCGTTAGCGCCTTGTTAAGAGATAAAGAGCGAGACTTGTTTCGGTGAGTAATATTAGGTGGGGAGTAGTTARGTGAGTAATAAAAGAAAAGTACTCGCCCTCTGCGGTGGTGTTGGTGGTGCCAAACTAGCTCTCGGTTTGAGTCATGTCCTTGGTGATGATGAGCTGAGTATCGTGGTCAATACCGGTGACGAYTTCACCCACCTCGGCCTGCGTATTTGCCCCGATATTGACACCGTGACCTACACTCTGGCGGCTTGTGTAAATACAGAAACCGGCTGGGGCAGGGCGGGGGAAACCGGCGCGTTTATGGCCTCTTTGTCGGCCCTTGGCGGCGAAGACTGGTTTTATCTGGGTGACAAAGACCTTGCCATGCACGTCGAGCGAACACGGCGTTTGGCCGCAGGYGAAGGCCTGGGTGAKGTGACGCAGGCTTTGAGTCGYMAGCTCGGKGTRTCGGTGCCSWTSATTCCSATGACCGACGAYAMGCTSGMAACRAMRGTTRARGTRNAAAGYKRWKMWSKTWCMWNTAACCYTRYCTTTTCARGACTATTTYGTKCGSCAKMRWTGCGARCCMAARCTGRAAKCGRTTYAYTTTGTKGGYCRGGAAACGGCYCRGCCCYACCCGCAATTTCTCGCCAGYYTGCAAGACCCYGAKCTCGAYYTMATSGTTATYTGCCCCTCYAACCCYTTTCTCAGCATCGACCCKATWYTGGCSYTRYCKGGTATTCGMGSYATCTTGCAAAAGACGACAGTGCCGGTGGTGGCGATATCGCCCATTATTGGTGGCGCGGCCGTTAAAGGCCCCACGGCAAAAATAATGGCCGAACTGGGTTTGAAAATGAATTCAATCACCGTGGCTGATTACTATCAGGATATTGTCAGCGGTTTTATTCTTGATCGTCGTGATGCGGGGGAGGCCGATGCCATCCGACAGATCATCCCCCGGGTTGGTGTGGCTCAAACCTTGATGCAAACCTTGCAGGATAAAATTGGTCTGGCCCGAGAAACGCTGGATTTTGTCGGGCTGGATGTTTAACGTTAAACACGATGGCGCAGGTAGAATAGAATAAGGCGCAGTTGCTCGGAAAATAATATGCAGGTTGTAGTCCCCGTAAAAAGTTTTAAAAATGCGAAAAAGCGCCTGGCCTCTGTGCTGACGGCGGGGCAGCGTAGCGACTTGATGAAACATATGATCGACGATGTGCTCACCGCAATTGCCGCAATAGTTGAAGTTGAAGGCATTACTGTTGTTACCAGTGATGCAGAGGTCGTCGAGTGGCTCGGCCAATGTACCTCGTGTCTGAAAACACCTTTACGGGTGTTTGACCCAGATGCCAGTCAAGCAGGTTTTAACCAACCAAGGCTTAATCAACAAAAGTCTAATCCAGTTGAGAATACAACCGGCAATGACGCCAAGTTATCGTCAATCAATAACAGCGCGGAAGTGGGCCTGTGCCACGCCTACAGCACCGCAGCTGCCGACTTGCTCGCCAGGGGGGCTGGCACGATGTTACTGCTG
>NVWE01000001.1 GCA_002746135.1 Cellvibrionales bacterium | reverse complement strand
GACCATGTCTGCTCGCGAGCGCGGCTTGAGCAGTGGTTTTAAATACGAGCGTGATGCCTTTATGGATTTGTGGGGCAGCAAAGATCAAAAAGAGGGTGTGGCCGCCTTTGTTGAAAAGCGTAGCCCTGAGTGGAAGAACGGCTAAAGCCGCGATTTTTAATCAGCAGGTATTAATTAGTAGATATTGATTAGCAGGTATTGATTGGCCGACTATTGAAAAGCGCCATCGTATTTCAATAGTCGGCTAGCTGTCGCAGGAGAAAAGCGTGTCCGAACAGCCCGTATTATTTAGTGAAAAAATCTGTGGCAACGGCAAGAAAATTGCCATCGCCACCCTCAATGCCGAAAAGGCACTGAATTCACTCAGTCTGGAAATGGTCGACATGATCAGCGCCCAGACGCAGCTGTGGGAGAACGACGACAGCATTGTCTGCATTTTACTCGACAGCGCAGGCGACCGGGCCTTTGCCGCTGGCGGCGACATTCGTATGCTCTACGAGTCAACCGTCGAGCACGGTGAAAACTACAATGCCTATGCCACGGATTTTTTCTCGCGGGAATACCGGCTCAACCACCGACTGCATAACTTCCCCAAGCCGATCATTGCCTGGGGCAATGGTTTTGTGATGGGCGGTGGCATGGGCCTGTTTGAGGGTGCGGATTTTCGCGTCGTCACCGAAAGCACGCGTATCGCCATGCCGGAAGTCACGATTGGTTTATTGCCCGATGTTGGCGGCACCTGGTTTCTCAATCAAACCCGTGGCAACAGCGGTTTGTTTTTGGCGCTGACCGGCGCTCAGATTAATGCCACCGATGCCATGTACACCGGCCTTGCCGATGTCTTYATTCCCCATGCTGAAAAGRCGGCAATGCTCGACACCCTGGCGGAACTGAGCTGGACAGCCAATGCCGATGAWAATCGCCARCAGATGACRGTCGCGCTRGAGRCTTTGCAAGACCAGCACCRGGCAATGCTRCCCGCCGCYCAACTYGAGCCGCACATGAGCTGGATAGACGAGGYGACSTCGGGTGCGAATTTAGAAGAGGTGGTTGCRGCCATCACCGCYTATGAGGGTGATAATAAATGGTTGAGCCGAGCGGTGGCWACCTTGAAGARAGGCTGYCCKGCATCGATCTTTCTCGCTTATGAACTCAACCAGCGGGGTCGTGAYTTRCCGCTGAATGAATGCCTTAAGCTGGAATTGATTGGCACCGTTAATTGCGCAAAATACGGTGTTTTTCGTGAAGGCATCCGCGCGCAAATTATCGAAAAAGACAATAAGCCCAATTTCCAGCCCGCGACTTTGGCTGAACTGACGAGCGAAATGCGCGAGCAGTACCTCACCTGGCCCTGGGCCGATAAACCAAGCCCTTTAGCCGATTTGTRACGCGGGCTGACCAATAAATCTTAAATAATTAAGGAAAGAATCATGGCAAAGAGAATCGCATTTTTTGGTTTGGGGAATATGGGCATACCAATGGCGGCCAACCTGGTGAAGGCCGGGTTTGAGGTTTGCGCCTTTGACCTGTTGTCGGCTTCCGTGCAAAAAGCGGTGGAAAGCGGTTGTAGTGCAGCCGGTTCGGAAAAAGAAGCGCTTGCCGGTGCCGACTTCGTGATTTCCATGCTGCCCAATGGTGCCATTGCCGAGAGCTTATATATCGATGGTACGGGCCTGCTCGACCTAGTACACCCTTCCGCATTGATCATTGACTGCTCTACGATTGCCGCTTCGAGTTCGCGACGTATTGGTGAAGAAGCGAAGAAACGTCATATTCGTGCGATCGATGCGCCGGTCTCTGGGGGTGTTGGTGGTGCAGAAGGCGGCACGCTAGCTTTTATGTGCGGGGGTGAAGCGGCTGATGTAGAGGCCGCCAAAGAAGTGCTCGGTCCTATGGGTGCGAATATTTTTCACGCCGGGCCAGCGGGTGCCGGTCAGGTCGCCAAAGCCTGTAACAACATGCTGCTTGCGGTGCATATGATTGGTACCGCCGAAGCACTACAGCTGGGTGTTGATAACGGCCTTGACCCGAAAGCGCTGTCCGAGATTATGCTGAAAAGCTCGGGCTGCAACTGGTCGCTGGAGAAATATAACCCCTACCCAGGGGTGATGGATGGTGTGCCTGCCAGCCGGGACTACACGGGCGGTTTCATGGTTAAACTCATGCAAAAAGACCTGGGTTTGGCAATGGAGGCGGCTTTGCAAAGTAAGTCGTCTACACCGATGGGTGCTTTAGCGAATAGTCTGTATGGTTTGCACGAGCAGTCTGGGAATGAAAGTAAGGCTGGCCTTGATTTTTCCAGTATTCTGCAAATGTTTCAGCAGACATCCGGTGAGTAGGGCTCTATTGTTGGCCGGTTAATTATCCGTAACTTTGAATGACTTACAATAAGTTGATAGTGTTCAATTTATTGTTWGTTAGTGTGGCGTATCATTCGCAAGTTCTTAGGTACGTGAACTCCCGCTAAGTATATTGGGCGGATATGACAGGGTGTGGTAAACGGAATTAAATGATGGAAAACAGGGAAGACCGGCTCCTCCTATTACAGAAAAAAATCCTCGAAAGCGTCGCTCTGGGTGGTGATTTTCAGGAAACCCTTGATGAACTATGTGTCGCTTCAGAGTTGCTGGTCCCGGATTCTGTTTGTTCGGTCATGGTTTTTGATGAATCAAGGCAGTATCTTGATGTGATATCTGCCCCTAATGTTCCTGACGTTATTATTGATCGATTAAATGGCACTGTGCCCGGTGACTCGACAGGATCTTGTGCGGTGGCCGTTTCTCATAATGCACCTGTCTATGTCAGTAATACCTTTGAGGATGGGCGCTGGTCAGATTCTCGAGGGCTAGCCCGCGACTTTAGTATATTGGCTTGTTGGTCACACCCCGTCCGAAATACCACTGGTGAGGTTGTTGGTTCCTTTGCGATATCGAGTTTCGAGGTGAGGGAGCCAACGTATTTTCAGAAACAGCTACTCACTGAATCAGCCAATATTGCGGGTATTATTCTTGAGCGTCACAAGAGAGAGATGGATCTTTGGGGTAAGGCGCATCAGGATAAGTTAACCGGCCTGTGCAATCGCTTAATGTTTGACATGACCCTCGATCACGCCATTGCCAATGCGAAGCGCCAGCAGGCACAGTTGGCGGTACTCTTTATTGATCTCGATAATTTTAAAGTTATTAACGATGCCCATGGCCATAAAGTCGGTGATGCCGTATTACAGGAAATTGCTCAGCGGCTAAGCCGCTGTCAACGGGGTAGCGATACATTGGCGCGTTACGGTGGTGATGAATTTACGCTGTTGTTGGAAAATATTAACGAGCTCAATAGTGTGACTCAGGTGGCCCAACGTATTCTCGATGAGTGTGTGATCCCCGTCGTCACCGACGGTCGCAGCTCTACTGTATCGGCGAGTGTCGGTATTAGTCTTTTCCCCAATGATGCTCTGGAGCTTCGAGAATTATTGAGTTTTGCGGATCGCGCGATGTACAAAGCCAAGTCAAAGGGCCGCAATGGTTATTATTTTTATGAAGAGGGTTTGACGCGGGTTGTTGAAGCGAAAAAAAGGCTCGGCATCGAGCTGCGTAGTGCCTTGGATAAAGATGAGTTTGTCTTATTCTACCAACCACTTTTTAAAACTGACGGCTCAATGTTACACACTTTTGAAGCATTGATTCGATGGCGTCATCCGACTCGGGGGCTGTTGACCGCAAGTGATTTTTTACCGATGGTGGAAGAAGAAGGTTTGATGGATGAGCTCGGTGTGTGGATATTACACACTGCCTGTGCTCAGGCTAAAGCTTGGCTGGATGCTGGTTTTTTATTGAATAAAGTGGCTATAAATATCTCGTTGTTTTCCGGTCTCAATGACATTTATGACATTGTTGGGCGAGCACTTAAAGAAGCAAAACTATCTGCTGTTCACCTGGAGCTGGATATTGCCGAGTGCTTGCTGGTTGGTGATAGTGCTGAACTAGTGAATCAATTAGAGAAGCTCAGGGCGCTAGGTGTCGGGGTGGCTCTCGATAACTTTGGTGCCGGCGGTGTGTCCCTCTCACTTCTCAATCATTTGCCGGTTGATGTGTTAAAAATGGATAGGGATTTCGTTGGTAACCTGACAGCGGGAAACGATGACCCGCGACTAATAAAAGTTATTGTCGCAATGGCATCCAGTCTGGGGCTACCCGTTTTGGCTAAAAAAATCGAAACTGATTTACAGCGAGATGTACTTATTCGCGAGGGTTGTGATTTCTTGCAGGGCTATTTGTTTTCTGCACCATTAGCGGTAAGTGATATTGAAAACCTGCTTCAGCGTCGCTGAAGCTTGTCTCTGGTTTAGCCCATTTTAAGTTGCTTTTTACCTGTTGGCGTTAGGGGCTACCGTGGCCTTTGTTATCTATTCTAAATTTCATTAAAGTATGGCCCGGGATCTAAATGGAAAGCAGGGGAGCCAATAATGAGTGTGATTGTAGATAAGAATGTCGATGTACCTATGCGTGATGGCGTTATTTTAAGGGCCGATATTTATCGTCCTTCCGATGAGGGAAAATATCCGGTTTTAGTACAGCGGACACCTTACAACAAGGAAATGTGGTTGATCACGGCATCGACGCTCGACCCTATTCGAGCAGCGGCTGCCGGTTTCGTGGTGATTATTCAGGATGTGCGCAGTCGTTGGGCTTCTGAAGGTGGTGTTTTCTTTCCCTTCCGTGATGAGGAGCCCGATTGTGCAGACACTATCGATTGGGCGGCAAAACAGAGCTGGTCGGCAGGTGTTGTCGGTTGCTACGGCTTGTCGTATATGGGAGGTAATAGCTGGTTAGGTGCAGCCTCCGGTCATGAGGCGCTGCGGGCCATTTCGCCCACCACCGCCCCCAATAATTTTTGGCACAATAATTTTTGGCGCGACGGCGTGATGCAGCTTTCCTCAATGATAACCTGGACGCTACGCGTTATTGGCCCCTCTGCTTTAATTCGCTCTGGCAAAGCCTTGCCTGAGCTGGGTGCTCGTCTGGCGGAGCTTGCCGATGCCAACGATGACTTTTCCGAGTTGGTGTGTGAGCGGCCAATCGCTGACTTGAGTGCAGGTCACAAAGAAGACGAGAACTTTGTGCCCTTCATTTATGAAATGTTTAAGCACCCCTTACCTGATGAATGGACTGACAGCCTGTTATTCAATAACCGGCATGCGTCAGTGAAAGTGCCTGCACTTATTATTGCGGGCTGGTATGACATGTTGCTTGGTGCCGACCTGGAGCATTTCGCCGGTATGAAAGAGCACGGTGGCACCGAACAGGCACGCGAAAATACGCGGATGATTATCGGTCCCTGGTCCCACGGCATGTTTATGAATATGGTGGGTCAGGTCGATTTTGGTTTCCGCAGCAGCGGTCTGTTTATGGATCTCAAAGAAGACCTGACCACGCTGCAATTGCGTTGGTTCGGTCGCTGGTTAATGGGCGAAGAAAACGGCGTTGATAAAGAAGCGCCGGTTAAGGTCTTTGTGCAGGGTATTAATCGTTGGCGTGACGAGCAGGAGTGGCCGCCCGCTCGTGCAGTGGCAACGCCCTGGTACCTCGGTAGTGACGGGGGCCTCGGGCCCGACAAGCCCCAGCTTGATGATGCTCCCGATAGTTATGTTTACGACCCCGAAGATCCGTGCCCCACTTGTGGCGGCACACTGTTAATGCCGCCGAAATATACACCGGGGCCTGTCGATCAAGCGCCTATTCTTGAGCGTCGCGATGTGCTGGTTTATACCTCGGAAGTGCTCACTGAAGATTTGGAATTGGCGGGACAGCTTAGTGCTGAAATTTATGCCAGTACCTCGGCAGTGGATACCGACTGGATGATTAAATTTTGTGAAGTGCGGGCTGATGGTAAGACATTTAATGTGTGCGACGGCGTGCTGCGCGCGTCTTATCAGGCTCATAAAACCGGGCAGGCCTTTCAGCCGGGTGAAGTGGTGAAGTGGAATCTTGATCTGTTGGCGACGGCAATGGTGTTTAAGGCAGGGCATCGTCTGCGGGTGATTATCACCTCAAGTGATTTCCCCCGCTACGATCGTAACCCTAATACGGGAGAATCGGGTGTTGAGGCGCTGGAGGGTGTGCCCGCGTTACAGCGGGTGTATCACGACCAAGAGCATGCGTCACATCTAGTGTTGCCGGTTATTCGTTGACATGAGGCTCCAGTCAACAAAAGTGGGGATGCCCCATGCTCTTGTTGATTGGAAAATTATAGTCCGTGACTATCGCGGTAATGTAGTCGTGATTGATCAGTGATATAACTGGCAGGGCCAGCATGCGATAAATCTCGTTATACATGGGCTGATAATGGTAGAGCTTCATTGAGTCACGAGAATAGCTTTAGGCGTCCCATAGGGGTATTGCTTTTAACGTTGGTTCCTAAAAAACTTGGTAAAACGGAAGCGATTTAACTCGTGGTCTTAGTACGACCCAGATGATATTACTCAGGGTAAGGCGTTAACTCGATACAAACTACTTAGCTCTTATTCATCAATTGCTTGCCCCTTGGCATTCAGCCAGGCGATAAGTGCTCCGCTCAGCAGGCCGGACATGTGTCCGGCCCAGGAAATGTGGGGTCGAAAGTCGAAGACGACGAACAGGAAACTTGGGTATAAAATCAGGGCGGCCAGGGCGATGGCAATGGCCCTTGTGGAGCGTCGAAAAAAAGCATCGGTGATGATAAAAGCCCAGAGGCCGAGAATCACGCCGCTGGCACCGATATGATAGGCCCTGCTGCCAAATAGCCAGGTGCCGAGCCCTGCTAACAGTGTTAAAACTGCCCATAACTCCCAAAATTCGGCGTCCTTTTTTGTCTGTACTAATAGGCCTAGGCCGAGCAACGCCACGCTATTGCCCATCAAGTGCCATAGGTTGGCGTGTATCAAGGGCGCCAGGGCGATATGCCAAACCTCCGTGACGCTGCGTGGCATGATGCCGTAGTGGTGTAGGTCGCCAGGAATCAGCCATTGCAGTCCATGCACCGCCCACAGCGCGACCAGTAAATAAATAACGGCGGGTGCTTTTAACGGGATTGAAAAAGCACTCACGAGGCGTTGTCGGCCGCTGTCTGCAGGCGAGCAAACTCCGCACTGAGTGTGTCGGTAGGTATCGCGCATCCGGCGCTGGTCATGGAGATAATACTGCTGCCAGAACAGGTCTGCAGGGCCGCCGGGTTACTGTGCACACCGCTGGCGTCGATATAGGCGAGGGGGATGCCAAAATCATTATTCATAAAAACAGTGACGATATCCTTCCACTTTATCGCGTTAAAGTTGAGGTCGATACGCTGTAGGTTGCTTTCGTCGTGGGTAAATAAATTTTCCAGTACGACCTCTGTCCCGGGTGTGGCGAGGGCGCGCACCAATAGTTCAGGATAGGCGCGAATGGGGCGTATCACCACGGTTGCGCCGGCCTTTTTCAAGCGCTGACGATTTTCATCGACGATGCATTCGACCAGAATTGTGGCCGAACTGCCGATATCCTGAATGCGGCTGAGGATGTCGAAGGTCAGGCTATCCGATAGAGGATCACTGCCATCCCGCGCTAATATAACAATGTAGGCTGCTGTTTCGGCGYTGACGGCCGCCAGGCTTTTGGCATGCTCAGGGCCGCCGTKGTAGTGCACGACGCTGTGGGCGCTGAGCTCGCGAGGCAGGCCCTTGGGGTAATTGCGGGTCAATATTTGCAGGGGTAGTTGTGCAAACTTTGGCGTGGCGCGCATCTGGCCGATTAAGCGTTCGAGGTAGGCATCGCTATTCTCCGCCGGTGTGTTAATGATYAGCAGGTGCTTATTCATGTCGCTCCATATCCAGTTGCCCCGGAGTTTATCGCCTCGTTTTTTTAGGCGGTATTCAAAAAATTCTGCTGCCAGTTGTGCCAGTAGTGAGATCGCCAATAAATAGAGGCAGATAGTGGTGAATAAGCGGCCTTGCCAGCTGGTGGCGGAAATATCACCGTAGCCCACTGTGGTGACGGTGGTTACAGAGAGCCATAGGGCGTCGGCCCAGCTGAGGCTTTCAAAATAGACCATCGCCACTGAATGGATAAGGATGAGGGCGATCAGTAAAAAAAACAGGCGGGCCAGTTTGTAAAGGGTGCCCTGCTGGTGATCGGCGGAGTATTTCAGGTGGCGGCTCCGCCGCAAGTGACGCAGATTGATGAACTGGATCAGCATGGTGGATTAGTGGCCCTGATCGGGTCTTGTGTCAGCGCGGTTTGTTGGTGCAGCTGCCGGTTCGCGCTCTTGATAGCACTCGGTAACCTCTTCGCGCACGCGCTGTTTGATGAGTTTTTCGTCGTCGACGGGAACCCGGTAACGCTGTGATAGGAAGTGTAAGTCATCGGGGTTAAAGGACAGGCCGATTCGCGGTCGCTGAATGCGCTGGTAGGGCAGGCCGACAATTTTGCGAATAATGTCGCTGGGGTTGAGGTTTTCATCGGCGGCGTCGTGGCGAATGCGTTTGTTGAGCTGTTCTTTAAAGACGAAGTGCATCTGCACTTTTTTAAGCGCGCGCTTTTCATCGGCCCATTTCGGATTGTGTTTAATCGCCATGGCTGTCTGCCGTATTACGCGGCCACATTTGCTCAATCACATCGACAGCACAATAAACCTGCAGGAAAATCTCCGTGGTGCCATCCTCGTAGATTTCAACGCCCAGACCGTAGTGGTCGTCACTGCCCTCGCACTCGTGGATGCGCAACTCCTCACCATCTTCGGYTGCCGCGAGGTCTTCCCCCTGGCAGTCACGATCATAATAGTAGGMTTCCTGTTCTTTGATACTTTGCTGGTAGCGGGGGCTGAGCCAGTCGGTGAGTTCGTCGGGTGGGTTTTGAACAATGAGTTCGGGCCATTCCTGGGACCACAATTGCGCAAAGCTGTCTTCATCAATAAAGGTGAAGAGCTGCTGGCGGGTGATTTTTCGGGCAAAGCACAGGGCTAGTTTGCCGTCTTCACTCTCAATACCCATAAAGTAGAGCTGGTTRTGGGCATCTTTTAGCACCACCTCTTTACTACTGCCCGAGGCAAACTCGTAGGTGCCGACCTTAATCACCTCTAGTGATTGCTCACGCAGTGCCTGGGGCAGGGAATCGCGGTATTTCAGGGAGAGCATATCGCCCACCAGCAGTTGGCTGGGGCAGTCGAGTTGGCGCTCACTGGAGGGCTTGTTGCGGGAGAAGAGCTTTTTAAGCATGGGCTTTCCWGTGCAAAGGCAGCGGGTTAAGGCTGCCTTTGCAATTGTGACAGTTAGGGGCTGGCCCTATTGGCCAGATTTCTTTTTCAGCCGTTCGAGGACACTACTYGCGCCGCTACTGGTATTGGCGCCRATGCCSGCATCYTTTAATTTGMGGTCGAGGTCATCGCCGCTGGCCTCCCCWTCCATCCACTCACCCGCTTCCATGCGATCTTCCCAATTGGCCTGCTTCTTTTTGACGCGYTCGAGGGCCTTKGATACGCGGTGCTCACTGGCATTGGTGGCGGCAAAATTGGTCGACATRCTSGAGGTCGCCTTTTGTAATTGCTCAACGGTTTTGATTTTTTCGAGYTCTCGGCCATTCTTCTGAATGACCTTCTCGCGCTGGCGAATCATACTGTTAATTTTATTGACCTGGGCACTCAGAGCACTGTGCTCGGCGCCYTTCTCGGCCGCCTCACTTTCGATTTCGGCAATGCGCTCTGCGACTTCGATGGCGAGGGCTTCATTACCGGCTTCGAGTGCCTGTACGGCTTTGCTTTCGTAGCTGGCGACATCGCTTTCAAGGCTATTGATTTCACGCTTGAGTTTGATCTCGCTGGCCTTGAGCCCGGTCAGGGATTGCTTGGCTTTGCCAATGGCGTCTTGSGCATCGCGAATTTCCTGGCCGAGAATGCGCACGGCATTGGCATCGACAATGGATTCGCCAACTTCACTGGCACCACCGCGCACKGCGGTTAGTATGTTTTTTAAAATACCCATGGTGTATCTCCGTTRTAAACARTTGTAKGRCGAGCKTGYYGGYMGASSYTGYTGRYYTGYSAATTARAGYAGYAGSGGCTCTATGACYTGCAGKACATCGACGGTGTTYTCRGCTTGCACTTCGAGTTCGTGAACAATRTTTTCGAAYAAGGTGTCCAGSGCCATGGCGCCAAATAAAATATARCTRTCRCCCTGGCGSCCRATGGMGCTRAGGGGRATSGCGGGRCTGATKAACAAGAGTTCCTCGTTGAGTTCGTTGACCTTGTCGGGCTTTACYTCGTTGACATTGAACAGGGGGGTAATGGCCAGYAGYTGCGTGTCGGTYTTGACGATGTTGATRGGGAATTCTTCGTTGTTGGAACAAATGACTTCCAATACGCCGCTCTCTGCCAGCACGGCRTCRAAGCGCGTATCTTCAGCGGTKAGGTGGGCGTTGAGTTTAAAGGCGAGTTCATTCAGCGACATGCAAGGCTCCTTGGTAGTATTTGCGCCAGGCCATAATATGGCATAGGCRCACTGTATGCCATATTATGGCGTTAGTCAAAGGGGTTTTGACCGGGRAAAAAGGCCCCGTCGTGTTGTTTCCAGGCGCGCTGGTGGTATTGATAGAGTTGATGCGAGCCGAGGGTGTTGATCTTAATGTGCTTGGCATCGGCATAGTAGCGCGGCGAGAACGCAAAGGCGGCGAGAATTTGTGGTTTTGATAACCAGTCGGATAGTGGCTGGGATGACTCGCCATTCAGCGCCGTGCTGGCGGCAATGCGCTGTGAGGCGCTGCCCCCGCGCAGCGTGCCAATGGTCCAGCCCCACTCGCCGAAAGTCGGCACATTGGCGTGATATTGCTCGCTGGTAAAGCCTGCTGCCTGCAGGGTTTTGCCGATGGAAATAAAGGCCTGTTGGGTGTGAAAGGGCGAGGTTGACTGGATGCCAATGGCACCGTCGGCGCTGAGTAATTGCTTTAGGCGTAGATAGAAGAAGGTTGAATAGACCTTGTTGATATCGGGGTGGCTGGGGTCGGGCAGGTCGACGATGATGGTGTCGAAGTGACGCCCAGCACTGAGCAGGGCTTCCACTTCGACAAAGGCGTCACCGACGATCACCTCGACCCTCTCATCCCGAAAGGCAGAGTTATTGAGCTGTAACAAGCGCGCAGAAATGGCCGCGGGTGCCTCGGGGTCGTCGCCACTAAACAGGGCAATCATCTCGCCATCAAGATCAATCAGCGTCACCGCCTCCGGTTGCCAGCGCAGAATGTCGCGCAGCGCCAGGCCGTCGCCGCCGCCAATCACCAGGATCTTCTCCTGCCGTGCCGAGGCGAGGAGGGGTGGTAGGGTTAAATAGCTGTGGTAAATCAGCTCRTCATTACTCGAAAAYTGCAGACGCCCRTTGATGTASAGGCTGGTGATTTTCGGCAGGCCGGCACCAATAATGCGCTCGGTCAGGGTGAGGTGCTGRTAGGGGGTGATTTTGGTGTACAGCACKYTGTCCTTAAAGAGGGCGCGGTGCATATTGTCCATCCATGTTGCACCGCCSCCAGCGAGTGCGGCGAGYAGTRCCAGCAGGCTGAGATGWGCCAGCCACAGGGCTTTGCGCTGGGGAAGRTGGWCGCGGTATTTGATAAGAAAGGCGATGCCRATMAGCGCGTTRACCAGMGCCGTGCTCAATGCCGCGAYGAGCACCGGCAGTTGCAGGCAAAAYAGTACCCAGATTGCCGCGCCAATGCCGGCRCCAATATAATCGGCRCCGTAAATGGTGCCCARRTTGTGTTCGAGRTGYTGGCCGTGGAGCTGTTCGCGAATGCGSGCGATMAGGGGKATCTCCATGCCRATCATCAARCCCAGCAGCGCSCCGATCACAAAGGGTGTGGCCTTGGCAATTTTGGCCAGGCCCTGYACCACCTGGCCGTCGGTGGTGATGCTGGGGTGCAGGCCGTAGATGTCCTGCAGRTAGGCGGGGAAGCTRAAGGCCAGMGAGATGCTCAGGGAGATAATAATCAGCGCSGTGGCGCCGAGACTGGCGATGCCCCACTCCAGCCAGGCAAAACTTTTGAAGGGGCAGGGCAACCATTTGGCGAGCAGYGCGCCTACGCCCATGGCGACAATCATCAGGCCGATCATGGCATAGAGSGTGGAYTCGAGGGCGCCGAGCACCCGACCGGCATAGTGGGCCATTAAGTATTCGTAAATCAGGCCGCAGCCGGCCAGGGTTGCCATCACGGCGATCAGGAAAATATCGTGGACAATTAGCTCGCGACGAGACTTCCTCGGCTGTTGTGACGGTGCGGTGCTCACTCTAGGGAGTCTCTGAATAAGTCAGATGCGAGTTCATGGCTTGTTCAGTGGCTCCCTAAGCGAGCACGCCGATGAGCAGCAGGGCGACGGCAATATAAATCACTGCTTCGATGGCGGCGACGCCGATATTTTCTTGTTCGTCCACTTCTTCGGCGACATTAATCTTCAGCAAGATGGCCTTGCGAGCGATCAGTGCCAGTGCGGGCAGGAGCAACGCCAGACTGGTGCCAGCCCCCAGCCAGTAGGCGACGGACAGCAGGGGCTCTGCTTGATAGTACTCGACCAGGCTGGCGCCGGCCGTCATCGCTAGCGCGGTACCGAGCAGGTGCCCAGAGTAGCGAATCGCCAGGGCGGTGTTGCCGGCGACGATGGCCTGTTGCAGGCTCTCACCCTGGTGGCGACGGCGGTAGACGGCGGCGCGCAAACGGGTGATCAGCAGCAAGATACACTGGCTACCAAAAAACAGCATCAGGACGGAGGGCAGGCCGCGCCAGGTTTCATACTCGACCCAATTAACCGTTGAGCTAATGATTAGGCCGAGGGCTAAAAAGTTACTGGCCTGAACAAAGCCGGCGGCCAGTTGGTGGTCGGCGATGGCGTCTTTGAGGGAGACCTTGTGGAAAATAATGTAGTCGTTAATCATTGATCCCACCTTTAGCAGAGCGATGCCCGCCACTGCGTAGGTCAGCACATTGAGTGCTTCGTTGAGCAGGTTGACGGCGGCATCGCCGGTAACAGCAGCCGATAAAATCAGCCCCAGTGCSCCGGCGCCRCCGGCAAAGGTRATGCCAAAGGCGTAATTGTCCTTTTCCGCYAAYTCKRCSGTGGTGTTGACCCCGGCGAGCAGGCCAAAGAGYAGRCGAAAGRKRCAGATGGCSGCGATGGCGATACTKAGGTTGATGRCSACGATGGCCAGTGACCACATTGAMARTTCATAARTCATGGAATKCTKCCYCCCTATTTGCCGCCAAAGCGGCTGCGTGATGATTGATAAGAAGAATTGCGGTAGCTGGACGTGGTGCCACTCGCCATTGACTTCGCGGTACCGCTGCGCGCCAGCGGTCGGGACTGGAACTTGCTACTTTTCCTGGCGACCGCAGAGGTGGTTTGCTTGGTGTTGGCATAGGGGCTGGAGAAGCGTTGCCCTGATTTTTTGAATTTTTGTCGCGTGCTGCGCTCGGTCGCTTGCTGGTTTTTATGCTGGCTGGGTGAGGTGTACCTTGAGCGCCCGTAGTCGTTGTAGTAGCTGTAGTCGCGGTTTCGCCCCCAGTTGCCGTAGCCAATGGGACTGCGAAACATGCTGGAGAAAAAGGCGTACTGACCGTACCAGTGCCAGAATGAGTTGCCCGAGCTATTCGTTTGCCAGTTGCCGTACTGGGGGTTGCCGACCAGTTGGCTGCCGGGGCCGAAGTCTTCGGCATCATTGATGCGGGCGCTGGCTTCGGCGCTGAGGGCCGCGACGCGAGCTAGTTTACCCTGGGACATATCGGCGAGCACATTAATGGGGTCGCTGAGCATCATGCCGTAGGTGTCGGGCTGTGCGGCGGCTTCAATGGCCGAAAGCTCCTGATAGACTTTATTGACCTGCTCGTTACCCATGGTCACGACGTGGTTGATATCATTTTTGGCATCGCCTAGTCGCGATTCAAGGGAGCGAATAATGGGCCCATCGGGGCTGGCATCCTGAGCCAGGGCGCTACTCAGCTCGCCTAGCTCAGGATGATCCTGGCGGATAATTTCGGCGTATTGGCTGAGCAAGTTGGTGTTGGCAATATGCCCGGCGACAATGTGCTGTTGTAGGCGCACGATTTTGCCCTCGCTGATCAGCGCCTGCTGGTCTAATTGTTTTTGCCATTTCTTCTGCTCGGATGAGCAGCCAATAAGTATGAGGCTGTGGCAGAGGATGAAGACCCATGCCCACTTGAATTTTTGCATGACTTAGGTCTCGTTAGAGTGTGTTGTCGCGGCGCAGTGGTGTTGCTGATGAGCGGCCAGGCCGGGCGTTGTCGGGTGCGCGGGGGAGGCCCTGTCCACGGCCTTTATTTCAACTTGTGCTGCGGGAAAGCGAGCGGCAATCACCGCAGCGGCATCTCTGGGGCGGGCCTCGCCGCACATGAAAATATCAAAGGCGGCGTAGGCGTATTCGGGCCAGGTGTGTACGGTGATGTGTGACTCGGCGAGAATCAATACCCCGGTGACACCACCCTGGTCGCCAAATTTGTGGAAGTGTTGAAACAGTACCGTCGCACCACCCGCYGCCGCMGCCTCGCACAATAGCGCGGCCAGCGCCTTGCTATCGAGGTTGGCATGCTGGCCGTGGCATTCGATCAATAAATGTTGCCCTAGGATCATAAGCCTTTCAATAAGCTCCTTGAAGATAAATGTCTTTAAGCCMGTGYCTGACGGTTCGCGATAACTTTYGCCCCGGGTTCTTAATGCTGCCCAGGGCTGGACAGTCGGGGGGATTAGTTAGCGCCGCTTGACAGGCATGGCAGGGTAACGGCAAAGCCTGGTGRTTGACAAGTAGCAGTGCGGGGCATGATTGAGACGATAATCGACGCCTGAGTAGGCGGTACGGCCATTTTCCGGGATATCTTCGCTTGTGGGATAGGCTACCCGCTGCGGATTGTGTAGAATCCTCGCTTTTCCCCGAGAGCCCGAATTATGTTTGATAATCAGCAAACCCTGGCCCAGTTCGATCCAGAAATTTGGCAATCGATTCAAGATGAAGAGCGCCGTCAAGAAGAGCACATTGAGCTGATCGCCTCTGAAAATTACACCAGCCCCCAGGTGATGGTTGCTCAGGGCTCAGTGCTAACCAATAAGTATGCAGAAGGTTATTCGGGCAAACGCTATTACGGCGGTTGTGAGCATGTGGATGTGGCTGAAGATCTGGCCGTTGCGCGGGCTAAAGAGTTGTTCGGCGCTGACTACGCCAATGTGCAGCCGCACTCGGGTTCCCAGGCGAACGCTGCTGTTTATCAGGCCCTGTGCGAGCCGGGCGATACAGTATTGGGGATGAGTCTGGCCGACGGTGGTCACTTAACTCACGGTGCCAAGCCGAGCTTTTCGGGAAAAACCTACAACGCGATTCAATACGGGCTGGACAACGCCACTGGCGAAGTCGATTACGCTCAGGTTGAGGCGCTGGCGCTGGAGCACAAACCAAAAATGATTATCGCTGGCTTTTCAGCCTATTCGCGGATCATGGACTGGCAGCGTTTTCGTGATATCGCCGATAAAGTCGGTGCTTATTTGATGGTCGATATGGCCCACGTTGCCGGCCTGGTTGCCGCAGGTTGCTACCCGAACCCGGTGCCGATTGCCGATGTGGTGACCACGACAACTCATAAAACATTACGCGGGCCCCGTGGCGGACTTATTCTCGCTCGCGCCAATGAAGCGCTGGAAAAGAAGTTTAACTCTGCCGTTTTCCCCGGTGGCCAGGGYGGCCCWTTRATGCACGTTATYGCSGCTAAAGCGGTGAGCTTTAAAGAGGCGATGAGCGACGAGTTCAAAACCTATCAGCAGCAGGTAGTGGTAAATGCCCGCGCCATGGCGGCAACTTTTATTGAGCGCGGTATTGATATCGTCTCCGGCGGCACCGACGATCACTTGATGCTGGTTAACCTGATTGGCAAGGACTACACCGGTAAAGATGCCGATGCAGCGCTGGGTCAGGCCAATATCACCGTTAACAAAAATGCCGTGCCTAACGACCCGCGCTCGCCCTTTGTGACTAGCGGCTTACGCGTTGGCACCCCGGCGATTACCACTCGCGGTTTTACTGAAGCCGAGACGGTAGAGTTGACCCACTGGATGTGCGATGTACTGGCCTCGTTGGAAGAGAATACCTCCGAGCAGGTGATTGCCGATGTTAAAGCCAAAGTATTGGCAGTTTGTAAGCGGCATCCGGTTTATAAAGAAATCTAAAACTGGCGAARCGGATAGCGATGCGACGGGGATARCCTGAGCGCATCGCCTCTTTCAACCCCTGTGTTTGCTTGATGTAACACAAAGCCCGGGACAGAGGGCTTTGTGTTAGTATGCGCGGCTAATTTCTGCCCGATGGAATACCTCCATGCATTGCCCTTTTTGTGGCGCTAACGATACCAAAGTGATTGATTCTCGGCTGGTTGCCGAGGGTGATCAGGTGCGCCGTCGGCGCGAATGTGTCTCCTGCAAAGAGCGTTATACCACCTTTGAAGTGGCCGAATTATTGATGCCTCGCGTTATCAAAAGCGACGAAAGCCGCGAGCCCTTCAATGAAGATAAATTGAAGGCAGGCTTGCATCGGGCACTGGAAAAGCGCCCTGTCAGCACCGAGCAGGTGGAGGCGGCGTTCTCGCAAATCAAACGCTCGTTACAGAGTGCTGGGGAGCGGGAAATTTCTTCGCGCATGATCGGCGAAAAAGTGATGGAGCAATTGCGCGGACTCGACGATGTCGCCTACGTGCGTTTTGCCTCTGTGTATCGCAGTTTCCAGGATTTGAATGAATTTCGTGCCGAGCTTGACCGCCTTGAAAAAGAAGATGATGGGGCGGACAAAAAGGGTGCCTAAAAAGGAACTCGCACAATGACGACGGCGGCCGATAGTGGTCATATGGCGCGAGCCATACAGCTGGCGAAAAAGGGCTGGTACACCGCCCGACCCAACCCCCGCGTGGGTTGCGTCATTGTTCTGGCAGGCGAGGTGGTCGGTGAGGGCTGGCATCAGCGCGCCGGTGGCCCCCATGCCGAAATCGTTGCCCTTAAAGCAGCGGGTGACAATACAGGGGGAGCAACGGCCTATGTGTCATTGGAACCCTGTAATCATCACGGACGCACCCCGCCCTGTGCGGAAGCCTTAATTACAGCGGGTATAGCGCGAGTGGTTTATGGTTTGGCCGATCCCCATCGTGTTGCCTCTGGCGGTATAGGCAAGCTCGAAGCGGCAGGTATTACGGTTGATGGGCCTGTGCTGGAGCAGGAAGCGCGAGCATTAAACCCCGGCTTTGTTAAGCGCTGTCAGACCGGTTTGCCCCGAGTGACACTAAAACTAGCGGCGAGTATTGATGGCCGTTCGGCCATGGCCAGCGGCGAAAGTCAGTGGATTACCGGCCCCGCCGCGCGTAGTGATGTACAGCGTTTACGGGCTGAAAACGCGGCTATAATTACCGGTATCGGTACGGTACTTGAGGATAATCCCTCGCTTAACGTGCGTGAGACCCGGGCTGGTCTCGGTGTCGAAGAGCTGGCTGAGATGCAGCCTTTACGTGTGATTGTCGATAGTCGACTGCGCATCACCGAAGACTTGAACATTCTTCAGCCGCCGGGCGCTGCGTTAGTGGCTACAGCTCAGAGCGAAGGTAGTGTTAAAGGTGCGGAGGTTTGTTTCCTGCCCGATGATGGTGGCAAAGTCGATTTATTCGCTTTGTTAAAGGAGCTGGGACGTCGCGAATACAGCGATGTGCTGGTTGAAGCCGGTGGCAAGTTGGCCGGGGTTTTCCTCCAGCAAGGTCTGGTGGATGAACTGATTATTTATATGGCACCGAAGTTGTTGGGCAGCGATGGTATGCCGATGGCGGTGCTGCCCTTTAGCGCAATGTCTGAAGCATTGGCGCTTGAAATTACCGATATTCGTGCCGTCGGCAATGACTGGCGCATTACAGCAACACCGGGTGGTGAGACATGTTCACAGGCATAATTGAAGCGCTGGGCGAAATTGGTGAGACCGAAAATCGGGGCGGTGATTTACGTCTGCATATCCGTACCGGCAGTCTTGAACTGGATGACGTGGTGCTGGGAGACAGCATCGCCGTCAATGGCGTTTGCTTGACCGTGGTTGAGTTACCCGGCGATGGTTTTATCGCCGATGTGTCGATAGAGACTTTAAATTTCACCACCGCCGGGCAGTGGCAAACAGCTTCGCCGGTGAATATTGAGCGGGCTTTAACACCGACCACGCGCCTCGGCGGCCACCTGGTTTCTGGTCATGTGGACGGCGTTGGCGAAGTTATTGAGCGCCATCAAGATGCCCGTTCGGAGCGCTTTCGTATCAAGGCCCCGGCAGCGTTGGCGCGCTATATCGCCCACAAAGGGTCGATATCTGTCGATGGCACCAGCCTCACGGTGAATGCCGTGTCGGGCGATGAGTTTGAGTTGAATATCGTTCCTCACACCCTAGCGCACACCGTCTTTGGTGGGTATCAGTTGGGCACAAAGGTTAATTTGGAAGTCGATGTTATCGCCCGCTATCTCGAGCGGCTGTTGCTCGGTGACAAAGCGGCGATCCAGGGTGATGACTTTTCACTCTCCGCACTGGTTAATAAAATTTTAGATTAAAGGCTAACACCATGAACTTGAATACCATCGAAGAACTGATTGAAGATATTCGTCTGGGCAAAATGGTCATCCTTATGGATGACGAAGATCGCGAGAACGAAGGCGACTTGGTGATTGCCGCGGAGAAAGTCCGCCCTGAAGATATTAATTTTATGGCCATGCATGCCCGCGGATTAATTTGCATGACCTTGATGGAGCAGCGCTGCCAACAACTGGCGCTGCCCCTGATGGTGGACAACAACACCGATGCCCATGGCACTAATTTTACCGTATCCATAGAGGCCGCCGAAGGCGTGACTACCGGTATTTCCGCAGCCGACCGCGCCAAAACAGTGCAGGCGGCGGTGGCTAGTAATGCGGGCCCCATGGATATTGTGCAGCCCGGCCATATTTTCCCCTTGAAGGCGCAGGCCGGAGGTGTCTTGAGTCGAGCCGGACATACGGAAGCAGGCTGTGATCTGGCGGGTCTGGCGGGTTGTGAGCCGGCGGCGGTGATTGTTGAAATTATGAATGACGACGGCACCATGGCGCGCCGCCCAGACCTCGAAGCCTTTGCGGAAAAGCACGATCTAAAAATTGGCACCATTGCAGATTTGATTCACCACCGGGTGCTCAACGAGAAAACGGTTGAGCATATCAATGAGCGTAAAATCCAGACACCTTATGGGGAGTTTTTGCTGCATACCTATCTAGATGTTCCGAGAAACCACAAGCATTTTGCCCTGGTTAAAGGCGAGATTGATCCCGAAACCCCCGTGCCTGTACGTGTACATTTACCGACAGTGGTTAGGGATTTATTTGGGCTGGAGCGTAAAGGCCCTCATAAAAGYTGGACCATACACAAAGCTATGGAGCGAGTTGCCGAAGAAGGCAGCGGCATTATTGTGGTCATCTTACAGGAAGAAAACTCCGAAACGGTTGAGCGCGATCTGGACTTCTTGATGGCGGAGCGAGCGCGGGAAAAGAGTGCGTCTGAAACGGTTTATTTGCAGATCGGTGCGGGCTCGCAAATTCTTCGCGATCTCGGCGCCAAGAAAATTCGCGTTATGAGTGCCCCGTTCCGCTTTACGGCAATTTCTGGTTTTGATTTGGAAGTCGTCGACTATATTGAGTGTCACTAGGGTTGAGCGCCACTCGCTTAAAAGCGGCTAACACTAACTTGCTAATCGGAAGACAAAAATGAGCGAATTCAGACCTGTAGAGGGTGACTTTAATGTCGGCGAAGCGCGCTTTGCCATCGTCGTTGCCCGATGGAACGGCAATATTACCGAGAACCTATTGAASGGTGCTTTACGCGCACTGGCACGCCACAATGTGGGCGATGACAATATTGATGTGATCCGSGTCCCCGGTGCTTTTGAATTGCCGTCCACGGCGATGAAGATTGCSGAGCAGGGTAATGTCGATGCGGTGATCACTCTGGGTTGTGTGATTCGCGGCGGTACGCCACATTTTGAATATGTGTGCGGTGAATGCGCCCGTGGCATTGGCGAGGTGGCTCTGGTCACCGGCCTGCCCATCGCTTTTGGCGTATTGACCACGGATGATTTACAGCAGTCGGAAGATCGCTCCGGCGATAACGACGAGAACAAAGGCGTTGAAGCGGCTTTAACGGCCCTTGAAATGGTCTCCCTGTTCGCACAGTTGGGAGATTAGCTGCGTGTCATCTTCCCTGCCTTCCGCACGTAAAAAAGCCCGCCACATGCTGGTTCAGGCTTTGTATCAGTGGCAGTTGTCTGGCACTAGCATTAATGCCATTGAAGCGCAGTACATGGCTGAAAAAGGCATGGCGAAAGCGGACAGTGATTTCTTTCGCGAGCTGCTGCACGAAATACCGGCAAAGCTTGACGAGCTTGATGCGGCTTACCGTGAATTTCTTGATCGTGATCCCGCTGCCTTAGACCCAATTTCTTTAGCTGTGCTGCGTATTGGCGTCTACGAGTTGCTACACCGTGTCGATGTCCCCTATCGGGTGGTGATTAACGAGTCCGTCAACCTGGCGAAAACATTCGGCCCCACAGATGCTTATAAATACATCAATGGCGTCGTTGACCGTGTTGCTGCGCGGGCTCGGCGRGTGGAGATTGCCGGTAGTAAGGGCGGTGCTCAGTCAGGCGATAAATCGAACTAGCTGTGCTTACTAGCTGATATGGCCACTGACGAATTCAGCCTGATCGCCCAGTATTTTTCAGCTTGTGGCGCGGAGGGTGATGACACTCTACTCGGTGTTGGTGACGATTGTGCGCTGCTGGCCCCGCCTGCTGGTGAGGTGCTCGCCGTTACAACAGACACCCTTATTTCTAGCGTGCACTTTCCCCATCATTCCCCCGCACGGCTCATTGCCCAGCGAGCATTGGCCGTCAACTTAAGTGATATGGCGGCAATGGGGGCGACCCCCCGTTGGTTTCAATTGGCGCTGACACTGCCGGATTCTGATCAAAGTTGGCTGGCCGAGTTTAGCGCGGGCCTGAATGCCATGGCCTGTGAATTTAATTGTGCTCTGGTCGGCGGTGATACCACGCGTGGGCCTTTGACTATCAGTATTACTCTGATTGGCACCGTTCCTTCTCGCGAGGCACTAAAGCGCAGTGGCGCGAAGCCCGGTGATACTGTTTTTGTCAGCGGCACCTTGGGTGACGGTGCTGCGGGACTGGCGGTCGTCGAAGGCCGGTTATCCTTAAGTGTAGAAGATACGGGCTTTCTTGAAGAACGATTCTGGCAGCCGCAGGCACGTGTTGCGCAAGGGCTGAAGATAAGAGAGTTTGCCTCTGCGGCCATCGATATTTCTGATGGTCTGGTGGCCGATCTCGGGCACATTGCGAAGGCTAGCCAGGTGGGTGCTTTGGTTGAAGTCGATAAGCTGCCCTTATCTCCCGCATTGCGCCGGGCTGCCGGTTCAGAGCGCGGGCTGACCTGGGCGCTGAGCGGCGGCGACGATTACGAATTATGTTTTACCGTACCGGCGAGCGGGCTAGCGCAATGCCAGAGACTGATCGATGAAGGTGTGTTGACGGCAACAGCGATTGGCCAAATTACTGCAGGACAAGCCGTACGTTGTGTTGATGGGCAAGGCTCGTCCTATGATGTTACCCATTCCGGTTACCAGCATTTTTAAGGAGAGAGTGATTCGTATGCCCCCCCCTGTTAATCCGACTTTTGCCTCTTTGCGTAAAGATCCTGTCCTCTTGTTAGGATTGGGCTTTGGTAGTGGTTTGTCGCCCTTCGCGCCGGGCACTGCTGGCACCGTAGTGGCCCTACTGTTCGTACCCTTGTTGGCCTTGTTGTCGACGGGGCCTTTGTTTGCTGTGTTACTTGTCGCGAGTTTGGCGGGTATCTATATTTGTGGTCATTCCGCCAATAAACTCGGTGCCAAAGACCCTTCCAGCATTGTATGGGATGAGTTTGTCGGTTTGTGGATTGCGCTGGCGGGCTTTCCTGTAAGCTCTTTCTGGTTAGTCAGCGGCTTTGTGGTGTTCCGCTGTTTTGATATTCTTAAACCTTGGCCAATCAGCGTGCTCGACAGGAAAGTACCGGGTGGCGTGGGTATTATGCTGGACGACATTCTTGCAGGAGTGATGACATGGGTGGTGTTGCATTTGATCGCCATTATTTTTGGTTTGAGCGTGTGAGTAAAAGAATGAATAGCTGTGCTGCGAGCCTGTGCTTTGCGTTATTCCTCGGCTTGTTCAGTCTGCCTATCTTCGCGTCCCAGGATATTATCGCCTCGGGGTTGTTTAAGGATAAAGCCATGTTGACCATTGATGGCACGCTGCGGCTGCTGCGAGTGGGGGTGAGTAGTCCCGAAGGCGTGACGTTGTTGAGTAGTAATAGTCAGCAGGCGAGTATTCTTGTTGAGGGGCAGACCATCACCCTGCGCCTGTCTGAGCGGATTTCCACTACGTTTAAAAGACCCGAAACTATTGAGGTGAAAATCCCTCGCGGCAGAAAAGGCCACTTTTATACAGCCGGGTCGATTAATGGCCGGCCGGCCAAGTTTATGGTCGATACGGGTGCCACCTCCGTCGCAATGAATATTAACGAGGCTCGGCGTTTGGGCATTGACCTCCGCACTGCGTCATCGGGCTATGCTTCGACCGCTGGTGGTGTGGTCGAGACCTTCCGCGTGACACTCGACAAGGTGAGCGTGGGAAGTATTACCCTGTACAATATTGCAGCTTCAGTGGTTGATGGCGATCATCCAACAGACATACTTCTTGGTAATAGCTTTTTAAGTAAAATAGAGATGACTGAGCGGGCTGGTATTCTGGTTTTCCGAAAAAAGTTCTGATTATTCCTGTTGTCGGCGGGTGTTCAGCCTGCCGCATGTGTTTTTCGTAGAAATGAAATTGAGGTTTTCCCATGAGTGCTCTGGCTAAGCGCATTATTCCCTGCCTGGATGTTGAAAACGGGCGTGTTGTTAAAGGCGTGCAGTTTGTCGATATCCGCGATGCGGGTGATCCGGTCGAAATTGCGCGGCGCTACGACGAGGAAGGGGCCGATGAGATTACCTTCCTGGATATTACCGCCAGTCATGAAGATCGGGATACAACGATTCACACGGTAGAGCGAATGGCCAGTGAGGTTTTTATTCCCCTGACAGTGGGTGGAGGCGTACGTAAACTAGAGGATATCCGTGCTTTGCTACAGGCCGGGGCAGACAAGGTCGCGATTAATTCAGCGGCCGTCAGCAACCCGGAGTTTGTGCGCCAGGCGGCCGAAAAGTTTGGTTCTCAGTGCATTGTTGTGGCCATTGATGCCAAACAAGTGGATGCGCCAAAGGGTGAGCAGCGTTGGGAGATATTCACCCACGGTGGACGCAAGGCGACAGGCCTGGATGCGGTGGCGTGGGCAGAGCGAATGGCAAGCTCTGGTGCCGGAGAAATCCTCCTGACCAGTATGGACAGGGATGGCACAAAAAACGGTTTTGACCTGGGCTTAACGCGGGCCGTGAGTGAGGCTGTGAATATTCCAGTCATTGCTTCGGGAGGTGTCGGAGATTTACAGCATTTGGCTGACGGGGTGGTGCAGGGCGGTGCAGATGCGGTACTGGCGGCGAGTATCTTTCACTTCTCGGAATACAGTATTGCCGAGGCGAAGTTGTTCATGGCAGAGCAAGGCATCGAGGTGCGCTTATAATCGCGGGCTTACGTTAGTTTTAGCTCTGGCCTTGACTGTGTACACGGTCAAGGCCAGACAAAATATTGGTGCTTAGTGTGTTGCCAGTAGCTTGATCATAGCCGGACTCGCCTGATTAACAAACTGAATGTAGTCTGCTACAGCCAGTTGTGCCAGGTCTTTTGAGTCGTACGGGCCGAGTGTTGCACGCTCTCGAGTGATGAAGTACCAGTTGTCAGAGAGTTTAAAATAGCGATCACTGCGTAAAGGCACTGCCGCAGAGTTTGCTGAATCACCTTCCCTGGTGATGTAGACGACATTATTCATAGTTACACACCTGTGCAGGGTTACAGTTGGTTTTTACAGGGCTCCCTGCCAATTTGTAACGTATAACCAGCTTCTTTATCTACTATCGATAAAACTTTGCCGGTTAGTTGATTAGGTTGTGATCTTTATAAGGTAGTTTGCGAGTAATGTAAAGGGTTCGGGTTAATTGATAGGCGGTTGTTTTGATAGGATGGCCAGACCTTTTAACAGGTTTAAGGCCTCAATGAGTTGGTAATCCTTTATTTTCTCTTGCTGCTTTTTCGGATTGCTAGTAGCAGCCTTTATTGTAGCGCCCTGGCTGAGGTGGCCTGTTAGATCAGCTTCTTTAATACCTGCTTGCGAGTTAGTGGCTCGCTTGATTTCGGCCCTCTCCACTAATATATCCGGCTTTATACCCTCAGCTTGAATCGAGCGACCACCGGGGGTGAAATAGCGCGCAGTGGTGAGTTTAATTGCGCGGCCATCGCTGAGAGGGAGAATGTTTTGCACTGAGCCTTTGCCAAAGCTGCTGGTGCCCATGATGACACCGCGATGATGGTCCTGAATCGCTCCAGCGACAATCTCTGAAGCAGAAGCGCTGCCGCCGTTGATTAAGACAACCAGAGGCGTGCCTTGTAGTAGCTCACCAGGTTGTGCGGAAAAGCGCGTATTGGAGGAGGGTGCTCGGCCTTCAGTGTAGACTATCAAGCCACCATCGAGTATTGCATCGACGACTTCTACTGAGGCGGGCAGCAGGCCGCCAGGATTATTGCGTAGATCGAGGATGAGTCCTTTGAGGGGGTTATTCTCTTTCTGTAAGTCTTGAATACGCTGTCTAAATTCCTCTCCTGTTTTGGACTGAAACTGAGAAATACGGATGTAGCCAAAGCCTTCTTCAAGGGTTTTATGGCGTACGCTGGTGGTTTTGATAATGTCTCTTATAACGGTAATAACCAGTGGGCTACTCCTGTTTTCTCGGGCTATGGTCAGTGTTAAAGGATTGCCTTTTTCACCGCGCATTATGTTCAGCGCCTCTTCCAGGTTCATGCCCTGTACGGCGTGCTTGTCCAGTTTAATAATCAGGTCGCCACTCTCTATGCCGGCGCGAGAGGCGGGTGTGTCATCGATGGGAGAGATGACTTTGATAAAACCACCCTCCATGCTCACCTCAATACCAATGCCGCCGAACTCGCCGCTGGTATGTTCTTGAAGATCTTTATAGGAATCCTCTTTCAAAAAGGCGGAGTGGGGATCAAGCTCGCCCAGTAGGCCGGTAATGGCGTTTTCGATGAGGGTTCTGTCGTCGATTTCTTCAACATAAGCAGCGCGAATTTGTTCAAAAACCTGTGCGAAAAGCTGCAGCTCTTCTAGAGGCAGGCGGGCGTCTTTGAGCGTCTCGTCGGCCTGTAGTAGAGGTGTTGAAAGCAGACTTAACAATAGTGCGCAATGCGCTAAATAGCGGGCGGGTCGGTTCATTATTTTAGTCCTGGGCGAAATGCATTGCGGGCGTAGTGTGGCAGTGTAGCGTAACTTGACGCATTTAAGCGCGAGGCTTAAGCCACCTTTTTGGGTCGACAGCTTTCCCTTTGCGGCGTATTTCAAAATACAGGGCGCTGCGTTCCAGGCCGCCCGTGTTGCCGACTTTGGCAATGACTTCCCCCGGGTGTACCCAGTCCCCGGTTTCTTTTAATAACACCTGATTGTGGGCGTAGAGACTGAGGTAATTGTCCCCGTGATCGACAATGACTAGCAGGCCCTGACCACGCAGGTAGTCAGAAAAAACCACCCGGCCGTGGTGAATGGATTTAACGGGACTGGCGTCCCTTGCATTTAGCAGCCAGCCATGCCATTTGAGGTGTGAGCCGCGAGCGGAGCCAAAACTGTGGCCAACTCGTCCCTTCACTGGCCATGGCAGCTTGCCTCGTCGTTGGCTAAAGGGCTTGTTGTCTGGAATATCCAGATTTTGCACATGTTTCTGCAGGGCCTGAATAATACTCTCAAGCTGTTGGCGCTCCAGGCTTAGTTTGGTGAGGAGGCCTTCTTCACTTTTAATTTGCCGATTCGAACCTTGCAGCAGGGCGCTACGTTGTTTTTTCTCGTCGTTCAGTATTTGTTGAATGGCTAGTAGCTGAACTTTCTTATCTGCCAGGGCATTTTGTTTGCCTAGAAGAGACTGTTCGACCTCATCGAGTTTGCGAATGGTATTTTGGTAGTCTTCCAATATCTTACTGCGGGCCTTGACGATGTGTTCGTAGTATTTCAGCGTGCGGCCAATTTCTTCGGGGTTTTCCATGTTGAGTAGTACTTTGAGCGGTTCTTCTCGGCCCAGTCGATAAGCGGCGGATAATTCTTGAGCAACTTGCCGGGCCTGACGATGGCGTTGTTCATCGAGCTCCTTTTGCTGGCCATACAATTTGCTTAGCTCTTTACCTAATAAGCGAATTTCTTTGTCGAGGCTCAGCACATTACGGCGGGTTTCGGCGCTTTGCAGCTCTATTGCGCGCAGGCGTGAGGCCGATTTATCGTGTTCGGTGCGAGTGACGCGCATCTTTTTTTGCAGTTGTGATATTTCGCTGCTCAAAGTCGCCAGCTTTGCTTTCTCGCCCCTGGCAAAAAGTGGCGGAGCAAAGACCAGTGCAAGGGCTATCGACAGCGTCACTAGTCCTGCTAGCAGTTTTGGCATGACTCTACTGCGCAGCGCGAAGATTCGCTTTATCGGCATCGCAAAGCAGAGAGTGGCCGCTCATCTCTGCCGGTTGGGGAAGGTTAATCAACGCAAGAATGGTCGGTGCAATATCGGCGAGAGAGCCTCCGTCATTCAGCGCTACCTGTTTATTGCCGACGTAAATGAGTGGTACCGGGTCGATGGTGTGCGAGGTCAGCACCTGACCGGTTTGCGCATCAACCATGTTTTCGACATTGCCGTGGTCTGCGGTAATCAGGCAGTCGCCGCCCACTTGTTGCAGTGCGTCGAGCACTTTGCTGACACAGACATCCAGTGTTTCCACGGCTTTAATTGCGGCTTCAAAAATGCCGGTATGACCGACCATGTCGCCATTGGCGAAGTTACAGATAATGACATCGTATTGTCCGCCAGTGATGGCGGCGACTAAATTGTCGGTGACCTCGGGCGCGCTCATCTCGGGTTTTAAATCGTAGGTGGCGACATCGGGCGAAGGGATTAGTATGCGTTCTTCGCCGGGGTAACAGTCTTCGCGGCCGCCACTAAAGAAGAATGTGACGTGAGCGTACTTTTCAGTTTCGGCAATTCTGAGCTGGGTCTTGCCCTGGGCTGCGAGGTATTCACCCAGGCCGTTGACCAGAGTCTGCGGTGGAAAGGCGAGATGAGTATTAAGCTCGGCTGCGTATTCGGTACTGGTGACGAAGTCGGCCAACTGTGGAGGGGCGGGGCGAGGGAACTCGCTGAAATCGGCGTCGACAAAGGTGCGGGTGAGTTGGCGGGCACGATCGGGTCGAAAGTTCATAAAGATCACGCTGTCGCCGTCATCAATGCTGATAGGACTCTCGCCCTCGGCCATAATTTGCGTGGGGCTGACGAATTCATCATTCTCGTTGCGTTGGTAGGCCTTCTCCAGAGCCTCTACTGTATTGGCGCTGCAATACTCGGCCTTGGCTTCGGTGAGCAGGCGATAAACAGGTTCGATGCGCTCCCAGCGTTGGTCTCTGTCCATAGCGAAATAACGCCCACTGACGGAGGCAGTGCGGCCGATACCGAGTGCGTTAAATTTATCGCTCATTTTTTCGAGAGAGGCTTTGGCACTACGGGGTGGTGTATCGCGGCCGTCGAGAAAGGCGTGTAAATAAACCTGTTTGGCACCGCGCTGGGCGGCCATATCGAGCAGGGCCAGGATGTGATCTTCATGGCTGTGTACGCCGCCGGGCGAGAGTAGGCCGAAAATATGTAATTTTTTATCACTGTCGACGGCTTTGTCGATGGCACTGCAATAGGCGGGATTAGCAAAAAAGCTGCCGTCGTCGATAGCATTGTTGATCCGGCTTAAGTTTTGGAAGACTACGCGTCCGGCACCGAGGGTCATGTGCCCGACTTCTGAGTTGCCCATTTGTCCAGCCGGAAGGCCGACGCGTTCACCGGAGCAGTGCACCAGGGTTTTGGCCTCGTTCTGCCACAGCTTGTCCCAGGTGGGTGATTTGGCGCTGTAAATAGCATTGGCTGTTTTGGCTTCGCTATATCCCCAGCCGTCGAGGATGAGGAGTACCAACGGTGCTTTTTTTGTTTCCATAGTCAATTGCTTTGCCTGAAGTCTGTTGCTGAAATGGCCCCAAAGGACGCGCTTGAGCGAGGGTTTTTGTAACTGTAAATTCTACGCGTTCAGCCGCATAAAGGCTATTTCATCAAAGTTGTCAGTGGCGGGTAAAAAAATGCTGGATGGTCAGTCTGCTGAAGGGTTCAAGGCTGCTGTCAGTGGGATAACTTGTGTATACTACGGCGGAAATTATTAGTGACTTTCTGTAGAAAAGGTAATTGTAACGTGAGTTTTTTTGTTTTTATTAGTGAGCAGTGGATGTTGGTCAGTGGCTTGCTCGTGTTGATTTACGTGTTTGCGTTTAGCGAACAGAAAAAAGCGGGCAAACAACTGTCGGTGCATGAGTTAACTCGCCTGCTCAATGACGAGGCGGCGATATTAATTGATTTGCGCGACAGCAAAGAATACGCCGCTGGCTGTATTACAAGCGCCATCAATATCCCTTCCGCCAAGTTGGACAGTCGTATCTCCGAGCTGGAAAAATACCGCACGCAAAAAATTGTTCTGGTTGACAAGATTGGCCAGCAAGCTGCGCCGGCAGGGCGTAAATTGCGCCTGGCGGGCTATGACATACAGCGCCTGCGCGGTGGCATGGGTGAATGGATGCATCAGAGCTTGCCCGTGGTCACTCCGTGAGCGCATTGATCAGCGACTCGACAAGCCCTGTGAAAATATTCACCACCCAGTTTTGCCCTTACTGTGTTGCGGCAAGGAGATTGCTCGAGCAGTTGGGTATCGACTTTGAAGATGTGGCTGTCGATGGTGATGCCGAGATGCGGCGCGAAATAACGCAGGCTAGTGGTCAGCATACGGTGCCGCAAATTTGGATTGGTGAGCGGCATGTTGGTGGTTACACCGAGCTGGCGGGTTTGCATCAACAGGGCGGTTTACTGCCTCTGCTTAATGACTGATCGTATATTTTGTACGATCAGTATGTAATGTTTTTTAGAATGATTATTGACGATCGAGACTACTATGGCTGAAAACGAAACGATTGCGGCCCCCTCTGGGGATGGCCTCGACCCCGCTGCGAATTTGCAGTTTGCCTTAAAACGCATCTTTTTGAAGGATCTGTCCTTTGAATTGCCGATGGGGGCCCAGGCCTTTACTCGGCAGTGGGCGCCTCAGGTCAACCAGGATATTGGCACCGAAGTTAAAAAAATTGATGACGAACACTACGAAGTGGTGCTGCGCTTAACCATTACTGTCTCTGAAGGCGATAACACGGCCTACCTGATTGAAGTGCAGCAAGCGGGTATTTTTATGGCCAAGGGTCTCGAGCAGCCGCAGCTGGCTCAGGTCTTAAATACCCAGTGTCCGGCGATTCTGTTCCCCTATGCTCGGGAGCTAATCGACAGTGTCTCTGTGCGGGGGAGTTTTCCTGCGTTGATGTTGCCGCCGATTAATTTTGACGCGCTGTTTCAGCAAGCCGTTGCGGAGCAAAGAAAAAAAACCGCTGAAGGGCAGCCTGCGAGTAAATTGAATTAGATCGGTTCTTTGTTGTACGGTTTTTTATAGGACTCTTTTTAGAGGCTTTTTTATAGGAAAGTGCCGCTGTAGATAGCTCTTCAGCGGCGTTTTTGTTTTCGGCCAGGGTGCTTGCGAATTGTTGGTTATTGCACCTCTATATTGAGCTCGTGCAGTTTGCGCGTCAGGGTATTGCGACCCCAGCCCAGTAGCTCTGCGGCATCGCGCTTACGTCCGGCGGTGTGTTGCAGGGCGGTTTCTATCACCGTACGCTCGAATGAGGGCAGAGCGGTGGCTAGTATGTTTTTCTTGCCTTGCGCTAGCTCCTGTTTTAACCATTGCTGCAGGCCCTGTTCCCAGTTTGTCCCGGAGGCCCTTTGATCGYTGGGCGTATCGCGCATTTCCGGCGGCAGGTCGTCGAGTAATACTTCGCGTCCGGCAGCCATTACCGTCAGCCAGCGACAGGTGTTCTCTAGCTGGCGGACATTGCCCGGCCAGGGCTGATTGCTGAGAAAAGCCTCGGCCTCTGTCGATAGCACTTTGGGTTCGACTTCCAATTCCTTTGCCGATTCGTGAAAAAAGTGATTGATTAGGCGAGGAATATCTTCGCGCCGGTCGGCCAGTTTGGGCAGGTGGACACGAATCACGTTAAGGCGGTGAAACAGGTCTTCCCGGAAGCGATGCTCTTCGACGAGCTGCTCGAGGTTCTGATGGGTTGCGGCAATAATCCGTACGCTCGATTTTATTGGCGTGTGCCCACCAACGCGATAAAATTCACCATCAGCCAGTACGCGCAATAAGCGTGTTTGTGCTTCCTGTGGCATATCGCCAATTTCGTCGAGAAAGAGGGTGCCGCCCTCGGCCTGTTCGAAGCGTCCGATGCGCCGTTGGGCCGCGCCTGTGAAGGCACCTTTTTCATGGCCGAATAGTTCCGACTCGATCAGATCGTGGGGAATGGCGGCCATGTTGAGCGCCACAAAGGGTGCCGTTTTACGCGGACTATGGCGGTGTAGTGCCTTGGCAACGAGCTCTTTACCGGTACCGGACTCGCCGTTAATGAGTACTGTGATGTTGGAGTGGGAGAGCCGCCCGATGGCGCGAAAGACCTCCTGCATAGCCGGGGCTTCGCCAATGATTTCGGTTTTATCCAGCGGCGGTGGTTCAATGGTTTTGTGGGCTTTTTCCTGGGCAAAGGCAACGGCGCGGTTGGCCACTGAAATTAGATCGTCGACGTCAAAAGGCTTGGGCAGGTACTCGAAGGCGCCCCCCTGATAAGCGGCAACGGCGCTATCGAGATCGGAGTGAGCGGTGGTGATAATAATCGGCAGGTCGGGGTGTTCGGCGTGAATTTTGTCAAGCAGAGCAAGGCCGTCAATGCCGGGCATACGAATGTCGCTGATGATGGTGTCTGGCTCGTCCGGGTGCTTGCTGAGAGCGTTGAGCAGTTTGCTGGCATCCTCGAAACTGCGTACCGTGAGGTTGGCTTTTTCAAGGGCCTTTTCCATGACCCAGCGAATCGAGTTGTCATCGTCGACGATCCARAYTRTCGGTKTSMTCATKCTWRCYTGTCCTCAATGGGTTTYAGTGGRAGGTAAATAGAAAARCGKGTRCRGCCSGGCTCGCTSTCACWCTCGATYAARCCCTGRTGYTGATGAATMGCYGMYTGGGCRATGGGTAGCCCCAGGCCSSTRCCCTCKGCGCGGCCRCTRATCATGGGATAAAAAATACGCTCGTCGATATCGGTGGGGATACCAGGGCCGTTGTCAATAATGTCGAGCCGACAAACCATAGGGTGGCGCTTTTTTCCAATAGTAAAATGATTAAGAATGCGGGTGCGTAGTGTGATTTCACCGCCATGGCCGATTTTGTCGGCACCATCTAAAGCCTGCATCGCATTGCGTACTACGTTGAGTACGGCCTGGATAAGCTTTTCTCGATCGCCCAAAAGTTCAGGGATGCTAGGGTCGTAATCTTTTTTGATGATAAGCGAACCGTGGGTTTCAGCCTGTACCAGTGTCGCCACATGTTCGGTKACTTCGTGAATATTGAGTTGGGAGAATTTTGTGGGTATGGGTGATCCCAGGAGTCGATCAACCAGTTCACGCAGGCGGTCGGTTTCGGCAATGATGACGTCGGTGTATTCAACCAACTCGCTTCTAYCCAGCTCCAGTGCCAGCAACTGAGATGCGCCGCGAATACCGCCCAGGGGGTTTTTAATTTCGTGGGCCAGGCCTCGAATGAGGTTGCGAGAGGTGTCGTTGGCTGACAGTAATGCTTCCTCTCTATCGATGCGCAGGGTTCTGTCGACGGGTAGCATCTCCAGTAACAGCAGCAGCTGTGCATCTTGTGCGATAGGGGTGACTGAATAGTCAACCGTGATCTCGCGTTGGTCGGGGAGTAAGACTTTGACTTTGCGTTCTGTAAATGCAGACTCATTGTTTAGGGCGTTAATAAAAACCTGGTGTCGAGGCTCGGCTTCGGCAAATAGTTGTGGGGCGTAGCTGTTGAGCAGGCGATGGGCACTGGCCGCCAGTAGGTTTTCTGCCGCCGGGTTGAGGTAGGTGATAGATAGTTTGCCATCTATTACCAGTACGCTCGTATTAAGGTTGTCCAGCACGAGCTGGTTGGTCTGGTTGCTATTCATTGGTGTACAGGGCCAGCGCTTTGTCGAGGTGCTTGAGTTAAAGCAAGTAACAGGCCATCGTTCAAAGAACGGCAGCCTTTTAAATTAGCGGGTTTTACCAGGGGAGTGTATTGGTAAAAACCCAGGAGCGCACTATTTTGGTGCGCCTCTGGGTGCTCTTTTAGAGTGTGAGGGGCGTTTGCTAATTATTTGCAGAGTGCTGCTTGACGTGAAAAGTGACAGCTGTTGTTTTGGCTTTGCGTTTTTTATCAGCACCGAGAATTTCAATACGTACTTTGTGTTCGCCCCTGTTCAGCCCGGAGATGGAAAAGGTGGTGGATGCACTCGCCGCGCCCTGAGTGCGGCCGTCAATATAGAGTTGAGCAAGATGGCCTTCCTGGAGGGCAGGCTTTAGCCCTAGCTCAACAACAAGGTTGGTTTGTCCTGGGGGAATGGTTGCATTGTTGAGTGGTTGGGTAATGCGAGCACTGGTGTAGGGGACTTCGTCCTCTGTGGCTTCGTCATTACCTTCAATTGCGCGTGGCGAAGGCGCAATGGCAATATTGATCGCGGGCAGATTTATTGTTTCGGATTTCGTGTTAGCCGCTGGTGAGTCGGTGAAGGTGATTTGCCCGTCTTCGTCAACGACCCGAAAAACTTCACCTGCAAAGAGGGTAGGGTTGGCCAGTAAAAACAGGCTACTGATTGTTACGGCAAATTTTTTCATGTTGGCTGTACTCTTGGTTGTTGCCTGTTTATAAAATCATTATTGCGTCGCGCCTGTTTCAAGAACCTTCTTCGACAGTGGTACGAGGGTCAAGAGTAATACGCTTTATAGAAAAGAAAAAGCCCGATCTCCATTGAAGATCGGGCTTTTATGAGTTGGCTCTAATTGAGCAACTCTATAACGTCAGGCCAGAGTAGGGCTTAGACGCTGTAGTACATGTCAAACTCAACGGGGTGAGTGGTCATGTTGAGTTTTTCAACTTCTTCCATCTTCAGGGCGATGTAAGCATCGATGACGTCGTCATCCATTACGCCACCCACCTTAAGAAACTCACGATCATTGTCGAGAGCTTCCAGTGCTTGCTCTAGTGAAGACGCAACCGTTGGAATAGCGGCGGCTTCTTCAGGGGGCAGGTCGTAAAGATCTTTGTCAGCAGGGTCGCCAGGGTGGATCTTGTTCTGAATGCCGTCGAGGCCAGCCATCAGCATGGCGGTGAACGCCAGGTAAGGGTTGGCTGTAGGGTCGGGGAAGCGCACTTCAATACGGCGTGCTTTAGGATTCGGCACATGGGGGATACGGATAGAGGCAGAGCGGTTACGCGCCGAGTAGGCGAGCATAACCGGTGCTTCAAAGCCCGGTACCAGGCGCTTGTATGAGTTGGTCGAGGCATTGGCAAAGGCGTTAATGGCCCGTGCGTGCTTGATGATGCCGCCAATGTAGAACAGTGCCGTTTCAGACATGCCCGCGTAGACGTCACCGGTGAAGATGTTAGTGCCATCTTTGGACAGTGACTGGTGGACGTGCATACCAGAACCGTTGTCGCCAACCAGGGGCTTGGGCATAAACGTTGCTGTTTTGCCGTAGGCGTGAGCAACATTGTGTGTGCAGTACTTAAAGATTTGAATCTCGTCCGCTTTTTGCGTCAGTGTGGCGGGGCCAACACCGATTTCACACTGCCCGGCAGTACCGACTTCGTGGTGGTGGACTTCAACCTCAAGACCCATCTGCGTCATCGCGCCACACATRGCGGCACGYAGRTCGTGCAGGGAATCRACGGGAGGCACGGGGAAGTARCCGCCTTTAACRCCRGGGCGGTGACCCATGTTGCCATCGGGRAAGTCGTGCTCGGTAGCCCATGCSGCTTCTTCAGAGGCGACYTTGTAGAAKGCGCCGCTCATGTTGGCGCCCCATTTTACGTCGTCAAASACGAAAAACTCGGGYTCTGGGCCAAACARTACGGTGTCGGCAATACCCGTAGAGCGCATGTATTCCTGAGCGCGTTCGCCGATAGAGCGTGGGTCGCGAGTGTAGCCYTGCAAGGTGGCTGGCTCGAGAATGCCGCAGCGCAGGATGATAGTTTCTTCATCGGTGAAAGGGTCGAGCACGCAAGTRCTGTCGTCGGGCATCAAAATCATGTCCGARTCGTTRATGCCTTTCCAGCCRGCGATAGATGAGCCGTCGAACATTTTGCCTTCTTCAAAGAAGCCCTCGTCAACCTCGSTTGMGGGGATGGTGACGTGCTGCTCTTTGCCTTGGGTRTCGGTGAAGCGCAGGTCAACCCAGCCAGCTTCACTTTCTTTGATGAGATTTAACGTTTTTTCAGACATTGATGTCCTCCAGATCGAGATCAGTGTGGTTTTTGCTGTCGATATCCTTTCGGATGACGACGGTGAGACAAATATTTACTTATTGTGCACCAAGGTGTTGACGCGTCATAACACGCTATTGCTTAGATACGTCCACTTTGCCTATGTTTTACTAGTGGAGCAATAAATATGCCATTATTTTGGGGCTGTGTGTGCTGTAGTGCAATGGTTTTATCTTTAGCATTAGTGGAAATGGTCACTAATGTGGTGCGAAGTATAACCCACGGGCACCAAAAGTGAGCGTTTGTTAATGAGCGATGCTGTACCCCTGTCTTGAGCAGTCCTGCGTTCTCTAAGTCAAATGCTGTTTAACTGCGTTATCTATTAAACCTTGGGCGGACTTCTCCCACAGCCAGCTAACATGACTCCCTTGATACCACTCAATTCTTGGTTTTCCCCAGTGGTGCCATAATTCTGAGACGTGTTCCGGGAGAACCATTCGGTCGGCTGTCCCTGCAAATATGTAACGTTTATCGAGGTCTAATTTTGGCGGCTCAGCAAGAGGGGAGATAACTTTGAATAATTTTTCTATTTTGTCAAGTCCGATGCCTCGCTCGGCAAGCCCTACAGTCATGCGCGGCTCAACAAGTCTGCCGAGCATGGGAGCCAGTCGGCTAGCTGGAATCCCAGCGATGGCGCAAGCGAGGTCAGGCTCAGATTGGGTGATTAGGCCAGTGGTATAACCCCCGAGGGATATGCCATAAATACCTATTCGCTCGGCGTCCTGGTCTCGAATCCAGCAAATCATTTGCTGGATATCCCAGATGATTTGAGACATTGCAAAAACAGTATCGGTTAAGTAGCCACCAATAATACCTGCTCCGCTCATCGCGCCTGTGCGCCGAGGGCCGTGTAGAGGGAGGACGGGCAGGAGCACATTCAAGCCGTGATCGTGGTGGAATTTCTTAGCTTGCATGCCGTACAGGTTGGTGGCCTCCCCGCCCATTGCTCCGCCGTGCATGCAGATTATCCAGGGCCGCGGTGGCCCYGGGTGCTGTAATACAAGGCCGTGTGCCTTGCGATTATTTTGATAGCCTTGCCAGCGCTCAAAGCCCGGGATGTCTATAGGTGGCTGGTAGTTGCTGGGAAATTGCATCCTTTTGTAGTCCAGCCCTTTTAATGAGGCTGGTGTCAATGACATGTTGCTGGGCAGTCCGGGGGGKTGGCGCCAATTCAGCGGTGATGATAGAAAGCCAGCGGTTTCGAGTAACTCAATACTACGATGGGCCTCGCTAGCAATTTGGTCGAGCTTGCTTGAGCTCGGAGAACGCAGCATAAAACGTATGCTTGATCCCAGTGAGAGCTCGTCGAATGCTGCTTTTGCAGTAATAGCGAGTGAGTTGCCGCTTGCGGGAACATCGGGCGAGGYGGGGATGCTTTCCTCGARCCCTCTACCCGCGATGAGAAAAGAGATAAGGGATGCTAAATATAAGYATAGGGCGGTTGATAGCTCGATGGTAAWCATTAAGAACAGGGCGTTGATCATGCCAATCATTGCGCCAATAGCGACAAGCTGGGGAGTGCGAAAGTCGCCGCGGAGGAATAGTGCTGCGGTGCCCCCGCCGAGGAGTAGTACGCCGGGAATCAGTGAAAAGAAGGGGCTTATTTGAGGGCAGAGGAGCCAAAATAAACCCGCAACAGCAGGTGTTGAGCGAGCAACGATAGTTGGAATCATGATTGTCTCTAAATGGGTGTTTAGTCGGTTTGCGTCTGGCGAGTGGTGCGATTCTTGATGGTTGCACTGTAGCCGTTTGAGGGGGTGAAAGCTAAGGGTTGATTATGAGTTGCTGGGGTTAGCTGCGATAATCGCTAGGCCCCAAAGTATGTCAACGGCACTGCGTATTTGATATGATATTGAGTTAATATTTATAGACTTGGGCCTTGCTATGAGTGCTTCATCAAAGAAAGACAAACCACGAAATGAAACGCTTGCGGCTAAAGTGGTGCCTGCTTGGTTGCCGGGTGCGGCGGCTATTAATGAGGCGCTTTATTGGCCAGAGGAATTGCCTCGTCCTAAGGTGTCACTTCGTTCTGCATTGTTGGTTGGTGCCGATGAGGCCCTCACAGTGGGTTTGGGTCTGGCATCACGTATGCGCTTTGCAACACCAAGTTTCCGTCAGCGCTCTACTCAGGAGATGGAAGACGCACTTGAGTATTTCCAAGACAGTGGCTGGATTGAAAATCCACAGGGCTACCACTTAAAACCTCCGGCGTTAGAAAAAGTTATCTTTAAAAAGTCGTCTTCACACGGTACTGACTTTGAACACATGACCTTCGAGGGTGGCTATGTCCCGCGAATGGGAGAGGCGGGACGTGCGCGGTGGTTGGGTTATGAAAACAATCAAACGAGCCATTGCTGGGTTCTTCGCCATAAGGGGCCGCAGCGACCCTGGATGATTCATATACACGGCTATCGGATGGGCACGCCTTTCCTAGATTTTAGTGCCTTTAATACGCCATATATTCATGAAGAGAAGGGCTTCAATGTGTTGCATTATGTGCTCCCCCTGCATGGGCCCAGAAAAGCGGGCCCAACCAGTGGCGATGGACTGCTGACACCTGGGTATGTCAATGCGATTCATGCTGAAGCTCAGGCAATGTTTGAGTTGCGTCGTATTATTGATTGGTTGCGGCGTGACGGGGCAAGCCAAATAGGCGTTCATGGGATTTCGTTGGGGGGCTTTACAACGGCGTTGCTGGCGACATTAGAAGGTGATTTGTCCTGTGTTATTGCGGGTATACCTGCCGTACAGCTGGTTAAGGCAGCGCGAAGGTTGGGCCGGCGAAATTTGTTGTATTTTTTCGATAATATTAATATGCCTTGGGATGACATTGAGCAAATGGCGAGGGTGATTTCCCCATTAGCAATGAAGCCAAAAGTGCCCAAGAAAGGGCGATATATTTATGCTGGGCTACTCGATCGCTTGGTTCGCCCTTCTGAACCGCTGGGTTTGTGGGAGCACTGGGGTAAGCCTGAAATAGAGTGGTATCAGGGTAATCATATGACATTTGCCAGGAACAAGGGTGTCAGGACCTTTATAAATAACGCCCTTGACGCGTCTTTTGATTAGGAAAGACAGCTGCCGGGCCTTTCCGCGRGTTAGTTAGGTCGAAGGTAGCTTGACTTCAGTAATGGGAGCTGGCTATATAATCCCTGGCTCTGCAAGGCATAGCCTGTATTCATGTCTCGAAAGGCTTTGTATAGCCTGTATTAATGAGTAGTCGATAGTCAGGAGTAGTGACATGAGTGAAAAAGACAAGTTTGGTAGTAGCCTTGAACTTTTGGGCAACTCGTCTAGATTAGCTTCAGCTTTTAAAAACGCGTCGGTTCTGGCGCGCTTTGGCCGGTTGGAGCCACGTAGGGGAACTCTTTATTCAGTTCCTCATGAAACCTCTGTTTATCGATTACGTTGTTATGAGGTTAATAAGCCTCGCAAAACACGGATACCCATTATCTTGGTGCCGCCTTTGATGATGAGTGCTGACGTTTTTGATGTGTCGAAAAAAATCAGTGCTGTTGATTATCTTACAGAGCAGGGTTTTTCCGTTTGGCTCGTTGATTTCGGTGAACCCGCCGATCAAGAGGACGGTTTGCACCGAGATATGAGTGACCATGTGGTTGCCGTAAATGATGCGATCGATTTTGTTTATTCTCAGCAAAACAAGCCCGTACATTTGTTGGGATATTGTCAGGGTGGGATTTTTTGTTATCTTGCTGTTGCCTATCGCAARTCTAAAAATGTGGGTTCAGTTATTTCTTTTGCCGCACCGGTGAATTTGTATAAAAACTTGCTACCAGGTGTTTCTGATGAAGTAACCCTAAAAGTCCTCGAGACTGTTGGCGGTGCCATCCCCAAGGGTGTTTTACCGTCAGCCATTCCGGGCTGGGCAAGCAAGAATTTGTTTAGGATGCTGGCTCCGGTTAAACAAGTTCAGTCTTGGTTTGCCCTGCTTAAAGTTCTTGATGATAGAGATGCAATACTTAAGGGCGAGGATCAGCGTTCGTTYATGAATGACGGGTTTGTCGCCTGGCCAGGCCCTGCAATGATTGAGTTTATGCGTCAAATGTTACTTGGTAATCGCATGGTGTCTGGGGGCTGTGTGATTGAAGGGCGTACGGTTTCATTGACCGATATCACATGTCCGATGCTAGCAGTTATTGGTGGTAATGACACGATAGCTCGGCCCCGGTCGTGCCGCGGTATCGTCGAGGCTGCCCCTAATTCAAACTTATACCAATTGTGGCGGCCCAAAGCAGGACACCTCGGCATTTTAGTGGGTGGTAGTGCAATCAGGGGTACTTGGCCTGTCATTGCTGACTGGTTGAGATGGCAAGATGGTAAAGCTGCTCAACCTGAAGACATTACTGTCTTGGACGAAGTGGGTAGTGAGGATGTTAATGACGGCGTCGGTGATGTTAGTTTGGTCACTTCTACGGCTAAGGCCGTGTTCGACATCAGTAAAGGTGTAGTTGGCACAGCTAGTGATTTATTTGGCAGCACCAAAACGTCATTGCTATCAATGAGCGATAATTTTGGTTCGCGTTTAACGCACGTGACACGGCTACAAAAACTGGGTTCAGATAGCAAAGTTGGCTTTGCCTTATCTCTGGAAGAGCAGGCGAATAAATCCCCTGATGATACTTTCTTTCTTTACAACGAAAGGGCGCATACCTACGCCAATGCTAATGAGCGCGTTAACAATATTGTTCGAGGTCTGATATCAATCGGCGTACGCCGTGGCGACCACGTCGGCGTACTTATGCATGCACGGCCTTCTGCGCTAGCGACAAATTTAGCCGTTAATCGATTAGGGGCAATCGCCGTTCAACTGCGTGATAAATCACAGCTTGCCAAGGAATTGAAGCTGGCTGAGGTGCAGCATCTGATCGCAGATCCTGAAAATGCTGAAACTGCAGTGAAAACGTTTGCTGGGCAAACCTACATTCTGGGTGGTTTTGGGCGTTCACGCCGAGAGCTGCCAGAGCGCGCTATCGACATGGAGAAAATTGATCCATCGCGAGTGGCTTTGCCTGATTGGTATGAGCCATCTCCGGGCAAAGCGGATGAAGTGGCCTTTATTTCATTTAGTCGACTGAGGGCTGAGACACATTGCGATAAAATCAGTCATCGTCAATGGGCCCTTTATTCTCTGGGTACGGCAACGGCAACGGGTATGGCGAAAGGCGATACGGTTTATTGCTGGACGCCACTTCATGATTCCACAGGCATGTTGATTGCCCTTAGTGCTTCGCTCGTTGCCGGTGCTCGAATTGGTTTAGCCCGAAAGTTTGACATAGAGACTTTTTGGCATGAAGTGCGCACTTATGGTGCCAATATCGTCTGCTATTCAGGGGCTATGTTGCGTGAATTGGTCGATGCGCCCGTGCATAAACTGGAGCGTGGAAATAATATCCGCCTGTTTGCGGGCACGGGAATGCCGGAGGCTTTGGGCCAACGGGTGGTGCAACGTTTTGAAAACGCCAAGATAATGGAGCTGTATTTATCAACTCGGCACCATGCCTTTTTGGCGAATCTTGCGATGAAGAAGAAGGGCGCCGTTTTCCAGGAGTTACCAGGCAGTAATGCGATTGAGCTAGTACATTGGGATCATCAGAAAAACTTGCCTTTCTACGATGCTGAGGGTTATTTATGTCCAACCCCGGTTGGAACAGTGGGCATGCTGCTGGTGCAGGCCGATACAGGTGTGGGCTATAAGGATAATACTTACGTTTTCAATGTGTTTGAAAAAGGGGATTGCTGGCAAGTTTCTGGTGATTTGTTCACCCTCGATAGCGATGGCGATTACCATTTTGTTGATAGGGCTAGCAATTTTATTCTGACTAAAGAAGACGCTATACCGACATCACCTATCGAAACGGCTATTAGTACATTGAGTGACGTCAGTGTTGCGGCGGCTTATGGTGTCGCCATTGACGGATGTGATTATCAGGTTCCCGTTGCTGCGATCGTTTTGAAAACGAAAGGTAAGCTGACGGCATCGGATTTGACGTCTGTCAGTGAACCGCTAGATGTGAAACGCCGTCCATTGGTAGTCATGGTTATGGATCATTTGCCAATGACGCCGAGYTATCAGGTACAAAAGCAAATCTTGGCCGAGGCGGGCTTTCCACAAAGTGCATTAAAAAGGGGGCGAGCATTTTGGTTTAATGAAAAAAAGGGCAAGTATGAATCGCTGACCACAACTTCTTTAGCACAGCTCATACGTAGTCTTTCTGGACCGGTGACGAGAAGAGTGAATGCTGTGAGGAAAAAGCCTGCCAAAAGAGCCGCAACAAGCACGAAACCGTCCTCGACTAAAGTCGTTGCAAAGACTAAGGCTGTTACAAAAAAGAAACGGGCTTCACCTGGCGTAATGAAGAAACCAAAAAGCAAGCTTAATGGTGTTGCCCCCGCGGATGATTCGATGGTTCAAGGGGTGAGCGAGGCCACGCCATTAACTGTTGAAAGTGATATGGCTCAAGACGCCGCCAATGGTTAAAAGCGTGAAGCTACAGTGAGAAGTTAAGGCGCTAAAAAGACTCAGCTTAAAAAACACCATTCTTTAAATAGCGGCATTAGTTATTTAAAGAGTGGTGCAAGCCATCCGGTCAAATTGGAGGCCGTATAGAGTACCTGATGGGCGAGGCTTGTTTTATAATGTACGCGTTTAAGTACTTCGCCTCCTGAGATCTGCCCATGCATTTTGTCGTTAAGTTATTTCCTGAAATCATCATTAAAAGCCCGCCCGTGCGTAAACGCTTTATTAAGCAATTGCGCGAGAACCTGCGTCGTCTGGTCAAAGGCCAGTACGCTGATGTAAAAGTACTAAGCCAGTGGGACAAAATTGAGCTAGTGGCCGAGGGAGCAGATACCGAGCGCCATGCCTTTATCGCCCGCGTATTGAGTAATACACCGGGGGTGGCCAATTTTTCCCATGTCAGCACCCACCCGTTGGGCGATTTTGATGAAATGGCGGAATTGCTCTGGCCCTTGTATGGCGAGAGCCTTAAAGACAAGAGTTTTTGCCTGCGGGTGAAGCGCACGGGCAAGCACGACTTTAGCTCTAGCGATTTTGAACGCGAAGTGGGCGGTCGCCTGTTTCAGCGCTCCGAGGCGCGCAAAGTACAGCTTAAAGGCGCGGATGTTGAAGTCCGTCTCGATATTCGCGGCCAGGTGCTCTCCGTGCTGGAAACCACGACTCAGGGCTTGGGTGGCTTTCCCCTCGGTACACAAGATGCCGTGCTGTCGTTGATCTCCGGCGGCTTTGATTCGACCGTGGCCAGTTACATGACCATTAAGCGCGGTTTGCGCACCCACTATTGTTTTTTCAATCTTGGTGGCCGCGCCCACGAGCTGGGCGTTAAAGAAGTCGCCTGGTATCTGTGGGATAAATACGGCGCTTCTCACCGGGTGAAATTTATTACCGTACCCTTCGAAGACGTGGTGGCGGAAATTCTGACCAAGGTCGACAACTCGCAAATGGGTGTTGTGCTCAAGCGCATGATGTTGCGTGCGGCGACAGAAGTGGCGAAAAACTGGAAAGTTGAAGCGCTGGTGACTGGAGAGGCGGTGGCCCAGGTCTCCAGTCAAACCCTGACCAATCTATCGGTGATTGACAGTGTCACCGATACGCTGACCCTGCGTCCACTCATCACTATGGACAAAAACGCCATTATAGATATCGCAAGGGCAATTGGCACAGAGGCTTTCGCCGCCAATATGCCGGAGTATTGCGGCGTTATTTCGGTCAAGCCAACGACGAAAGCCAAGCCGGAGCGCATTGAGCACGAGGAGTCGAAGTTTGATTTTGCCGTGCTCGAAGCAGCCATTGCAGGGCGTCGCGAAGAAAATATTGACCAGATGATGGATGACTGGGTTGATCTACCCAATGTTGAGGTTTTTTCCGCCCCGCAGCCGGGCGCGATTATTCTCGATATTCGCCACCCCGACGAAGCCGAGCGCAAGCCCCTCGATGGCGGTGCGACTGAAATAAAGCTGGCGCCTTTCTACGCTCTGCAAAATAGCTTTGCAAAACTTGATCCCAGTCAGCAATATTTGCTCTATTGCGACAAAGGCGTGATGAGTCAATTGCACGCCGAGCTGTTGAAAGAGCAGGGCCATGAGAATCTGGCGGTCTATCGCCCCGGGACGGCTTAAGGCGCTTTTACGCTAAATTTTAGCGGGGTTTTTATTTGTGGAGTGTGCGATGACTTTTCGTGCGCTTTTCACTATAATGCGCCCCACTTTTTCCTCGCGAAAACCTATCCCATGTCTGATATCGAAAAACTGCGCAATATTGCGATCATAGCCCACGTTGACCACGGTAAAACGACCTTGGTTGATAAACTCCTGCAGCAGTCCGGTACTCTCGATCGCAAAGATCAGGGCGCTGAGCGCATTATGGATTCCAACGATCAGGAGCGGGAGCGGGGTATTACCATTCTGGCGAAGAATACCGCCGTTGAATGGAATGGCTATCACATCAATATCGTCGATACCCCCGGTCACGCCGACTTCGGTGGTGAGGTGGAGCGCGTATTGTCGATGGTCGACTCAGTACTGTTACTGGTTGATGCGGTCGATGGCCCCATGCCCCAGACGCGCTTTGTGACCTCAAAGGCTTTCGAGCAGGGTCTCAATCCCATTGTCGTGATTAACAAGGTTGACCGTCCCGGTGCGCGCCCTGACTGGGTGATGGATCAGGTCTTTGAATTGTTTGATCGCCTCGGTGCCACTGACGAGCAGCTYGACTTCCCGGTTATTTATGCYTCTGCCTTAAATGGTGTTGCGGGTCTTGAGTACGATGATTTAGCGGAAGACATGCAGCCGCTGTTTCAAATGATTGTTGATAAAGTCCCCGTCCCCGACGCAGATCGTGACGGTGCCTTCCAGATGCAAATTTCGGCGCTTGATTACGATAGCTACATTGGTGTTATTGGTATTGGCCGTATTTCTCGTGGCACCTTGAGCCCAGGTCAGCAGGTTGTCGTCGTCAATAATGCGGGCGAAGAGCGTAAAGGTAAGGTGCTCAACGTAAAAGGTTATCTCGGCCTCGATCGCATTGATACGGATCTGGCGCAAGCGGGCGACATCGTGACTATTAATGGCATCGATGGTTTGGGTATTTCTGACACGCTTTGCGACCCAGAATGTGTCGAAGCGCGTCCGCCACTCTCGGTTGACGAGCCGACGGTGAGCATGGTCTTTCTGGTCAACAACTCGCCCTTCGCCGGTTTGGATGGCAAGTATGTGACCTCGCGTAATATTAAAGATCGTCTGCAGCAAGAGTTGATTCACAATGTGGCACTGCGTGTTGAAGATGGCGGTAGCCCCGATAAATTTCGCGTCTCTGGTCGTGGTGAATTGCACCTGTCGGTATTGATTGAAACCATGCGCCGTGAAGGTTTTGAGATGGGTGTATCCCGTCCCGAAGTTATTCAGCGTGAAGTTGATGGTGTGGTTCAGGAGCCCTACGAGCAAGTGGTGATTGATGTTGAAGATCAGCACCAGGGTTCGGTCATGGAAGAGCTGGGCCTGCGTAAAGGCGAGCTGACCAATATGGAGCCCGACGGTAAAGGCCGAGTTAAGCTCGAATTCCTGATTCCATCACGTGGCCTGATTGGTTTCCGTGGTAGCTTCCTGACTATGACCTCTGGCTCAGGCATTATGACCAGTGTTTTCGATCACTACGGTGAAGTGAAGCAAGGTGAAGTGCAGTCCCGTCAAAATGGTGTGCTGGTATCGATGGTGAAAGGCAAGACCCTCGGTTACTCCCTGTTTAACTTACAGGAGCGTGGCCGCATGTTCCTCAGCCACGCCCAGGATGTGTACGAAGGTCAGATTATTGGTATTCACTCGCGTAACAATGATCTCGCCGTGAACCCCACCAAGGGCAAGCAGCTGACCAACGTTCGCGCCTCAGGTACTGATGAAGCATTAACGCTGGTGCCGCCCATTATTTACACCCTTGAGCAGGCGCTAGAGTTTATTGAAGACGATGAGTTGGTTGAGGTTACCCCTCAGCATATTCGTATCCGTAAAAAGCTATTGACTGAAAACGAGCGTAAAAGAGCGGGCCGATAGAAATTAGCTCTGTTTAAAAGATCGTTTAACTCGTCGCTTCAATAGACGATTAAAAACCCCGGTAATAGCCTGAAATCATAAGGTTGTTCCTGGGGTTTTTGTTTTYAGGCCTGAATTAATCGTTGTTTAAGGTTTTAACGTTGCACATTTGCTGTGACGAAAACAATCGCTCACGTGATCGTTTACCATGCCCATCGCCTGCATATAGGCGTAGCAAATGGTCGAGCCAAAAAAGCGAAAGCCTCTTTTTTTCATGTCTTTACTAATGGTGTCCGATAACGCTGTAGTGGTGGGGCATTCACTTAAGCTTGCCCAATGGTTTAGAATCGGCTGGCCGTCGATAAAGCCCCATAAATAATCACTAAAACTACCGTGGCTATCCTGCAATTCGAGAAAGAGTTTGGCATTAGAGATGGCCGCTTCTATTTTCAGGCGATTGCGCACAATGCCTGCATCGCCCATCAGGCGTTCGATGCTGCGGCGATTAAAGCGAGCGACTTTTTCCGCGTCAAAGTTAGCGAAGGCGCGGCGATAATTTTCCCGCTTTCGCAGAATGGTAATCCACGATAGACCGGCCTGGGCCGCTTCGAGAATAAGAAACTCGAAGAGCTTGTGGTCGTCGTAGCAGGGGACACCCCATTCTTCATCATGGTACTGTTCATAGAGGGCATCGCCGTTTGCCCAATCACAGCGTTTACCTTTTATTTCGGGCATTGTTAGTCCCTCGTTGTAAAATAAAAGTGAATACTGCCATATTTGATCTTGTTCGTTTTAGCGTTTTTTAGGCTTACTGATTAAAAAAGCACTTAGCTTACACGGGAGTTAGAGAAATGCGTTCTTTGTATCCGGCGATTAAGCCCCATAGAACAGAGCTGCTTGATGTCGGTGATGGGCATACTCTTTATGTGGAAGAGTGCGGAAAYCCGGATGGTCTGCCAGTGGTTTTTGTTCACGGCGGGCCGGGGGCGGGTTGTTCTGTGCAGGACCGCTGTTTTTTTGACCCGGAGGTGTATCGCATTGTGCTCTTCGATCAGCGGGGCAGTGGTCGGTCAATACCCCATGCCAGTCTTGAGAAAAATACCACCCAGGCGCTAGTGGCGGATATGGAGTTTATTCGTGAACACCTGGGCATTAAACGATGGTTGTTATTTGGTGGCTCTTGGGGCTCAACACTGAGCTTGATTTACGCCCAGAGCCACCCGGACAAAGTGCAGGCCATGGTGCTGCGGGGCATCTTTTTATGCCGTGATGAAGATATTCAGTGGTTTTATCAGCGCGGTGCCAGTTCGATTTTCCCCGACCACTGGCAGGACTTTATTGCGCCCATCCCCAGCAGTGAGCGTGGCGATATGCTCAGTGCCTACTATCGCCGTTTAACCGGCGCTAATGAGCTGGAGCGTATTCGAGTCGCTAAAGCCTGGTCAATTTGGGAGGCGCGTTGTGCCACTCTCGACCCGAACAAGCATGTGGTTGAGCGTTTGGGTAGCTCCCATGTGGCTCTGGCGATGGCGCGAATTGAGGCGCATTACTTTATGAATCAGTGCTATATGGCCGACCAACCGATTTTGCAAAATATGGCTAAGCTGGTCGATATTCCCGCCATTGCTGTGCATGGGCGCTACGACATGGTCTGCCCGGTGAAACAGGCCTTCGATTTGCAGGCTGCCTGGCCGGAGTTGACCCTCGACATTATTCGCGATGCCGGTCATGCCTCCAGTGAGCCAGGTACGGTTGATGCGCTGGTTAAGGCGACGGATCAAATGGCGAGACTGTTAAATAGCCCTGGTGAAAAATAAGCCGATGTTCAATAAACGAATACTTACTAAAAAAAGTGGCGAGCAATGCGTGGTTTAATCCAGCGCGTAAGTTCTGCTTCAGTGTGTATTGATGGTCAGTGCCATGCCAGTATTGAGCAGGGTATTTTGTTATTGCTAGGTATTGAAGCGGCTGACGGAATTGATCAAAGCGAAAAATTAATTAAGAAAATACTTAATTACCGCATTTTTGCCGATGCGCAAGGGCGCATGAATCGCAGCCTTAAAGATATTAATGGCGAGCTGTTGGTGGTGTCGCAATTTACCCTGGTGGCAGATACCCAGAAAGGCTTACGGCCGGGTTTTTCAAAAGCCGCAGCACCGGATGTTGCGGAGAGTTGTTATGAGGACTGTCTTCAGCGACTTAAGGCTCACTACCCGCGGGTAGTGAGTGGCGTGTTTGGTGCCGACATGCAGGTCTCGTTATGTAACGATGGGCCGGTGACCTTTTTGCTTGAAACCTGATGCGTTAATTTAAAATTAAATCTTAAAACCTTTCTTTAGTTTTTTCGGCGCCAAAATATTTTTAGTGCGCGCATAAACGGGCACGCCATTTTTATAGGGTGGGTAGTCTTCACCCTGAATTAGCGGTGCAAGATAGGTGCGAGCCTCGTCGGTAATACCAAGGCCGTCTCGGGTGATAAACGAGCGTGGCATCATTTTTTCAACGTTGGCAATTTTATCCAATGGTGCTTCGCCCAGTGACCAGCTGTAGCGCTTGCCTTTGCCTCGTTCAATGCTCACCATCACCGCATTTTTGCCTTCAAGGGCATATTCAACAGCGGCTTTGCCGACGGCGTAAGCTTGCTCAACGTCGGTGGAGGAGGCGATATGTCGAGCCGAGCGCTGTAAGTAATCGGCCAGCGCCCAGTGATACTTCAGGCCCAGTTCGCTTTTGATCATCTCTGCCAGCGTGGGTGCAACGCCGCCCAGCTGCTTGTGGCCAAAGGCATCGGTATTGCCGGCGTCGGCGATCAAAGTGCCGTCTTTGTATTGAGCTCCCTCAGAGGCAACCACAACGCAGTAGCCATTTTTCTTCACGGTCTGGGCGACTTTTTTGAGGAATTTTTCGCGATTAAAGGCGATTTCAGGAAACAGAATAATATGGGGTGGATCACCCGCTTGGTCGGCGGCGAGGCCACCGGCTGCTGCTATCCAGCCCGCGTGGCGGCCCATCACTTCGAGAATAAAAACCTTGGTGGAGCTTTCGCACATCGAGGCAACATCGAGGCTGGCCTCTTTCGTTGAAACGGCGACATATTTGGCAACGGAGCCAAAACCGGGGCAGTTGTCGGTAAACGGTAAATCATTATCGACCGTTTTAGGAATGTGGATAGCCTGAATGGGGTAGCCCATTTTTTCGGCGAGCTGTGACACTTTCAAGCAGGTGTCGGCAGAATCGCCACCGCCGTTATAGAAGAAATAGCCGATATTGTGGGCTTTGAAGACTTCAATCAGGCGCTCATATTCAGCCGGATTGTCGTCGAAGCTTTTCAGTTTATGGCGGCAGGAGCCAAAAGCGCCGGAGGGCGTATGCTTCAGTGCGGCAATAGTGCGCGGTGTTTCTTTGCTGGTGTCGATCAACTCTTCACGCAGGGCACCGATAATACCGTTGTGCCCGGCATAGACTTTGCCAATTTTGTCGCGGTTGGCGCGGGCCGTTTCGATAACGCCGCAGGCACTGGCGTTAATGACGGCGGTAACCCCACCAGACTGCGCGTAAAAAGCATTTTTCTTAGCCATAAAGTTCCCGCAAAAGCGACGTCGTAAAAAATGTGCGCATCATACGGGATTAGTCCCCTAAATGCATGGCGATTAGGCACCTGTGGTGTGATAATTATCACCACTTAGCAGGGAATGATTAATTGATGCATATTCACATATTGGGTATCTGCGGAACCTTTATGGGCAGCCTGGCGCAGCTGGCAAAAGCTGATGGACATCGGGTGTCGGGTTGCGATGATAATGTCTATCCRCCAATGAGCGAGCAGTTAGAGCACGCGGGTATTGAATTAACCCAGGGCTACGATCCCGTCCAGTTGCAGCCGGCCCCCGATCTGGTGGTAGTGGGCAATGCCCTGTCGCGGGATAACCCCTGTGTTGAATATATGTTGCGTGAGCAACTGCCYTATATCTCGGGGCCGCAGTGGTTAGGGGATCATTTCCTGCAGGGTAAGTGGGTGCTGGCTGTTGCGGGTACCCATGGCAAAACCACCACCTCTAGCATGCTCGCCTGGATACTGGAATACGCGGGGCTGGAACCGGGTTTTTTAATCGGGGGTGTACCGAACAATTTTGATGTCTCGGCACGACTTGGCGGCGAAAAATATTTTGTGGTTGAGGCGGATGAATATGACACTGCCTTTTTCGACAAGCGCTCAAAGTTTGTTCACTACCGCCCCCGCACCGCCGTGTTGAATAATCTTGAATTCGATCACGCTGATATCTTTGAAAACCTGCATGATATTCAGCTGCAATTTCACCATTTGGTGAGAACGATTGCCGACGACGGTCTAATTATTCATCCCCGGAGTGATAAAAATATCAGCGATACGCTGACGGGCACGTTTGATCGCCGTTATAGCGCCGGCAAGAAATATGTCTGGAGCCCGGTGCAAACGACGGGCGAAGGCGGGCAGTGGCAGGTTGAGCTCGATGCGGCAGATGGCAGTGTTTTTACCGTGGCCAATACCCAGAAAGATACGCGCGGTGAATGTGAGGGCGGCTTTGAGGTGCGCTGGCAGCAGAGTGGCCTGCACAATGTGGCCAATGCGCTGGCGGCCATTGCTGCGGCCAATCATGTGGGCGTGAGCCTGTCCCAGGCTTGTCAGGCACTCAGTGCTTTTGAAGGGGTTAAGCGTCGCATGGAATGTTTGGGGCAGGTGGATGGCATCAGTATTTACGATGATTTTGCCCACCATCCCACAGCCATTGCCACGACCTTAGACGGCCTGCGCAATAAAGTCGGTACCGAAAAAATTATCGCGGTGGTTGAGCCGCGCTCCAATACCATGAAGCTCGGTGTGCACAAAGACGAAGTGATTAAAGCTGTTGCGCAGGCTGATCAGGTGTTCTGGTATCAGAATGCCGGTATGGCCTGGTCTCTCGACGAAAGTGTGGAGGGAGATGCGAGCAATAGTGTCGTCGATGATTTGGAAAAATTAATTGAGCAAACAGCTCTTGCAGCCAAGGCTGAAAAGGGCGCGCCCTGCCATGTGTTGATTATGAGTAATGGCGGTTTTGGCGGTTTTCATCATCGTCTGTTCGATTATCTACAAGCGGGTAAAGAAAGTTAATACCGCGCCTCTGGTTATTATTGATGGCGAATAACAAAGAGTTACTCGTTTTATGTTGTCTACTGGCAGGGGTGACAGTTTGGTCCTGGGTCGATCCCTATGACCGTTTGACCTGGTGGCTTGAGTCCCTGCCTGTGTTTGTCGGCTTGCCTATTCTCTGGTTGAGTCGCAAATCATTCCCGCTGACACGGCTGGTCTATTATTTTCTCTTTGCCCACGCAGCATTATTACTGGTCGGTGCCCATTACACCTATGCCCGAGTACCGTTGGGTTTCTGGATGCAGGACTGGTTTGATTTTTCCCGTAATAACTACGACCGACTCGGCCACATCGCCCAGGGTTTTGTACCCGCGCTAGTTGCCCGTGAGTTATTTAYTCGCCGTCAAATTGTCAAACCCGGGCGTTGGTTGTTTTTTTTGGTGCTGTGTTTTTGTCTGGCTTTTAGTGCTTTTTATGAGTTAATTGAATGGTGGGCCGCCATATTTGGTGGCGATGGCTCGATTGAATTCCTAGGAGTTCAGGGCGATATTTGGGATGCTCAGTGGGATATGTTGCTGGCTTTGCTGGGCGCTATTGCCGTGCAGTTATTATTAGCCCCTTGGCAGGATGCGCAAATACAGCAGGTGGCAACGAATAGTGTTGGTGACAAATAAGTATTCTAACAAGGATAGGTCTTAAATTATGCTGCAAATTCAGCATGGTTTTAGCCTGGGCCGAGACGATGCTCTCTTCTCGGTAGAAGTGGGGCGCTGTGTAAACGATAAGGTTTCGAGCGTGTTCTAGTAATAGTGGTGTACTACCACCTTCTTTGGTAAATCAGCTGCAATAATTCCTGGTGTTCATCATTAATTGCGCTGATTCCTGTATTCAATTCGGGTGCTCATGACCAAGTGATCCGCTTTTTTAGTGGACATTATTTTTGGACTCCAATAATTCAGCGATGGTATTTAGCAACTCCGATGAACGAAAAGGTTTTCGCAAAATATTACTATGCAGTTGCTCCTGGCCTTCATTAATAGCTTGCTCGCTACTATAGCCGCTCGCCAATTGTATTTTTGTACGGGGGTATTTTGCGCTAACGATTTTTGCCAGATCGTAACCATTCATCTTCGGCATAATAATATCGCTGATCATTACGTCGACAGCTTCTTTTTCCAGTATGGCCAGGGCGGCGCTGGCATTCCCTGCACTCAATACGGAATAGCCCGCGATGTTAAGGATTTCTTGTGTCAATTCCCGTAGGGCGGGTTCGTCATCGACAATCAGAATTTTTTCTGCGTTAACTGATGACAGTACTGGTTTTTCAGTCTGAATTGCCTGATGAGTGATCGCGCCTTCATAGCGTGGGAAATAGAGTGAGAATGTGGTGCCGACACCAGGGCTTGAATCAACGCGTATTGCACCGCCACAGCGATCCATAAAGCCGTAGGCTTGGCTTAAACCCAGGCCCGTGCCCTCGCTACCTTTGGTGGTGAAAAAGGGGTCAAATATTTTATTTTGGTATTCTTCGCTGATACCGGAGCCGTCATCTGAGACATTGAGTTCCATGTAGTCTCCCTCGGCCAGGCCCAGAGTGCGGGCGTCTGCAAAGGACAGTGATCGTTTTTGTGTTGCCAAAGTTAAAGTGCCGCCATTAGGCATGGCGTATTTTGCGTTAATGGCCAAGTTTAATAGGGTGTCTTCCAATTCGCCGGGGGCGAGCCAGAGTGGCCAGGGTGAATCGCAGAGTTTGTATTCAAATTTAATCAAGGCGGTGATCGATTTGCTGAGTAGTTCTTTTTGTTCTGCGAGCAGCGAGTGTAGCTCAATGGCTTCAGGCTGCGAATTTTCCTGCCTGGAGAAGGCAAGCATCCGTTTGGTGAGGTCTCGGCCACGTTCGCCAGCCTGAGATATATTGTCAATGTATTTTTCTAGGCCTTCGATATCTTGATACTTGATAGCCATGAGATCGGTATAGCCAAGAATAACGCTGAGCATGTTGTTGTAATCGTGGGCGACGCCTCCGACAATTTTACCCAGAGCATCCATTTTCTGCGTGCGTTGCAAGTGTTCCTGTTGAAATTTTGTCTCTGTTAAATCATTGCAGGAACCGATAAAACGGCGAGTGCCGTCGGCTGCAGAGGGGAGCTCTGCCACAGCGATTTGCAGTGGAAATGTGGTTTTGTTTTTTCGCAGTCCGACAATTTCCTGGCGGGCACAAAGTCTATCGGGCGTTGCTGCTGTTAATGTACGTTCAATATATTGGTGAACCTTGTCGAAATCATAATTAGGTATAATAAGAGACAGGTTTTGCCCATTAATTTCTTCGTTAGTGTAGCCAAATATTTGCGCTGCCGCCGGATTCATGCTCAGTACTTCGCCCCTATCATTGACTGTAATAATACCTTCTACGAGGGTGTTGAGTATTTCCCGTTGTTCCTGCTCTTTTTTGATAAGGGCTAATTTAGCCTTATGCACGGCAGTGACATCGAGCACCAGCGAGGCCATGCCGACGACCTCGCCAGCTTGATTGACAATAGAACGGTTGTGCCATTCACAAAGAATGAGGTGGCCTTCTTTAGTGATATTCTGATTGATATTGATTTCACCGCCACTGCGTTGAATAGCACTATTCCAGACATGATTGACCTCGGCTTTAGCGGAGTCAGGCACGATAATATTGGCGCTACGGCCCTTAACTTCGTTTAGCGTGTAGCCAAAGAGTTTACTTGCGGCTTCATTCCAGTTTTCAATCTGGAAATCCATATTCCATTCAATCGTTGCCAAAGGTGTTTGTTCCCGATACAGCTTAATATGCTGTAAGGATGTGCTCAGCTCTTCCTCAGCTTTTTTTCTAAGGCTTATATCATGTCCTTCGGCGAGTATTTGAACAACTTGCCCTTCTTCATTGAGCACTGGGTGAGCGTTGTATTCAATCCAGACAATTTGCCCCTGAGCATTACTGATTTGAATGTCTATTGTTGTTTGTTTTCCTGCCGCTGCTTGAGCGCAGCTGTCTTGAATGCTGCTTTGTAGGTCGGATGAGTAGTCAAACCACGGGCAGTCCCAGAGTTTTTTACCGAAAACGTCATCGGCTGTAATCCCTCTAAATTTTAAGGGTGTGTTATTGGTGAACGTCACGGTACCGTCACAATTTAAAATAACAGCCATACTTTGCATATCGTTGAACAGGCTTTCTATTTGTTGCTGTATATTCCGCGCGGCTTGACGTAATTGATAGGCTTCAGTCACGTCATTGAAGACCAAAACCATGCCGGTGATTCGATCTTCAGCATCGCGAATGGGTGCTGCTGAATCGGCAATTTGATACTCGCTACCGTTTTTGGCAATTAGAGTTGTGTGGTTGCTTAAGTAGACAGTTTTACCGGTGGAGAGGACTTTATCTACAGGATTGGGAATCGCTTCACGAGTGCTGGCATCAATAATGGAAAAGATATTTTTTAAGGGCAGGCCCCTTGCCTCATAGGCATACCAGCCAGTGAGTTGCTCCGCGACGGGATTCATGCGAGTGACAAGCCCTGTGTCGTCGGTGGTGATAACCGCATCGCCAATGGAATACAGCGTAACTTCAAGGTTCTCCTGCTGGGTATTTAGCTCGTTTATCGTTCGAGAAATCCTACTGCTCATTGTATTGAGAGCCTGGTTGAGTAGGGCAATTTCGCCCACATAAAAACCGGTATTTTGCTGGCCAAAGTGGTCATTGGTAATCTGCTGTGAAAACGCAACTAGTTTGGCGAGCGGTCGGGTGACGATGCGTTCTAGCATCATTGCCATAGCGAGGAAGAGAAGCCCTGTCATTAACCAGATAGTGTAAAAATCACTGCGTACTTGTTGCCAAAGCGTAGCTTTGGCCTCGCTCAGATCGAAGGACGCATAAAGTAGCGCTTGTTCACTCTCTGGCCTGAGAGAAATATAAGCCTGTATTGACTGTCCATCGGCGGCAACACGTATATCGCTCAGGTTTTGTCCATCGGGTTGTGGCTGATGTGGGTGGGTAAAGTGAGGTAGGTTGATAGCCTCCTGAATATCATTGCCAAAGCGATTGGCCAGGATCTGACCGGAGGGGTTAATAATTGCCAGGGCCTTAAAACCGTCGTCGATATTTTGGGACATCAACAGACGCTGGGCATTGGCTATGGGCTCTGGTTGAGAAGAATGGTATTCAATTTCCTGTTTAAGTAAGCCCAACGACAGGTACGTATGCTTTATCTGATCTTCTATTAGGTGTTCTTGGACTACGTCAAAACGATGCCARGCAGAATAGAGAAAGATGGCGCTAGTCGCCAGTAGCATAATGGTGGGTAAGATAATACGAAGCTGGATTTTGGAACGCGGCATCATTGTGTTTTGACCACTGCAAGGTACGTTTTTGCGAGTTTTCCAAATAGGTTTATTACGTAAAAAATGTCGGGTTTCCAGTTTATTATCATTGAGGCATCCATGCATCTTGTGTAATTACTCTAAGCACAGAGTAATTACTTTTGTCTGTTTGCGCCACACCCTTGAGCTTTTATGACTTAATAAAGCCAAGTCATCAATGCGCACATTTAGTGACACCCGGCCTTGGTCGAAGAAGAAAATATTGTCACCTGGGTTCTTTAGCAACATCTTTTTTAGGTGCTTTCCTGAAGGCTTTTTTGCGCGGCTGCCGCGGTGGTGGATTGTCCCATAACTTACCTGTCGATAGGCACTGCCAACCCCATTTTATCCACTTCAGCAGAGCGAAAACCAGCCACATTGACCAGAGCAACATCGCCAGACGGAAAACCCACAGGGGCAAACTAAACACCCAGGCACTGGGCAGGCTGGCATTGCTGTGATCCTGGTACCACTGGTAGAGATAATTGCTCGAGCCGTTACCGGTAACCTGCATATTGGGTGTCGACAAGAGGCTTTGCGGAATCGTGTAAAACAGGCTCATGAGCGCGATGAGTGATAAGCCGATTAAGCCGATCTGCATCAAGTTAAAGAGCTTTGATGTTGCTGCCGGGCTATAGCGACGTCGGGCTTCCATGGCAAAAAACCAGACGACCACGGGCAGGCTGCCGACCATGTTGACCGTGCTCATACCGATAGCTAGTAACAGCCAGTGCCAGGTTTTTAGAGGGATTGATAACTGCAGGCGTTGCACACAGATGCCGAGGGCAATAGCGAGAGTAATGATAACGGCCAGCACGCCCCAGTAGAGCATCGCTGGGCCAATGTCAGGGCCGCTGAGTAAGAGCGGCCAACGGCCCTGGGGTAAGTGCATTTTTAAATTGATGTTGTTGGCCGGTGTTGGTAGTTCAAAGCTCGGTGTCTGCGAACGCAGGGCGATGCCGCTGGGCAATTTCCATTTAAGGTCGATGGTTTGCAAGCCGGGGTGGAGGGGGATGACCACGAACTCCTGTTCTTTGGGGCTGGTTTGCTCGACCCCGTCAATGCTCATGTTCTGCAACTCGCTACCCTGGGGTTGTTTAAAGCGGTAATCGCCGCCCAGGCTGGTRCGTATTTTTAGCTTGAGCGCGAGATCTGCACTGCGCTTGCCGGGAGTGTAGTCGAGGGCAATACTTTCGATGGTGGTATTGGGGCCGGGTACGGGCTGGGGCTCTACGGCGTGCAGAGTGAGAGTCTCGCCGGGCCAGGGCTGCCAGCGTTGGTTGGCCTGTTGGCTTGAGGCTGGGATTTTTAGTAGGGGAATGCCCTCGCCAGTAATGTGCCAGCGGGGTGAGGCATTAACTGACCAGCTTTCTGACCAGCTTGTGGTTTGAGGGGCGGTTAAGCCCAGTTGCGCAGTGGGTTTTAGCACCGAGCGCCACTGAATCTGTCGCTGTTTAGATTTGAGAGACACCACAATATGGTGGTCTTCGATGAGCATATTTTGGCTGACCACCGACTCACCGGGCAGCAGGGGTATACGCAAATTAATCGTGCCATTCTGTGGGGCGATACGACGTACAGTGGTGATTAGTTCCCAGTCGATATCGGCATTAAGCTGGCGTTCGACCCGCACAAAGGGTGCGATGGCGGCAGGCTGTATGGTGGTATCTTCTACAACCTGCTTTTGTTCTTTTTCGAACTGTACATTGCCACTTTTGACATGYCCTTCACTTAAACCGTGAATACGCCAGCCGGGTGCAGTCGCGGTCGTGTGGTGTGGTGGCAGGGGAAAGGGAATGCTGATGTTGTCGCCTTTGGCCAGCCCGGTCAGCAACACCGTGTGTACGCCTGCGTCCAGTTGCACCCAGAGTTTGCCCTTGTCTCGCGCGAGTGTTGCCGGTTTGTTATCGATGTAGACACTTTGCGCCTGCCAGCTTTTATCCAGTGGCAGGGGAAAGACGATTTTCGTGTTAGCGTTTGCCGTAAATTGCAGCCGCAATTGCTGTTTATCAATACGGATGTCGACATTTTGCAGGGCGGCACATTGCGGGGCGCAGAGCGGTTGTTTGAGGAGTTCTACTTTGAGCTCTGCCCGTAGTATTTCTGAGGGAAAGTGATGGCTTTGTGCCAGCTGTTGGGCTTCAGAGGACGGTGAATACAGCCCACTTCCTGCGAGTAAAAGCAGTGCGGGTAGCAGGCAGGATGTGATGCCCGGTGGCAGAGCGGCTTCATCCTTGCGACCAAACAGAGGGTGCTCGCGCAGCAACGGCCCGGCGAGTCCGTAAAACAGTAGAGCGACCAGGGCCACTTGTACAAATTTCAGCAGGCGGGTCAATAGTGGCGGTGACAGATAGAGCTTTAAAGGTTCGCCAACATTGACTGGGCCACTCCAGCCGAGGTGTATTTGTTGCCATTGCCAATCGGGTTCGCCCGGCCCGGTTTGCACATTATCACTGGGTCGATAACGCTTGCGCGAGGCTTCTTCAAGCATGGGTGCGTCGGCTGAATCCATTCTTTGCATCTCAAGCACTTCTTTTTTAGCCTTGTGTCGGGCCAGGCTTGCCGGTGCAGACGAGTCGCTATAGTGGGAGACATTAATCGTACGATTCATCTCTAGCTGGGGGTAGAGACCACGGCGAATTTGTTGCACCGAAAAAGCGAGAATAATAATTAACAAAGCGCTGAGGGCGAGATAGGCGAAACGGGTGGTTAGTTGTTTAAATTTGCCATTGGGTAAGACCTTTAAGAGTGGTAGCGCGGCAACGAGGATGACCCAGCTCACTAGAGGCGACCCCGATTCATGGTAGGTCAATGCCAGCGTCGCGGCACCAATTAATGCCCAGCGCCAGTGTAGTGTGCGCAGTAAAGCGACAACAATCAGCAARCAAATAAACAGATCCCATAAATCCCATTGTGACAGCCAGGACTGCTGAACACTGTCGGGGCCAGCGGCGTGCCACAGTTGCCAGCCGGGGGGGAGCTGTAAGGTGAGGTCTACATTATCGAAGTCGTGAAGCCAACCGTTGGCTGAAATAGCGCTCAGTGAGCCGATGCGGTTTATGGCTTCAACATCAACTTGCGGTTGGCGAACTTCGATACCTGCACCCGTTTCACCGGCCATTTGCGTGACCAGCTGGGGTGTGCCGTTGGCGACAATGCGCCCCAGTTTTAACGCCGGAGAGGCATGCAGGCGCCAGCCGTGGGTCATGGTGCCGCTAATAATATCTTTGCTGGTAGCGCCGGAGCCATCGAAATCGAGCCACAGAGTGCGTTGTAATTTGAGCCGATTGGYCGCGGGGGTGGGGTCGCCCCGGTATTGCTCCTGCAGCTCAAGCGTGGCATCGGGCGTCATCAAAAAGGTGGGCAAATTGGCGAAGTGCGGAGGAATGTCGATTTGCGAGGGGTCGATRGCCGGTAGCCCCAGGGGTTTGACGCCGCGTAAGTGGGGGGCAGCGCGGAAACTCCAAATTTCCTGTGACGGCCAATCCCCATCCATCTTCTGCATGGTGAATTGATTTGGCTGATTGAGATAGCGGGCGCGTAGTTTGATGACCCATTGTCCCGCCCGGGCCTGAATTTTAAGACGGCCATCGGGTTCGATGCGAGCGGGCAGTGGTGAATTGAAGAGCGTCGCTTCAGTATTGTCGGGTAGCAATTGCCCCAGACTTATCTCGCGGGGCTTACCGGCAACACTGAGGCGCAGCTCAGTTTCTATTTGCAGGGGAATGGCGTCGTTAAGTACGCGAAAGACAGTGACTTTCAGGGTGTTGTCGAGATTCTTTTTGGGTGCTGTTTGCTGCTGGCTGCGTAGCCATAAACGCCCCTGCAGGTCGATATCGACCTTAACTTCTTGGTCTTCGGTMGTCAGCTTAATCAGTGCAGTCTCTGTCGGTACTTTGAGATATTGCGGTGTTTTCTGCCAGCGCCATTGGCCTTTAATTGTGTAGTCGCCAGCCGGTAAGCGAAGTGCGGGTTGACCCTGGAATTCGAGTACGGCGGCATTTTTATTATTGATGGTGACGGCCTGTGGCCAGTGTTTATCGTCCCCGGGTAGCATTAGCCAGCTATCGGCAATGACTTCCCACCGTTGAATAAATTCACCGCCATCAGCGCGTGTTGTAATGGCCAATTCACCCGGCCATACACAACGTCGTTGTTCTGGCTGTTGGGCTATTCTTGGGCAGGGGTATTGGGGGTGATCGCGCAATACCCAGCTTTGCCATTCTTCGAGTGCTGGCGGTACGGCTGAATGAGCGGTTGTAGAGAGCGCAGCAAAGAGAAGTACGATAGCTATTAGACGAACAGACATAACGTCTTCCTTGTCGAATCGGTATTTTTAGCGATAGGGGAGTATGTCAGGTGCATGACGACAATTTACATCTAATTTACGACAGAGGTCTCGACTGTGAAGCGTGAGGGCAAAGTAGAGCATCTTTTTATTGCCGATAAAGCCACTAAGGTGTTGCAGAGCCAGACAACGGTGGTAGCCGTGGTGGGTCGGGGTCTTGAGGGCGACCGCTATTTTTATCGGCGGGGCAGTTTCTCGCACTGGCCCGGTAGAGGCAGGGAGGTGACTCTCATCGAGTCTGAAGTGCTGACTTCGCTGCCTGCCGGTTGCGCCATTAGTGCTTCCCAGGCGCGGCGTAATATTGTCACGAGTGGCGTTCGTTTGAATGCGTTGGTGGGGCAGTATTTTCAGCTGGGTGAAGTGGTTTTATACGGTGTGCGGCTTTGTGATCCCTGTGCTCATCTGGATAAATTAACACGCCCCGGTGTGATGGCTGCACTCGTTGGCAAGGGTGGTTTAAGGGCTGATGTTATAGAAGGAGGTACTATTTGTTCTGGAGATGTTGTGTCTGCGGTGTTGGCGGAATGACAGGTCTGCGCTCAGGGTCGCTACGGGCGATAGTCAGATGGCGACCCTGCGTTATTAAGCTCTTCGCTTAGGTCTAGCCGAGCGCTGAAATAATGGAATCAATCTCTTCTCTGGAGCTGTCTTTGATCTCGCTAATCGCTGCGGCATCCAGACCGAGGCGCTCAAAAGCGGGAACATTCTGCCACTCGGCAAGATATTCATCCTCTTTGTCTTCATCCTCTTCTTCCATTAGGTGAGCCATTAGGTTGGCAACTAACACGACATCAGTCAGGTCAGTTGCATGGCCTGGAATGAAGGGTTCGCGGTCAAGTAATTCGTGTTCATCAGCGACATTTATCATCGCCTCGTCAAACTCCCAGTTTTCAATAATGGCGCTGCCGATGCCCGTGTGCCAGTCGAACATCACCTGCTCGAGGGCCTGGGAATCCTCAATTAGTGCGGGGTAGCTCTCGGCGCGGGTGAGAATATAGGTCTTGCCGATATCGTGCATCAAGCCCGCCAACATGGCCTCGTCGGGGTTGATTCTGTTCTGTCTCATRTTCGGGTGGCGAGACTGTTTTTTGCAGATAATGAAACAGAGCGCGGCCACGGTGACGCTGTGTTGCCAAAGTTGCTGAGATTGCGAGGCCAGGGCTGGGTTGACTGGTGCGTTCATTACCTGATCCATGGCGATGGAGACGGCAATACTGTGGGCCATTTTAAAACCCATGCGGGTGATGGCTGTGGGAATATCTTTAATTTGATTACCGCTGACATTTAACGCGGCTGAGTTGGCTACTTTTAATAAACGTGCTGAAAACACCGGGTCGGAAACCACCAGCTTGGCAATTTGTTGGGTTGACATATCGGGGTCTTCGAGAGCGCCTTTAATACGCATGGCAACCTCAGGGAAGGCGGGTAGTTTTACCTGACCTTTGGAGAGTTCATCGCTCAGTGCTTGAATAAACTCAAAACCAATTGCGTTTGCGTCACTCATGCTGCTCTTTCCTTAAAAAATTGGGCGTGGGGTGTGAATACGCGTATTTATTCGTCAGTTTTCATCTGCTCGTATGGTGACAAAATCAACTGTTTGAATATAGCGCTAGCCTTCATTTTTTAGTGGCTTGTCGCAAATTTAATGGGTGTTGAATTTTATCGAGTCTGGCTGTATTCCTTGTCAATAAAGGTGCACAGTTTGTCCGCAGCCTGGTTGACGAGTCGCTGGCGGGCCTCCTGGGAACCCCATGCGCAATGAGGCGTAACAATCAGGTTGGGAATACCGGGCTCAAGCAAAAYATTGCCATCAACGGGGGGTTCGTGGGTCAGAACATCGACACCGGCACCGGCGATAATGCCTTGTTTTAAAGCCTGAKCCAGGGCTTGCTCGTTGACGATACCGCCCCTGGCGCAGTTGATCAGCAGGGCGCTCGATTTCATCAGTGCGAATTCTTYAGCACCGATTAAGTTCTGGGTTTGCTCRCTCAGGGGRCAGTGAATACTGATGACGTCTGCAGTCGCTAAAAATTCAGACAAGGGCAGGCGGGGTATTTTCTCTCGAGTCGTCGACTGCCAGCCGGGTATTGCCGCGCTGACAATATTCATGCCGAAGGCGCGGCCAATTGCGGCGACACCGCGACCGAGTTCGCCGTAGCCGATAATGCCGAGTGTCTTGCCGGTGAGTTCAGTCATCGGGTAATCGAGCATGCTGAAAAAGGGGCTACTGCTCCAGCTTTGTTGGGCTGCCTGATTGTAGTTCTGCAGGTGGGTGCTAAGAGAGAGGATGAGAGCCCAGGTATGTTGTACAACCGAAGCCGTGCCATAGGCGACACAGTTGTTGACCGTAATACCCCGTTGTTGAGCCATCGAGTGGTCAACAACATTGGTGCCGGTGGCTAGTACGCCAATRTATTTGAGTTGTGCTGCGGCGTTAATTTCTGTTTCACCAAGAACAGCTTTGTTGGTGAGCACAATATCTGCATTGGCGATACGTGCCGCGGTCTCACAGGGCTTTGTGTTGGCGTAGCTGTGCCAATTAATGGTACTGATATTGAGCAGGGGAGCGAGATCAAGATCRCCGGGGTGGAGTGAATCACGGTCGAGGATAACGCCGCTTAAAACGTCCATAGTTGGGCTTATTACCTTGGGGTGAGAGTGATTACTGTACGCGAGTATGAACCTTGAACAAGATTGATTGTTTGGAAGAAAGCAGTTTGTCGACAGCTTAGGCATAATGGCGCGTTGTCGACGTCGGTCGCCTGAATAACTCAATAGAAAAACAAAGGAAAAGTCATGTCCGAACGCGTACTTCACGCTTACGAGCGAATTGTACTCCTGCACCCAAAGCTCGTGCTGTTGGTGGTGTTGCTTGTCACGCTTGCTCTTGCCATGGGTCTGCCAAACTTCAAACTGGATGCTTCGGCCGATTCTCTGACGCTAGAAAATGACACGGACCTCGACTATTTTCGCGAGATTAACGAGCGCTATGGCAGTGGTGACTTTCTTGTCGTGACTTATAGCCCATTGGCAGGCGACGATTTGTTTTCTGACCAAAGCCTGGCGACCCTAAATGAGCTCACTGAAGACCTGAAGGGCATTGAAGATGTCGTCAATGTCTTGTCGATGATCAATGTCCCCCTGCTGTACAGCCCGAAAGTTCCGATTAGCCAGCTGCATGAAACCCCGCGCACCTTATTGACCAAAGGTGTTGATCGGGAAATGGCTAAGCAGGAGTTTCTCAATAGTCCCGTGTATCGCAAGTTAATTCTTGGGCCAGAGGGGCAGACCACGGCACTGCTGGCYTCTATTAAAGTCGATGAGCGCTACATCAATCTGGTGCGCAGTCGAGACGCCCTGCGCTACAAACGCAAGGCTGAGGGTTTGAACGAAGCGGAGGTGGCGCAGTTAGCTGCCGTTAGTCAGGCGTTTCTCGATTACCGGACGGACCGTGCAGTGGTCGAAAAAGCGCGTGTTAAAGCAGTACGCGCCCTAATGGCCAATTATAGAGGCCGGGCACAAATTTTCCTCGGTGGCCCAAGCATGATTACTGCCGATATGGTCGATTTTATTCGCAGTGATCTCGAAGTCTTCGGCGCCGGTATCACTCTGTTTATTGTCTTTACTCTAGCAATCATCTTTCGCCAGCTGCGTTGGGTGATGCTGCCCCTGGCGACCTGTGGTTTTGCCATTGTCATGATGCTCGGCTGGTTGAGCTGGATTGACTGGCGCTTGACAGTTATTTCATCAAACTTTGTCGCCCTGCTATTGGTGTTGACCATGGCGTTGACCATTCACCTCATTGTGCGCTATCGCGAACTGCACCATGAAAACCCCGAGGCCAGTCAGTTGGAATTGGTGCGGGAGATGGTCAATTTTATGGCGCGCCCTTGTATTTACACGGTGTTGACGACGATAGTGGCCTTTGCCTCACTGGTTGTCAGTGGCATTCGCCCGGTAATCGATTTTGGCTGGATGATGACCATTGGTCTGGCTGTTTCACTGGTGCTGGGCTTTCTGGTGATTCCCGCCGGCATGCTGGTGCTGGGTAAGGCTGAGGTTAAACAGTCGGGCAGTAAAGGGGGGCAGTTGCCGGCGTATTTTTCTAACTTTACTGAACGTCACGGGACAATGGTGCTGGTTCTGTCTTTACTGGTGAGTATTGTTTCTGTGGTCGGTATCAGCAAGCTGCAGGTTGATAATCGCTTTATTGATTACTTTAAAGAACACACGGAAATTTATCAGGGCCTGTCGATTATCGATCAGAAACTGGGCGGCACTACACCGCTGGATATTATTATTCAGGCACCGGCGAGCGCGAGTATTCCGCTGACCCTGGGTGTTCCGGGCGAGGATGATCCTTTCGGTGAAGAAGATCCCTTTGAGGATGACCCTTTTGGGGACGATGCCTTTGGCGAGGAAGACCCCAACCAGCAAAAGCTGAGTTACTGGTTTAGCCGCAGTGGGTTAGAAGAGCTAGAAAAAGTCACCAGGTATTTAGATGATATGGATGAAATTGGCCGCATTGATTCCCTGGTCACTGTTTTTCACGTGGCGAACGACCTGACGGGTCACCGCATGAATGATTTTGAACTAGCGGTGATGAACAAAAGTTTGTCGCCAGAAATGAAAGGCTTTCTGGTGAGTCCCTACCTCAATGAAGAGACCGATGAAACTCGCCTCACCATGCGCACCGTTGAAGGTGGCGCAACATTGAACCGCCAGCAACTACTCGATGAAATCACCAGTTATATGATTGATGACCTGGGTATGGAGCCAGAGCAGTTTCGTTTATCCGGTTTGATGGTGCTCTACAACAACATGCTGCAAAGCCTGTTTCACTCACAGATAGTCACCCTGGGTGCGGTGTTTCTGGGCATTATGTTGATGTTCATCGTTTTATTCCGCTCGCTGTTAATTGCCTTTATAGCGATTTTCCCCAATATTCTGGCCGCCTGTACGGTGCTTGGCGTGATGGGTTGGGCAGGTATTCCACTGGATATGATGACCATTACCATCGCCTCCATTACCGTCGGCATCGGTGTCGATGACACCCTGCACTATATTTATCGTTTCCGCGAAGAGTTCGCCAAAGACCGGGACTATATTGCCAGTATGCACCGTAGCCACGAATCCATCGGCGTTGCGATGTACTACACCTCGATAGTGATTATCGTCGGCTTCTCTATTCTGGCGTTCTCTAATTTTATGCCCTCGGTCTATTTTGGRTTTCTYACCGGCCTGGCCATGTTGACGGCTTTACTGGCATCGCAAACCTTATTGCCMAAATTAATATTGCTGACCCGGCCGCTGGGACGTTAGGGCATTAGTTTTATCTGAATGGCTATGTACCATTCTTAATGATGAGTCGCGGCGTTACTTGATTTTCAATAGACGTGACGTGGCATAGACCGTTTGAGCRCAGTCTATATTTACTGCTTGTGCAGAAACAAAACGATGGTCTGCAAAAAACACCCCSTGCAGGTGAGTTGCGCTTATAAAGAGTCAATAGAGGGCGGTGCTGGAAGGGGGGTTGGCCTGGGCGGTTTACTTAGCGACTTTAGGTGAGGCTATCCCCCGCTGGCAAGCTTGGCGGAGGATCGCTTCCTTTATAAAGTACCTATCTAGAAAACGAGTTGATAGGCGTACGARGYCATCAACAAAACTTGCACAAAGAAAAAGGTAGCACGTACCCAAACCACCAAAGCGGCAGTGGAAATCATATGGGCAAGGGACTGGCCAATGCGGGCATACAGTACGTACATTACAGTATCTTCCATCACCGCGAATTGCCCCGAGAGTCCGGCCGCTGCAACCAGTGCGGCAAATATAGGCAGGTTTTCGACACAATTTAAGTGAGCGCGAGTGATGCGTTGACCAAAACCAGGTAGATCTTCGCCAGTGGGTGAAAAGGCGTTAATGGCTTTTTTACCGGTGAAGAAATTTGCCATGCGTAAATTGGCGACGGTTAATAGCAGTAGTAGTGTCCAGCCAGCAAAGCCAGCGAGGGCAACAATGGCGGGGTTCATAGTCAGTATTTCAGGTGTATTCATTATTATCTCTGATTAGTTGGATAGCCGCATGCTACTTGAACACCCACACCGGGTAAATCCCGAAACAAAACCGGCTGTGTCTTGAACCTAAAAATAGCAGTCGGGTCACGAAAGCCCGTGCCGCAATATCTGGCGCATCTTTTTCATGCCCAACTACCGCTTCAAGGTTGAAACACATAGCAGGAATACAGTGGGGGAAATATAATGGGCCTAATTACCGATTGTTTTAGCCAGAATACATCAGTGCTTTCCGACAATCCTGTGTGATTAACCCTTCTACTTAGTCGTTTAGATAAGGAATGTTATGCCCAGCTTGAGTTATGACCTGGTGATTATTGGCGCTGGCCCAGCGGGTGAAGCTGCAGCGATGCGAGCMTCAAAGCGTGGTAATCGTGTTGCTGTTATTGAAAACAGGGGTGAAGTGGGTGGCTCGTGTGCGCATTTAGGTACTATTCCCTCTAAAGCCCTCAGGCATTCTGTGCGTCATACTATTCGCTATAATTCCGACAGTATGTTTCGTGATGTGGGTGAGCCGCGCTGGTTTGCATTCCCCGGGCTATTAAAGCGTACAGAAAAAATCATCGATAGCCAGGTCAAGCTGCGAACCTCTCTCTATGCGCGCAATCGCATCGATATTATTTTCGGTCAGGCGGCTTTTCGCGAAGACGGCTGTATAGAGGTGAAAACGCAGCAGGGTTCGACAGACTTAATTTTTTATAAAAAGTGTGTCATTGCAACGGGCTCAAATCCTTATCACCCCGACGAAGTCGATTTTGATCATGCGMGGGTTTATGACAGTGACACCATTCTGTCTATGGAGCACACGCCACGGCGCATTYTGGTTTACGGCGGCGGCGTTATTGGTTGTGAATATGCCTCRATATTTGCYGGGCTTGGTTTRAAGGTCGACCTTGTCGATAGCAACCCCCGYTTGCTCTCATTTCTGGACAGTGAAATTTCTGATGCCTTAAGTTAYCACCTGCGAGATCAGCGGGTGGTGATTCATCAGAACGAAGARTTTAARTCYCTGGAAACCWCCGATAAAAATATTATTTTACAYCTGMARTCTGGYCGGCGTGTGCGAGCSGATGCSCTGCTYTGGTGTAATGGTCGYAGCGGTAATACYRTCGGCCTGGGTCTCGACAAGGTTGATTTGACGACKAATCACCGAGGRCAGTTAGAGGTCAATGAGCACTACCAGACGGCAAACCCTGATATTTATGCCGCCGGAGATGTCATCGGTTGGCCCAGTTTGGCGAGTGCCGCCTATGACCAGGGCCGAGCGGCAGCGGCGGCCTTGCTAGGGGAAGATAATTATTTTGTCGACGATGTGCCGACGGGTATTTACACCATTCCAGAGATCAGCTCGGTGGGTAAAACAGGCAAAGAGCTATCGGATGAAAATATTCCCTACGAAATAGGTACAGCCAGTTTTGCCAATTTAGCCCGGGCACAAATTGCGCGGGAACCCGTGGGTATGTTGAAGATTTATTTCCATCGGGAAACCCTCGAGATTTTGGGCATCCATTGTTTCGGTTATCAGGCGGCAGAAATTATTCATATTGGTCAGGCGATAATGAAACAACCCGGGGCAGCCAATACCATTGAATATTTTGTGAGTACCACCTTTAATTATCCGACGATGGCTGAAGCCTATCGCATGGCGGCGCTCAATGGTTTGTATCGACTTTAAGGGTTGGTGCATGTGAAGCCTGGTATGGCAGTGTGCAGTTTGATGGCGAGGTATTTATATAAACCAGAGTCCGCTAGGCAGCGTCACCCTGGGAATTTAGTCTAAGATAGTTTGGCCGGTTATCTGCTGTGATACAGGCCTCTGATTTCATCTATTCGTCGGTCAGTTTGGCGTAAGAATTAAATGGATAAAGAATGTCGTCTTCGCAGAATAAAAATAGAGTTGCGCTTATTACAGGGTCTACTTCTGGCATTGGCAGAGCCATTGCTGAGCAGCTTTCTAATGAGGGTTTTACTATTGCCTTTCATTCGCGATCCTCTGTGGTCGACGGTGAGGTGCTGGCGGGTAGTCACCCAAATGCCAGTTACACCCAGGCAGATTTAGCGGATCAAACACAGGTAAAAAAGCTAACATCAGCTGTATTGGCTCACCATGGCCGACTGGATGTATTGGTGAATAATGCAGGCATCAATGCAATGATTCCCCATACTTCACTTAAAGAGGCTAGCGCCGACATTTGGCGAAGTTTGTATGAGGTCAATGTTATCGCCCCCTGGACGCTAATAGCCGAAGCAGAGCAAGCGCTTAGAAAGTCATCAACGCAAGATTGCCCCAGTAGTATTATAAATATCAGTTCACATGCGGGTGTGAGGCCTAAAGGGGCATCCATTCCCTATGCGGCGAGTAAAGCCGCTCTCAATCATATGACTCAGCTACTGGCCTTAAGCATGTCTCCCACTATTCGTGTCAATGCTATTGCGCCGGGCTTAGTCGATACGCCGATGACTGAAAGCTGGTCTGAAGCACATAAGCTCTGGAAGGAAAAGTCGCCTATGGGGCGAGGGGCTAAACCCCAGGAGATTGCGCATATTGCCTCGATGCTAGTGTCCAGTAGTTACCTCACAGGCGAGATAATATTGTCTGATGGTGGGCTAAGCTTGACCTGAACGCTAATTGCTCAATAACAACCTATTCAACGAGTTAGTCAATATGTCTAGGCAACAAGAAATTGCTTTATTCCCCCTACAGCTTATTTTGTATCCGACCATCGGCAGTCGCATGCAGATTTTTGAGCAGCGTTACCTGCGTTTGGTGAAAGAATCGATGGCCGATGAAAAGCCCTTCGGTATTTTGCCCATTGTGGAGGGTAAAGAAGTGGGTGCCACGCCGGAGGTTTTCCCCTGGGGCACGCTGGTAACGATTCGCGATTTTGAGCAATTACCCAATGGCTTGCTTTCCATCGCGGYGCAGGGCGAGCAACGTATTCATATTGGCACGACTCGCGTTGAAGAAGACGGGCTAATGTTTGCCGATGCCGAAATTTTTGATGCCGATGGTGATGAGCCTATCGGTTTTGCCGAAGATGACCTGGTCGATATGCTCGAAAGTCTGGCCAAACATATGGGTGTTGATAAGTCAGTGTTTTTGGCGGACTTGACTAAAGCGACGTTGGTTTGGCGTCTGGCGGGGGTACTGCCGGTTGGTCCAGAACGTAAGCGCTCGCTGCTGGCGATGGCGACGGTCGATGAACGTTTACTGGAAATTAAAAAATGGGTGATTGAGTTGCGGATGCGCGGGGCGAAACCCTCGTCCTAAGCAGCGCGGGTAGCGAGTAAAAAACCAGGCAGCTTTTTACTCGCTCTGCTTATGTTTCTTCGTCAGCGGGTCGACCCTTGAGCATGCGCAGGGGGTTATAGGTCAGCACAATTTCGTCGTTCTGATTAATCACCTTATTAAAGGTACGCACCAGGCCTCGATTACCTTTGCTGGTTTCGCGCACTTCAATAATTTCCAGCTCGACGTGAATAGTATCGCCTGCCAGGCAGGGGCGCTTCATATCCAGTTCCATATTGAGAAAGGCCATGCCAGTGCCCTGCATCGTGGATAGCAGCAGGCCTTCGGCAAAGCTGTAAACCATAGCGCCGGGAGCGAAGGGCTCTTTAATTACCGACTTTTCACGCAGAAATTCACGGTCGGTGAACACGACTTCGTGCAAACCGATAAGGTTTACGAAAGCACAGATATCAGCTTCCAGCACTGTCCTGCCCCAGGTTTTGTRTTCATCGCCGACTTGTAAATCTTGCCAGTAAAAGCCTTGGCCGAGTTGTTTCACATTTATCCCCTTTTATAAGACGTCATTGATTTTAAAGTGGCGTTGATAGTGCAGAAAARTCGTTGAAGCTGCAAACCGTGCTGTGCAAATAGACCGCGATAGATCGGCCTTTGTCTATCGCGGTGAGCATAGGCCTCGCGCTATAATGCGCGCCATGATGCGCTCGCCCCTTCAGGGAATGCGTGTAGAAAAATAGCACAGAGAACTTGAATGGATATTAAAGCGTATATGCAAGCCCTGGGCGTTAGCGCCCGCGCTGCCGGTCGGGTGATGGCGCGCTCCGATAGTGGCGTGAAAAACCGGGCCTTACTGGCGATTGCCGAGGCTCTCGATGCTGACCGGGCGCTGCTGATCGACGCCAATGTGAAAGATATGGACAATGGCCGTAATAATGATCTCGAAGCGGCGCTGCTAGATCGACTCGAACTAACATCTGAGCGCATCGACGGTATGATAGAAGGCCTGCGTCAGGTCGCCGCATTGCCCGACCCCATCGGCGAAGTCACCGCCATGAACTATCGCCCGAGCGGCATTCAGGTCGGCAAAATGCGTGTGCCATTGGGGGTGATCGGTATTATTTATGAGTCTCGCCCCAATGTGACGGTCGAGGCGGCGAGCCTGTGTTTGAAGTCGGGCAATGCAACCATTCTTCGCGGCGGCAGTGAAGCCATTCACTCGAATCAGGCGATTGCGGTCTGTATTCGCAAAGGTCTGGCGGCGGAAGGTCTACCCGATACCGCCGTGCAGGTGGTGGAAACTACCGATCGCAGCGCGGTGGGCGAGCTAGTCACCCTGTCGAATTACGTCGATGTGATTGTGCCTCGGGGCGGCAAGGGTTTGATTGAACGCATTAGCCGCGAGGCAACCATTCCTGTTATCAAACATTTAGACGGTGTCTGTCACGTGTATATCGATGACAAAGCCGATCTCGAAAAAGCCTTTAATATCGCCTTCAATGCTAAAACCCACCGCTACGGCGTGTGTAATGCGATGGAAACCTTACTGGTTGCCGAGGGCGTGGCTGAGGCGATTTTGCCCCGCCTGGCAGCAGCCTATGCTGAGGAAGGTGTCGAGATGCGTGCCTGTGAGCGGGGCCGGGAAATTATCGCCGCATCAAAACTGGCCTGTTCCACGGCGAGCGAAGAAGATTGGCAAGCGGAGTATCTGGCACCGATTTTGGCGATTCGCGTGGTGGCCGATATGGATGCCGCGCTGGATCATATCGAGACGTATAGCTCACGACACACTGAAGCCATCGTCACCGAAGATTACACCCGGGGGCGGCGTTTTTTGAATGAGGTCGATTCCAGCTCGGTGATGATTAATGCCTCCACCCGCTTTGCTGATGGTTTTGAATATGGCCTCGGGGCGGAGATTGGTATTTCAACCGACAAGATTCACGCCCGTGGCCCGGTGGGTCTCGAAGGCCTGACGAGCCAGAAATATATTGTGCTGGGCGATGGGCACATTCGTGATTAGAGAAGGCATGACTAATACCTCTGTGAATAAAGCAGCCACGAATAGCCGTCACTCGGGAATAACGAGACGTTGAAAGCCGTCGGTATTTTTGGCGGCACCTTCGACCCTGTGCATATCGGTCATTTGCGCACCGCTGTTGAATTGCGCGAGCACCTCGGCCTCGATGAATTACATTTGATGCCCTCCGCTCGGCCACCCCACCGTGAGCAGCCCGGTGTCAGTGCGGAGCATCGTCTCGCGATGTTGCGCCTGGCTATTGACGGTGAGCTGCGAGGCAATGGTTTTGTCGCTAGTGGTTTGGTGGCAGATGACCGGGAACTGCGCCGCGAAGGGCTGTCCTATACTGTTGAAACGTTGGCACAATTGCGTGGCGAGCTGGGTGATGATGTCGCCCTCTGCCTTTGTATCGGTATGGATTCGCTGGTGAATTTACACACCTGGCAGCGCTGGCAAGAGTTGAGCGATTACGCGCATATTGTTGTTGCCGCTCGACCTGGTTGGCACTTGCCCGAGACAGGGCCAGTGGCAGAATGGCTGGCGGGGCGTTGTACCGATGATCCACAATTGTTGTCGCAATCGCCGAGTGGCTGCGTTTTGGTTGAGGCCATGACACTGTTGCCGGTGTCGGCAACACAAATCCGCGAAGACCTCGCCGCCGGCAGTTCGGTGCGCTATCTGGTACCCGATGCGGTTATTCAATATATCCACCAACACGGCTTATATAAGCAGGAAAGTTCATGAGTAGTGATATTTACAAGATTGTTATTGCAGCGCTGGAAGACATTAAAGGTCAGGATCTCGTCACCATTGATGTGCGCGAGCTCAGCGATATTACCGACACCATGGTTGTCGTCAGCGGTACGAGTAATCGTCAGGTTAAAGCGCTGGCGCAAAATACCGTTGAAGAAGGCAAAAAAGCCGGCTTTCAACCCATCGGTGTCGAAGGTATGGACGAGGGCGAGTGGGTGCTAGTCGACTTCGGTGATGTGATTGTCCACGTGATGCARCCGACCACACGAGCTTTTTATGAGTTGGAAAAACTCTGGTCATTGCGTCCCAGCTCGGCTGCCGGTGAAAGTAAAATCGATGTTGATTTCGATAACGATGACTAATCAATTTCTATGGCTAGTGGCAGGTAGGGTCGCTTGAGGTTACGCATTATTGCCGTGGGCAGTAAAATGCCAGGCTGGGTGCAAAGTGGCTATACCGAGTATGCCAAGCGCTTGCCGAATGAACTGCATCTTGARCTAATCGAAATTCCCCTCGCGGCGCGACGCAAAAATGAAGCGCCGGATCGCGCCATCGTCAGTGAAGGCGAGGCCATGCTGAAAGCGATTGGCCAGGGTGATCGAGTGATTGCTCTGGAAGTGAAAGGTAAGCCCTGGGGCACAGACCAGCTCGCGCGTAATTTGTTCGACTGGCAGGGCAGTGGTGATAATTTTAGCTTACTGATTGGTGGGCCCGATGGGCTGTCGCAGTCCTGTATCGCGCGGGCGAATATCAGTTGGTCGCTATCGGCCCTGACATTGCCCCATCCTCTGGTACGCATTATTTTGATAGAACAGCTCTATCGGGCCTGGTCGATTAATGCCGGGCATCCTTACCACCGTTAAAGAATCACCATTTAAAAGTAGTAAGAAGAAACTTTGTGGCCGGGAGCGTACTTAGCTAAAAATGGCAGACTTCAGTACCCTGAAAAATCCCCAGAGGGAGTCGCGGCTCTATGTCGCGCGCGCCAGTTTTACGCTATTGGTGGTGTTTTTATTGCTGGGTGTTTTGCTGTGGCGCTACCACGATTTACAGATTAACCGGCACCAGGATTTTGCCACTCTGGCTGATAACAACCGCATTCACGTGCGTGCTCTGCCGCCTGCGCGGGGCTTAATTTACGATCGTAATGGTGTGTTGCTGGCCGATAACCGCCCCGGCTTTACCCTGTCAATTGTTGTCGAACGTACGAAAAATATTGAACAATTACTCAGTGATGTCGGTGAGTTGCTGACATTTAAAGAAACCGAACTGGCGCGCTTTGAAAAACTTGTCAAGCGCCGCCGTCCCTACGAATCAGTGCCTTTGCGCTTTAACCTCAGTGAAAGTGAGCAGGCTCTGATCGCGGTCAACGAACACCGATTATCTGGGGTCGAGGTTTCCGCACAATTGATCCGTGAATACCCTTTGGCACATGAGCTCGCTCATGTGGTTGGCTACACCGGGCGTATTAATGAACGCGAGCTGAAGCGCTTTGACCCAAAGCGTTACAAAGGGTCGCATATGACTGGTAAAACCGGACTGGAAAAATTCTACGAAGATCAGTTGCTCGGTGAAGTTGGTTACGAGCATGTCGAAACCAATGCGCGGGGCCGGGTGATGCGGGTGCTGGAGCGCACTGATCCAGTGCCGGGGGCAGACCTGCATTTGTTTCTCGACAGCCGCCTACAAAAGGTTGCGATTGATGCTCTGGGTGAGGAGCGCGGTGCGGTGGTCGCCATCGATACGACAACCGGCGGCGTACTCGCCCTGGCCAGTATGCCATCGTTTGATCCSAACCCCTTTGTTACCGGTATTTCCACGAAAGCCTATAAAGCGTTAACGGGGTCGCCCGCCCAGCCTTTGTTTGATCGCGCTTTGCGGGGACAGTACCCCCCGGGTTCTACGGTCAAGCCGGTGTTTGGTTTGGCTGCCCTCGATTCGGGTACCGTGACCATGGGTTATCGTATTTACGATCCGGGTTTCTACCAGCTGGAGGGAGAAAAACGTAAATACCGTGACTGGAAGCGTGGCGGCCACGGCAGCAAAATAAGCCTTTACGATGCCATTGTGCAGTCCTGCGATGTGTACTTTTATGATGCCGGTTTTCGCTCCGGCATTGATGTACTCCATGATTACGGCACGCGCTTTGGCTATGGCGATAAAACCGGCATCGATTTGCCCGCCGAGGCGCGGGGCATTATGCCCTCGCGAGACTGGAAGCTGGGTGCCCGAGGTCGGGTCTGGTATCCGGGTGACACCGTGAATGTCAGTATTGGTCAGGGTTTTATGCTGGCTACGCCGCTGCAGATGGCCGTGGCTGTTAGTCGTTTGGCAACGCGGGGCGAGGTGCGTGAGCCAAAAATGGTGAGCGCGGTTGGCAACGAATTGACACCTGTGGTGTCCGATCCTGCAATCATTGATATTCCCTCGCGCTATTGGGATCTGGTGCTCGATGCTATGGTTGGAGTCGTCAGAGATTTACGCGGCACAGCTCGCCGGGCTGTGGGTGAAATTGACTACACCATGGCAGGTAAAACAGGCACCGCACAGGTGGTCGGTATTAAGCAGGATGAAAAATACGATGCCAGCAAGCTCGCCAAATTACAGCTCGATCACGCACTGTTTATCGCCTTTGCCCCGGTTGAAAATCCGCGTATCGCGGTGGCGGTGATTGTTGAGAATGGCGAGCATGGTAGTTCAACAGCGGCACCGGTCGCCCGCGATGTGATTAATACCTACTTTAAACATTATCCCCAGGTCGATGAAGCGGCTCAAAGTGAGGGCTTACAAAAAAAAGTCGTACAAACCCCGTTGAACCCTCTTGAGAGTAACAATGAGTCAGAGTGATTTTGAACGTAGTCTAAAGGAGCACGGCTCCAGCGTTTACGGCGAGCATAAGCGTTGGTTCGCTCTGCGTGTTGACCTGCCACTCCTCCTCCTCCTATTGGTGTTAATGGCGATCGGTATTTCGGTGTTGTATAGCGCTAGTGGTCAGGAGTTTAGCTACGTTAAACGCCAGAGTGTGTTTATGGGCATTGGGCTTTTTGTCATGATAGCAGTGGCACAGTTCGATACTCGGTTTTTGCAGCGCTGGGCCTTCGTTATCTATGTAGGCGGTGTGGGTCTGCTGATTGCGGTAATTTTTATTGGTGTCGGTGCCAAGGGCGCGCAGCGTTGGCTAGATCTCGGCTTCTTTCGCTTTCAGCCCTCGGAAGTATTGAAGGTCGGTGTGCCCTTAATGCTATCCAGCTATTTGGCTCAACGTGTACTGCCTCCTCGCTTTAAGCATATCCTCGTGGCTTTGTTGTTGATTGGCATCCCGGCCATTTTGGTGGGCATACAGCCTGATCTAGGCACGGCCTTGCTGATTTTTGCCGCCGGATTTTTTGTGCTTTTTCTCGCGGGGCTGGGCAAAGCCTATTTACTTGGTACTTTGTTTGTTGCCTTCAGTGTGGCACCGATATTCTGGTTCTATTTACTGCGGGATTATCAGAAAACCCGTATTTTGACCCTACTCGATCCCCAGTCCGATAAGTTGGGCGCGGGCTGGAATATTATTCAATCGACCACCGCTATTGGTGCTGGTGGTAGTTCAGGCAAAGGCTGGATGCAGGGTACCCAGTCGCAGCTCGATTTTTTGCCCGAGAGCCACACTGACTTTATTATTGCGGTGCTGTCGGAAGAGTTTGGTTTTACCGGGGTTCTTTGTTTGTTGCTGGTGTATGTCCTCATTATATTCCGCGGCATGATGATCAGTATTAACGCCCAAAGTATGTTTAGTCGTTTGCTCGCGGGTAGCATCACACTGACATTTTTTGTCTATATATTTGTCAATATGGGGATGGTTTCTGGCATTCTGCCAGTGGTAGGTGTGCCCCTGCCGATGGTGAGTTACGGTGGCACGTCGATTGTGACCCTGATGCTGGGGTTTGGTATGCTGATGGCAGTCAGTAGGGAGAAAAAACGGATGGGTGAACAACTGTGAAAATAAGGGTGAAAACGGGACTAGTTAGTGTATTAATCGCTTTATTGGCGAGTGCGGGGCTGGCGAGGGCCGAGCCTGAAAGGAGCTATTCAGGCAATGCCAAGGCGCAAGCCTTCATTGAGCGCATGGTGGCTGAACACGATGTCGATCGTGCTGAGTTACAAGCATTGTTTGCCGGCGCGCACTACAAGCAATCGATTATTGATGCGATGACCCGCCCTGCTGAAAAGGTCAAATTGTGGAAGGATTATCGCAAGATTTTTCTCACTGAAAAGCGTTTGCGTCAGGGCCTGCAATTTTGGCGTGAACAGCGATCGTGGCTGGAAAAAATGCAGGCCGAGTTCGGTGTGCCCATCGAATACGTGGTGGCCATTATTGGTGTTGAAACCTATTACGGTAGAGTCACGGGCAATTATCGCGTCGTCGATGCCCTATCAACCCTGGCCTTTGACTATCCGGCGCGCAGTCCTTTTTTCACCAAAGAGCTTGAGCACTTTTTACTGCTKGCTAAAGAACAAAAGCTCGATCCCGCGACCTTGAAAGGTTCTTACGCAGGGGCGATGGGTTACGGCCAGTTTATGCCCTCTAGCTATCGTGCTTACGCGGTTGATTACAATGATGATGGTGTGGCCGACATCTGGGCCGACCCTGCCGATGCCATTGGTAGTGTCGCTAACTATTTTGTACGCCACGGCTGGCAGCGTGATGAAGGCGTGGTCGTGCGCGCGCGAATCCGCTCCGATTACAACGCTGAACTGGTCAACAAATTGGTGAAGCCCAAACTCAGYCTTACCCAATTGGCTGACCAGGGTTTTAGCCCGGTGTCGGAAATGAACGCCGATATTAAAGCGATTCCTCTGCGCCTGCAGGGACAGGCTGGCGTTGAATTTTGGCTAGGCCTGCAAAATTATTACACCATTACGCGCTATAACCACAGCTTTCGCTATGCCATGGCTGTCACTCAGTTGGCGGAGAAAATTGCTGAGGGGATGAGCAGTAGTGATTGATGTTTTGTCTGGGAGCACCCGCGGTAAAATGAGAGTGCGGTCTCCACGGCTTATTGATTTAGCAGCATTATTCATGGGCGCACTATTATTGGCGGGTTTGAGCGCTTGCCAGAGTGGTGATTCTTTCGCGCGCCTGAAAGACAGTGGCCCAAGCCATGACGTGGATGTTAGCCAGCTGGCAAATGCTGTGCCGAGAGTCGATCCCATTACTATTGCCGGCAATAAAAACCCCTACACCGTGAATGGCGTGACTTATCAATTAATGCCTTCTGCCAAAGGTTATAGCGAAGAAGGTGAAGCCTCCTGGTACGGTAATAAGTTTCACGGGCGCAAAACCTCCAACGGTGAAACTTACAGCATGTACGGTATGACGGCCGCTCATAAAACCTTGCCTATTCCGGCCTATGTTCGCGTCACAAATTTAGCCAATGGGCGACAAATTATTGTCCGTGTTAATGACCGTGGCCCCTTCCATGGCGGGCGCATTATTGACTTGTCCTACGCCGGGGCAAAAAAGCTTGGTTATGCCAATATGGGTACAGCGCGCGTCAGGGTGGAGGTAATAGATCCAGCCAGCTTTCAAGCCAACAGCGTGTTGTTGCCAAGTGTGAGTGCGCAGGCCGACAAGCCGGGAAAAACGCAGCCTTTACTCACTGCTGCTAAAACGTCAGCTGCCCAGCCCTTCTTGCAGGTGGGTGTCTATAGTTCAATGAATTCTGCGAGGCAGCTACAAGCGCAGCTCACGTCAATAACRACGCTGCCAGTTTTTGTGCGTCGTTTTGAGGGRGATACACCCCCGCTTTTTAAAGTCTGGATTGGCCCCATTGTCGATCAATCRCARTTAGCGGYATTGCGAGAGCGCTTGAGAGGGCAGGGTCGATATAAACCTTTTGTGGTTAATGCTGTCCGAGACATTTAGTTGTTTGTTTAATTACCACTTCTAGCGAAGTGGTGTGTTGCCCCATGTTATTATGATTTGAATCCAAGTAATGCCCACTTTATAAAGACTGTGATTGGCCAAATATCCCTTTAAATTCGGCTGCACAACAGCCAAAACTAGTTTGAAACTAAGGTTTAGAATTATGTTGAGAGTTCTTTCTGCTCTGCTCATTTCGATGTGCTTTATCGTCACGAGTACGCAGGCTCAGACTTTAATTCCTGCAGCGCCGCAATTAGCGGCCAAGTCGTGGATATTAATTGATGCCAACACCGGGCGAGTACTGGTTGAGGAAAATGCCGACTTGCCCTTGCCGCCAGCCAGCCTGACTAAAATGATGAGTACTTATGTGGTGGCGGGCGAGATGGCTAGCGGMAAATTTACTCACGCCGACAAAGTCCCCATTAGTGTGACTGCCTGGAAAATGGGYGGCTCAAAAATGTTCGTGCGCGAAGGCACGGAGGTGCTTCTCGGCGACTTACTAAAAGGCATTATTATCCAGTCGGGCAATGACGCYACCGTGGCGCTGGCAGAGCATTTAGCCGGTAGTGAAAGCGCCTTTGCCGATGTCATGAATCAACAAGCCGTGTTACTGGGTATGAATAGCAGTTACTTCGTGAATGCTACCGGTTGGCCTGCCGAGGGTCACGTCACTACCGCCCGTGATTTGTCCTTGTTAGCGCAAGCGATTATTCTCGAACATCCTGATCACTACGCCTTGTATTCTGAAAAGTATTACGAATACAACGGTATTAAACAGCCCAATCGCAATCGTTTGTTGTGGCGTGACAAATCTGTCGATGGCATGAAAACTGGYCACACCGAAGAGGCGGGTTATTGCCTGGTGGCCTCTGCCGAGCGCAATGGCATGCGTTTGATCTCGGTGGTGATGGGTACGCGCAGCGAAGAGGCTCGTGCTCAGGAATCACAAAAATTACTGACCTACGGTTTCCGTTACTACGAAACTGACAAAGTATTTAGYGSCGGTGATGTGCTGCAGGCGGATAATCGCGTCTGGTTTGGCGAAGAAGACAGTGTTGATCTTGTGCTGGCCGACGATGTCTTTCTCACCTTCCCCCGTGGGGCCAGAGCTCAGCTAGAAAGTAATATTCATGTCGATGCCACCCTCGAAGCACCGCTAACGCAGCAGCAGGAGCTGGGACGTTTGGTTGTCACCTATAAAGGCGAAGTGTTGGCAGATGAAAAGTTGGTAGCCTCTCAGYCTATCGCCGAGGCCGGATTTTTCTCAAGACTGTGGGACARGCTAGTGCAGTTTGTGATGAGCCTGTTATRAATTCGTACTGTGTGAAAYTAAGTACATGAGATCGTTATGACTGAACCTGAAATGCCGAGAATTGAATTCCCCTGTGATTACCCGATCAAGGTGATGGGTGAAACTTGTGAAGAATTTCGCGAGCATGTGTTCAGCGTTATGGAGCGACACGCACCGGGTTTTGATCAGACCAAGGTGAGTATTCGGGATAGTCGSAAGTCGACCTTTCAGGCGGTGACGGTGATTATTACTGCCACCGGAAAGCCTCAGTTAGAGGCCATTTTTATCGACCTGAAAACGAGTTCTCGAGTGCGGATGGTATTGTAAATATGGTGGTGAGTGRGGGTTATTCCTGCCTTCCTGAAATGACCGTCGCTGTCTGTCAGCTGGGACTGCAGCCCTATGAACGGGTTTTTGCAGCAATGAAAGACTACACCGAATCACGYACTGAAAATTCCCCCGATCAACTTTGGRTCGTTCAGCATCCCCCAGTCTTTACCCAGGGACAGGCGGGTAAGGCCGAACATTTATTGATGCCCGGTGATATTCCCGTGCTGAAAGTTGACCGCGGTGGTCAGGTGACTTACCACGGGCCAGGGCAGCTGGTGATCTATACCTTGATCGATTTAAAGCGAGCGAGGCTCAATGTACGCGARCTGGTTTGCGCCATTGAATTAAGTTTAAAAGCYTTGCTGGCGAGCTATAATATTAAGGCTGAAACGCGAGACAAAGCGCCGGGTGTTTATGTCGGCGCAGACAAAATTGCCTCCCTGGGGTTGCGTATTCGGCGCGGGCGCAGCTATCACGGCCTRGCATTAAATATTGATATTGACCTGGAACCCTTTCAGCGCATTAACCCCTGCGGTTATCAAGGTTTACAAATGACACGGCTTAAAGATTTATTGTCGAGCAGTGATATGCCGACATGGCAGGTTTTAGAAAAACAATTAGTTGATGAATTGGTRCAGCGCTTTGGCGCGAAGCGGGATAAACAAGCCCATTGGCAGTATCTGGATTGGCAGTACACGTTGATTAATTAATATTAATAGGCAATTTTAGGCGAGATTAATGGACGGCAATTCCAACAGTGATTCACCGGGAAGCTCAGATGAGCGTMAGCCGGTAAAACGTACCCAACGATTGCGTCAGGGTGAAAAGCTGCGCAGTGCCGACAAGGTTGAGCGCATCCCGGTAAAGGTAATCCCCACTGAAACGTTTCAACGTAAACCGCCATGGYTGAAAATTCGCCTCTCGAGTTCACCCGATGTGGCGCGYATTAARAAAATTCTGCGCAAAAATAAACTTTCTACGGTTTGCGAAGAAGCGGCCTGCCCAAACCTCAGTGAATGCTTTAGCGGTGGCACTGCGACCTTTATGATTATGGGCGAYATCTGTACCCGTCGCTGTCCTTTTTGCGACGTTGGCCACGGCAAGCCCAACCCTCTCGATATTGAAGAGCCCGCTCATCTGGCCCAGGCCATTGCCGAAATGCAGCTGAAATACGTGGTGATTACCTCGGTCGATAGAGATGATTTGCGCGATGGCGGTGCCCAGCACTTTGCCGATTGCATACGGGAGTCTCGGGCACACAATCCCGCCTTAGAAATCGAAGTGCTGGTGCCGGACTTTCGCGGTCGCATGGAYCCAGCCCTCGATATTCTCAGTGCCACYCCCCCCGATGTCTTTAATCACAATATTGAAACCGTGCCTCGCCTGTATCGCCAGGCACGTCCGGGTGCGAACTTCGCCTGGTCCTTGAAATTATTACAGCAATATAAAGCGCGCAATGCCGGGGTGCCGACCAAGTCGGGCCTGATGGTGGGTTTGGGCGAAACCAAAGAAGAGCTGCTCGCAACACTGGATGACTTGCGCGCCCACGATGTTGAAATGCTCACCGTAGGCCAGTATTTGCAGCCCTCGAAAAAYCATTTGCCGGTYGAKCGCTTTGTTCATCCCGACGAATTTCRGGAATACCGAGACTACGCGGAGTCCATCGGTTTTATACACATTGCCTCTGGCCCGTTGGTGCGCTCCTCGTACCATGCGGATAAACAGGCACACGGAGAGGAAGTGAAATAATGAGCAAAGAAACAGAAATTGAAGCCGCGGTTTTTCGGCGGTTTTTAAAGCATTTAGACGAGCAYAAAGAAGTGCAGAATATTGAACTGATGAACCTTGCCGACTTTTGCCGTAATTGTTTGTCAAAATGGTATGTCGCGGAAGCGGAAGAGCGCGGTGAAAGCATTGACTATGAAAGTGCCCGCGAACGGGTCTACGGTATGCCCTACAGTGAATGGAAGGGCAAGCACCAGCGGCCAGCCACAGCAGAACAATTGGCCATATTTAATGCCAAACAGGGGAAAAATTAARTTTGTATTTGCCAAAATTGATAAACAGAGCGAATTAAACTCCGGTGTTTATCTTTGACGTATCGAGACTGTTACCACATGCGCGTGTGGCCAAAAAACTTTGCTTATTGATCTTGCTCGGTTCCACCCTGTTGGTAACGGGCTGTGCTTCGCCACCGGCCAAGCCGAACAATATTTGCGATATATTTACTGAGAAACGGAGCTGGTATAAGGCGGCAATGTCTTCCAGTAAACGCTGGGGTGGCCCAGTTAGTGTGCCGATGGCGATTATGTATCAGGAGTCGGGGTTTAAGCACGACGCCAAACCCCCGATGCGTTATTTTTTATGGATCATTCCCTATGGCAGGGCCAGCTCGGCCTATGGCTATGCGCAGGTTAAAACGGGCACCTGGGGCGACTACCAAAAAGATGCAGGCTCAATGTTCAGTGATAGAGATGACTTTGGCGACGCCATGGATTTTGTTTTCTGGTATATGGATAAAAGCCAGAAGCGCAATGGGGTATCCAAGTGGGATGCCTATAATCAGTACCTGAATTACCACGAGGGCCACGGYGGGTTTGCCCGGGGTTCCTATAAAAAGAAAGCCTGGCTTAAGGGTGTCGCGCGTAAAGTGGAGCGACGTTCAAAAACCTACAGCGCTCAATTCGGCCAATGTAAAAAGAGTCTCGAAAAGGGTTGGCTGCGCCGCCTTTTATTCTAAATCACTTTTTCGCGACCCTCTGGAATAATTTAAAGTAAGAGTTCTTCGCCGATGGGGTGATAGGCACTGGCGGCATTCATTAACGAGCGGGATGTCAGCGCTGGTACGCCATAAACCTCTGCACTAAGGCCGTATTTACCACGTATCTTTTTTAGCAGCAGATCAAAGTCACCATCGCCAGATAGCAGAATAACGGTATCGACATCTTTTGCCGTGTCCAGTACGTCAATGGTGATACCCACATCCCAGTCACCCTTGGCGGAGCCATCGCTACGTTGAATATAGGGTTTGAGCTTTAGCGTGAAGCCGATGTGCTTGAGTGCGTCGTGGAAGCGAAGTTGTTGGTCGTCGTTGCGCTGGGTAGCGTAGGCCGTGGCAGCGACGATGTCGCCCTGGGTGCTGATCTGTTGCCATAATTTGCGATAGTTAAATTGACGTCCATAGGCATCGCGGGTGGTGTAATAAATATTTTGTACATCGACAAAAATGGCAATTCTTTTCATGGGTTGTTATGCCGTTGGGTGCTCAATGTTGGGGAAAGATCACGGACAATAAAAAAGACCTGTATGCGATGGCATAACAGGTCTTTCTTTTGTAGCGCTGGCTTACTCGCTGCGGGCAGTGACTTCCAGCAGATGGTAGCCGAATTGGGTTTTTACCGGGCCTTGTACGGTGTTGACGTCGGCGCTGAATACCACTTGGTCAAATTCAGGTACCATCATGCCGGGGCCGAATTCACCCAGGTCACCGCCACTGTTGCCCGAGGGGCAAGAGGAGTGCTGTTTGGCGAGTTCGGCGAAGTCGGCACCGCCCTCGATGTCAGTTTTTAGTTGCTGGCATTGCTCTTCGCTCTTAACCAGTATGTGTCTTGCGCTTGCTGTAGTCATAATTCATCTCCTCATGTTGCTGTTTTTTNACTGTAGCTCCAGTGACGGTAATTGTACCAGCCCTGGGCGTGCATCTAGCCATGCCTGGGCGAGGCGCTGTCCTTCACTGATTTGCATCGGGGTCATTTCTTCGGCGATGGAGTCACGATTGTGGATGGCGTGGGGGTGGCCCTCGCCGGCGATCTGCCACCATTTGTAAGCTTGCGATTGGTCTTTGTCGACCCCAATCCCTTTGTCGTATAACACGCCAATGGCAAACTGTGCGGCCGCTTCACCTTGCTCTGCCGCTTTTAGATAGAGYTGCATGGCCTTGGCGGGGTCTTCATCTACGGTCTGACCGTATTCGTACATAATACCCAGGTTATATTGGGCAGTGGAGTAGCCAAGGTCTGCAGACTTGCGATACCACTTACCGGCTTCTTCGTAGTCTTTCTTYAAGCCAAGGCCTTTGTCGTAGAGAACACCGACGTTGTAGAGGGCAATAGCATGGCCTTGCTCCGCAGCTTGTTTATACCAATGCAATGACTTAGCAAAATCTTGCTGAACGCCCTCCCCTGAAAAATATAAGCTACCAAGCTCTTTCTGCGCATTGGCTTCACCGTTTTCGGCTGAATGTTTGCAGGTCAAAAAGTTCTGTTCGGCATTATTGTTTTTATCAATGCAGGAGGCCCAGCTGGCAGGCGTTAGTGCAAATGCGGTGAAGAGGATAAGYAGTAATTTCATTATTGTAGGTCTATTTGTCAATGGAGAGGGGCATTATAAGAAAATGCGTATAGATTTGAACCTTATGGGCGTGTTTTATTTATCAGTGTCTTGCCGCGAATGATTCGATTGTGAGACAGTCGGTACAGGGTGCAGTTCCCATGATTAAGATTTTTGTCGTCATGCTGTTGTCATTGTAGCGGGGTAAGCTGGTCGATTATTCTCGGTAACTAATCAAAGGTGGGTGCAATGAGTGACGGTGGTGATAGGGAAGGCCGTTGGTGCTATACCCCGAAGGAGCTCAGCTGGCTCTTATTCAATGAGCGGGTTTTACAGGAGGCTGCGGATCACTCCGTTCCTATAATCCAGCGCGTACGTTACCTCGGCATATTTTCCAGTAATCTCGACGAGTTTTTTCGCGTCAGGGTTGCAGATGTTAAGCGTTTGGTCGATTTTTCAAGTGGTTCGAAAAAAGAAGAGCATGCGGAATTACTGAATAAAATTATGTCTCGAGTGCATGAATCACAGGAGGCCTACAACAAAACCTATCAGGCAATATTAAAAGAGTTACACAAGCGCAAAATATATCTTGTTAACGAAATGCAGCTTACTGCTAGGCAATCTGATTTTGTCAGGGGTTATTTTGAAAGCAAGGTGCTGCCCGAACTTTCGCCAATCATGGTCAGTGAAAAAGAAAAATTTCCCTTTCTAAAAGAGGGTTCGATTTATCTTGCGGTAAAAATGCTTTGTAATAAACAAATTAGTTACGCTGTCCTGGAAATACCCACTAATCGCCTCAATCGTTTTATTCCGCTGCCAAGTCGGTCAAAGGGGCGGGAGCGAGTTTTTATTACGCTTGATAATATTATTCGTCATTGTCTAAATGACGTRTTTATGGGTGCTTTCCCTATAGATACGATTGAAGCCTACACCATAAAAATTACCCGTGATGCAGAGCTTGAACTGGGCGAAGGTATCTCTGAAAGCCTTATGGAGAAGATGTCCGCTAGCTTGAAGAAGCGCTCAAAAGGTGCCCCCGTTCGCTTTGTTTACGATGAGGCKATAACGGAAGATCTGCTGGCATTCTTAACCAAGAAAATGAATTTGAGAAAGAAGGATAGTTTTATACCTGGTGGGCGCTACCATAATTCTAAGGACTTCATGGGCTTTCCAAATCCGGGCGCGCCTTACCTGGAATTGAAACCACTGCCGCCCATTCCTTACCCTGTTCTGGATAAAAACCAAAATATTTTTGAATGTGTGAAGAAAGAAGATTGTTTGCTTTACTACCCATATAATTCTTTCTCGTACATCATTAAGTGGTTAAGGGCAGCGGCGATTGACCCTGCAGTGCGCGAAATAAAAATCAATCTGTACCGCGTTGCGTCTTCCTCAAGGGTTGTCGACTCACTAATCAGTGCTGTCGAAAATGGTAAAAAGGTAATAGTGGTTGTTGAGCTGCAAGCGCGCTTTGATGAAGAGGCAAATATTACCTGGGCTGAGCGAATGACCGAGGCGGGTGTGCACGTTATTTTCGGCGTTCCGGGTCTTAAAATTCACTCTAAAATGATTTTGTTTAAACGTGTTGAGGATGGTATTCCGCGCCTTTACAGTCATATTGGCACGGGTAATTTCAATGAAAAAACCGCCGGTCTCTATACTGACTTTAGCCTGTTGACCTGTGATCAGGAAATAGGTAGAGATGTTGAAAAGGTGTTTGATTTTATTCAGTTTGCCCATCGGCGTCATGAGTTCCAGCATTTGTTGGTTTCCCCTTTCACTAATCGTAGTGGTCTTCTCGATTTAATAGCCATTGAAAAGAAAAATGCGATAAAAGGTAGGGCATCTGGTGTTTTTATTAAGTGTAATAACCTGGTTGATCAGGAATTGATTGACGCCCTCTATGAAGCGGGGCGGGTGGGGGTTAAAGTGAAATTGATTGTGCGTGGTATGTGTTCGCTGATTCCCGGTGTTAAAGGCATGAGTGAAAATATCAAAGCCATTAGCATTGTCGATCGCTATCTTGAACACCCACGTATCTTTGCTTTTGAGAATGCCGGCAAGCCGAGGTACTACATTTCATCGGCTGATCTTATGACCAGAAACCTTGACCACCGAGTTGAGGTTAGTTGCCCGGTGTACAGTAAAAAGCTGCAGAAAAAGATTCAGCTGATACTTGATACACAATGGAGTGATTGTGTGAAGGCCCGAGTGATTGATGAGCGACAAAAAAACACCATTAATCCACGGGGCAATCGAAAGAAAATACGCTCGCAAGAACATATCCATAAGCTACTGCGGCGAGAGGTGAAAGCCGATTAATCGGGTGCGGCGGGTTTGTTACAGCTAATTTGTTACGGCTATTTGTTACGATAATACCTTGAAAGACCATTCCCGATTATTCATAAGGTTGTATTGTGACGACAGCATTCACTCAAGTAGAAGATTCCATCGCCGTTCTGGATATGGGGTCTAACAGTTTTCATCTGGTAGTAGCACGCGTAGAGCATGGCGAAATTCGCACCTTACAAACCTTTCGTGAAGGGGTGCGCCTGGGTGAGGGGCTCAATGAAAACAGCTGCTTGAGTGAAGTGGCTCAGCAGCGGGGCCTGGCTTGTCTAAAGCAGTTTGGTCAGCGGCTTGAAGGTCTGCCTCAGGAATCCGTTGTCGCTTTCGCTACCAATGCGATGCGCATCGCCAGTAATAGTCAGGAATTTCTCCGTCAGGCAGAAGAGGCGCTGGGTTATTCCATTCAGGTGATATCCGGCGTCGAAGAGGCTCGACTTATCTATCTGGGTGTTGCGCACTCATTGCCCTCAGACCCAAAGCGTCGTTTAGTCGTTGATATTGGTGGCGGCAGTACCGAATTTATTATTGGCGATCAGTTTGACGCCCTGTTGATGGAAAGCCTGGCGATGGGCTGTGTTTCCTTTATCGATCGCTTTTTTCCAACGGGAACGCTGTCAAAGCAAAACTTCCAGGATGCAGTCAACCATGCGTCTAACGAACTCTTAAGAGTGAGTAAGCGCTACCGCAAAAAAGGTTGGGCGAATTGCTATGGCTCCTCGGGAACTGTGCGAGCTGTTGCCCAGGCCTGCCAACAAGTTTGCGGACAGGATGTGATCACTAAGCCTGCATTGAAGCGATTAAGAACAAAAATTCTCGAGTATTCAAATACCTGTGAAATAGATGTTGACTGGTTGAGCTCTGCACGGCGTGATAATTTTATTGCGGGCCTCGCCATATTGACCGCTATTTTTGATGTGCTAAAAGTTGATGAAATGCGCTTTTCCAGTGGCGCTCTTCGAGAGGGTGCCCTTTATGACCTGGTTGGCCGCTCCGAGCATGAAGACGTGTGTTTGCGTTCGGTGCAATCCATGCAAGGCCGTTTTAATATTGATATGGCTCAGGCAGAGCGCGTGAGTACTTGCGCAAAGCAACTTTTTGAACAGATTGGTGAAGACTGGAGTTTGTCGAAAAGGGATGGGATTCGCCTTCGATGGGCTGCGCAATTGCACGAAGTAGGGCTGGCGATTTCACACGTGCAATTTCACAAGCACGGCGAGTACATTCTCAATGGCGCGGATATGCCGGGTTTCACCCGACAGGAGCAGCAAGCGATTGCCTTTCTAGTGCGCGGGCATCGCCGCCGCTTGCGGCCTCAGCTACTCAATAACTTCTCTGCAAAACAAAAGGCCTCTCTGCTACGCCTCTGCGTGCTATTGCGTTTATCGGTCTTATTGAACCGAGGTCGCGGTGATTCGCAGCCCCCGGAGGTTGTACTGAAGGTTAAGGGTGTAGACGGGTTGGCCCTGGCATTAAACGATGACAGCTTTGACGATTTCCCTCTCACCCTTTCTGAGTTGGCGGCTGAGGCTGAGCGGCTTGGCTCAGCTGGATTTAATCTGTCGGTGTTAACGACGTAGCCGGTTGTGATGTGTGGTCTTCTGGTATCGATGCGGCATTATCAGCCCGACTGAAATTTGTTAGTATTGCGCCTCTTGTTGTAACACTGTCACAACACTAAATAAACGAGGTAGACGATGCAGCCAAAGGGCCGCTTATTATTGGTTCGCCACGGTCAGACGGCCGCCAATGTCAACCAGGTGTGGCATGGCCATACCGATACCGCTTTGACCGACCTGGGTCTGGAGCAGGCCAATCGCCTGGGTGATTATTTCCATAATTACCTGCCAGACATTCACGCTATTTATTCCAGCCCCCTGCAGCGGGCCAAATATACTGCTGAGCAAATCGCCCGCGCCGGTGATCACGAGGTGAGGTTTGATTCTCGCTTAATGGAATTTGGTGCCGGCGATTTTGAAGGTAAAAGTTTTGATGAGCTGAAGGGTGAGCACGGCTTTATTAAAAAAGTGATTAACGATGAGCATCATCGTCCGCCGGGTGGGGAGACTCGCGCCGAAGTGACCGAGCGTTTTGTTGGGGCCGTCGATGGCTTTTTGGTCGATCACCCGGGTGAAAACCTGGTGGTGGTGGCCCACGGTCTGGCGATTGCTTTTGCCTTGTCACACTGGATTGATAAAGACCGTTCCAAGTGGACGAATTATCAAATTAGTAATACCTCCGTTACAGAAATTTGTACGGTTAATGCAGAGATTAAATTTTTTGATCAAACAGATCACCTTTAAATAAGTAAGGGCAAAACATGCTAGCAGTAAATGAATATTTTGACGGCAAGGTTAAATCTATCGGTTTTGCGACGGAAACTCTGCCCGCAACCGTGGGCGTGATGGCGCCGGGCGATTATGAATTTGCCACCAGTGAGCGAGAAGTGATGACCGTGGTGAGTGGTGCGCTAACCGTCAAATTACCGGGACAGGATGAGTGGAAGACGTTTGCGGTTGGTGATTCATTTGAAGTGGCCGCAGACCAAAGCTTTCAGTTACAGGTAGCAGTGGCCACGGCTTACTTTTGCACTTATGGCTAATGGCGCGATGCCCTATCATTTTAGTGACATTGTTAGAGCAGTGCTTACAGAATAAATTGTACTTAGAAATGAGTGCCAACAAAAAAGGAAGCACCCATGACATTTCAATATTTGTCAGTTGATCAGTTAAAAGCCCTACTTGACGAGCAAGACGTCGTTCTGCTCGACACCCGTGATGAGGCTTCGTACCAGGCGGGTCACATTGATGGGGCATCACGCTTGGATGATCGTAGTGTTAGCAATATTGTTAATAATACGGATAAAGCCAGCACTGTGGTTGTGGTCTGTTATCACGGTCATTCCAGTCAGGGCGCGGCAAACTATCTCGCAGACCAGGGCTTTTCCGATGTCTATAGCCTCGACGGCGGCTACACCGCGTGGGCGAGCAGTAATCATGACTAGAGCCTCGGTTGGCTGAGTCGTCGCAAAATAAAACACTATAAAAATAACAACATTATTTTCAGGGTCGTCTTATGGATTTAAAACTACGGGGTAAAACCGCATTAATTACCGGGGGCTCGAAAGGCATCGGTAAGGCCATTGCCTTTCGTTTGGCGGAAGAGGGGTGTGATTTGCACCTTGCTGCACGCAATGCTGAAGATCTTGAAATGGTCGCCGCAGAATTGCGGGATGATTACAGTGTATTGGTGACAGTTCATCCCGTGGATTTAAGTAGCGGCGATAATGCCGTCGCCCTGGTCGCTGCCTGTGATGATGTTGATATTCTAGTGAATAACGCGGGAGCGATAGCCGCTGGTTCAATTAGCGATATTGACGAAGCGACCTGGCGTGGTGGCTGGGATTTAAAAGTCTACGGTTTCGTCAATTTAGCGCGAGAAATGTACAGAGCCATGAAGGCGCGAGGCCATGGCGTGGTGCTTAATGTTATCGGTATTGCCGGTGGCGAAGTCACCGAGTTCAATTACATTGCGGGCACCACGGGCAATGCAGGCTTGGCCGCTTTTACTCGCGCTATGGGCGGCGGTAGTTCTGCCGATAATATCCGTGTGCTGGGTATTAATCCGGGCATGACGGCGACGGAAAGACTCGTTAATTTGATGCGCCAAAATGCTGAAAATAAAGGTCTCGATCCCGACGACTGGCGACAACTCACAAGCACCATGCCCTTTGGCCGTCTTGCCGAGCCGGAAGAAGTGGCCGATCTCTGTGCCTTTCTCGTTTCCGGTCGTGCCGCTTATATTTCCGGCACAGTGGTAACGATTGATGGTGGCCTGTCATCACGAGGTCATCTATTCGGTTGACAGTTCCTGCTAGTACTCCATCAATACACGGTTGTTGGAGTACTAGCTCACTAAGTATTTGTAGTTAAAGATCCTTGGTCTTAAACTGAGACACAATAAATTCAAAAGGAGTCGAGAATTGCACTCTCCATCAAATAATAAAAGTATTAGTCGTTTCCCTGTGCCTGAGCTCAACGAGCTACCTGACGATCTGCGTACGCAGATGTTGGAAGTACAGGAGAAAACGGGCTTTATTCCCAATGTGTTTTTAGTACTGGCCCATCGGCCGGATGAGTGCCGTGCTTTTTTTGCGATGCACGATGCTTTGATGCTGCGTAAAGGGAATCTCACTAAAGCTGAAAAAGAAATGATTGTGGTGACAGTGAGCGGTGGCAATGAGTGTCATTATTGCGTGGTCGCCCACGGTGCGATACTGCGAATTGTGGCGAAAAATTCCCTGTTGGCCGATCAGCTGGCGATCAACTACCGCAAGGCTGACATTACGCCCCGGCAGCGAGCCATGCTCGATTTCGCCGTCAAAGTGAGTCAGTCTTCAGGTGCTATTGCGGACGAAGATTTTGACGTTCTGCGCGGCCACGGTTTTGACGACGAGGATATTTGGGACATTGGCGGTATCAGCGCTTTCTTCTGTTTATCCAACCGCATGGCCAATTTGACGAGCATGCGCCCCAATGATGAGTTTTACGGGATGGCGCGATAGCGTAGAATGTGTGCCAATAATCTTAGATCGGGCAGAGCGCAGTGAGTGAGCAAGAGAGTGCCATCGTGCATCAACCGGAGGAGCAACGCTTCTTGCTGGTTGTGGATGGTCATAAGTCAGTGGTCGATTATCGATTGATCGGCAATAGTGTTGATTTCAGCCATACCTATGTGCCTGACGTTTTGCGTGGCCGCGGTATTGCGGAAGTGCTTGTGCGCACAGGCCTGTCCTGGGCTAAGGGTGAAGGCTACGATGTGCGTGCCAGTTGCTGGTATGCGCGCAAATTCATTCGTTAGATTCGTTTTCCCCTCTGTTCTTATCCACACTATTTTCGATAGATAAAATCCAGCAAGTAGCGCCCGACCTTTTCGTGGTCGGTGGCCGTGGCTAGCGAGGCGACGGCTCGATCAATAATCGCCTTGTTGATTCGCCCTTTTCGTTGCTCCAGTAAGCGCTGTAAATAAACCGGGGTGAACTCTGGGTGACCTTGAAACGTTAGCACGCAATCATCAATGGCTAGCGCCGCATTAGGGCAGAAGTCACAGCCTGCTAATCGGGTAGCCTGGGGCGGTAATTGCAGTACCTGATCTTGATGGCTATGAATCAAACGCAATGTTGACCCGTCTTGGGASAGGCTTTGTTCACAGCTGAGCACGCCAAGCCCCCAGCCCTTGTCACTCTTCGCCGCTGCCCCGCCGAGGCTGTGGGCAATAATCTGATGGCCAAAGCAGATGCCGATAATGGGCGCACGCTGGCGATGAAAACCGACGATCCACTCTTGCAGTGCCTCGATCCAGGGGAATGGGTCATAAACTCCGGCCTTCGACCCGGTGATTAAATAGGCGTCGCACTCGTCCGGGTGCTGGGGTAATTCACCGGCCTGAACCTGGTAGTGGCGATAGCTCAGTTGCCCATCTAAAGCATCGAAAAACCCGGCGAACATTTCCCCGTAGGAGTCATAATCGTCGATTAAGCCATCGTAAAGCGTGTCTGTTTCAAGCAGGCCGAGTCGTGGCATTGGTGTTCAGTCCCTCTCAGCTTTATTAATTACGACTAAGATGACTGGAATCATACATATTTTTTGTCCCCGGCTGGCGTAAGCACTACAATGCGCGCCGTACAAAAAACCCCTTTACTCCGTTTCCTGTCATTTTTTCCGTCAATAAAGAGGCCTCCCTTGTCCCGAAGACCCGAACCCCAAAGCGAATTTGTTTCAGGCCAGCGTTGGATCAGTCATACCGAAGCTGAATTAGGGCTCGGTATTGTTATCGAAGTCGCCAATCGCCGGGTGGAGCTGAGCTTCCCCTCTGCGGCCGAGCGTCGTGTTTATGCCACTGACAACGCCCCGCTGGGTCGGGTGATTTACCCGATCGACGATAAGGTTAAAAATGACGAAGGCGTCGAGCTGACGATTACCGATCGGCAGGAAGGCAATGGCTGCGTTATTTATCTTTGCATCAATGCCGATGGCGAAGAGGTGGTGCTGCACGAGATGGATCTCGACAGTTTTGTACATTTCTCCAAGCCAGAAGATCGTTTATACGCGGGCCAGGTCGACAAAATTACCCGCTTTGAATTGCGCCAACAAACCCTGCAATTTTTGCATCAACACCAGCAGTCGCCCGCCTGTGGTTTGCTTGGTGGGCGCGTGCAGTTGCTGCCCCATCAGCTTTATATCGCCAGTCGTGTGGGCGTGCGGCATGCCCCCCGCGTATTACTGGCTGATGAGGTGGGGCTGGGTAAGACTATTGAAGCGGGTTTGATTTTACATCAGCAGCTGTATACCGGTCGTGCCAGCCGTGTGTTGATTGCCGTGCCCGATAGTTTGATTCATCAATGGCTGGTCGAAATGCTGCGGCGTTTTAACCTGCACTTCACTATTCTCGATCAGGCGCGCTGTGAAGCACTGGAGCAAACAGAGGAAGAGGTCGACGATGACTTTGCCGATGAGCTGGACGATGGCCTCGATGATGAGCAAAGCCTGACGCCGAGTGGCGACATCAACCCCTTTGAAAGTGCCCAGCTGGTGCTGTGTAGTACCTCCTTTTTAAGCGACAATCCGCGTCGCCACAGTCAGGCACTGGCGGCCGGCTGGGATATGTTGGTCGTGGATGAAGCCCACCACCTGGCCTGGGATGAAGAACAGGCCAGTCCTGCTTACCAGTGCATTGAAGCACTGGCTGCACGCATTCCCAGCCTCTTACTGCTAACGGCAACACCGGAGCAGCTTGGTGTTGCGGGTCACTTTGCCCGCCTGCGCTTGCTCGACCCGGATCGCTACTACGACCTGCCCACCTTTGTTGAAGAAGAAAGCCGCTATCAGGCCGTAAGTGAGCTGGTGCAATCGCTGCAAGGTGGCGATTCCCTCGCGCTTGATGCCGAGGTTATCGCTCAGGTCAGTGCGTATTTGGGCGCTAAGGCAGCCGATGAATTACAGATGGCGCTGCAAGGCGACGATGAAGCGGCGTTGGCGGCATTGATCGACGCTTTGGTGCAAGACTTACTCGACCGTCACGGCACCGGGCGCGTGTTATTTCGTAATACCCGTGAAGCGGTTGAAGGCTTCCCCCAGCGTTATTTGCAGGGCTATGCTCTGCCCAATCCCATCAGCGCTTCTACGGGCAGTGATGATGCAGAGCAAAGCGACGATGATTTTCGTGCTTATCTGCAGCCAGAAAGCGCTCTCGGCGAAGACTGGTTGTCCCTTGACCCCCGTGTTGAATGGCTAGCCGACTGGCTGGCCGAGCATCGCCAGGAAAAGGTACTGGTAATTTGCGCCCAGTCGGCAACCGCGCAGGCACTGGAAGAATATTTACGCTTGTTCGAAGGCGTGCGCTCCGCCGTCTTCCACGAGGGTATGAGCTTGATTGCCCGCGACCGTGCGGCGGCCTACTTTGCCGACGAACAGGACAGTGCACAAACGCTGATTTGTTCTGAAATTGGCAGCGAGGGTCGCAACTTTCAGTTCGCCAACCACCTGGTTTTATTCGATCTGCCGATTAACCCTGACTTGCTTGAGCAGCGCATCGGCCGTCTCGACCGCATCGGCCAGCGTCAGGATGTACAAATTCACGTGCCCTACCACGAAGGCAGCGCCCAGGAAGTGATGCTGCGTTGGTACAGCGAAGGCCTGGGCGCCTTCCAGCGCGTRTGCCCGGTGGGCTTAAGTRTTTATCAGCRAGTGGCYGAGCAGCTACACCACTGYCTGCGCAGTCCGGGTGATGCCGATGCGCTYGTGAGYTTGGTGGATGARACYTATCARYTGACRGAGRCKGCACTCGAGGCGATGCAAAAGGGYCGCGACCGTTTGYTGGAAATGAATTCCTGCAATACCGAMGTYGCCAATGAAGTRATCGATGCCATGCTCGACGCCGAGCARAGYGGTGARCTSGAAGATTATYTRASMAAAGTMTTCGATGARTTYGGTATCGAGCAAAGCCACCACAGCGCCGATAGYATTGTCGTGACGCCYAGCGACCACATGCTGGGCCAGAGCTTGCCCGGCCTGCCCGAAGACGGTYTMACGGCGACCTATTCCCGTCGCCGYGCYCTGAGCCGCGAAGATATTCGCTTTTTYACCTGGGAGCATCCCCTSGTGGTTGCYGCCATGGAACAAATTGCCAAYGGTGATTTTGGCACSACKACAGTYTGTACCCTGAAACTCCCCCCCYTRAAACCGGGCAYCCTGTTATTTGAAGGCATGTTTACGGTCTATTGCCCGGCRCCCAAAGTRATGCARYTGGGGCGYTATATTCCCCAGTCGGTGGTGCGAGTGGTGGTGGATGAGAGCGGYAAAGACTTCAGCCAGGTACTTACCGAAGCCCATTTCGCCAAGCTTTGTCAGCGAGTGAAGCGGCGCACCGCCGTCGACATGGTCAAGCATGTGCGCACTCAGGTGGATTCGCTGGTGGGTCATGCCGAAGTGATTGCCGAGGCGCAACAGGCAGCGCTGATTGCCGAGGCTCAGCGCCGTATGGCCGAGGGGCAAAATGCGGAACTTGAGCGCTTACAGGCACTGGCCGCAGTGAACTCGAGTATTCGCAGTGAGGAGATTGACTACCTGCGTGAATCGATGGAACTGTCTCAAAACTATCTCTCACATGCCCAATTGAAGCTCGATGCACTGCGTTTGATTGTGGTGGTCTAGGGTTCTGCCCCGCGAGCTTTACTAAAACCTGTTTCACTTGGTGGCTTGTATATGCAGTTGACATATACAAGCCGCTAGAGCACCATCAAGCTATAGGTTGACTATAAGAGGTGCAGGTGATGGCTCAAGCAACGATTTTTACAAATAATAAAAGTCAGGCGGTTAGAATCCCCAAGGCTCTTGAATTTCCAGAAGGCGTTAAAAAAGTGGTTATCGTCTCCATCGGTGATGCCCGTTTAATCACACCCGCCGGCACCTCGTGGGATAGCTGGTTTGATGGCGAGGGTGCGACGGCTGATTTTATGACAGACCGCGAGCAGCCTGCCGATCAAGAGCGCGATGCGTTTTAATGCTCAAATATATGCTTGATACCAACATCGTCATTTACACGATGAAGAACCGGCCCGCAGAGGTAAAAGAAGCTTTTAATGCGAAAGAAGGGCAGCTGTGTATTTCATCGGTGACTCTCATGGAGCTGATTTACGGTGCAGAAAAATCCAGTAATCCTGCAAAAAACATCCAGAATATAGAGGCATTCTCTGCACGCCTGGAAGTGTTGGATTACGATGTGGCGGCGGCACAGCACAGCGGACAAATTCGGGCCGAGCTGACAAGTAAAGGTCGACCTATCGGCCCCTACGACCAGATGATAGCAGGCCATGCTCGCTCGCTTGGTTTGATTTTGGTGAGTAACAATGCTCGAGAGTTTGAGCGTGTTCCGGGGCTGCGTCTGGAAAATTGGGTAAATATATAAGGTCGTTAGCAGATTATTGCCTATAACCCTCTCACTCAACGCCGGGCTGTTGGTCGCTTGACCGGCTGTTTGTTGTCAGTGATTTGCATTAAAAAGGTAACTGCCGAACTGGGTTTAATCGATGAAGGCCGCTCGTAAGTTTGCAAGGTTTTCTTCCATCAGCGTCAAGTAACTATCGGGCAGCATACTGCCTTTTTTCACAATACCGGCGTCAAGGGTTTCGATCACAACCAGTTTTGCACCAGCCCCTTTTATGGCATTGAGAATCGGCTYTGCGGGTTCCCACTTATGCAACACCACGCCAACTTTATGGTCTTTCAGGTGTTTTTCTAGGGCCGCCGTGTCAGCACTTGTCCACTCAATATCCTGTTTAAAAAAGCTGCCATCGACAAACAGGTTTTGCTCGCTCGTCAGGTAGACCAGCTCGGGGGCGAGGGAGAACACGGTGATGTCTGCTGCATTAAGCATGGCCAGTTCATTGCGTCGTTGTAGCTCCATCAGCTTGCTGTGTAGCTTGCTTAAGTTCGCTTTAATGGTAGGGGCTTCGCTAGGCACCAGGCGCATTAAATCTTCGGCAATAATTTCGGCAGAGCGGGCGCTGTTCATCAGGCTGAGCCAGAAGAAGACGGACGGTGTGTTTGCAGCCCCTTTTGCGCCGTGTGTTGATTCATGGCTGCTGGTTTCCCAGGGCGTATCTTGCGTGGGCGTCATGGCAACGGAGATGCCTTCAAGTGTGCTCGACCAGGGTTTGGTGGCATCGATTTCAACAATGCGAATATTGGCGGATCGCGCTGCGGTAAAAAGCGGGTCATCTCGCCATAGCTTGCCGATAGTCACTACCGCAGTTGCGCTGTTAAACGTCTTGGCCAGCTTCTTTGCTTTTTTGGAGGTGAAGTAGTTTTCTTGCCCGTTTAAGCGGCGGCCTCTTTTTGGCAGATTCTTTACCTGAATAGTGGTGTCGGCCACGAGTGCGGAGCTGAGAAAATAAGTGACGGGCAGGGYGGTGAKAATGGTGAYTKCTTTRCKAYTGTCGCCAYTACTGTCTGCGCTGCTTTTYTCTGCCGCCAYMGCCTGGGGTGTAAACAGGRTTTGCGCTGTGATGAKRAGCGTTAATAAAAGCCCCAGCGCGATTCTGTTTTTTAAGGCGATGTATTGCGTCGTTATGGACTTAGTCATGGGCTTAATTCCTGCGGTGCTAATTTTTTGCGCTTCGATAAGCGGGGAAAACGGCGCGAATAATTGTAGTGAGAACAAAGAAACTCGCGGCCACCATAATAATGGCTCCACCGGAGGGCAGGGGCAGGTCGAATTGCATGGGGATCAAGACACCGGCAATACAGCTGACGGTGGAGATAACCATGCTGAGGATGACAAAACCGCGCAGTGAGGTAATTACATTGCGTGCTGCCGCCGCGGGAATCAGCAGCAGGGCTTCAACCAGCACAGCGCCGACAATTTTTAAGCAGGCGACGGTGAGCAGGGTAATCATCAAAACAAAGATGTATTCCATCAGCTCAACGCGCACTTTGCGGGCGCGGGCCAGGCTGGGGTTGAGGCTGGCCAGTAGCATGTTGTTAAACAGCGGAATGCCGAAGGCCAGTACCACGCAGGTGACGACCAGTAACACGTTCATATCAGTGTTGCTGACGGTTAACACCGAGCCGAAGAGGACGGCTTCGAGAATATGTGTGTTGACCTTGGCGGAGACGAACAATAATAACGAGGCGCCCACGGCGAGTGACACCGAAAGAAAGACGCCGATTAAAGTGTCGGACGATAGCTGGGTTCGGCCCTTGGTGTAATTTAGCAACAGCGCAAATAAAATACAGAAGCCAAACATCGAGATGTAAGGCTCGGTGTAAGACTCGCCCAGCATTACGCCAATGGCGACGCCGGTCATCGCTGCATTGCCGATGGACTGAGAGAAAAAGGCCATACGCTTGGCAACCACCATGGTACCTACGCCGCCCAGCAGGGGGCCGATCAACAGGGCGCAGAGCAGGGCGTTTATTACAAAGCTGTATTCAAACGCCTGGGGGATGGAGCCCTGTTGCGCGAGTGCTTGAACGGAGGTGCGGATCCACTCGTAGACGTCGTTCATAGCACTGCCCCCGTTGACGTGGCTTGCGCGGGGGCAGTATCGGCAGCGGGGCGCGTAAAGCGGAACAGTTTTGCGGCTTCGTCACTATCAAGGAAGGGCTGTGGTGGTCCGGCATAAACCAGTGTGCGATTGATGCAGCTAATAGTAGAGGCTAGTTCGCGYACCTGTTGTAAGTCGTGGGCGATCCAGATGATGGTGACACCCTGGCTGCGTAGCTCTTCAATTAAGCTGAGGAATATTTCTTCGCCGCGATTGTCGAGGCTGGTCATCGGTTCATCGAGAATAAGTAGCTCGGGCTGGGGAATTAGTGCCTGGGCAAATAACATGCGTTGGCGTTCGCCGCCGGAAAGGTTGCCCAGCTGGGTTTTACTTTTACCCTTGAGGCCCACGCGTTCGAGAGCCGTTTCCGTTAGCTCTCGCTTGCCGCGACTAAAGCCGGCAAAGGCGGGGCGGGAGGTATTGCAAATCATCGCCATAAAATCGTACACGCTAATCGGCAGTGATTTATCGAAATCAAGAAACTGTGGCACATAGCCGATGGTGTTCTTTTGCTTAGAGCCGGGAGCGGAATCCCAGGTGATTTCAACCTTGCCCGAGTGGGGCATCTGACCCAGTAGCGAGCGTACAAAGGATGTTTTGCCGCCGCCATTGGGGCCGATAACGCAATGAATTTCAGCGGCGGGAATGGTGAGGTCGATGGCGGATAAAATCTCGACGCCACCCAGACGCAGGCCCAGTTGTTGGCACTGAATGCTCGGTCCTGACATGGTCTACTCCATCGGGTCGACAGAAGATACTTCGTTAATAGAGCGCATCGCTTCCACCAGTGTTTGCARRTTGGCTTCGGTTTCGTGCTCGAATAATTCAGCGGMAAAGTCGCCATCGGACATGTGGGAAAAGGCATACATACCRACGCCGGTGGCTTCGCGAATAGTKTCWGMCAGATTRCTGGCAAARAACTTTTCGGCAAATAAGACATTAACATTMGCCGTTTTGATTTTGTCGATRGTGTCGCCTARCTGCCGKGCRGTGGGCGATACRCCGTGGCGGGGTTCGATAACMGCAACGACTTGCAGGCCGAACTCCTGCATTAARTAACCGTAGGCRCCGTGCATAGTGGCGCAGCGCAARTTGKWGGTATYCAGTTTWGCCAGYTCRCCCATGTAYTTGGCTTTKATACGGCGAATTTTCAGKGCGTAGTCGCGRGCGTTCTTGCGGAAGAARGCGGCATTATCSGGGTCGAGTTTGCCCAGTTCRCGGGCRATGGTGTAAATCTGCTGWATYGCYACGGTGATYGAGACAAAGGTGTGGGGRTTGACGACCTTGGCTTCGCCCTCGTCGGCRGCGATGGGRATWAGSGGTACGCCGCTGTTSGCATAAATGAGGGGCAGAYTRTCTTTTCGYCCGGCCGCCTGAATRATYTCGAAAGCCCATTCGTCGTGRCCAATACCGTTGACGACGAGSACATCCATGCTCARCACCCTGCGCATATCTTCKGCCTGRGGRCGGTAGTTATGGGGGTTGTTACCGGCATCGATCAGYGGCACGACTGCAGCCCGGTYRCCGACAATATTGGCGACAAAACTGTAATAGGGGTGCAGGGTAATACCGACGCGCAGTGGTTTGGCCTCCGCGACGCTAACCAATAAGGTGCTCAATACAAGTAGTAGAGCTGCAAACCCTTGTTGAYGTTTCATGTGCTGTTCCTGACTTTATTGATACTGGCTTTAATAATGTTGATTTGATTTTACCGGTGCGCATTAAAGAAGGCTTAGCTTCTAATGCGCTGTCTTTCCATTTCGCCACTGTAGGGCACGACCTGCTTCCAGCCATTGCGGATTAATGAGTCGCGCACCACGGTGCTGGGTGCGGGGGCGTTGGGGTTGGGGTTCATCCAGATATTGCCGGCACTGGTAAATGTGGCACCTTTGTGGGCGTGGGAAAGCACAATTAAGTACGCATGTTGCTGCTTAACCGTGCCGCCGTAACCCCGGTAAACCGTTGATCCTTCGAATGAAAAGGAGGTCACGCGTTCCCATTTTACTTTGCCGTTTTGTGTCCAGAATAAGTCCTGGGCAAAGGGCGCGACATAGTAATATTCYGCCAGTTGCTCGATATTGGGCCAGGCCTCTTTACTTTTGCCCCTTTCCTGGAGGGAGAGCAAATCGGTATGCAGTAGCCACAGCTCGGGAATGGCTGTCATTAACGAGGTGTGGATGGCCTGGTCGGTTTTGTTCAAGTCATAGAATGAGCTGAGCTGCCAATCGAACAGTCGCGGCAATGGATTGACGATTTGTCGCTGGCTAATAGCCACGCCAGCGACGATTAAAATGCCGAGGATGACCCCGCCAATGGCGAGAGTCTCCCGGCGGCCAGACTTGGGTCTTACCGTGCTTATTGTTTGCGCTGTGTTAACAGCTGCTGTCATTTCATATCCTTGGCTTGCACCCAAAGCACGGCATCTTGGGAGAGCTCTTTGCCCTCATGTTCAGTGTCTGCGCCAATGGCCAGCGCACAAATGCCCCACCAGCCCGCACGGGGTAGACCGATGGTGAATTCGCCTTGGGCATCGGCATAAATGGTCTGTGTGCCGTAGGCATCCTGSGGWAGCTCAACTTCGCCTGTTTCGGCAAAGCGATGCCCGTCCTGGTCAGGCTTGTGGTTAATGAATTCGATTTCCATTTCCGCATTGGGTACAGGCTTGCCGTCGGCCAGAACGCGGCCTCTAAAAACGCCGCCCACCCAGTTAGCGTAGGGTTTGTTAAGGGGTAGGATTTCGGCGGGTAAACCCATTGGCTCCGCCCAGTTACCGGGTACGCCACCCACGTTGACGATAGTGCGGGTAAATTGCTGAATGTATTTGTCTTCACCGCTTTCGTAATAGGGCTTGGGTTGGAGGACGAAAATATGGTCGCCCAAGGAGCGGGTAACAGAGCGCGGTAAGCTGGCATCAAAGGCTTTTGTGGGGTTTTGTGCCGCGCCACCTTTTTCTTTCTTATTAGAGAGCCAGTTGATGGGCTTGACATATTTCATCAAGTCGGTGCGCTTTGGTTTGGCATCGCCACCACGCTGGCTGACGACATAAAACTGCTCGGGCTGCCCCATATCCATGTGAGGGCCACCGTGAACAGGGTGGGTGAATACCATTGTGAACTGCGTTGACTTGCCTTTAGTGGGCGCCATCTCGGGAGTGTAAAGCACCTGAAAGTGAGCGAGGGCAGTGCTACTAAAACCTAGGACAGCGGCGGTCACCGCCAGGCTGCGCGTGAATAGACCGGGGGTGGAGGAATAGCGGGGGGTGTTTGGCATTGTGAATACTCTAGGTAGTGTTAAGAAATACAGTTCTTTGGGTGGGAAGGGCGGGTCGTATTGATGACTATTCAATATCGTCCATATAGATAATGACCTGGTGACTGGGGCCTGCATCATAAATGATATGAAAATCATCATCGGGCTTGGTGAAGGCGAAAATGCTCTCTTCATCCATTGCGCCGTTAATTAGTACGCGGTCCCTATCGTTTAGCACTCTGACCGGGACACCTTCTGCGGAACCGCCATCGGAAAAGCCACCTTCGCAAACAACTTTGCTATCGTCTTCTTCATCCTCATAGCAATTGCAAATAGGGCTGTGGGCGTAAGCGAAAATAGGGGCGTATAAAGCTGTTAATACAAGGGCAAGCAGGCTAAAAAAACCAGCATTCATAGGCTCTCCGTGGGTGAACTGTGTAAGGGGGGAGGGTTATTTGAAGTAGATGATAACGAATCGCATTGATGCGGGCAAATTTAGCTGTTTGCCTTCGTTTCTGCGGTAAAAAAATACCGCAGGCAATAAGCGAGCGGTGTTTTTTTGAAATCTTGGGCGTGAGGCTCGATAAAAGCCTGATGAGCTAACTTTCCACAAAAGCTCGCTCAATGACGTACTGGCCTTTCTGCCCCTGCCGGGATTCTTTAAAGCCTTTTTCGTCGAGCAATTCGCAACAATCTTTAAGCATGGCCGGGCTGCCGCAAATCATAAAACGGTCGGTTTCGACATTGAAAGAGGGCAGGTCGATATCACTAAACAGCTTGCCACTGCGAAATAAGTCGGTGAGTCGGCCCTGATTTTTATAGGGCTCTCGCGTCACGGTGGGGTAGTAAATCAATTGCTGGCTGATGGCTTCACCGAGAAATTCATGATTGGGCAAGTCTTTACAAATGGTTTCGCTATAAGCCAGCTCTGAAACATAGCGTACGCCGTGGGTGAGAATTACCTTGTCAAAATTCTCGTAAATCTCGGGATCTTTAATAATGCTCATAAAAGGCGCAAGGCCGGTGCCGGTGCTTAACAAATAGAGGTTTTTGCCCGGTAATAAGTTGTCTTGTATTAGGGTGCCGGTGGGTTTTTTACTGAGCAATATGGTGTCGCCCACCACGACATTTTTTAACTGTGAGGTCAGGGCACCATCGGGCACTTTAATGCTGAAAAACTCCAGTTCATCTTCGTAATTGGCACTGGCAATGCTGTAGGCGCGCATTAAGGGCCTGTCTTCCTGCTGCAAGCCCATCATAATAAAGTGGCCGTTTTTAAAGCGAAAGGATGATTCTCGATTGGTTTTGAAGCTAAATAAAGTGTCGTTCCAGTGCCGTACGCTGGTGACTTGTGCTTCGATAAATCCTGACATGAATAGCTCCAAACTCACGGTTTAAAAAGTATGAGTGGGACTATACAAGGGTGGGCTATATCGGCAAAATGGGTATTTATAATATAGGTGTCCGGTAAATCCGATATGCGATATAGTCTGAAGCAAGTCAGTGTTTTTCTCAAAGTTGCTCACTATGAAAATATCAGCAGGGCCGCCGACGATCTGGCAATGTCTCAATCTGCGGTTAGTAGTTCCCTCTCCGATTTTGAACGCCACTACGATATGCAGCTCTTTGATCGCAAGGGCAAAAAGCTGCAACTCAATGGACTGGGGCGGGCTTTGCGTCCCGAAGCACAGGCACTGTTTGAACAGGCTCAGGCCTTCGAGCAGTTACTGCAACAGGAAAATACGATTCCTGCACTGCGGGTGGGTGCGACGTTGACCATCGGCAACTATCTGGCGGTCGGCATTATGGCGAAATATATGAAGCAACATGCCGGTGCCCAGGTGCAGCTCCACGTAGCGAACACTGCGCGCATTAGTGAGCAAGTGCAAAATTTTGAGCTGGATATTGGCCTGATTGAAGGCGAGCTGCAGAACTCGGCGCTGAAGGTTATCCCCTGGCTGGAGGATGAGTTAGTGGTCTTTTGTTCGCCCACTCATCCACTGGCAAGGCAAAAGAAACTCAGCGATAAAGACCTGCTCGCTGCTACATGGATACTGAGAGAAAGCGGCTCCGGCACGCGGCAAACCTTTGATCGCGCTATGGCAGGCCTGTTGAGTCAAATTGATGTAGGCCTGGAGCTGGAACACACCGAGGCGATTAAGCGCGCTGTGGAGGCGGGTTTGGGGATTAGTTGCCTGTCAAAGCTGGCGCTTGATGAGGCATTCAAACGGGGGGATTTAGTGCCTTTATCGGTACCGCATCGTGATTTTCAACGACATTTTTATTTTATTCTGCACCGGGAAAAATATTTAAGCTCGGCGATTGAAAGCTGGATGGGGCTTTGTGAGAAGGGATTAATATAAAGAATTAAACTCGTCTGTTGATGTTGTATCCTCTCGCCTACACTTCCCATCGCCCAGAATAACCTTACAAAGGCATTGATAATGAAAAGACATTTATTTTTATACCTGCTCGCGATAGCTTCTTGCGGTGTTAATGCCGACTGGCAGTTGAATAGTCGTGATTCGGCCGTTAATTTTATTTCAACGAAAAAAACAAGTACTTCCGAGGTGCACCACTTTAAATCCCTGTCGGGTTCTATTGAAAACAATAAAGCCCGTGTTCTTATCGATTTGAGCAGTGTGGAAACTAATATAGCCATTAGAAATGAACGCATGCAGAGYCTGTTGTTCGAGACAAAAAGTTTTTCCTCGGCTTCAATATCGGCAGAAATAGACGCCGCTAAATTACTTAATATGAAATGTGGCGATAGTGAATCRATGAACTTGGTGCTGCGGCTGGATTTTCACGGCATTAGCAAGCAAATAGAAAGTGARGTTCACATTGTTAAACTTRCTAATGATAGTGTGCAGGTGTATTCGCAACAKCCGATAATTATTAAAGCTGAAGATTTTGGTTTGGCCAAAGGTGTTGAGGCTTTGCGAAAYATCGCTAATTTACCGGTGATTAGTACGGCTGTACCCGTYACTTTTAACYTGAAATTTGAAAANNNMAATAANWWMWWWYSTWKWSWGWRKWYYRGSKYTYTACCAGCGMTCCCATACCGGYGTGCATTCYTCAGGCAKTGGCGACTGTTGACCRAGTTCRGCCCAAAATTTACCGGGCTGATGAAAGTCKGARCCRGASGATGCCAGCAGSTTTTTTTCGACACAAAGTTTAGCCAACTCTCTTGTTCTGACTTTATCCTGCTTRCCGGATACGACCTCGATGGCYTCRCCACCAGCGGCSATAAAGTCRTCYGTTAAGCGGTGRAGYTTGCTRCGGGTYAGRCGATATTTGTCGGGATGAGCCAGTACWGCRGTGCCGCCAGCGTCGCGAATCCAGCCGACCACTTCATCCAGCTGTGGCCAGATTTGTTTTACATCRCCAATTTTCCCCGTGCCGAGGTATTTCTTAAAGGCTTCTTCGTGGCTTTTTACCGCGCCAATTTCCACCAGCTGTTGTGCAAAGTGGGGACGACCGATAGAGCCTTTACCAGCTTTCTCAAGCACGCCGGGCAGAATATCAGCGAAGCCTTTTTTGGCCAGCTTGTCGGCAATAATGCTGGCACGCTCAATACGTGCACGCTGCTGGCTGGCGATGGCATCGGCAAAGATGCTGCAGTCGAGCGGCACATTGAGGCCGACGATATGCACATTGTTTTTCTGCCACTGGGTGGATAGCTCGGTGCCGGGTATCAGCGTTAAACCTCCCAATACTGATGGATCAATTTCTCCGTAGGCCGCCAATGTGTCGTGGTCGGTAATGGCCAGCACGTCGATATCGGCCTCGCGGGCGCGAGCGACAAGGGCGTCGGGGCTGAGTTTGCCATCGGAGGCGGTGGTGTGGCTGTGTAAGTCGTATTTCATCGTGCGCTCATTGTAGCAATTAAGTTGGTTTAAAAAGGTAAGAGCTGTGGGTTAAGAGGCGCTCTCTGATAAAATGCCGCTTTTTCCTACCTGCACTTTTTCTGAGTACTCAATAGCTATGAGCAAACAACTGGCTTTTTCTTCCCTGCAATTGCCCGAGGGCATGCACAAAAACTTGTCGTCACTGGGTTATGAGCAGATGACTCAGGTGCAGGCCGACAGTTTGCCCGCGATGCTTAGAGGCCGGGACATGCTGGCTCAGGCGAAAACCGGCAGCGGCAAAACGGCGGCTTTCGGTATTAGTTTGCTGGCGAAATTACAGCTCAATAAATACCGGGTGCAGGTGTTGGTGTTGTGTCCCACCCGCGAACTGGCGGATCAGGTGAGTAAAGAGCTGCGCCGCCTGGCGCGTTTCACGCAAAATATTAAAGTACTGACCCTCTGCGGCGGTAAACCTTTTGGTCCTCAGCTAGGTTCGCTAGAGCACGGTGCGCATATTGTGGTCGGTACCCCGGGGCGAATTGCCGAGCATTTACGCAAGGGTTCTTTAAAGCTGAACGATGTGCATACGCTGGTGCTTGATGAGGCGGATCGCATGCTCGACATGGGTTTTCGCGATGCCATTGCCGGTATTGTTGAAACTATTCCGCAGGGGCGTCAAACGCTGATGTTCTCCGCAACCTACCCCGACGATGTGCTGGCGGTTAGTCGCCAGTTTCAGCAAGACCCGCTACAGGTGCGCGTTGAGTCGGTGCACAGCGAGGAAGTCATCAGTCAGCATTTTTATAAAGTGAAGGCGGCGGATAAACCCGAGCTACTGGTGACCTTGCTCAGCAAACACTACCCGGATTCGACGGTGATTTTCTGCAACACCAAGCGCGATTGCCAGGCCGTGGCGGATGCCCTGAATGCGGAGGGTTTTGTTGCCAGTGCCCTGCACGGTGATATGGATCAGCGCGACCGCGATCTGGTGCTGGTGCAGTTTTCTAATAACAGTTGCCCGGTATTGGTAGCCACCGATGTTGCGGCGCGAGGTCTCGATGTTAAGTCGCTCAAAGTGGTGGTTAATTACGATCTCGCTCGAGACCCCGAAGTGCACGTGCACCGCATTGGCCGCACCGGTCGTGCCGGGGAAGAGGGCAAGGCCATCAACTTTTATGAGCCTAGTGAGGTATTTAGGTTGGAGGCCATTGAGTCCTATTCGGGGGTGAATCCTCGTTTGGAGAAAACGCCTGCGCCCTCAGCACGGATGGGTAACCCCGCCCCGGCACCGATGGTCACTCTATGTATTGATGGCGGGCGCAAAGAGCGATTACGCCCCGGTGACATTCTCGGGGCCTTAACCGGTGACGGCGGGCTGCCGGGTACAGATATTGGCAAGATCGATATTTTTGATTTCCGCGCTTACGTGGCCGTGGCACGTAAATCGTCGGGTATTGCTTATAGAAGTTTGCGAGACGGCAAAATTAAAGGCCGTAGTTTTAAAGTGCGCAAGTTGTCTTAAGTCCGGTCTTAGCGGTTTTTTTGAGAAATGGCAGTGGCGGCTTCATCCCTTATTGAACCCATAAATGCCGAGCAGCAAGCTCAGGTCGTGGATAAAACTCTGGCAACATTAGCCCTGGCTGAAAAGGAATACGGGCGACCCTTTGCGGCGATCCCCGTACTGTTTGATTTGCGCGGGCGCTGTAGCGGCATGTATCGGGTCAGGGGGCGTGAGCGAGTGATTCGCTATAACCCGCATATTTTTGCCAAGTATTTCGTCGATAATCTGGGAACCACAGTGCCCCACGAAGTGGCTCATTACGTCAGCGATTGTCTTTACGGCCTGGCGAAAATCCGTCCCCATGGGGATGAGTGGCGCAGGGTGATGGCGGTGTTTAAGGCTGACGATAGTCGTACGGCTGATTATGATTTAAGCGGTATTCCAACTCGCCGCCAACGTTATTTTGATTATCGCTGCCTGTGTCAAAGTCATCGGCTTTCGTCTCGCCGCCATAACAAAGTGGCACGTAGGGAAGCCCGCTATAACTGCCGCCAGTGCGGTGAATCGTTGAGTTTTGTCGCGCCTTGCCAAGTGAGCACATAATCAAGATACTGCGCGCTTGAAATTATTTGAAGTCCTTTGGGCTTAAAGTGGAATTGTGAATATGAAAATTTGTAAAAATGCTGTCGTGGAATTTGACTATAGCCTGAAAGATGGCGAGGGTAAGTTGCTGGAAAACTCTGCGGGTGGTGAGGCGACCGTTTATTTACACGGACATGGCGGTATGTTGCCGGCACTCGAGCTGGAACTTGAGGGTAAAGAAGTTGGCGATCAAATCACCGCTGATTTGAAGCAGCCCTATGGTCCCAGCCATCCCGACAGTGTGCAGCGTGTACCACTGAAACATTTGCGTGCAAAAAAACGTCCAGAGCCCGGCACCACCGTTGTGGTACAGGGCAAAGAGGGGCCGCGTCAGGTGACGGTGGTTAAGGTCGGTAAGTATTCGGTGGATGTCGATACTAACCACCCTTTTGCAGGGCTCGATTTGACCTTCGATATTACGATTAAAACTGTGCGTGAAGCGACCAAAGAAGAGCTTTCCCACGGCCATTCCCATGGCGCTGATGGCACCCATAGCCACTAATGTTACTGTTAGTTCGGATAGAAATGAGCGCCTGACCTTGGCTGCTGACTGGAGCGTGTATATGATTCGGGCTAGCGACCACTCCCTGTACACGGGCATTAGCACCGATGTTGAGCGGCGTTTTATTCAGCATCAAAGTGGCACCGGGGCAAAGTATTTTCATTCTGGTCGCCGACCTGAGCAGGTGGTTTTTCGCGAATCGGGCCACGATCGTTCCAGTGCCAGCCGCCGCGAAGCCGCAATAAAAAAACTCCCGCGTAGCGAAAAATTGCGTATGGCAACCAGCGGTACTGGCAAGCCTTCCGCACATTCGAGAATAGAAAAATGACGACGACGGATCCCGACGTACTACTACGTGCCAAGCTAGAAGGCGAAACGGCAAAAATGCCCTGGCGCGAGCTGCAGCATTTCTTTGCTAACGGCACGGCTATTTATGTAGCGCCGGCTCTCGATCTGGTTGAGGTCGCCGCTCAAATGTCGAGCAATAATAAAACACAGATTGAAGCCTGGCAGGCTAAAGGTGAACTCGGCCAAATTAGTGATGCATTGGCTTTGGAATGGTACGAGGCTAATGCGCTGATGTGGTCAGTGGTGGTCAGGCCCTGGGTGCTGGTGCAGCCCATTCTTAAAGAAAAAGAACTTCAGGATTAATAGCTCTACTCGTAGTGTCTGCGGTTGGGTAATGACTGTTTCTCCTCGCCCAGCATGAGCGTCCTGTGAACTAATACTCGCTTAAGCGCCCAATATAGAGAGTATTAGCTTTGGTTGATATATAGTGCACGATCGTTGATTAGATGGCTGGGAGATGTGGGTCAGTTGCGGCGATTTATAGCGGATTTCTAAAAGGAGAAGTAAATTGGATCTGGCTACACTTATTGGTTTTGTCGTTGCCGTCGGTATTATTATCGCGGCAATGGTTATGGGCGGTGGGGTAATGCCCTTTGTCGACTTGCCTTCGATGGCAGTGGTTGGCGGCGGTACTCTTGGCGCGGTGATGATGCAGTACAACTTCGGTCAATTTGTCGACGCGATTAAAGCGGGCTTGAAGGCGTTGATGTACAAAGCTCAGGTGCCTGGCGATGTCATCCTGGAAATTGTCGATATGGCGAAAGAAACCCGCACCGGTGGTTTGCTGGTATTAGAAGAAAAAGAACCCAGTAGTGAATTTTTGGCCAAGGGTGTGGGCATGCTGGTGGATGGCATGGAAGCAGATGTGGTTACCCAGACTTTGGTCGCTGAGAGAAATCGAGCGGCAGTTAGGCACGATGATGGTGCAGCCATTTTCGAGAAAATTGCCGAAGTGGCACCGGCCATGGGCATGATAGGCACCTTGGTTGGCCTGGTATTGATGCTCGGCAATATGGACGACCCGAAAAGTATTGGCCCGGCCATGGCGGTTGCTCTATTGACGACTCTTTATGGTGCCCTTGTTGCTAATGTGGTCGCTTCACCACTGGCGGGCAAACTGGGTTTGCGTCGCAATGAGGAGTTTCTACTGCAATCGATAATCATTGACGGTATATCCGGCATGCAGGAAGGGCGTAATCCTCGGGTTATCGATGACATGTTGCGCACCTATCTGCCAGGCTCAAAACGTGACCTTGAAGGCGAAACAAAAGACGGAGATAAGTAAGCCCGTGGAGTTGAAATTTGGCCGGGGTTTACTATGAGTGACGAGCCACAGAAAAAAGAAGGGGCGGGCGTTCCAGCGTGGGTAATGACCTTTGCAGACCTGATGACCCTGCTTATGTGCTTCTTTGTACTGCTATTGAGCTTTGCCGAGATGGATATTCTCAAGTTCAAACAAGTGGCCGGCTCAATGAGAGAGGCTTTCGGCGTACAGCGAGAAATCTCGTCAGATCGTTCAGAGTCGGACGAGGATTTTCTCGACGGACAGACTTCTACTGAACCTCTACACGAAAAAGTTGGTGATCTGGACTCAGTGGATTCCAAATCGCTTGACCCCCAGGCCCTGGAAAAATTGCTGGAGGAAATACAGGCCGAGCAAACTAAAGCCGAGGCCTCGAAGCTTGCTGCTCTCTTGAGCGCGGAAATCGCTTCAGGGGCAATAGAACTGGAAAGTACTTCCGATAGCATTATTATTCGCATAAACGAAAAGGCTTCTTTTCCCTCTGGGCGTGCTAAATTACGCGCTGGTTTTGTTGATGTGCTGGATAAAATTCATTTGGCTCTGGCCGAAGTTCAAGGCACAGTAACGGTGGCAGGGCATACGGATGATCGGCCAATTCGTACTAAGCGCTTTCGTTCCAATTGGGAGTTGTCAGCCGGGCGAGCAGTGTCAGTAGTGCATGCTTTGCTGCGTTCGAATCTTCTGGACTCACGGCGTTTTTTGATAGAGGGGCATGGCGCCTCTCGGCCCCTGGTATCCAATGACACCCCCGAAAACAGGGCGCGTAATCGTCGCGTGGAAATAACATTGATCTTGCGAAAAGTGAACGGTGGGTTACTTGACGGGGATGATGTTGAATCCGAGACAGCAGAATCTGAGGAGACTGTTGATGTTGATGGAGCATTGGAAGACACTGGTGAAGCGCCAGATAGTACTGACGACGCGTCGAAACCTTCTGAGTCAGAGTTAGGGGGTTCACAGGGTGTCATGGAATCAGCGCCAATTTTGCTTGATGTCGATATCCCTCTGGGGGAACCTGACGATGGGCCGGATTTTGCGCCGTCAGGTATAGATCAGCCGTTGCCGGGGGTGGATGCTCTTTTGCCCGAGTACGATGGCGAGTTAGATACGCCTGAGGAGCTAGAGCTATTATTACGCGCTCTGGATTCGGTAGGGGATGAAAGCTCCGTAGAAGAGTAAAAAATTAGAGAATACAGGTCATAGGCATGGAAGAAAAAAGAAGGTATTACCGAATTGATGACGCAGTTTCACTGAGTTATAAAACGATCAGCGAAGCCGATCTGGACGATGCGATAGCCTTGTCAAAAGTTGATTCGGGGCGTCGACAAAAGCTATTGAGTTCGCTAGCTGAACTCGACGGTCGGATTAATTCACTGTTGCTCGATATCGACGATCAGTTGCCCGAGGTCGCATCGGTACTTAAGTTGCTCAACCGCAAAATTCATGTTGTTGGCCAGATGTCTGATAGTGTCGAGTCGAGTGGCCAGGAAGATGTGATCCCCCGGCCTACCCACAAAATCAGCCTCAGTGCGAGTGGCGTGTCCTTCCACGCCCCGGCGAGTGTAAGGGTTCACGATTGTCTCGAGTTATCACTGACGTTGTTTCCTGAGTACTATTTTATCAAAGCCTTTGGCCGTGTGGTCAGCTGTCGTGATGCGCTGCCTTCGTCGCCGGATTTTAATAAGCTAGTGGCGGTGGATTTCGTCTTTGTTGATGAAGATGATCAGGATTACATTATGTCTCATGTGCTGAAAAAGCAGTCCGATCTTTTGCGTGGGGCGAAAAGCGATTAAGGCCTCATTTATTAGTCTCGGCTTTCGATAGCTTTTCCCTGTTTACCCACATTTTTTGTCACACGCCTTCTGGTAGAATTGCCGCCCGGTTTTTCTTCTCTTTTTGCGTGGCACATTTATGACAAATCCCAAAGTTGGTTTTATCAGTCTTGGTTGTCCCAAGGCCCTGGTTGACTCCGAGCGCATCCTCACCCAGTTAAAGCTCGATGGTTACGATGTCACCCCCAGTTATGCCGATGCCGAAGTGGTGGTGGTTAACACCTGCGGTTTTCTTGATAGCGCCAAACAAGAATCCCTCGACGCCATTGGCGAGGCGATGGCTGAGAATGGCCGGGTTATTGTCACCGGCTGCATGGGTGGTGAAGAAGGGCTGATTCGCGATACCCACCCCGGTGTACTGGCTGTGACCGGTGCTCACCAATACGAAGAAGTGGTTAGCGCCGTACACGATAGCGTTCCCCCGCCCACCGATCACAATCCCTACACAGATCTACTGCCACCCCAGGGCGTGAAGCTCACCCCACGCCACTACGCCTATTTGAAAATTTCCGAGGGCTGCAATCACAGTTGCAGCTTYTGCATTATTCCCGACTTGCGCGGCAAGCTGGTCAGCCGCCCGGTGGGTGAAGTGCTGGACGAGGCCGAGCGTCTGGTGAAATCCGGTGTGCGCGAACTGCTGGTGATCTCTCAGGACACCAGCGCCTACGGTGTCGATATTAAATACCGCACCGGCTTCTGGCAGGGCAAGCCGGTGAAATCACGCATGCTCGAGTTGTGCGAAGCCCTCGGTGATATGGATGCCTGGGTGCGTCTGCACTACGTTTACCCCTATCCTCATGTCGATAATATTATTCCGCTGATGGCCGAGGGAAAAATTCTGCCCTATCTCGACATTCCCTTTCAGCACTCCAGCCCCTCAGTGTTGAAAGCCATGAAGCGCCCTGGCGACCAGATAAAGACTCTAGGACGCATTCAGCGCTGGCGCGAGATGTGCCCCGAACTCACCCTACGTAGCACCTTTATTGCCGGCTTCCCCGGTGAAACCGAAGACGACTTCAAACACCTGCTCGACTGGTTACAGGAAGCGCAGCTCGACCGCGTCGGCTGTTTCAAATATGAAGCCGTCGAGGGTGCCCCTGCCAACGCGCTACCTAATCCCGTGCCAGAAGAAGTGAAACAGGAGCGCTGGGAACGCTTGATGGAAACCCAGCAGGCAATTAGCACGGCACGGCTGGCTAAAAAAGTCGGCAGCACTATAGAAGTGCTGGTTGATGAAGTTGACGAAGAGGGCGCCGTGGCTCGCTCATGGGCCGATGCGCCCGATATTGATGGCAATGTCTATTTGAACGGCGAGTGTAATTTGCAGCCCGGTGACAAGCTGACGGTTCTCGTCGAACACGCCGATGAATATGATCTCTGGGCCAGTCCTGTGAGTGCTACTTAAAGCAGCCCGCCAGCCTGCTTTTATTACCGGGCGATTCAGGGTTAGCGGCTATGGTTTATGTAGGCACAATAAATGAAATATAGAGTTACGGTTCTAGGTGCTTTATTTTTGATTTCTGGTTGTGATTCCCCAATAGGTATTAATTATGAGACAAAACTGTTTTTAGATACTGATAGTTTAGTGAAGCTTAAAGAGACTARTAATCTATATACTGGCGAAGCCTATGTATCTGTATGCAGTGAGTGTTTTGAGCCATATTTTAACTATTATCCAGTCCATTCAGTTCAGAATTATAAAAACGGTAAGAAGCATGGTGATTTTTGGTTTCCTCAATCAGGGAAATCAGATGATATGTTTGAATATAAAAAAAGGTATGAACAAGCAGCGTTTAAATATGYTGATGGTGAATTGCAATAAGCTAAAAKCCCTAAGGAAGTTCTGATCACGCTAYACACTTATGGTTTGAATCTAAATGGTTAATGGTTTACTTAAATAAAGGTATAACCGTGTTCCTACGGTATGGAGCTCTGGAATGAAACTTGTTCGCTTTGTCTGTTTTAGTTTTGTTGGGTTTGTTTTAATTGCCCTGGCCCTGAGGGCTTTTCTCTTCACTGGCCCCGTATTATCCCCACAGACATTACCAGCGCCAGGGGCTATTGTTGATGCCCATGTTCATATTGCTGGTTTGGGTTATAGCAGTGATAGTTTTATTTCTGATGACTTGAAAGAAGGTTTTAAATTCGAGTATTACCTGAATGCTTTTGGTACAACCCCGGAAGAGCTGGAGCGGGAAGGTGATCAGGTTGTCATTCAGAAAGTAGCGGCACTTATAGCGCAATCTCAATATGTCAGGAGTGCTGTTATTTTAGCGATGGATGGTGTCATCGATAGTAATGGCGAGCTTAACAAAACTAAAACGCAAGTTTATATCCCCAATGATTTTGTTGCGGAGCAAACAGCGCGCTATGAGTCCCTCCATTTTGGYGCCAGCATTAACCCCTACCGCCACGATGCGCTCGCGCTATTAGAAAAAGCTAAGCAACAAGGCGCAGTGCTGATTAAATGGATACCCAATATTCAGCATATTGACCCTGCCGATGAAAAAATTATTCCCTTTTACCAAAAGCTAATAGCACTCAATCTACCGCTTTTAAGTCACGCGGGGCAAGAACGTTCATTTGGTTCAGCTATTGATGAGTATGGTGATCCCCAGCGCTTAAGGTTGCCGCTCTCGCTGGGAGTAACCGTTATTGCAGGCCATATCGCTACCACAGGCGATAATGAGCAACAGAGTAATTATCAGCGCATTTTAAGTATGTTTGATGAATACCCTAATCTCTACGCCGATATCTCAAGCCTTACCCAAATAAATAAGCTGGGTTATTTGGATACGGCCCTCGTTGAGGATCGCCTCAAAGGCCGTCTTATTTATGGCAGTGATTTCCCTTTGGTGAATATGGTGCTGGTATCGCCTTATTACTTCCCTTTAAATCTCTCCTTTAAGAAAATTCAGGAGATTTCAAATATTGAAAAYCCTTTCGACCGAGATGTTAAATTAAAGCAAGCGCTAGGCGTTAGAGCCGATATATTTAGTCGATCTAAGGCTTTGTTGGGGATCAAAAAATAAAATACGGGGTCATACCAACTAGCGCTTTCCATCGTACTTAATTTTATTTGGAGTGTTNGCACTGATAAGTTGAGCGGTGAGGCTGATGGCRATGCATGATTGCANGCGTTTGAAATATTCTGGGCGAAAGTGAAGCCCTTATTTTAATAATCACAAAGAGGGAACAGTAATGACGAATTTATATGATCTAAGTGCAGTGACGTTTAAGCGCGTATTGGCAGCGACGATTGTCGTGCTGGAAAAAGGCGCAGAGCACTTTAACGAACAGGGGRTGGACTTGAATGAGCTGGTTGAAACAAAGCTCGCTCCCGATATGAGGCCCTTCCCTTTTCAAATTAATATGGTAGTGGCGCACACGCTTGGCGCTGTTAAGGGGCTCATAGCGGGGGAGTTTTCTCCACCGGCTGATTTACCTGAAAATACTTATCAGGGCTACATTGATCTGCTGTCTGAGGCTTTGGCCGAACTCAATGCCATTGAAGTCGATACCGTTATGGCGGCCGCTGGAAAGCCAATGTATTTTCGTATGGGCGAGATTGAAATGCCCTTTACATCGGAAAACTTTGTGATGTCATTTTCGTTGCCCAATCTGTATTTTCATGCGACTACGCTGTATGCCATGTTGCGTATTAAGGGTGTGCCTGTCGGGAAAATGGATTTCCTGGGTCAGATGAGTATGGGCTTGCCTGAAGCTTAAATGGTATTTCTACGCTAACCATAAACTTAATAATGAAGAGCCTTTAGGTGCGCTTAGTAGCTGGCTTTCCCTGTCTTGATTGTTTTGGCAAAGGCAGCACTGAGCTTTATATATCGCCGGGTGCCGGGTTTCAAAACATAAAGCGGGTCAGTCACTCTGTTGAGGTCATAGGCCAGTTTTCGTAGTTCGCCTTTGACCATTTTAAAGGTTCCCGTGGTATCCATATTGGGCAAGATGCGGAGGAAAATGGGGCGTGCATAACTGGGCAGTTGTTCGCAAATGTAATCAGAGAGCCCCGGTAAATCTAGTTTTTTTGTTCCGTCTTCAAGTACCAGTGCAGCCATGCCTGCGCGACCGTCGGTGCCGGGTATGGTTACRCCGTAAATATTACTGATCTGGACTTGTGGATAGGCGTTGATGATTTCACCGACTTCGTTGGTGGAAACGTTTTCGCCTTTCCAGCGGAATGTGTCTCCCACCCGATCAACGAACTGGTAATGGGGAAGGCCGAAGACAAAACCGACATCCACTGTTTTCATTAAGTCGCCAGTGTTGAACCAGGCATCACCGGCTTCGTATACATCATTGAGAATTTTACTCTGGGTTGCCTCTTTGTTGGTATAGCCTTCAAAACTGCTGATTGCTGTGRTCTTACCTAGCAATAGCCCGGCATCGCCCGGGTCGACTTTAATGCAATAACCGTCTTGGTTGCGGACAATTTCGCCGGCATCAATATCGTATTTCACCAGCGTGTGGGGTAAGGGGGTTGTACCCACGGTGCAGTCTTTGTTGAAAAAGTTGAAGAAGCCGATATTGCCTTCGCTTGAGCCGTAAAGTTCTACCACCCGGTTTATGCCAAAACGTTGTTTGAAGGAATGCCAGATATCGGGTCGTAACCCGTTACCGACTATTGTGGTGAGTGTGTTGTCGGCGTCGTTATACTTTCCTGGCGTATTTAATAAGTAGCGGCAGAGTTCGCCGACGTAGATAAAGTGCGTCACACTCTGTTCGCGAATGTCGCTCAGGAAGCTGGAGGCAGAAAACTTGCGTTTGAGCACCATGCAAGAGCCGGTGCCGAATGCCGTGCCCGCGCCTAGTAGCAAGCCGGTGCTGTGATACAGGGGCAGGCAGAGGTAAATGCGATCTTTCGGAACACTGCGTAGGGCGCCAATGGCTGCGAAGGTGCTCATTATCAAAAAACGTTTGTTTGAAACCACGGCGGCCTTGGGCAGGCCTGTGGTGCCAGAGGTGAAAATATAGAGGGCGGTGTCGTCCAAAGCTGTTTTGCGTGTGGAGCGAGGGTTGTCCAGGCTTTGGGAGGTCGATTCCTGCTCCAGATTATGGGCCCATTTCGGACAAGTTTTATCGCCACTATCGGGTACGAACAGGTAGCCCTGGATGTCTTTCATGCCCGCACTGCGCCGGACCTTCGATATTGCCTGGCTGCGTTCCTCGCCAAAGATACAAATCTTAGCATTGCTGACTTTGATGCAATGAACCAATGGGCGGCCAGTGAGATTAGTATTGATCAGGGCTGCTGTTACCCCTAATTTATTGAGTGCGATGACGGTAGCGATGAACTCGATGCGGTTTTCCATCAACAAACTAGCGGCATCACCACGTTGCAGACCCAAAGCACTAAAGCTGTGGGCATAGCGGTTAGCGAGTTGGTTTAGTTCCAGCCAGGTGAGGGTTTTACCCTCGAATATCACCGCGCTGAGTTTGGCATGGCGCGTTGCATTATCCTCGACCCGGCTGGCGAAAGAGCCTTGTTTTGACAAAATACCGGGGAGAACCTCCTTGCTAAGCTTTGTTATTAAAGGAATGTGGGAGAAGGCCTCTTTTGCTTTTTTTATTATCATAAAATTTTAGYCAAGTAGGAAAACAGGATTAGACTTTACAATGATTCATGTCTGGTTAATCTTCAACCTTYTCGTGACACTTTATTCAATAACAAAATTGGGTCTATTCGGATTAAAACTGCAGGTATACCGGCAGCTGTTTTTATGGCTACCGGCAGTGCTTGGATTCACTCTTCGATGGTTTCTCCTGAGCCGCCAAACTCTTTCGGAAGATCTTTAAATTTTGGCAAGCCATCGGGTACGGACATCGTTTTTTCGCCGTAATAAATGTGCATGCTGCCGGTATGGGTTTTGCTGGGGACGATGTTGAGATAAACATCTGTCATGCCCATTGCCGGGTGTTCGCTCAATACATGTCCGCCGCACTGGGTGCAAAATCGGCGATGGCTGGCTTCGGTCTTTGCAAAAGAACCGAGCTGGTCTTCGCCGCTTGTGATTTTCACCGCATCGGGTGCCCATAGGCTAAAAGCGTTAACGGGTGCGCCCGCCCAAATTGCACAGTCGGTGCAATGGCAGTAGCCCATGACCTTGGGGTCACCAGTTACTTCAATTTTGACTGCACCGCAAAAACAACTGCCTGCATGTGTTTCGCTCATAACTCTCTCCTGTATTGGCCGGTAGATTTACCGCCCTTTTGTTAATTGAAATCTAGAAAAATTAGACGCATTCAGACTTTACATCGTAGCCCTGCACGAATTCAAATCTTGATTTAAAGTGTTCATTGTTAATTCACAGTGCCGTAAAGATCGAATTGATGTAAGCCAGTACAACATTCGTTATTTAACCGAATAAAGACAATATCTTGTTATATTACGTGTCTACAATTTGCATGCTATTTATAATAACGAGACCACGCCATGAATCACACCAGCCAGTCAGCCCAATTTATGTTTCGTAATGCCCTGTGGCGACACGCYAGCAAAACGGCGGTGGTGATTGGTGAACGCACTTATACCTATAAACAGCTGGATGAGCTGTCGAGCCACCTTGCGAGCCACCTCGCTACCAGTGGCGTGGCGAAGCAGGACAGGGTGGCGATTTTACTGCGCAATTGTATTGAATACGTCGTTACTGATTTGGCAATTATTAAACTTGGTGCGGTGAAAGTGCCCTTGAATGAGATGCTCAGCAGGGATGATGTTAGCTATATGCTGGATCACTCGGGTGCCAAAGCGGTGGTGGTGCATAGCTCTTTGATTGACAAGCTTGACGAAGCCGAATTGGCTAAAACGGAGCTTGCCCATCGCCTTGAGGTGGATGATGTCGGCAATGGTGTAACGGCGGGCCATARTGCCTGGGTTGAGTTATTCGCCGCTGATCTGCAAAGCTTTGAGTGGCAGGAGGTCGGCCCGCAAGACACAGCCTTGATTCTCTACACTGGGGGTACCACCGGGCGGCCCAAAGGCGTGATGCACAGTCACGGCGCGATGATGATTAACGGCCTKACCCATATTGTGCACGGTGAAATTGCCGAGGGCGAGAAGCTGCTGTTGATTAGCCCGCTGCCCCATTCTGCAGGTTTCTTTTTACAGACCGCTTTGTTGCAGGGTGCGACAGCCTATGTGCAGAGTAAGTTTGATCCCGATCGGGTGCTCGAAACCATCAGTAAAGAGGGCATTACCTGGACCTTTCAGGTGCCGACGATGATTTACCGGGTGCTCGATGCCTACGACCCCAGCAAGCACAATATTGACACCCTGCGCACGCTGGTTTATGGCGCTGCGCCGATTACCAAGGTGCGTTTGCGCGAGGTGCTCGATAAATTTGGGCCGGTATTACTGCAATTGTTTGGCCAGACCGAAGTGCCTAACTTCGCGACTAAATTGTCGAAAGCTGACCATCTCGATGAGAAATTTCTCGGCTCTTGCGGTCAGCCGATTATTACCTGCGATGTGCGCATTGGTGACGCTAATGGCGATAGCCTACCCTTTGGTGAGGTCGGTGAAATTATGGCCCGCTCACCCTATACCTTGAGTTGTTATTACAACGCACCCGAAAAAACGGCCGAGGTTTACGAAGGCGAATGGGTAAAGACAGGCGATGTGGGTTATCAACTCGACACCGGCCATGTGTTTATTGTCGACCGCTCCAAAGACATGATTATCTCCGGCGGAATGAATGTATATTCATCAGAAGTTGAAAACGTGGTGCAGGAATTCCCCGGTGTTAAGCAGGTGATGGTGATTGGTATTCCCCACGAAGACTGGGGCGAGGCGGTATGTGCTGCGGTGGTGCCTGCGGAAGAGGGCCTGGATGAAAAGGGGCTGATCGCTTTTTGCAAAGATAAACTCGCGGCCTATAAAGTACCGAAGACGATTGATATTGTTGAGGCGATTCCACTCACTGCTTACGGTAAGCCCGACAAAAAATCTCTGCGTGTGAAGTACTGGGGGGATCAAACCCGGCAGGTTAATTAAGCGTGGCGTTAAACAAGGRGGGATCGCGTCGGTGATCCCCGTTACGGTGATTACTGGCTTTCTTGGTAGCGGTAAAACGACGCTCATCTCACGTTTACTGCAAAGTCCGGATCTTGCCGATACGGCGGTGATCGTCAATGAATTTGGCGAGACGGATCTAGATCACACGCTGATGGCCAACACCGAGTTGCGCAAAGCCTACCGCATGCAGGCGGTGGTGACGTTGGTGGATACCGTGGCGGGGGNAACGGACTCTGGCCGATCAGGCTGTGTCTCGTCGTCAGGTGGCGTTGGCGGATGAGTTGTTGATCGCCAAGTCTGATCTGGTCGATGAGCAGAGCATGGCAGRCTTGAAAGTGCAGCTGGTGGTGATTAATCCCTCGGCGCAGGTGAGGGACTGTCGTGAACTCAGTGTTGCTGAGGTTTTGCCAGTACTGTCTTTCGATAATCATTACCCCTTGAAGGGTAAGTCCGATAATATCAARAAGTGACTGGGGTCGGAGCAACACTCGCATCAGCAGACAAAACAAAAAACAGGACTCGGCGCGGACATTCAAACCTTTACGCTAAGCCCTGAGTTGCCGTTGAGTCTGGCGGATGTGATACTTTTTTTTCAGGAACTGGTAAATTACGACCCGGACAAATTGTTGCGGGTAAAAGGCCTGGTCGCAGTGCAGGGCAAGTTGGCCACACCTGCAGTGGTTCATTGTATCCGCACACAAAGTGCATCCCTTGCTGTGGCTTGATGAGTGGCCGGGGAAGAAGGCTCAAACTCAATTGGTCTTTATTACCGATGGGATTGAAAAGCAGGAAGTTAAGAAAATTTTACAGAGCGTTTGCAGTCAGTAAACGACAATTTAAAAATGAAATAAAGGGGAGTTAGACATGGGACGAGTTCAAGATAAAGTAGCATTAATCACTGGCGGTACTTCGGGTATCGGTTATGCGACAGCAGAATTAATTGGCAAAGAAGGCGGCAAGGTCGTCATCTCTGATTTACGTGCTGTTGAAGGTGAAGCTTCTGCGCAAAGGTTGCGTGATCAGGGTTATGACGCTATTTTTGTTGAKCAAGATGTGACCGTCGAGGAACGTTGGCCTGAAGTGATCGCGGCTGTTGTCGCTAAGTACGGACGTCTGGATATTATGGTCAACAATGCCGGTGTTGCAGCTGAAACTGAGCTTGAGACATGCGACCTCGCGCACTGGCGTTTTGTGAACTCCGTAAATATGGAAGCCGTGTTTATGGGCACCCAGAATGCCATCAAGCAAATGAAACTTAATGGCGGTGGTAGCATTATTAATATTTCTTCGATTGAAGGCCTGGTGGGCGATCCCCGCTTTGGTGCCTACAATGCCAGTAAAGGTGGCGTGCGTTTGTTCTCCAAGTCAGCGGCACTTTATTGCGCTGAGAAAAAATACAATATTCGCGTTAATACGCTACACCCYGGCTTTACTAAAACACCGATGGTTGATGATGCCATTGATATGTTTTCACCCGATGATGCTGAACGTATCAACCGTGAAATTGTTATGGGTCACATGGCTGAAGCCGTTGATCAGGCCTACGGTATTTTGTTTTTAGCCTCTGATGAGTCGCGTTATATGACAGGTACAGAGCTTGTTATTGACGGTGGTTTTACCTGTCACTAAACACAGGGAGTGATTTTTGATGGGCAGAGTTGAAAATAAAGTCTGTTTAATTACCGGCGGTACGGGGGGCATKGGCTACTCGGCYGCTGAGCTAATGTGCCGCGAAGGTGGCAAAGTGGCCATTACGGACATTCGCCCCAAAGAGGGTGAAGCTGCTGCCCAAATACTGCGTGACCNGGGTTATGCGGCCATTTTTATCGAGCAGGATGTCACTTCTGAAAGCCGTTGGCCGGAAGTTATTGCCGCTGTGATGGCCGAATACGGTCGTTTAGACGTACTGGTGAACAATGCGGGAGTGGGTGCTGCGACCGATCTCGAAGAAAGTGATTTGGCCCACTGGCGTTTTATTCAGTCGGTCAATCTGGAAGCCGTGTTTATGGGGACCCAGAACGCCATTAAGCAAATGAAGCTCAATGGTGGTGGTAGCATCGTCAATATCTCATCTATTGAAGGGATTATCGGCGACCCACGATCGGCGGCTTACAATGCCAGTAAAGGTGGTGTGCGGCTGTTTACAAAATCGGCGGCGCTGTATTGTGCAGAGAAAAAATACAATATCCGCGTTAACTCGGTGCATCCCGGCTTTACTAAAACACCGATGGCCGAGAGTGCTGGCGATTTGTTTGGTCCGGACGATTTGGTGCGTATTCAGCACGAGATTGTGGTTGGCCATATGGCCGTGCCCGAGGATCAGGGCTACGGCATTTTGTATCTTGCGTCAGATGAGTCGAGGTACGTTACGGGTACTGAGCTTATTATTGATGGCGGCTATACCTGCCACTAGCGTTGGAATGATGAGGTTGCGGTGTTTTAGGTCGTATTTGTTGGTCTTAATACCCCAACCTTTTGTATTTAGAAGGCAATGACATGCGCTCGATACTTTTACTTAATGCCAAGGGTGGCTGTGGTAAAACCACGATGGCGACAAATATTGCGGCTTACTATGCGCTGAAGGGCAAAAAGGTCGTGTTGGCAGATTTTGATCCYCAGGGTTCGAGTATGGATTGGCTGGCTGTTCGGCCCTCTGACCGGCCGCGCATCCAGGGTCTGGCTGCCTGGCAGAATCAGGTTCGCGTACCGAAAAATACGGATTATTTGATTATTGATAGCCCTGCTGCTGTTAGTGGGCGCCCTCTGGCTAACCTGGTACAACGAGCCGATAGTATTTTAATCCCCATTTTACCGTCGCCGATTGATATTCGTGCTGCGGAACATTTTATCGGCCAGTTAAATGCCCTGCGCAGGGTTTTGAATACCCAGGTTAAACTGGCGACGGTGGCTAACCGCGTGCGAGAAAACACGCTGGCTGCCGGCGATCTCGATGGTTATCTTGAGATGATTAAACTGCCCAACGGTAAAAAAATACCTTACTTAGCTATGCTACGTGCCAGTCAAAATTATATTCGTGCAGCTGAAATGGGTTTGTCTATTTTTGAGTTTTCACCGGCGAAAACAGAATATGATCGAGAGAGTTGGATGCGGGTTTTTCGCTGGCTCGACAGTAAGCGCAGTCTGCCTACTCCAAAGTAGTTAACGAAATTACGTTGCAAAAATTTTAAAAAAANCGACCAAAATCCAATAAAAAAGCCGCGAATAATCGCGGCTTTTTTACATCGAGCGAAAGAGGCTCAGTTGTAGAATCAGGTAGCAGTCGTGCCGCCATCAACGACAATTTCAGCACCGGTAACCCAGGGCGATTGGTCGCTGGCCAGGTACAAAGCAGCGTTGGCAATATCTGAAGGCTGGCCAATCATTCCTAGAGGTGTGCTGCGTTCAAATGCCTCGTTTACTTTTTCCGCTGAAGGTGCGAGGCCCGCATCGACGAAACCCTGAAGAACACTTTCGCCCATGTTGGTGGGGATCAGGCCGGGGTGAATCGAGTTAACGCGAATGCCGTATTTCAAGCTGGCAAATTCGACAGCCGCTGCTTTCGTTAGCAGCTTAACGCCACCCTTGCTACCACAATAAGCACCGAGGCCGGAGTAACCGCGCAAGCCAGCAACCGAAGACAGAKTAATGATGGAGCCGCCGTTACCGGCAATGCCGCCTGGCTTCATGGCTTTGCAGGCGTGCTTGAGGCCAAGGAAAACGCCACTGACATTGATGTCGAGAATRCGTTTGAAGTCTTCCAGTTCGGTATTTTCAAATAAGGCACAGATTTCGATACCGGCGTTATTGACGACCACATCAAGGCCGCCGAAGTGTTTGACGGTTTCAGCTGTTACACGCTCCCAATCTGCTTCGCTGGTGACGTTATGGGGTAAAAATGCCGCTTTGCCACCGGCCTCTTCGATTTCTTTCACCGTTGCGCGACCGAGGTCTTCGAGAATGTCGGTGATCATGATGGCCGCGCCCGCTTGCGATAAAGTCCTGGCAATCTCGGCACCCAGGCCTCTGGCAGAGCCGGTAATGAGCGCAACTTTACCTTCCAGTGAAATAGAAATTTTTGACATGAAGTTATCCTTTATTGGCAGTGATCGGGGCGATTGCCCCTTTAAATTTNGCGTTTAATCTAGCAGCTTATTGCGGCTTATTATTTCGGTATTCGGAAGGCGAGCAACTACACCAGCGCTTGAAGGCACGGCGAAAACTGGTAGTGTCCTGATAGCCCAAATCGAGAGCAATAGCATCGATAGAATGCTCAGTGTTGTGCAGGGCGTCAGTAGCCAACTGTTTGTGTACGGTATCGCGCAGCTTGCGGTAAGTGGTGTTTTCAGCCTGTAAGTAGCGAATGATGGTGCGTGATGAAACGTTAAAGACTTTGGCCAGGTCTTCAAGACTTGGCATATTGTCGGGCTGGCGGCGCATCAGGTCGAGTACGTGAGACATGGTGAGATTGTTCGAGCGTAGCTCCTGCATTTTTTGTTGGAGTTGATCTTCGGCGAGCTTGTGAATGTGTACGTCGGCGGTAATGCACCGTGTGTCGAGCACGCTCTTGGGCAAAATCATCATGTGCTTGTCGCCGTTAAAGCTGATTTCACCCGAAAAGAAATCACCGTAATCGTCAGCGTACGCGGGTGGCGGAAAGGCGAAGATGAATTTGGCGGAGCTCAGGGCTTTGCCGCCGACAAACTCCAGCGCATTTTGCATGGTCAGCATCATCGCTTCGACGACAACTGTCTGGAAATCGGGATTACTGTGAGTTTCTACAATTTCGACGATGACATAGTCCTTGTCGTAGTAGACCTCGATATCGCAAAAGGTTATCGCCGTGTGGTAGTACTTGGCCGCATCATGAAGGGCTTGGCCGACGGTCTCGCTGCTGATGACTGCGACGCCCATTGCCCCATGACTGGAAATATGGAACTGTCGGCCAATAGATAAGCCTGCCCCGGGCATTTTTAATGTTTCCATCAGCTCAAAAATGGCATCGCAGAGGGGGTCGAAGGCAATCTTTTGGTTGGGGTCTGCCAGTTGTTCTTTACTAATACCATGTCTTGCAAAGCAAGATTCTACCTCTTCACTGTGCCCCATGGTTTTAAACACCAGGTTTGCATAGGCAGAGGATACAAAGTGCCCGCTTTTTAAGGCTGGCGTATCCAGAGATGCCTCTGTCTTATTGGTAGTTGGTGTTTTAGCCGGCATAAGTAAAGTCAATTTCCGTGGGTCGCTAGTTTATAAAAAGTTGTTGTATAGCGCCCGAGTTCGGCAGTTTAGTGTGACAAAAATGCCGCGCTCGTAGTGGATTGTAGCGTATCTGCCACTGAATTTCTTTCGACTACACAGTTAGCTACCTAGCATGGGTTTGTCTGGTTTTTCTTTTATGTGGCTAAGGATGTAAGACTGTTCAATCACTCAAGCCTTTTTACAGTTGTTTTTGTACACTGGATGAAAATGAATAAACAGATACTTATAAATAAAAGGGAAGCATACCGTGAAAATTGATAGCAGTTTTAGTTTCGGCGACAAAATGGATGATATTGGTTCGATCAAAGAGGGCTATAAAGCCTTTGAGGATCAGGGTTTTGATGGTGTTGTCACCGCAGAGATACAAAATGATCCCTTCCTCATCGTGGGCATGGGTGCTGATGCAACTGAAACAGTTGAGTTACGCACCGGTATCGCCGTTGCTTTTGCCCGTAGCCCGATGACAACAGCCTACACGGCTCATGATTTAAATGCCTACTCCAAAGGCCGTTTTACTCTGGGCCTAGGTTCGCAGATAAAAGCCCATGTTACCAAACGCTTCGGTATGCCCTGGCATGGTCCTGCAAAACAAATGAGTGAATTTATCCGCTCTTTGCACGCCATCTGGGATTGCTGGTACGACGATGAGCCCCTGGATTTTCGCGGTGATTACTATCAGCACACCTTAATGACGCCTGACTTTACACCGAAAAATACCGAATACGGTCGCCCCAAAGTGGTAATGGCCGCCGTTGGCCCGCTGATGATTAAAACAGCGGCGAAGGATGCCGACGGTATTATTATTCACACCTTCAGCACGCAAAAGTTTATTGAAGAGCGCCTTTTGCCGGGCATTAACGAGACCCTCGCCGAAAATGGCCGGTCGCGCAGTGATTTTGAAATATCCCTGCCGCCCTTTGTGGTTACCGGACAAACAGAGGAAGAGTTTGAAGCCTGCAAGCAAAAGGTCAAATACCGTATTTCCTTTTATGCTTCGACCCCGGCCTATAAAACCGTGCTGGAATGTCACGACTGGCAAGATTTACATCCGAAGCTGAATCACCTGTCCAAAAATAATGGCTGGGACAAAATGCCCGACCTGATTAGCGATGAAATGCTCGAAACCTTTGCCGTTGTAGGCGAACCCCTGCAGGTCGCTGAAAAAATGAAGGCGCGTTACGGTAATTTGGTCGATAGGCTGACGCTCGAAAATAGTTTGCCTGCAGATGTATTAGCCAAGCAGATGGCGATTATTAGGGGCTAGCGTTGTTAATTGCACCTGAGATCAAGTAATAAGGGTAGTGCTTCTACAGATTCATGTGGGTCGAGGGAGCGCTGAGTTTATCTTTGCTATCAATCATTAATTGAGGACGGTATAGCCTTTATTGCGCAGGCAATTTTTAATGACTTTATCTCGTTCAGAGGATGTACTTCTTCTGCCGCCAACAACGCCCAGTAATGCACCAACACCGGCGGCTTTTTTTGCGGTATCGCTATTACCTACTATTGCCCCCGCGCCACCACCCAGCACTGCACCTTTAACTGCACTTGATCCCGCTTGACTATCAACCTGGCTGGAAATTTGCTCGCAGGACTGAGTATCTCGTTGATACTGTCCCATCTCAACACCTTCAGGGTCGATAATAACTTTAGCGTAAAGGGGAAGGCTGAAAAAAGCGCTGGTGATACCGATAGCGAGGAGTTTCTTCATGGGTAATTCCTGTTGTTGAAAAAGATCTTGGCAAAAGCGTGATAAGGGAGTATTTGATAAAAAACGCTTAACCAAAAATAATTATTTTCGTGTCCTGTGGAGTGCCCGCTTAGAGGCTCGTACTCTATCAACTGTGTAGAACGCTGTAAAACCTTGTCCACTACTACTTAATTACCCTGTCTTCAAATCGAACTGTTATGTGAGTATGSGTGCTTCGTTAATTGTCGACGAATGTTTACATTGCGCCAGCGGACATCATCGGCAGCGCGGCAAAAAATTTAATAACTAGAGCATTCACCAGGTCGATAAAAAATGCCCCGACCAGAGGGATCACCAGAAAAGCTTTTGGCGAGGGCCTGTATTTAGACGTGACGGCATTCATATTGGCGATGCCCACTGGTGTCGCTCCTAGACCCAGGCCAACAAAGCCCGAAGCGATCACTGCGGCATCGTAATCCCGCCCCATAACCCGGTAAACAATCCAGGTTGCGAAGCCTGTAATTACCACAATTTGTGCGCCCAGTACGATAAGAATAGGGCCAATGGCCTGGGCCAGTGTCCACAGCTGAATGCTCATTAAACTCATGCAGAGAAACATCTGTAGGCTTAACTCAGAACATCTTTCCAAAGCGACATCACTGAGTTCTATTTTCAAAAGGTCAGCACCATTAGTAATGATGATGCCAATCATCATTGCGGTGAGGAACCCCGGCAGAGTAACGCCAGAGCTAAATAATATGCGGTTGGCCATGTCGCCTATTTCGACACAGATAGCCAGTAATAAGATGGTGCCCAGAACACTGCTAATGGGTGGCGCTATAACTTCAGTTATATCATCGCCGCTAATTTTTTCCAGAGGGGCTTTAGTTTCATCATCGGCCACAGGTTTGATTTTCTGCCGCCTTATAAGAAATTCGCCAATAGGGCCGCCTATAATCCCCCCTGCAATTAAACCAAAGGTGGCAAAGGCAATGCCAATTTCTTTGGCCATTTTCAAACCAGCCTCTTCAGCGATTCCTCCCCAGGCGATAGCGGTGCCATATCCGCCCGCAAAGGAAACGCTACCGCCAAATAAGCCGTAGGCGGGGTGGGCGCCCATACTTTTGATAAGAAGTACGCCCGTTACGTTTTGAATAATCAGGAAACAAGCGGCAACTAATAGCAACAACGCTAATGCTTTACCCCCTTCTTTTAATAAACTCAATTTAGCGCCAAGGCCAATGGTGCTAAAGAAAATCAATAGCAAACCATCTCGCAGGGCCATATCAAAATTGATTTGAATGTTTGCAAAGGTGTAGAGCAGAGCTACCAGAGTGCTACAAATTAAGCCGCCGGTGACTGCAACCGGAATGCTATAGCGATTGAGGAATGGTACTTTTCTATTGACCGACGCGCCCAAAAACCACACGACGATACTGGCGACAAGGACATCACTGCCGTGTATAGATATTTCATTCACTTTATTCTTTCCTTGTGGGCATTCCTGCAATGCTATTTAAATTACGCGTTTTTTTAATGGATTGCCAGTCAGCGAATGCTGCTTGATGCCCGGGTCATGGGTCAAGCATACTATGCCAACAGGTTGACAATTCTGTGGTGCGCGGTGGTTTTGCGGGCGTCAGGAAATAATTCACTATTTAATAAGAAACGGAGAATGACAATATGGGTAATAGACTTGAAGGCAAGGTAGCAATTATTACCGGCGGAGCCAGCGGCATCGGCGAAGCACACGCACATCTTTTTGCCAGTGAGGGCGCGAAAGTTGTCGTCACTGATGTACAGGAAGAACTTGGTGCGAAGGTGGTTAGTGCGATTCAGGGTGAGGGTGGTGACGCCCTCTTTATTCGTCAGGATGTCACCAGTGAGTCTGACTGGGCCAATGTTGCGAAACAGACCGTTGACAAATATGGCGCCATTACTACCCTGGTTAACAATGCCGGTGTTGGCAACTTCACCGGTGTCGAAGAGGAAACCCTCGAAGGTTTTAATCGTGTTGTCGCCATTTGCCAGACCGGCGTTTGGTTGGGTATGAAGGCCTGTATGCCGGCTTTGAAGAAGTCGGGCAATGGCGCCATCGTCAACATTTCCTCATTGTTTGGCATCATTGGTACGCCGAGCATGATTGCCTACCACGGTGCCAAAGGCGCGGTGCGTTTGATGACAAAGTCTGCAGGTCTGGAATATGCCCAGCAGGGTGTCAGAGTTAACTCGGTTCATCCCGGTATCATCGAAACGCCATTAGCCAAAACTATGGGTGACGAGCAGATGGCCGCGATTGTGCAAACGACACCGATGGCGAGAACCGGTAAGCCGATTGATATTGCCACGATGTCGTTGTTTTTAAGCTCGGATGAAGCCGGGTTTATCACTGGCGCAGAATTTGTGGTTGATGGGGGCTGGGGGGCACAGTGATTTTTTTGTCCGCATAAGGCGAGCTCTAGTCTTTTCTTAAAGTTGGTAGATATAAAAAGGTCGGAACTGAAAAAAGTACCGGACTTTTTTATGCGTTGATTTTTCTAACCATTGTCGTCCCGGCCATCTTGATTTTATTTTTGTCTATAACACTGCTGTTGCTAGAATCCAGTTTTCGATTTTGTAACAGGGTGCGAGTGGTATTAAAATGATGTCACTTTCAATAATTGTGTCGTTAGTGGATGTTTTTTAACATCTGCATGGTAGGCGGAATTACATCTGGTTAATGACCGTAATCAATATTTTTTTAAAAGAAACTACATTGTTTTCGTAAATGAAACTTAGCCTGGCCCCACACTCTTGCTGTCATTAATGTGATTGTGGTTGTTCGTAAATAACCTTGAGTTGTCGATGAAAATAATCCCCGCGTTTGAAAAGGCGATTTTTATTAAGCGCTATAAGCGTTTTTTTACTGATATAGAGCTGAGCGATGGTAGTGAATTAACGATCCACTGTGCAAATACTGGTTCGATGAAAAATTGCCTGGCACCGGGCCAGCCCTGCTGGTTCTCGCACTCGGATAACCCAAAGCGTAAATTGCCCGGCACTCTGGAAATCATTACCACCACAGGAGGGCGACTGGCCGGTGTGAATACTGCGCGGCCTAATAAGTTGATTGTCGAGGCCATCGAGAATGGCGTGCTCAGTGAATTACAGGGTTACGACACTTTGCGTACCGAGGTGCGTTACGGTGAGGAAAACAGCCGCATCGACATTCTGCTCGAGCAGGGCGAGACTCAGTGCTTTGTTGAAGTAAAGAGTGTCACGTTGGAAGCGGAAGGCAAGCAAGCACGCTTTCCCGATGCGGTCACGACGCGGGGTGCCAAGCACTTGCGTGAATTGATGCATGTTGTCGCGCAGGGGCAGCGCGGGGTGCTGGTTTTTTGCGTGCAATTGACTGACATTGACGAGGTTGCCGTGGCGCAGGAGGTTGATCCTGCGTATTCACAGGTATTAGTGGAGGCTGTTGAGGCCGGTGTTGAAGTACTGGTTTATRGCTGTAGCCTGAGTTCGGAGGAAATTGTGGTCGATAGAAAGCTGAAGTTTGTAGTGCCGACGGCGTAAACGCCTGGCGAAAAAAAAGCCCCTGCAATACTCAAAAAACAGGGGCTTTGCTTGCCTAAACGTGCTTGATAGGCAGTTACATACTGCCGTCAATATCGACCACGCGCTGCTTGAATTTCCACTGGCCGTCAACTTTAACGACGGCATCAATATAACGCCCCGAGTTAACAATACTGACTTTGTCGCCACAATCGACCAGAATCAGATAAGCATCATGAACGGCTGTGTCGCCGTCAACTTCGACGATAGCGTCTGTTGTGCAGTGCTTTACTTTCATTGTGGGGATCATTTTTTTTGCGAAAGCGAGTAAGTCTTCGCTACCGGCGGCGAGTTTTTTACCGCCCATTTCAAAGCTGCCATCTTCAGTAAAGCACTCAACCCAGGCTTCGGGATTGCCATAATCAAAAGCGCGGTTGTAACGGGCGGCCAGTTCACGAATGGCGATATGATCTTCTACTTTACTCATGATGAAATTCCTTTGTTTATAGGGAGGGTGGATATTCGTTAGCGAAGGGATTGTATGGCATGCAGCTTTGATCGAACAGTCAATTGCTTGAGCTTATTCATTATTGAGGGGGCCTTCGTTTAGATATAGCTGCCCATTGACAATCGTGTGGGCGACGGGGCTGAGGCGGGTGCCAGGGCAGGGGCCGGAAATACAGTCGCCACTGTCAATTTCAAACAGCGCTCCGTGGGCGGCACATAAAATGTAGTCTCGATTTCTGTCAAGAAAACGGTCGGGCGTCCAGTTGAGTTCGAGGCGGGCATGGGGGCAGCGATTGCGATAGAGGTAGAGTTCGCCATCCTTGCGTACGGCGAAAATGCTGTTGAATTTATCGAGCTGAAAACCCTTTGCGCCGTCGACAGGGATGTCGGCAACGGCGCAAAGTGGCTGGGGGCAGACTGCTTCCGGAGACAAATTTAGACGCCCCTGMGTAGGGCTTCGATGCGTTCTTCCAGTGGAGGGTGTGACATAAATAGCTTGCTAGCATGTTTTTTCCAGCCGCTGGAAATAGCTAGTGCTGCCATCGTGTCGGGCATTTCGCTAGGCACATGAGCCTGAGTTTCGGCCTGTAGCTTTTGCAGTGCAGCAATCATTGCACCCCGGGTCGCGAGGTGGGCACCAGCAGCATCCGCGCGGTACTCACGCCAGCGTGAAAAGGCCATCACAATAGTGGAGGCAAGAATGCCGAGTACGACTTGTAGCACCATCACGGTGACAAAATAGCCGATGCCGGGCCGGTCATTTTTAAACACCGCTTTGTCGATAAAGGAGCCGATGATGCGGGCAAAGAACATCACGAAGGTGTTTACCACGCCTTGAATCAAGGTCAGAGTGACCATATCCCCGTTGGCGACGTGGCCGATTTCGTGGGCGAGTACGGCTTTTATTTCGTCTTTGCTAAAGCGGCTGAATAGCCCGGTACTGACGGCAACCAGGGCATTGTTTTTGTTCCAGCCAGTGGCGAAGGCGTTAGATTGCTGAGCTTGAAAAATACCGACCTCAGGCATGCCAATATCGGCTTTGCGGGCTAATTCGGCGACCGTTTCGAGCAGCCAGCGCTCATCTGCATTAGACGGTTCGCTGATGATTTGCGTGCCAGTACTGCGCTTGGCCATCCATTTTGATATTAACAACGAAATAAACGAGCCTCCAAAGCCGAACACGCCACACATGACAAGAAGCCCCGTCATATTGGCGTTCACACCCTGAGTGGCAAGATACTGTTCGAGGCCGAAAATTTGAAAGACGGCGGTAACCAGTGCGAGTATGGCGATGTTAGTCGCGAGAAATAAACCGATGCGTAACACGTAAAACTCCTTTTGCTGATGGCGTGACAAGGCTTGAGTCTATTAAGATGCGCCCTGTTGTCAAAAATTCAATGGTTAATAAAATATGTCTCAGGGTGCAGATCCGCTAAAAAGTATCTTCTATGCACTGTTTGCCAATGGCGCCATCGCGATAGCCAAAGGCTTTGCCGCGTGGATTACAGGTTCCGGGGCGATGCTGGCAGAAGCCATTCACTCCGTGGCCGATTGTAGCAACCAATTCTTATTGTTATTGGGTATAAAAAAGGCCAAACGTCCACCCTCACCGGAGTACCCGCTGGGCTACGGTAAAGAAATCTACTTTTGGTCGTTTTTAGTGGCCTTGATGTTATTTACACTGGGCGGTGTATTTTCAATTTACGAGGGCTGGCACAAGCTGCATCAGCCAGAGGCTCTGAAGTCACCCTGGCTCGCTGTCGGTGTGCTGGTCTTTGCGATGGTGGCCGAGGGGTTCTCGCTGCTAGGTTGTATGCGGGAGATTAATAAAATTCGCCCTGCCACCCAGAACTATTGGCGCTGGTTTCGCGAGACGCGCCAGAGTGAGCTGATGGTTGTCTTTGGTGAAGATCTGGCGGCTTTACTGGGACTTAGTTTGGCAACTGCAGCCTTGTTGGCAGCCATCGTGACGGGAAACCCCATTTACGATGCCTGGGGCAGCATTGCTATCGGCCTATTGCTAATAGTCGTTGCTGTGCTGATTGGTGTAGAGATCAAGGCCCTGCTGGTGGGGCAGGGCGTAGAAGCCCATACGCGAACGGAGATGATTGCCTTTCTCGAAAATGAACCCAGTATCGATAAAATATTTAATCTACTGACCCTGCAAATGGGCAATGATGTCATGGTCGCTGTTAAGGCAAAAATGGCTGTGATGGATGGCGCGAAAGAATTGGTGGCTGATATTAATCGTACAGAAGCGTTGTTTCGGCAGCGTTTTCCCCAGGTGCAATGGCTGTTTTTTGAGCCTGATGTGGAGGACTGACCAGTGAGATTTTTAAACCGAAGGTTTGCGCCGTTTAGCGCAATGGCATTGTTGGCTGCACTGCTCTCATCCTGTGCTCTGCTGGATCCGGCTTATGAAAAACCATCAGTGCATTTGGTGAAAATAGAACCCTTGTCCTCCCGTGGGCTTGAACAGCGTTTTCGCGTCGATCTTAACATCATAAACCCCAACAGCTCGGGTCTCAGTATTTCAGGTATGTCGTACACCCTGAAGCTGAACGGTGAAAAGGTTGTCAAGGGAATTGCGGGGCAAATACCTGAGATCCCCCCCTATTCTGAAACCACGGTGCAGGTTGATGCATCGACGAACATTCTTGCCGGCCTGCGCCTGATTTCTTCTTTGCTCAATAAGCCGGGTCGCGAACTGCATTACGAGTTGGAAACAAAATTACGTTCTGGCTGGTGGCCGGTGCCTATTAACATCGTTGAAGATGGCGATATTACCCTGCCGTAATAACGGGCCTTCCATTAAAGAGCAATCTTATGACCGATCAACGTTGTACAGAAATAGAAATTAAACTCGCCTATCAAGAGGATACGGTTAAGGCCCTTAATGATGTGGTATTCCGGCAGCAAGCAAGTATCGACAGACTTGAACAGACCTGCCGTTATTTGATGCAACGTTTACAGGAAACCACGCAGACCTCCTTGGTTGATGTTCCCGAACAGGAAAAGCCGCCCCATTACTGATGACTGTCTTCCCTTAGTGATTAGAGTGTCTGAGTAGTACGGGTGTGCTTTATTGTTGTTCGAACACTGTGTTGTAAGCATAGAGCCCGCGACCCCTGATGCGACTGTGAACTAGAGCACTGATAAAAACAGGTTTTGCTACTAGTCTAAGCCCCTGAGAGCTTTCGGCAGATTGGGATGATTCTGCTGCCTGATACTAATAAATAAGGGATGTAGTGTTTCATTAAATAGATGACTTGATTGTCTCCGGGGTATAAATGTCAAACAATGTAGAAGCAATTCTCAATCAGCTACGCGGTGTGATCGCCAATGGTGATAGTGAAGGTGTGGGCGTTTGGCTTGCCGATCTAATCAATGAGCCTAATAATGAGGCTGTTAACGATGCGATTCGTGAACTGGGCCGCATTGATGCTAGTTTGATTGTTTATCTGACGCGTTTTATTGCCTACAACAGAGCTGTCGCGACTGCATACCCTTTGCTCGAAGATCTGCTTTTTGAACAGATACTAGCCAGCCCAGATATGCTGGTAGAAATACTGTCCAGTAGTAGTGATGTCAATGAGATCGCCTATTACGTTCACTGTATTGAGGCCCTCGCTCTCGAGTCTGCGACTCTGGGCCTGGAGACAAAACTGGCAGGGGTGTCGGATGAGAGTCTGCTAATCAGTATGCTGGATGCAATCGCCAAAATTGGCTTTTGTCATAATTCGCAAAGTCTTGCTGATTATCTCTATGCTTCTAACCGAGATATTATCGCTGCGGCAATAGGTGCGTTGGGTAGCATTGGTTCACACGATGCTGTGCAATTATTGAGCGATAGAATGGGTACTGATAGTGAGCTTGATCGTTTGATTCTCGATCAGTTTGCTGAAATTCAGGATCAGTTTTGTATTGAAAAGCTTAGTGAGACACTGGCCTCGCATATTACTCATGTTAGGAACTATGGTAAGGCCAAGCTCGCGGAAATGGGTGCAAAAGCGATACCGGTTATTATTGAAAACTTAGGCAGTGATGATACGGATTTAGTGGTTCACACTCTGAATGTTCTCGGTGATATTTTTGATGAAAGTGCCGTAAAACCGATAAAAAACTTACTCCATAATCACCCTGCTGATGCCAATATTCGTTTTGCGGCCTATGAGTCTCTGGGCAGATTACCCAGCGAAAAAATTGCTCTTGCCCTTGCCGAGGGTCTGAATGACAAAGACGATAATGTTCGTCTGGCAGCCTCGCGGGCTATTAATAATAACTATTCGCGGATGCTGGGTGTTGGTGTGAAAAACCTGCTTCACTCGGCAGTGTTTGATAGTGAGAAAATTATTGCAGCGATTGTGGAGTCTGAATCAGACAATATTTTCCTCGATCTGTTGGTTGAAGAAGAAATCAGGGATGCCCTGTTTACCTATATTCGAGAGCAAGCACATAGCGATGTCGTCAAGTTCTTTAATGTTATTCTAGCGAAGAATGATAGAGGCGATTTGCTGAGTTTTATTCAACCCGAGCAGCAGCCTGAGCAGAAAACTAAAGCATTGGTGTATGCGGTGGATGACTCGAGGATGATTTTGAATATTTATCGCAGCGCCTTACACAAGCTGGGTTATGAATTTAAACTGTTTGAATTCCCTGAAACAGCATTGAAAAATATTGAAGAAGATAAGCCAGCGTTTGTCTTCACTGATATGAATATGCCACTGATTTCCGGTATTGATTTGACACGAAAAATACGTGAAACCCACTCTGCAGACGAACTGCCCATTGTGATGGTGACAACTCAGAGTGAGAGTGACTCTAAGAATGATGCTTTAGCTGCGGGTGTTAGCGAAGTCATTGGCAAGCCATTTGGTGCGGACGCTTTAAAACAGGCAATAGAGAGAAACTACAAGCCGAACTAAGTGTGTTTTTCGCCTTGTTAGTACTGTATTTTCCTGTAAGTCGTCAGGCTTAAAGCAGGATAACCTGGAAGTATTCAGGTTCAACCTTATCGGGTAGTTGAACAATCGCATAGTGGCTGCGCACCTCGTCCTGATCGAGACGGAGTATTCCTCCATGTTCTGCATCCTTGCTCAGTTCAGACATGCCGACTTGTACACCATTACGATTAAATAAAATAACTTTTAAGGCTGGCTGCAAGGCGGATTCACTGTTTTCCAGTACCACTTTATATTCATAAAAATGAGCGCTTTTTTTACCCGTGCGAGTGAAAACGATGTTCTTTACATAATGCTTATCAACCTTGATAACTTCATCATAGATCAGCCCGATGAGGCCGGGTAATCGCTTGAGAGTGAGTTCTTTTATTTCGCTGTCGAGTGTTTTTATTCGTTCCGTTTTACTGTCAGCCTGCTCGGTAATATCGGTAAGTTGTAGCCGCAAGCTGGCGCTGACACCTGATAAAAGACCTGCTTTGCGGACGTAGCTACCCAGGGCAATGGCGAGCAATAAATTGATTAACAGGGATAGAGCGAGCGCAACCCCCAGTATCTGAATCAGGCGAGTTCTACCGTGATGGGATCCTCTAACTCGGGAGGACGATCCGCGGTGGGAAGAGCGCCGTGGTTCTGATGTTGAGTGTATTTCCATATTTATAGCTCAGTTTATTATTTTAGAGGCTCACTTGTGTCGGAATTCAGCAGGTGTATTTCCCGTTGCGGGAAGGGTATTTCAATGCCCGCAAGATGCAAAGCCTTGAAGAGTTGATCGTTAACGCTAAAGCGAAGCTGATGGTATTTGTCAGTTGGCACCCAATAGCGAATGCCAAAATTAATACTGCTCTCACCGAATTCATCGATGCCAACCATTGGTGGCCGATTGGTATCGACGCCAAGTTCGTGGAGTACCGCTTTAATGGTGGCGATAACATGATCAATATCACTGGTGTAGGCAACACCCAAAGTACTTTCGACGACTTTGAAGGCATTTGAATTGTGGATGATTTCGCCAACGATATGACGGTWGGGGATCAAAATGCTAATGTCATCTTCATCACTAAGAATGGTTTGTGCCAGCCGTACTTCTTTAACAATACCTGTAACGCCTTGTACGGTGATGGTGTCACCGACGACAAAAGGACGGGTAAGGATAATGTTAAAACCAGCACCGTAGTTGGCTAACAGGCCTTGCATGGCCAAGCCTGCGCCGAGAGAGAGTGCGCCGATAGCGGCAACAAAAGGTGTCACGCTAATGCCGATTTTACCCAGACAAATTACAGTAACAGCAACAATGATAATGATTTTGGTACAGCTGGCAAGAAAGCGGCTCAGAGTGACGTCGAGACCGTGCTTGTCACAGGTTCGACTGACTAGTCGTGCAACCCGGTTGGAAACTAGCATGCCGATCAATAAAATGATCAGCGCGCCGATTAACTGAAAGCTGTAAGTGACAAAAAAAGTGACGATTAAGTCGTAAATTGCTGTGAATTGATCGATTTCTTCTTTCATGGAGTTGAGTGTGCCTGCTGATTTTCATATCAAGTATAAAGCTAATTGCTCGTTAAGGCTTGTGTTGGCTATTGCTATTGGTCTCCATGACATGCCTGCTGATGCTTAGCCTGAATGTTGCATCCAGTAGATTCAAGCACCTATTCTTGATTTGTCGATGCAGGCCTGGAAAAGATGATTGATATCTGGCGGGTAAGCGATTGGCGGGGTATTACGCTATCCTCTAGATTGCAAACAGAATTGTGAGTAGCAATGAGCACGTACCGATTAAATCGTGTGCCGAAAAAAATCACACCGTTAACAATCGCGCAATTAACTGGCCAGTCACAAAGCCACCTACAGGAAGTTTTCCCTGGCCATTTTCTACATCGTGATGTGGTAGCGCCTTATCGTGCACTTATCGAAAAAGCAGCTGAAGAGGGTATTGCTCTGCGCATGGCCAGCGGTTTCCGTTCATTCGATCGGCAACTGGCCATCTGGAATGCAAAGGCCAGGGGTGAACGGCCGGTTATGGATAGTGAGGGCAAGCTTCTGGCCATGGCTTTGTTGAGTGAGCGTGAGCAGGTGTTTGCCATATTACGCTGGTCAGCTTTGCCGGGAGCATCTCGCCATCACTGGGGTGGTGAGATCGATATTTGGGACAGTGCCGCAGTCGGTGAGGATTACCCGTTGCAGCTGACCCAGGAAGAGTATGCGTTGGGCGGGCCTTTTGAACACTGTTCTCACTGGCTTGGTGAACTAATAAGCAGTGGTAATACGGCGTTTTTCCGTCCCTACAAGGGTTCCCAGGAAGATGGCGTAGCCGCCGAGCCATGGCATTTGAGTTTTCGTCCGCTGGCTACTGTTTGCGAAGCGGCACTGACTCCGGGTGTACTACGCAAGCTGATCGCAAATACCGATATCTACCTACAAGGTGTGATCCTCGAAAACCTCGATGAGATTTATTCACGCTTTATTCGCTTGTAGTGTTGAATCTACAGCGCCTTTCGGCCATATTCGCTCCTAATAACGATTGATTTTAATACCTTGAGCGATACCTCTTTATGCCTCCCGACTCCAACACCCTATGGCAGGAAATTCTCGCTGAAGCCCGTGACTTTTCCGAAGACGAGCCGGTATTGGCGAGCTTCTTTCATTCTGCGATATTAAGTCACGACTCGCTCGAAACGGCCCTTGCTTACAATCTGGCTGAAATGCTCGGCAATATGGCCGTGTCGAAACTGGCAATTCGCCAGGTTTTTGCCGAAGCGTTTGAAAACGATGCCCGTATCGGCGAAAAAATGCAGCGTGACCTGGTTGCCTACCGAGAGCGTGACCCGGCCTGTGATAAATATGCAATGCCGCTGTTGTATTTCAAGGGTTTTCACGCCCTGCAGGTGCACCGCGTCGCTCATTATCTGTGGTTAAACAAACGACAGGCCCTGGCTGTACACCTGCAAAGCCTTTGTGCAGAGGTGTTTTCTGTCGATATTCACCCCGGTGCACAAATTGGTGGCGGGATTATGGTTGATCACGCGACGGGGTTGGTGATCGGCGAAACTGCCGTTGTTGAGGACAATGTGTCCATGCTGCACGCCGTGACCCTGGGTGGTATTGGCAGTGAGAGTGGTGATCGTCACCCGAAAATTCGCAGCGGAGTACTGATCGCTGCCGGGGCAAAAATCCTCGGTAATATAGAAGTGGGCGAGGGCGCAAAAATTGGGGCCGGTACGTTGGTGCTGGAGTCGGTGAGTCCCCATACCACCGTAGCGGGAGTGCCGGCACGAGTGGTTGGCCGACCGCGAGAAGCAGCACCCGCGCTGGAGATGGATCAGCGCATTAATTCAGTTTCCTAGCGGGGTTTAAACCGCTAACACGCGAGTAAATTTTTTATGCATCAAACAGAAGGTGGATTTATGTCTTTGTTGTACCGACGTTTGGTCGGTGCAACAGGATTTTCCATACAGGGCTTAAAGTCCTGTTTTCGTTATGAAGAAGCTTTCCGAGTCGAAGTGTTTCTGGTGGTCGTGCTGTCCCCGCTGGGCTTTTATATCGCCGACTCGTCGCAGGATTTGGCCCTTTTATTTGCTGCTATGTTGATCGTGTTGATAGTGGAGCTGCTCAATTCTGCCATCGAGGCGGTGGTGGATCTGGTGTCGCCCGGAAAAGCCGAGCTGGCGGGGCGGGCAAAAGACCAGGCATCGGCGGCTGTGATGCTCAGTATGTTGCTGTTTGTAGCGGTTTGGGCTGCGATCGGCTGGCAATTTTTCGCCGGTGTAGCCGGGAAGTGAGAACCGCGTGGCTGAAATGCCGCTTGAGCTAATCAATAATGCGAGGATGGTTAGCTTAGTGCGGGGTACTAAAAGTGAGTGATCAACAGTTTGATGTTTTTTTTCGCGGTGACATCGTTGCGGGGCAGTCCGTGGGCGATGTGAAAGAACGCCTGGCAGGGCTATTTAAGTTAGAGGCCGCGAAGGTTGAACAGTTGTTTTCGGGTCGTCCGACGGCTATTCGTCGCAATCTAGATGAAGCCGGGGCGAAAAAATACGAACAGGCCCTGTTGAAAATTGGCGCGATAGCCGAACTGCGTCCGGTGAAGGTCGATGCGCCAGCTGCGGAGGCAGTTACACCGGCCCCTGTTGCCGCCAAGCGGAACCCTTTTTTAGAACCTGCAAAACAAGCCCCTGTTGCGACACCAGCCTCCCTGTCAGAGCCGGCCGAACAGCCGGCTGCGGATGGGGGGGATATGTCATTGGCTCCGGTGGGTAGTGATGTGTTGCGCCCCGACGAGCGTTCCAATGTCGCAGCGACAGATATTGATGTCAGTGCGCTGGCTCTGGAACCCGGCGGGGGTGAGATTTTGCACGCCGATGAAAAGCAGTCGGTAGAGGCAACGCAGGTCGATACCTCGCATCTTGAGGTGCTTCCTCCCAGTTAATCCTTGCGTGTTTTCCTCACCTATTTGAAACAACTGTTTTAGTTGTTTCAAATAGGTCCTCTTGAAGAGGGCAGCCCGTTTCGGCGGGTGTATTTACCTGCAATTAATCAACGGCGCAATGCCAATTCTATGTAAGTCACTTGCTATACTTCCTCCTATTAATACTCGAATTAATTCCCGGCTGTTTCGTGCCTGACCCTAAACGTCACTGCGAACTGCCTGTTGTAAAAAAAATAAATAGGAGCGAGTGATCTTGCCTGTAGCGCTAGATGACAAATATACCTGCACCACGGGCAGGGCTTACCTGACCGGCATTGAAGCACTGGTGCGCCTGCCGATCTTGCAAAGTCAGCGAGACAAGGCCAAGGGCCTGGCAACGGCGGGGTTTATCTCCGGTTATCGCGGCTCGCCGATTGGGGGGTATGACAACGCACTGTGGCGCGCCGATAGCTTCCTCAAAGAGCACAATATCCATTTTCAGCCGGGTGTTAACGAAGAGTTGGCCGCCACAGCGTTGATGGGCAGCCAGCAAGTTAATCTCTTCCCCGAAGCTAAATACGACGGTGTATTTGGTCTTTGGTACGGCAAGGGGCCGGGCCTCGACCGGGCGATGGATGCGATTAAGCATGCGAATAATACCGGTGCCAGTCAATTCGGTGGCGTGCTGGCGGTGGTGGGTGATGACCACATGGCCAAGTCGTCGACCTTGGCCTATCAAAGTGAACCGATGTTTATCGGCGCCTCAGTGCCGGTGTTGAACCCGGCGGGGGTGCAGGATGTCCTCGACTTCGGGTTGATTGGTTGGGCCATGTCCCGTTACAGCGGCTGCTGGGTGGGCATGAAAGTTACCGCCGAAAATATGGACGCGGCGATAGCCGCTGACATGAATCCTGAGCGCTTACAGTTGGTCGAGCCGGACGACTTTGCAATGCCCGAAAGCGGTGTTCACAGCCGCTGGCCAGACCCTTTTCTGGAGCAGGAAGAACGCCTGCAGCAGCACAAAATTCGTGCCGCCTTGGCCTACGCTCGTGCCAATCGCATCGATAAGGTAATGCTCGATTGCGGTCAGCCTCGCTTTGGTATCGTCGCCACCGGCAAGGCCTATTTTGAAGTGCTTCATGCCTTGGCTGACCTTGGCATTGATGAGAAAAAGCGCGAGGCTATCGGCCTGCAAGTCTACAAAGTCGCCATGAGCTGGCCCCTCGAACCCCAGGGTATGACGGAGTTCGCCAGCGGTTTGGAAGAAATTTTGGTGGTGGAAGAAAAGCGGCCGCTGGTTGAAGATCAGCTGAAAAGTCTGCTCTATTCGCTAGCCGATGATCAGCGCCCCCGGGTCGTCGGCAAGCAGGATGATAAGGGCGCTGCCTTACTCAGTACTATCGCCGAGCTGAGTGCCCGTGATGTCGCCGCAGCGATTGCCTCGCGGCTGGAAACGCTATTGTCACCGGCAACATTGGCGCTATCCGCCCCAACCTCGACAAAAAGTGGTTCATCAGTGGTGCCCGCCGCCACATTACCCCAGCGCAAGCCCTGGTTTTGTGCCGGCTGTCCTCACAACACCTCGACCAAAGTGCCGGAAGGCAGTCGCGCACTGGCCGGTATCGGCTGTCACTTTATGGTCACCTGGATGGACCGCGATACTGAGACCTTCACCCAAATGGGTGGCGAGGGTGCTTCGTGGATAGGTCAGGCACCCTTCACCAACACCCGGCACGTATTTCAGAATATTGGCGACGGCACCTATTTCCACTCGGGCATTCTCGCCATTCGTGCCGCCATCGCCTCCGGTGCCAATATCACCTATAAAATTCTCTACAACGACGCGGTGGCGATGACGGGCGGTCAGCATATCGATGGCAGTTTGACCGTTGAACAGATGGTGTATCAGCTCAAGGGTGAGGGCGTTAAACGCATTGCCGTGGTCAGTGATCTGCCGGAAAAATACAGCAGCGACTTCCCTAAATTTGCGGGGCTGAGTGTCGACCATCGCGACAATTTTACGACTATACAAAAAGACCTGCGCAAGCTAGATGGCACCAGCGTCATTATCTACGAGCAAACCTGTGCCACCGAAAAGCGCCGTCGTCGCAAGCGCGGCCTGTTGGAGGACCCCGATAAACGCGTGTTTATCAATTCGGCTGTGTGCGAGGGTTGTGGCGATTGCGGTGTGCAGTCGAACTGTCTCGCGGTGGCACCGAAAGAAACGGAACTCGGCCGCAAGCGGGTGATTGATCAAAACGCCTGCAATAAGGACTTCACCTGTTTGAAGGGCTTTTGCCCGAGTTTTGTCACGGTAAGCGGCGCTTCCCTGCATAAATCGGTGGCTGTGTCAGCCGATCAGTCTTTTTCCGACTTACCCCTGCCGCGAGCGAGCGGTGATGAACTCAGCGAGCCCTACAACATACTGCTCACCGGCGTTGGCGGCATGGGGGTGTTAACCATCGGCTCCATCATTGGCATGGCGGCTCATATCGAAGGTAAGGGTGTCGCGGTGTTGACCCAGACTGGACTGGCGCAAAAGTTTGGCGCGGTAAGCAGCCATGTGCGCATCGCCAAAAAACAGTCCGATATTCACGGCGTGAGAGTACCCGCCGGTAAGGGGCAGTTAATGCTCGGTGCCGATATGGTGGTGTCGTCTGCGCAGGCCTCTTTGAGTTGCCTCGATCATTCGACAGCCGTGGCGATTGTCAATAATCACGGCTCGCCCACGGCAGATTTTACGCAAGATCCCGATGCGCCTTTTCCTGAACAGGCCATGGAGCAAGTGATTGGTGGCGCAACGAAGGCCGCTCACTTTTTTGATGCCTCTGTACTCGGTACGGCATTACTGGGTGATGCCATGACCAGCAATCTGATTTTACTGGGCTTTGCCTGGCAGAAAGGCTTACTACCCCTCGGTAAAGATGCTCTGGAACAGGCGATCACTTTGAACGGTGTGGCCGTTGCGGCGAACTTACAGGCCTTCCTTTGGGGTCGACGTTTGGCCGAGCAGCCCGCAAAAGTGAAAGGCCTCGCAGGGCTGGATCCAATCTCTGCCTCTGAGCAAAACCCCGAAGCTGAAACTCTGGAAGGCATTGTTGCTTATCGCAGCACTCAATTACGCCAGTATCAGAACGGAGCTTATGCCCGGCGCTATCGATCTTTGATCGATAAGGTAAAGGCGGTAGAGCAAAAGCTTGGTGCCGCTGAGCTGACACTGAGTAAAAATGTGGCGCGCAATTACCACAAGCTACTGGCGTATAAAGATGAGTACGAAGTGGCGCGACTGTATACCGATGGCGAATTTGCCGAATCGTTAAAACAGCAATTTGATGGCGACTATAAGCTAACTTTTCATCTGGCACCGCCCCTGCTCTCAAAGCGTGACCCCGAGACAGGGCAGCTGATTAAAAGAGAGTTTGGCCCGTGGATGTTGCCAGCCTTCCGCTTTCTGGCAAAGTTAAAATTCTTACGCGGTACGGCACTGGATGTCTTTGGTCGTAGCGAGGAGCGCCAACTGGAACGTTCACTAATTACCGATTACGAGCAGCAAGTCGACCAGTTATTATCGGGCTTGTCAGGGACAAACTCGTCGCCAGAGAAGTTGACATTGGCGGCTGAAATAGCTGACCTGCCTTATTTTATACGCGGCTTTGGCCATGTTAAAGAAGCCAACATTGCCAGTACTCAACGCCGGGGGGGGGCGTTAATGAGGCAGTTTAATGGTGAGCTTGTGAATGATGAGTCTGTAGGCTTTGAGGAGATAGCTGTGGTGAATATTCAGGAGCCAGAGCCGCTTGATCAGTAGTTTTTCTAAGCCTGCTGGTATTCGCGGTGGAAATAAAAAAATATGAATAACAGTGTGGAAACCCTATCGCTGGTTAGTTTGTCACTGGCATTTATCCCAGTCGTGGTGGTACTGGTGATGATGTTCAGATGGTCACTGGGGCCGGGCAATGCCCTCTACGCCGTTATTCGCATGCTCGGGCAACTGCTATTAGTCGGCTACTTTCTCAGTTTTATTTTCGAATCTGATAGCAGTGCGGTTGTGTTAGCCGTACTGGCGGTTATGGTTTTTGCTTCTAGCTGGATAGGCCTGGGCAGCATCAAAGAGCACCGGCACCTGCTCTATCGGCGGGCTCTGTTAGCTATTGGGCTGGGCGGTGGACTGGTGCTAATACTCATTACCCAGGGAGTACTTCGGCTAGACCCATGGTATGAGGCGCGTTATCTCATACCGCTGGCGGGGATGATTTTTGCCAATGCCATGAATGCAGTCAGTCTGGCGGCCGAACGTTTGTATGCCGAGATTGGGCGTGGTGTCGAATGGCAGGAGGCGCGCAATATCGCCTGTCGAGCGGCGTTTATTCCCATTATTAATTCTCTCTTCGCCGTCGGGCTGGTATCCCTGCCGGGGATGATGACCGGGCAAATACTGTCGGGGGTTTCACCGCTGGTAGCGGCGCGCTATCAAATACTGGTGATGTGTATGATATTTGGTGCCTCGGGCATTTCGACCCTGTGTTTTATTACGTGGTCGCGGCCTATTCTTGAAAAGGCAAAACCTGATACCGACTGACTTTGCCTTTATTACCGCCGTTAGTGGCAAGTATGATTGTCGGGTATGGAGGGTGTTGCTACACTTCGCCCCGGTTTATTTTGTTATGTTGGGAAGTTGTTACGCGGGGTCTATGGGTGTTGTCGCACGTATTTCCCAGCGAACGACTTTCTCAATGACGGTCATCTAAAATATAGGAGAATACTTATGCAAGCTTTTTTTACTCTTGGGAAATACCTCACCCTTGGCTTTTGGGTATTGCCCTTATTGGCATTATTTGGTGCGCTGGGCGAGCCCTGGAACCAGCGTATGCTGTGGGCAGGTGTGTTTTTTTTCTTCGCCCATCTCGGCGAGCTGATTATGGTGCAAGGTAAATTACGTGCTCACGACAAGGCGGGAATAATGGATGCGGTGATGGTGATTCTGGTGGGTTTTTTCTACTGGCTACCCATCTTTAAGCAAGAAAAAAACTAGCGGCTATGGCTGCCGGGGCTGGAAAATAGCCTCGGCATTTTGCCGCGAGAGCTAGTATAGGACTCGACTCTGCAGGATGCGCAATAATTCATAAGCAAGGCGCATGTGAAATGAAAATAAATAGTAACGATCTCGCCACTGCGATTGAAGAAGTTAAAACCCAGGGCTACACGGTAATCCTCGATTTCTTACAGCCCGCAGAACTTCAGTCCATCAAAGCTTTACTACTGAGTATTAATGGACAGTTCTTGGGGCGTAATAATTTTGAGGGCGATAAAACCGAGCGTATTTATTCTCTGCTCGCCTACGATAAGGTGATTCAAGATATTGTTGAAGATGGGCGAATTATGGCTATCTGCGATGAGTTTCTCGAAGCAAACTATTTGCTCACAACGAGCCAGTCGATTTGTATTCACCCTGGAGAAACGCCCCAGCCCTGGCATGCGGATGATGTTTTTTACAGTATTCCCCGCCCWCGGCCGATGGTGGGTTTATCGACAGTGATTGCCATTGACGATTTCACCCCTGAGAACGGCGGTACCGAAATCGTCCCCGGTAGTCATTTGTGGAGCGATGAAGAAATTGGTGGCGATTATCGCGAAGGCGACAATGAGTGCGATGCAACTTTTGCGGAGCGCATGAAGAGCCAGTCTATCGCCCTGGAAATGCCCGCCGGCGCCTGTGTGGTTTTTGCCGGTAATACCCTGCACCGTGGCGGTGAAAATTACAGTGACGGGCCACGCCAGGCGCTTTCGAATCAATATTGCCAGCCCTGGGCGCGCACTATAGAGAATTTCTTTTTGTCGGTGCCTCGCGAGTTGGTGCGTGAAATGAGCCCTAAGTTGCAATCCCTGCTGGGTTATTCTGTACTCTCACCCTTTATGGGGCAGGTTTCAGGCTCGCACCCACTAAAGGCGCTTGCCCCTGATTATCTACCGCCGGTATCGCGGCTAGCTCAAAATCCATAATAATTTAACCAAGGTATTAGCGCCTGCTTCTCGATTTTTCTAGTGGAAGAGAGCGTGATAGTAAAAAAGATGATGATGAAAAACAGACTGTTGTTTGGGCGAGGTTTAGCTCTGTGTCTGATGCTATTACTTTCTAGCGTGTGTTTGCCGCTTTACGCTGACCTTTATGAAGGCGACAAGCTAAACATTGACGGCGATGCGCGACTTAAGCTGATTGTTATTGATGAGCTACCCCTCGAAACAGGAACCAAACTGCCAGAGTTAAATTATTCTGAAACAATACTGGGTCTGTGGGGAACCTGGCAGCAGTCTAAAAACATACGATACAAAGCCTGGATTAAAACTGAGTTTCGCAATTTTGCGACAAATAAGGATGTTAATCGCTATCGCTTTGTCGATGAATTTATTTTTCATGAGCTGTCGGTGGAAKACAGTAACTTATTCGATGGTTTTGTTGATGTGAAAGTTGGCCGCTTTCCCCTGTATTACGGCCACGGTTTGTTAATTCTGGAAAGCAGTCCCTTAGATGCGGAGCGCAGCTACGGCTTTAATGGTATTAAAACACGCTTTAAATTTGATGATTTTAATCTCGATTTAATCGGGATTTATTCGCCAGATGATGATCCTTTATTAATCAATGATAAGCATAAAGACATTACGTTACTGGAAAGTGATGAGGAGGGTTTTGTCGCTTACATGACCAATAAATCACAAGCCTGGTTGCCGAAAGATTTGTACTACATGTACAAGCACGAAGAGCCGCGTTTTGGTAAAGGTGATGTTTATTTTCACACCCTCGGTTTTATTGTTGAGGAAGCGCTCAGTGATTCTTTTACCGCCTATTGGGAATTGGCAGGGCAGAGCGGCCATCGCAGTGGGGGTGGTGATACCAAAGGCTGGTTGAGTGATATTAATTTCACCTATGCCTGGAAGGAGCTAGCTTGGCGGCCGGAAGTGTTTGCTTCTAATTATTATTTGTCTGGCGATGACCCCTCGACCGAAACGGAGGAGGGCTGGCATGGACTGTGGTCGCGCTGGCCGCAATATTCCTATCTGCTAGTGTGGTCATTTATCCCCAAAATCGGTGAGTGGAGTAACCTTAACTGGTCACGGGTGGGTGCTCGTTTTTATCCCGATCCGGCGAGTAGCTTTGAAATTAGTTTTGGCCCGGTTAAAGCGCCGGAGAAAGGCCCTGGTGGCGGTAGCGACAGGGGTGATTTGTTAATCATCTTGTACAAGCACCAGTTTGGAGAAAAACTGTCTGTGACGGTGCGCACTGAGTTTCTAGAATCGGGGGACTATTACCCTGAGACTGATAATATTTCCTGGGAGAACAGGGTCGATTTCAAATACAGTTTTTAAGGCCGTTTTCCAGGGTCGCGATAGAGGCAGATCAACGGCACTGATTATTGTTCGCTCGGCTGTTAAAATGCCGCTTTGAACTACTAGCTATTTTGCCATGACCCCTGTCACGTCCCTCTTTTCCTATACCAAATACTGGGCCGAATGTTTCGGCACCGCGCCTTTTCTGCCAACTAGTCGAGAGGAAATGGATCAGCTCGGCTGGGACAGCTGCGATGTGATCGTCGTTACCGGCGATGCCTATGTCGACCACCCGAGCTTTGGTATGGCGGTGATCGGCCGTTTACTGGAAGCGCAGGGCTTTCGTGTTGGCATTATCGACCAGCCCGACTGGCGCAATAAGCAGGACTTTATGCGCCTCGGTAAGCCCAACCTGTTCTTCGGTGTGGCTGCGGGCAATATGGACTCGATGATCAATCGCTACACCGCCGATAAACGGGTGCGCAGTGACGATGCCTATTCCCCGGATGATGAGGGCGGCAAGCGTCCCGACCGGGCGGTGATTGTCTACAGCCAGCGTTGCCGTGAGGCCTGGAAAGACGTGCCCATTGTGCTCGGCAGCATTGAGGCCAGCCTGCGCCGCATCGCCCACTACGATTATTGGTCGGACGAAGTACGGCGCTCCATTCTGGTCGATGCCCAGGCCGATATCCTGCTTTACGGTAATGCTGAACGCGCCATTGCCGAGGTCGCTCAGCGYCTGTCACGTGGCCAGGATATTACCCAGGTGACAGATATTCGCGGCACCGCCGTGCTGCGCAAAGACCTGCCCGAGGGCTGGACGTTAATTGACTCGACCCGCGTCGATACCCCCGGCAGGGTCGATACGCCGCTCAACCCCTACGATAGCGTTGAAGAGCAGGCGGCCTCAACCGGCGGCAAGTGTTCCGTGAGCCGCGATGAAGACAGCGGCGAGCAGGTGCTCCACTTTGTGCCCTATCGAGAGAAAGTTGACCGCGCCACCTCGGTGATTCGCCTGCCGGCCTATCATAAAGTGAAGACGGACCCAGTGCTCTACGCTCACGCCTCGCGGGTGCTGCATCTCGAAACCAATCCCGGCAATGCCCGCGCACTGGTGCAGCGCCATGAAGATGTTGAAGTGTGGCTCAACCCACCACCGATACCTCTGACGACGGATGAGATAGACGAGGTTTTCGGCCTGCCCTTTGCGCGAGTGCCTCATCCGAAGTACGAGGGGCGACGTATTCCCGCCTACGAAATGATCCGTTTTTCGGTGAATATTATGCGCGGCTGTTTTGGTGGCTGTACTTTTTGTTCGATCACCGAGCACGAGGGGCGCATTATTCAAAGCCGCTCGGAAGACTCGATTATTGCCGAGATTGAAAACATCCGCGACATGACCCCGGGCTTTACCGGGGTAATCTCCGACCTCGGCGGCCCGACGGCCAATATGTATCGCCTTGCCTGTAAAAGTCAGGAAATTGAATCCGCCTGTCGCCTCTTGTCCTGCGTCTACCCCGGTATTTGTTCCAACCTCAATACTGACCACAACCCGCTGATCAATTTATACCGCCGTGCGCGTGACTTGCCGGGTATTAAGAAGGTGTTGATTGCCTCCGGCCTGCGCTACGACCTAGCGGTGGAGTCGCCAGAATATGTCGAGGAGCTGGTGACGCATCACGTCGGCGGTTATTTGAAAATCGCCCCGGAGCACACGGAAGATGGGCCGCTGTCGAAGATGATGAAACCCGGCATCGGTAGCTATGAGCGTTTTAGCGCGATGTTTGAAAAGTACACCAAAAAGGCCGGTAAAAAGCAGTACTTAATCCCCTACTTTATTGCGGCTCACCCCGGCACTACCGAAAACGATATGGTGGAACTGGCGCTGTGGTTGAAGCGCCATCGCTTCCGCGCTGACCAGGTGCAGACCTACTACCCCTCACCGATGGCCACCGCCACCGCGATGTACCACTCCGGACGCAATCCATTGCGCCGTATCAGCTATAAACGTGGTGAAAAAATTAGCCCGGTGCGGGACCTTACTAAGCGCCGTCTGCACAAAGCCCTATTACGCTATCACGACCCGGCCAACTGGCCTTTGATTCGTGAATACCTGAAAACGGCGGGGCGGGCAGAGTTGATTGGCGATGGTGAGAATTGTTTAATCCCTTTTGAAGACGTACAAAAGGTCWGTACGGGCCGGGAGAAGTTCAAGAAATTTGCGACCAAGCACAATCGAAAGCCCCGGCGTAATACGCGTCGGCGTTAGATTCTAGCGCTTGGTCTTGAGCCGGCGATTGCCGGCTTTTTCAGGATGGGATTCAAAAAACCAGTTTTCCAGGGCCTTTTCTTTGTCTACGATATGTTGTTCCTGCACTAACTTTTCTGTTTTGGTGCATAAGCTCAGTGCGATTTCTTTGATTCTGGCCTGCGCCGTTGGTTTTTGGTGCACAAGGTTTTCTGCATTCATCTGTTGAATGAATAAGTTTGTTACTTGCTCGCATTGGGCATCGATACTGGCAATGGCGCTATTGGCAATCAATAGCCCAAAAAGGCAGGTAAGAGTGGAAACTGTGTTTCGGCAGGCGTGGCTCGGATTCATTGGTTGTCCGTTGTGTCACTGGAAATATTGAGCGTTATTGTAGCAGTCATCGCCATTTTGAATGGTTGCCTCTTGCTTTTGTTTTGCTGAGACTTTGATGCCGCCTGCGCTACTGCGCATGCGCTAAAAGCGTGCGGCGATTAATGTTTTTTAAACTATCGCACCAGAAGGGCGCGCGGCATCCTGCCTTGTGAGCAGATAAAAGCGCTGTACAGGGGTTTTACACGACATATTTTAATGTTGGTGCGCTTTTTGCTTAGGACTGTTTTAAGTCAGTAAAATGGATTTGTGCTGCTTTATTTTTTTGTTGCAAAATTATTACAATCCTAATTCTTAGTTATAGGTGAAACTCTATGAAAAACCTGAAGAAAAATATGCTCTTAACTGCTGCTATTGCAGCGTCACCAGTTGCAGCTATTGCTGCAGAGGTGAGTGGAAATGTCAGTATGACCTCTGACTATCGCTTTCGCGGTATTTCTCAAACTGATACTCAGCTAGCGGTTCAAGGTGGTTTCGACTTTGCCTTTGATAATGGCATCTATGTCGGTACTTGGGGTTCGAACGTTGATTTTGCTAATAGTCTGGAACTGGATTACTACGTTGGTTATGCGGGTGATTTGACTGAAACTGTTAGTTTCGATGTGGGTTATATCTATTATGATTACCCCGGTACCGAGGATACTGTTCGCACGCTTAATAGTGATGCGGAAGATGATTACGCTGAAATTTACGCGAGTGTCTCGGTTGCTGATTTCACTTTGGGTTTTGCTTATTCAGATGATTACTATCTGGAAACAGGTGAGTTTTACTACATCTACGGCGATTACTCTTTTGCTTTATCTAATGATATAAGCTTGGATTTACATTACGGCTATAATGATTTTGAATTCAGCTCAACTGATTCCAATGCCAAGGATGCTGAGCAAGCATTTTTGTCAGATGGGGAAGATAGCTATTCCGATTATTCTATTGGTGTTAGTAAAGCCTTTGCCGGCGTTGATGTGAGTCTGACTTGGGTTGACACTGATCTGGACAAATCTGAGTGCTTTGGCACTAACTGGTGTGATAGCACTGTTGTTTTTGCGATTAGCAAAGACTTGTAATTATCACTGGTGGGCCGGCTCTGTTGTTTAGAGGCGGCTTTTCAGGGCATTACATAAAAAAACACCGGCCTTAGTGCCGGTGTTTTTTTATGTGTCTGTTTTTCAGAGTATTGCTAAAACCACTTAGGTACCGCTTGTCGCCGCTTTAAGCAGGTCGTCGAGCATTCTTTCCAGATGGTCGAGGGTGTTACAGGTCTTGGCCATGTGGCAATAAGGCTTATATTTATACATCACCGAGTCGCCTGAATTCCAAAAGGTGGCGGGTTCGGGGTTGAGCCAGATAACGCGCTTGGCTCGTAGATGCAGGTTTTTCATCACCTCGGTACGTGGTGCGAGATTATTGTTACGCGCATCGCCAAGGATTAACACTGTCGTTTTATTATCAATATCATCCATGCACTGATCGTCGAGATCGAGCAAGGTGGTGCCGTAGTCGGAGCCGCCCATGCCATGATCGGTCATAATTTTGTCGATGGCCTGTTCAACCGGGTATTTCTCAAAAATATCTTTTACCGGTATTAGGTTGCCGGTAAAGACATAACTGTCGATGCGCTGCATGACGTCGTTAAGGCTGTGTAAAAACAGCAGTAGAAAGCGCGCATAGGCTTGCACCGAGCCGCTGATGTCGCACATCACCAGCAGGCGGGGTTTGTCTATGTATTTGGTCTTCCAGTAGGTTTCAAACATCACGCCGTCGTAGGCGACATTGCGGCGCAGGGTTTTACGAAAGTCGAGCTGGCCACGCTTATCCCGTTTTTTCTTTTTCGAATACTGGGTGCTCAGGCGTTTTGCCATTTTGCGCACCAGATCGTGCATGACGTGAAAGTCACGCTGTTCGATATTCGAGAGCTTGCTGCTTTTCAGGTGGTCTTCGCGCAGGTTGCGAGTGGCATTGCGCCCGTACATGGAGAGCTGCTGTTCGACGAAGTCTTTCACGCTTTCGGCGAGATACTCTTTGGCGTTTCTCAGCTCCCCCGCCTGAGCGATGCTGGAGGGGCAGTCGCCCTTGCCCATGGCGGCGATATCATTTTGCAGGTCGCGCAGGCCCATCTTCTGCATGATTTTCTGCGCGTAGAGGCTCTTCTGGGTGAAGAACCAGATGTCGGTGAGACCGACTTCCCGAGCCGCTTTTTTCATTTCGGTGGCGAGGCTGGCGGTGTCGCCCTCCATTAGCATTTTGGCGAGCTCTGATTGCGCCTCTGGTGCTTCGTTTTGTTCGCTCTTCAGGGGCTGCTGCTCGTCTGCTTCATCGCTGCCGGCGGCCGTATTGTTACCGTGAGAGTCGTTGACCGCGCTAAAGGTGTCAAAGCTGAAGAACTGCTCGAAGCACTCGGCCACCAAGGCTTGCTCGGTCTCCGATTTTGCCAGGCTGACCTGAAAGGCGTTTTTCAGGATGCTACGATCGGAATAACCGACAAGGGCCACGGTGCGGCTGGTCTCAATGGTATCGGATGGGGATACGTTAATACCGGCCGCACGGATGACCTTGTAGAAATCTTCGAGAGTCTGCTGCATGGCTGCGTCCGTCTTGTGAGTCTAGCGCCCTGAGCGCTTATGAGCCTTGTTRATAAAGGYMCKYRKGTGRTCGCYCATGGCRTCRATRTCGSTCTCAAACTTWAGCAGGACRTTGAGMGTYTGYTTRACCATGGCGGCATCGAGCTGCTCGCTGTGGAGCAGCAGCAGGGTTTTCGCCCAGTCGATGGTTTCCGAAATCGACGGTACTTTTTTGAGATCGAGCTCGCGGACCTGTTGCACGAAGCTGACAACCTCTTTGCGCAGGGTGTCGGAGAGTTCGGGCACGCGGCTGGTCAAAATGCGGCTTTCGAGCTTTTCGTCGGGGTAGGGGACATATAAATGTAGGCAGCGGCGCTTGAGGGCATCGCTTAGTTCGCGACTATTGTTACTGGTGAGGAAAACCAGAGGTTTGATTTTCGCCTTGATGGTGCCGAGCTCGGGAATCGTCACCTGAAACTCGGACAAGACTTCAAGTAAGAAGGCTTCAAACTCCGGATCGGATTTGTCGATTTCATCAATCAATAATACGCAGCCGAGTTCTTGATGTAGCGCCTTATAAAGAGGGCGTGGTTCGAGGAAGGTTTCGGAGAAGAACAGGTCGTCGTGGCTGTGGATGCGTTCCATCGACTGTTCGAGCCCCGTGGCGCCTTCCAGTAGCTCGCTGAGCTTGTCTTTTAAGAGCTGGGTATAAAGCAGCTGCTTGGCGTATTTCCATTCGTACAGTGCTTTGGACTCGTCCAGYCCCTCATAACACTGTAGGCGGACTAGCGGTACGTCGAGAATTTGCGCCGTGGTTTTGGCTAGCTCGGTCTTGCCTACACCAGCGGGACCCTCGACCATGACCGGTTTTTGAAGGTTATGGGCGATGTAAACGCAGGTGGCGATTTGATCGCTGCAAATATATTGAGCCGCTTCAAAGCGTTGCTGAATGTCTTCAACCGAGGTGAATTTATCTTTATAAAGTTCTTTCATAGGGGTTTTGTTACCTGTGCTGTGACGAATCTATCCGTCGCTTAATCTATTTGTTTTTGTTCGTCTAAAAAGCGTTCTGCTAATTTGATCGCTCGGGCTGAGGTTGCCTGTYGTCCAATGCTGCAGAGTATTTGAATGTCGGCTGCAAGYTCTTTTAGGCCGGGGCAYKCGTCATGCCATTCRAGTAACGCTRTTTGYACCTGYTCTRCCAATGACCGGAAACCGATAATWAGTGGTGTCAGGTCTGGYGTATGGYTTTGTTGCYCAAGYTTGCTGGCGGCAAGTATACCTAATTCCTTTGCTGATTCTGTAAGACTGAGCAGTTCACCAAGTTTGCTGTTGTTGAGGGGGGTGCTGAGGGCGGGGCTTTGTGTAATAAAGTCGAGTTGAGCCTGCATTGCTCCGGCAATGGGGGCGAGCATCAAGCTGTCTTCAAGGGTTCGCATCGGTAGTGATATCKCTGCAAAGGCATTGCCAGCTGTCCCTATTAATGAATCAGCAGGTATTCGGCAGTCAGTGAAGACGATGTTGCAATGGCTGCTTGGTTGTAGGCCCTTTACAGGTTGGGGTGGCAGTCGCCGTAAGCCCAGGCTATTGGCAGGTACTAGAAAGGCGGAATAGTGTTTGCRGCCTTCATTTTGATCGGTAATAGCCAGCACAATAAAGCGGTCTGCGTAGGGGCCGTGGCTGACGAAGGCTTTTTCACCGTTGATGATGTAATCCTCACCTGATTTAGTGGCGGTGCAGCTCAGGTGTTTTGGGTGTGCGCCAACATTGGGCTCCGATATGGCAAGGGCACACAGTGAGTCGCCGTTGAGTATGGCCTGTACATAATCAGGGTCGTGGCAATTAAAGGCGGTTAAAAAATAACTTTTGATCAGCTGTCCTATCCACGTCATCGTTAATCCCGTTGAACGATGATAGCGAGTCATGACATAGCCCGCCCGGGCAATGTCTCTATAAGCCAGTTTTGCTGGTGATCTATTTGGCAAAGGAGGGTAATGAAAAAACCGTTGGAGCAGGTTGCAGTCTGCGAGCACTGTCCAGCATTGGAGAGGCAGTCGATCCTCGGCGCTGATTGTGTTGCTTGCGTTGGCGTGAAGCTTGGTTTTGAGGCTAGAAGTCTGGAGAGTTTTTAAAGTCTCAATTTCAAGCACGGTATCGTAATGGGGGGCTAGGGTCATGGGGCGACTCAATAAGACATGGCTTGTTCGATGCGTTTGAAAGAAAAGCTATGCGCGGTTAAAAGTTTACGTCAGTTGGCGAAGCAATGATGAGCGCAGGTTATAAGGTTCAATTATATTATAAATTACAACTAGTTATGAGGCGCTTTTTAATAGCATGATTTTAAGAGGGAGAAGTTTAGTCCTTAAGCTGGGGGCGTAAGTCAAAAAGGCGTGTCACTTTATGCACTGTGGTTGTCATTTTTAGCCCTGCGCTTGCGTCGWGTTCATGCGTATATTTCGCTGCAAGTTGTTTAGAAAAGGTGTCGTGGGGTCTTATGGTTTGACCTGTTACGGCAAATAAGTTAAATAAAAAAGACAGGGGTACATCAACATGGCTACAGAACACGCGCAGTCAATTGCTTTAGATAGCAGTACGGATAGTAAGGTCGAAGGGCATTTTAAACGCAATCGCTTCGTTTATGGTTTTGGTGCTCTGGTTATAGCTATTGGAGCTACTTTGCGTATTTATTTAGATACGATGGGCTTTTCAGTGGGCACTGACTTTTACTCCGATGAGTTTCAAGTTTATTGGATGCCTGTTCTCTACGGTGAGCTCATACTACTGGGCAGTTTTACCGTGATCCTTTCTACCTACCTTTGGTTGACGAGAGAAACTGACGCTAGCACGATTAGTAAAGAGCTTGAATTGACGCGTTATTGGAAAATGTTGAGTATCTTTTCGGTAATGGCTATTTGGGGTGGGCTTATTGGTGCGAATGCTATTGAGTCTGATGCAGCATGGCACCAGGTCACTATTCGTGATACTGACTTCACGCCGACGCATATTATTATTTTCTACTTTGCGTTACCTGCATTGACTGCCATGTTGGTACCTGCGTTTATCTGGGTTCATACACGCGTCCCTGCTTACATGAATAAGATCTCTATTCCGTTTCTGGCTGTTGTCTGCGGTATTTTGATGATTATGCCTAACTACGGCTTTAACGAGTGGGGCCACACCTTCTTCTACGCTGAAGAGTTGTTTGCAGCGCCGATTCACTACGGTTTCGTCTTCCTGGGCTGGTCTTTGTTCTTCCTGATCCCTTTGGCTATGCAAATCATTAGTCATATGGCCCGGTTGATTTCTGAGACAACGGCTGAAGGCTACCAAGCCAGTTAAACGTTAGTCGCTGTTCTGCAATACCTATTATCCCCACACGTTCCAAACGTGTGGGGATAATTTTTCTCCGGGGCTGATTCCTGCCTGTGTTTGGTAACAATATTATGTATGTACTGAGGGTATCACTATGAGCGAAACGCAAACTGCTGAAATAACGGAAGTCGAGGCTAAGGCAAGGTTACTTGACCTGAAGTCGCTCGATAACCCAAAGGCGATGAAGCTATATCGCCGCTTTGATGGAATTATTATTCTTGTTCTGTTTTTGTTCATTGTGCTGGGTATTCAGATTCACTTTACTCTGACAGCAGGTGACTGGGATTACTGGATTGATTGGCGAGATCGTCGCTGGTGGCCACTGGTAGCACCGTTCTCATTATTGCTTTTTATTGCGCCTTTTCAGTATGGTTTGTGGGCGAGGGTCCGTCTCCCTGTTGCAGGTACTGCCGTCACACTTTTACTTTGTCTGGTGTCATGGGTGAGTCGGTACTTTAATTTTTATGAATTCACCCACTTTCCCATGTCTTTTGTGTTTCCTTCCACTTACATTGCTCTGGGTATCTTGCTGGATTGCGCTTTGGTAGTGACGCGTAGCTTGTTGGTGTCTTCGGTGATCGGGGGTGGTCTATTTGGTGCGCTTGTCTATCCACTCAACTGGGCGTTCATGGCACCCTATAAAGTGCCTGTAGAGCTTAATGGCATGTTGATGTCGGTGGCCGATTTGATGGGCTATCAGTACGTTAGAACAACAACGCCAGAGTATTTGCGTATTATTGAAGAATCGACGCTGCGGACCTTTGGGGGTTCAGTGACACCCTTAACGGCTGTGTTTTCTGGTCTCTGTGGCATGGTTATTTACATGATCTTTTTATGGGTCGGCTCACGGGTTAACGCCATGGAAAAATTCACCAAACGTATCGTTTAAGCTGACGCTGGAGCAAGTATTTTTATGAATAAGTTATTAGCAAAAAACAAATGGTTTGGTGCTCTTCTTGCGAGCATGATGCTGGTCATGATGGCGGGTGAGGTTTCGGCCCACGGTGAGCGTGCGCAGCTGGCGAGTATGCGTATGCGTACTGTCCACTGGTTTGACACAAAGGTAGAGCCGCTGAACGTTAAGGTTGGCGATATTGTGACGGTGACCGGCAAGCTTGTTACATCGGAGTGGTGGCCAAACCAGTTGGCGAGTATTGAAGATACCGTCTTCTTAAATATTGGTGTGCCAGGGCCTGCCTTCCTTCGTTTGGACTCTGAAGTTAATGGCGTACCGATGATGCGGTCCACGGCATTYCCTTTCGGCAAGGTGTATGAATATAAGACGGTTATAAGGGCGCGTATTGCGGGTCGCTATCATGTTCATCCCATTTTGAACGTCAAGGATGCCGGCGCTCTGGTTGATAAGGGAACCTGGGTTGAGGTTGCTGAAAACGATAGTGGCGCTCCCTTCGTCAACGAATATACAACGATGCCGGGGGATACTATCAAYTTGGAAACGTATGCTCTGGGCGGTGTTTTTACCTGGCATTTAATCTGGATTGCCTTGGGCGTTGCTTACATAATCTTTTGGCTGGTTCGCAAAGAGCTCTTTATCCCCCGCTTTATACGGATTAGAAGCGTAGGTGCTGATCGGGCAAATGAGTTGATGACTAAGCGGGACTTTGTTGGGGGTAGTATATTTTTTACATTAACACTTGCCATTATACTCGGCGGATATTTGTGGGCTGAATATAAATACCCCATTACTATTCCGTTGCAAACGGGCAAGGTTGAAGTGCCTCCGATTGACATTCCAACAGGTGATCTCGAAATCGTTGTTGATAGTGCTACTTATAAATTGGCGGGGCGTAGCTTGACCATGAATCTCACCCTGACCAATAATAATAAGAGYCCTATTCACCTAGCGGAGTTCTTGACAGCCAATATTCGCTTTATGAACCCTGAGGTTAATGAGGGTGAGATTTATGAAGGCGAGGAGATGGTTGCAAAGGCCGGTTTGACGGCATCTGTTAATACGATTGCTCCTGGTAAGACTGTGAAGGTGGAATTAGTCGCATCAGATGCTTTGTGGGAGCAGTACCGTATGACAGGTATGATCAATGACCCCGATAGCCGTTTTGCCGGTTTGATTTTTTACTATGATGATAATGGTGAAAGATACTTCCAGGAAGTTGGTGGGTCGATATTGCCAGAATTTTTCTAACGGCAAATGCGAGCTTGGTAAAATAATAATGAGGATTGTTCGATGTTGGTAAAGCAGGCTGTTGTATTGGTAAGGCCCATAATGATGTGTTTAGTGGGGCTTTGGGCAGCCTGCGGCTCCTCTCATGCATTGGCGCATGGTGGTGTATCAGCGGAAGATGATGTTTGTATTATTAAAATTGATCGTTATAAGGCCCATTTTACGGGCTATTTGCCAAAGGAAAGAGCGACTCAGGAGTTCTGCGAAGACATTCCCGTTGCATCTGAAAGTATTTTCGTTATCGATTTTATTAGTGACGAATTAAGGGAGATGGAGCTAGACTTTCGTATTATTCGTGATGTTAATGATATTGGTGTGACGGCAACATTGGTTGATTTGGGCGGTGAGCAAGCGATTGAAGATGCCACGCTTTTTTATGTGGAGCCGAAGCTGTACCTAAAAGGTATTATGAATATACGTTATAACTTCACTCAAGATGGCGGATATATCGGTATTGTTAACGCCCATCATATTGAAACAGGTTTGAGATATACCTCGGTTTTTCCATTTGCAGTGGGTCAATTTAGTTACGGTATTTATGTGCAGTACTTTTTGATGCTTTTCGCTGCTTGTGGTGTGTTTATATATGCTGGTGGTAGAGGGCATGTCTTTAAAATTAAGCCACCTCGTAGTGCGAGGAGGTCGTAGTTATTTAATTCTATGAATCGTTTATATCGGATTCTATTACTACTTATTGTCACTGTTGCTTTCGCGGTACTCCTGCCGTGGCAGTGGTATCCTCGAGATTGGCGCGTATGGTATGCTGACACCTTTGGTGCTAGTGGTTTTCAAGAGCAAGCGGCAACCATTCCGGCAATACCTGATGATTCCTCTGAAGAGGCTTGCCCACCTGATATTAAGGGTTGGCGAAAACCCCAAACTATCGCTGGAGTTGAGCTCTCTGCATCGCCCAACTGTCTCGCTGACAACCCTCACGCTGTAGCAGCCTTCGTAAAAGGCACTAATAACGTCGGTCACATGACCTTAATGGATGCTCGTCTATCGCCCGATGCGGTGGTTAAGGGGCGTGATCTTGATGGCGATGGCGACCCTGATGAAATTCATATTCGCCTCGAAGTCTTCGAGTTAAATGGCGGTTCGCCCGATTTAGATGTGCCGGTTACGCAGTACTCAATTGCTCCAGGGATTACCCCGGGAGTTTGGGTTTTTGCACCAAAGTCTGCGGGTATGTCGACAGAAAATTTTGAGTCTCTAGTCGCCCAGCCAGGCTTGAGGCTGCCTTCTCCTGCCATTCGTGTTGAGCAGGGGGATAAGGTCATTGTTACCCTCGAAAACACCCATTACATGCCGCACACAATACATTTTCATGGTGTGGATCATCCTTTCTTAAAAGAGAATGGTGAGGGTAATGATGGCGTGCCCGTTACCAGTGAAAAGCCTGTTATGCCAGGTAAGCAGCGCAGCTATGAAATGCAGCCTCGCCAGGCCGGCACCATGTTTTATCACTGCCATGTTGAGGTTCAGGCGCATGTGCTGATGGGCCTCAATGGCATGTTTATCATTGAAGAGAACCGCCCCAATAACTGGGTGCAAACCTTTAATATTGGCGATGGCTTTGTGCGCCACAGTTCGGTTGCTGTGCGAGAAAAATACGACAGGGAATACGACCTCCACTATCTGGATCTCGACAAAGAACTGGGTGAGACGATTCAGCAAAGCAATGACCCGCGCATTGTCACGCAGCTGATCAATCGTGAATATGACATTAGCCAGGCCGATTTTGAATACTACACTCTCAATGGACGTTCCTTTCCATACACCGCACGGGACTCGCTGGTTGTTGTTGCGCCCGATGAAAAAATTAAATTGCGGGTGGTCAACGGGGGTAGTGAGGGCGTGGCGATACACACCCATGGTCATAAGGTCACCATCACTCACTATGATGGTGTCGAGCACCCTAAGCCCGCGCAAATAATTCGTGACGTTGTCTGGATTGCCTCGGCACAGCGCGTAGATCTGGAGTTGTCAACTGAAGATGATGGTTTGCATAGTTATGGCGAAGGCGTCTGGTTAATGCATGATCATCAGGAGAGGGGTGTGACGACCAATGGCTTCGGYCCCGGCGGTAATGTGACCGCTATCGTTTATGAGCGCTATTTGCAGGATGATGGTTGGCCGATGACCTTTGGTATGGGCTGGAAGAATTTTTTGACACCGGGTTTTTATCAGCGTCAGGAAGATGGTTCCGGGGCAACAACTTTATTGCCAGGTGTTGAAGAAAGTGGGCCGTCTACTCTGCGACTTCTAATACTTGCCGCTCTTGCTGGGTTGTTTGTCGGGCTTTTAGCAAGCGGGGCCATGAAGGGGCGATCACGTGATTAGGYTTTATCTGCGCATGTTTTTGTTGCTGGCCTCAATTATTGTCGGCAGTTCTGTGTATGGGGCTAATGAGCACCATCACCACCAGATGCCGGGCATGAGTATGGATGCTACGGGCATGGTGATGGGTAATAACAAAGGTAAGCTGCCTGATGACTGTGAAGAAATCACCGGCGAGCATGAAATTAACGTGATCGCGGGGACAAGCTTTGCTGAGCCATACGCTAGCACGATGTTTGGCTTCAATGAGCATGAGTGGCAAGTTAAGCCTTGTAGTCGCATAACGGTCAATTTTAAAAATGAAGATGACGTGCGTCATCAGTGGATGCTCCACGGGTTGCCAAAGTATTTGTATGACCGGGGTATGTTTCATATGGAAGCTGCCGGTGGGCATAGTCAAACCGGCGTATTTATTGTGCCGAGTGACGATAAAACCTATCTGGTGCACTGTGATATTGCCCAGCATATGGAGAAAGGTATGAAGGCGCAGTTGATTGTTGGCCGTGGTGCCGGCGATCTTTGGAGTATTCCAGGCGTTAGTGCCGATTTTGAGCGTCCCTATGGCCTTTTCGCTAAAAGCGCTGTTTTTACCGTAGCTATATCCATTTTTATTTTTATTCTAGCCCTTGTTACAGGCATAAAGTTTTTTCGCGTATAAAGCCTGGCACGTTGTCTCCGTTTTAATTCATACTGCTTTCCAGCGTTAATTTAATTTAACTGTGTCAAAGTGACCCCTCTGAGCGCTTCTTGTTTGTTTGTCTTTAGCGGTATGCACATGTCTTCAGTTTTTACTGCTGTTATGTGTAAAGAGGGTGACACTTATTTCGGGCTTTATGTGCAGAACCTCTTGAAATAGCAAGGTTTTTAGTCGCATCATAAGGCTTAATCATGTGGTGGCTTTCGCATAATCATGATAGAGTCCGTCGTCGAAATTAACGCAATAAAAGATACATAGTAGGGGAATCGAATTGGAGACTGCACGTTACCGTCTTTCGAGATATGTAATAAAACATCGCTGGGTGTCATTGCTGATTTTTATGGCCTTGACTGTTTTTTTCGCTATAGGTATACAGCGGGTTGAGCTTAAAACAATCTTTTCTGATCTGCTGCCCAGTACTCATCCTTTTGTGCAGACCTATAAAGACCATCCTAACTTTGGTAATCCTCTGACTGTTACGGTGATGGTCAAGCGCACCGATGGTGAGTCCATTTATAACCCGGTGACCTTGCAGAAAGTGTGGGATATGACGCGCAATATCGATTTGATTGCCGGCGTTGATCACGATCAGATCCTTTCGATAACCACAGAAAAAGCCCGCTACGCTCAGGCGACACCTTATGGTATCGATAGTCAGCCATTAATGGGAGATCATGCGCCGCAAACTGAAGCGGAAATGGCCGAGTTTTTGGAGCGCGTTAAAAAGTCACCCGGTAGCCGTGCCTTCCTCATCTCTCATGATGAAAAAGCCACCATTATTCAAGCGACATTTATTGAGCGACTACTCGATTACGGTGTGGTGTTTGCTGAAATTCAGGAAAAAATTATCGACGCTGAGCGTGATGATGCCCATGAAATTCATGTGGCAGGCCAGCCGGTATTGACGGGCTGGGTCTATTTCTATGAAAAGCAAATGTTACAAATTTTTGGAATAACAGGTGCAGCGCTGTTAATTTCATTATTCCTTTATATGCGCAATGTTGTTGGCATCGTTGTGCCCGTGGTGACCAGTGTGGTGGCTGCGGTATGGGGCTTTGGATTTGTTGGCTGGCTTGGAGACCCCATAGAACCTCTTATTATGGTGGTGCCGATATTACTTGTTGCGCGTTCGTTTAGTCACGCGGTGCAGTTTATCGAACGTTATTACGAGATTTACTATCACGTTAAGGATAAGGAGAAATCGGCAGAGATCTGTATGAGTGTGATGATGGCGCCTGGTATTTTAGGCATTGTTACCGATGCCATCGGCCTATTCTTGATTGCTATTGCGCCTATACCGACAATGGAGCGTTTTGCCGTCTTTTGCGGATTCTGGGCTTTGATGCTGGTTCCAACTGGCGTATTTCTTACGCCGATATTGTTATCAATGATGCCGAAGCCGAAAAACGTCAATCAAATCATTGGTCTTGATGGCGAGCACGCGATGATTCATGCGGGCATCAAGCACATGCTGCAAAAGGTTAGTAAGCTTAGTTTTGGTGCCCCGGCAAAAATCACTACTGTGGTTGTTATTGTGTTGTCGGTGTTCGCTCTGTCGAAGATGCTCGAGTTGAAAATCGGTAACCCAGTAGCGGGTAGTAATCTGCTATGGAGTGATTCTGAATACAACGTGGCTATTGCTGAAATTAATAGTCACTTTCCCGGCCTTAATACACTCGAAATAATTTTTGAGGTAAAGGAAGCGGGGCAGAACCGCCTGCTCAAGCAGGCTGACCCTATTTTCAAAATGACTGAGTTGCAGCGCATTGTTGAAAGTAGTGAGCACCCGCCGGTGGCAACCTTATCATTTGCCGATTATTTGCCAGAAGCTAACCGTTTGTTTAGTGGTGGTAACCCCAAGTGGGGGCCTCTAGATAACACGGATATGGCAGTTCAGGCAGCATCTGGTGCGGTGCTTTTCGGTACTAGCCCTAAAGCGTTCTCTCACGTTTCCGACTTTGTTCAGCAAAATGGTACCGTCTCACTTTGGTATAAGGATAATAAGCAAGATACCGTTGACGATGCGCTGGAGTCTGTACGGGCTGCGCTGGATGAGATTGGTATTGATCACGATACTTATCGCATACGCTTGGGTTCTGGCACCATTGCGTTACAGCAGTCTATTAATGATACGGTAGATCTCTATCAGTACATTATCCTCGGGCTTTTGAATTTGGTTATCTTGATTAGCTGCTCTTGGGCCTATCGATCTTTCGTGGCGGGTATTTTGTTGTTGATACCGGTTAATCTCTCTAACATCTTCCTTGCCGCTGCAATGGTTTATATGGGTATCGGTCTCGATGTAAATACATTGCCAATTGCAGCCATCGGTATCGGGGTGGGTATTGATTACGGTATTTATTTACTGAGTCGCATTTGTGAGGAATACCAAGGCTTTGAGGATTATGGCAAAGCTATCTACGCAGCTGTTGCTACGACSGGTAARGCKATCTTCTTTACTGCGACSATCGTWYTGATTGGTATTTTRCCYTGGTACTTTATGTCYGARTTGAAATTCYTKGCWGAYATGGGCTTRYTRCTMGTMATGGTRATGCTMATYAATATGGTCATYGCSTTRATWGTSGTGCCYYTGYTWGTKTGGTTGATYAAGCCRAAGTTTGTTAGTTCYRAAGACYTGTTRRTYGGYGARGGTGTTGACTTRTCKGMGTAYGCAGGCGGTGAAGAATCCCTTAAGTAGGGTTGTTGTGTAAGTGTTATACAGGGTTTAAACGTAATAGAAATAATAGCTCCATAACGTGTGTAATGTGGGCTGAAACTAGTATCAGGAGTATGGTTAATGCACATTAAGAAGTATGATTTTGATTATAGCCGCCGGTTCTTTATGGACAAGCTGGCCAAAGGCACCATGGGCGCAGGTGTGCTCACCTCGCTAATGCCCTTGATTGGTAATACCGGCGACATAGGTAAAGCCTATCCGGAAGAACTGACCGATATCGAAGCGTTCACCAAAGGCAAGATYAAAACCGGCGATATTATTGATGCCGGTAACGTTGAGCATGTRAAAGACATCCTTGACCCCGTTGCYTACCAGCAAATCGTCCWGCAGGGCCGTCGTATCCGCATCGCGCCGACGACCACTGACATTACCAAAATGTACCCCCACGACTACCTTGAAGCAACGCTGCGCAACCAGGGTCAAGCCTCCCTCGATGCTAACGGCAACGTTGTTACCACCGCCAATGGTAAGCCCTGGATCGGTGGCAACCCCTTCTCAGACCCGCAAAACGGTATTGAACTGGCGGCCAACATCACCCTCAGCTGGGGGCGTCATGACACCTCCATCTACGCCGTAGAAGACAACGATATCGGCCCCGGTGGCGATGTTGAATACTCCTACCACCTCGGCTGGTGTGAAAAGAACACCACAGGCCTTGTCAGCCATCCTGACGGCCCCTACCTCGAAGGCCAGGAAGACAAAGCCCGTTACCAATCGGTTTGGTTCACYAAGCCCAACGACGTAAAAGGCACCAGCTTCCTGAATATCTGGAAACAGGACCAGCGGGAATTCCCCGACCTGTTCGGTTACCTGCCTGCGTTCAAGCGCGTACGTCGCTTCCCGACTAACCAGCGTTTTGAGCCGTTGGTACCGGGTATTACCTTCTTCCTCTCTGACGCCTGGGCTGCCGGTGACCCCATGCTCACCTGGGGCAACTAYAAAATYRTWGGYCGYGGCCCCTTCCTTGGCTCCGTATCMGGCACCTGGCACGGCGATCAGGACAACTGGTCCAAAGACAAAACSCTSCACGGTGGTAARAAAGGTCTTAACTTCTACGAAGTGGATTACGAGCTGTGCCCCGAAGTYCTCGTGCTKGAAGCCGAACCCGTTGGCTTCCCCCGTGCACCRGTTAGCAARAAGCGCGTSTGGATYGATACRCGTAATATGTTYRCYRTTGCCTAYGTSACCTACGATCGYCGYGGCGAAYTRTGGCGYTCYTTTGAGWTTGGMAGCWSMCAACARRWKMAAGGCGAYCTGGYCCAYCTTGAAAAGAATGGCAAGCCAGCCTGGTCCTGGTCCTATGTGCATGCACACGACATTCAAACAGACCGTTTYACCCGYTTTAACAACGCCCAAAGTATTAAGGGTGGTGTGAAAATGGCATTTGATACAGAAGACGCCTACGACAAGTACCTGACCATTCAGGCTATTCGTCGCTTAGGTAGCTAATCTATAAACTAGACTGGAGTGCATGTGTTTAATTTTAAGTTATTACGACAATCAATACTAAGCGCTGCACTGTGCACTGGCTGTTTTACAGCTGGTGTCCAGGCTAGTGAGTCAACTACCGAAGGGTTGTTGGATGTAGTTCATCAAGGCATTGTTCACGATGCGCTTTATGATGTTTGCTTCCTCGATCAGTCGGGTTTTGCTGTTGGTCTCGCTGGCTCTGTTCTTACCACGGAAGATGCTGGTAGAACGTGGCAGGATGGTTCAGCTGGAGTCTCTGATGCCCTGTTGAGTGTTAGCTGTGGACAGAGTGTCTCACTTGCCGTTGGGCAAGCAGGTTTGGTTATCCGCAAAGCGGGTGATGCCRCCTGGGAAAAAGTAGATTCCGGTACCGATCAACGCCTTTTGTCTGTTAGTGCCAATGAGTCCGGCCTTGCGGTAATTGTCGGTGGCTTCGGTACTGTCTTGAAGTCAACTGACGGAGGGGTTARTTGGACACCTCTAAGCTTTGATTGGGAAACTATTCTCAATGACTTTTTAGAGCCTCATGTTTATGACGTTAGCGTATCAGCTGCTGGAATTATCACGCTAGTTGCTGAATTTGATCTCGTCATGCGGTCTGTTGATCAGGGCGAGACCTGGGATATTGTAAGCGACAAAGGCGATGGCTCGTTGTTTGCGCTGCACTTTAGGGATGCCAACACGGGTTTCGCAGTAGGGCAGAATGGCAAGGTCATCAAAAGTACTGATGGTGGTCTTACTTGGGATGTTATGCCCACACAGACTAAAGAAAATTTACTCGATGTTTGGTCCTCCGGTAATCAGGTTTTGATATCAGGTATTCGAACCCTGTTGCGAAGCCGAGACGATGGTCGTACTTGGGAATCCATTACTGAAGGTGATGTTGCCGTGCAATGGTATCAAGCCGTTAAGGGTACTCAGGCCAGTGATACTGGTGGAGACAGTGTAGTGATGGTTGGCCATTCTGGTCGAATTATCAAAATTAAATAGTTTTTTCTCTCTAAAAAAATCTAATTAGGTGCTAGCGTGGCTCAAGCCACGTGATGCCCAACCGGTAGTTAATTTATAACGCCATATTCGTAGCCCAGTTTGGGTTACTGCGAGGTTTTTGGGCCGCATTTTTGTGCCTACTCGTTGTATCGCATATTAATTAYAAATTTTACATTTTGARRKWYKNNTNTGAAWTTTTMWWAGAAGGTTGCCGGTTTGCCGCTTGTGGCATTAATGGCAACACCGTTGATGGCGCCTATTGCTTCGGCGATAGATGTCTCTGTATCAGGTTTTATTCGCCAGGACATGGCCTGGAAACTGACAAACGATGAAAACTATGTCAATAGGGGGGGGAGTCCCTTTAATGGAGTCCAAATAAAGACCGTTGGGCCACTTTCTTCGCAGGGATACACGGTTCCTCAGACCGACATTACCAAAATTGATAAAAGCACGGATAATGACTGGAATGTTTTTGCCACTAAAGCCGAGCTGGATTTTGATATTGCTATTAGTAATAACTGGTCAGCCCGCGTCAAATTCAGGGGTGTCTATCAGCCGGATGTTTTTGAAGACTCCAGCTATGCCTATCAGGGCGAGAACGGCAATAGAAAAGGTGATGATGTTGATCACTTTGGCGTTAAGAACTTCAGTAACGGTGAAGCAACCTACCTGAGTCACTCCGAAGACAACTACATGATCGACATTCCCTCGTTGTATTTAGATTATGCGAAGGGGCCGCTTTGGGTGCGTATTGGTAATCAACAAATTGCCTGGGGCGAGGCGTTATTCTTCCGTGTGGCGGATGTCGCTAATGGCCTCGATTTACGTCGCCACTTGTTTTTAGATCTTGGTGCTGAAGAATATTCTGATGAGCGTTTGTCATCTCCGGGTGTACGTGCAACCTATCGCCTAGACGATAATTGGGAGATTGAAGGCTTTGCGCAAATGTTTCAGCCCACTGTGCTGCCAACACGTAATAGYCCCTATAACCTGATTCTGTCGGGATTTGCTCAGAACTACCATGAAGGTTTTCAGAAGGTAAAAAACCAGATCAATGGTGGCGTGCGCTTGATGGGTACTTTTGGCGATCTTGGCATGCAATTCTTTGCAGTAAGCCGCCATAATCCTGATCCTATTTTCCGTTTGGTGGCTGGTGGTCAGACGGACGGTCCCTTCGGAGCGGCAAGTTTTGGCCCAAGTGGTGATACTTTTGCTGATCAGCCCTTCATTTATACGGGTTTTCAGAGTGGCACTCAGGGCGATGCATCTAGCTCACCTCAGGAATGGATGTATCAAACGGGCCTTGCTGGTCTTGACGGGACTGCCGTGGTCAATGGTCTAGCTGGTACCTACCCCTTTATTAAGGAGTTTTTCGAGGCTGACCCAAGTGTTGGTGGGTTAGGTTTAAAGCCTGATCCGGTTACGGGCGAATACTTCACGGGCGTTACGGATGTTGCAGGTAATGCTAACGGCTTGACCACTTACGATATTCTTTCCGCGTTTTATGCAAATGGATCAATCGATGGGAATATCACTCCCCATTACGCGGCTGAAAATGTCTTTGGCTTTGGCTTTAACTATATYTTCTACCGTGAACCGGGCAGCTTCCTAGATCAATTGGTTGTTCGTTTTGAGGCGAGCTATACACCGGATAAGAAGTTCACCGCAGTAGATCTTAGTGAGAACTTTATCGTCGAAGACGAATATGTGACTAGCTTTATTGTCGAAAAATACCACCGTTTTTCTGATAGCTTTCCGGCCACTTTCTTTATCTTCGAATGGATGCATAAGTCAGAGAGCGATATGCTGGGTCGGCATCTAAGTGGTCTTGGTGGCACAGCAACTCGTCGTGGTAACAGTGACGCTTATGAAGATCGCGGTTGGGATGGTCTGGTATTTGCTTTTCAGCAGCCCTTCCCCAATCTAACCTGGCGTGCAGACCTGTCGGTTCTTTACGATCTAAATGGCGGCATATTTGTACAGCCAGCGGTTCGTTATAAGCCATCTAGCGAGTGGACGGTAGAAGCCTTTGCGAACTTTATTGATTCCAAAGACAATGCCTCTATCTTTGCCGCAACCGATTGGTCTGATGACTTCACTGTGCGCATTACTTATCAGTTCTAATCTGTTTTATTACCGCTAAATCTATTTCGCGGGGCCTCTTTTTATAGGGGCCTCGCGTTTAGTTATTCTAAAGTTCCTTTAGTTCTTCCTTTATAAAAACTCTAATGAGATGCAATCGTGGCTAAATGCCGCGTTATGCGCAGCTGGTAGTTAATTAATAACACCATATTTACAACCTTTTGGGTTGTTGCGAGGTATTTGGGCCGCAGTTTTGTGCCTTCTCGTTTTAGCACAAATTAATTATAAGTGGTTAAATTAGGGGTTAGACATGAAGTTTTCTATGCGGGTTACCGGGCTATTAGTGTTAGCTACCACGCCATTTATTTCAGCTGTAGCATCGGCATTCGATATTTCYGTATCGGGTTTTATTCGCCAGGAAATGGCTTATAAAATCAATAATAATCAAAATATACAGAATCCAAATGGTAATCCACTTGAAGGGTCGTCTCTTGCTAATAAGGCGCTGAGTCATCCAGGGTCTTGTCAGTTGATTGATACGCTGTCTGGTGTTAATGCTTGTTCAAATGGCTTTATTCCGCCCACTTTGGATAAACCTGAAAATAACCTTGAATCTGACTGGAATGTTTTTGCCACCCGGGCTGAAGTTGAATTCGATATGAACTTCACCAATAATTTAAGTGGTGTGGTTAAGATACGTGGTTACTACCAGCCGGATGTTTTTGAGGATTACGGTAATCCTAATCTTTTTAGTGTTAATAACCACGGCAACGAAGCGACATATCTTTCTATCAGTGATGATGACTATATGATYGATTTGCCATCYTTTTATCTCGATTATGCCAAAGGTCCACTATGGGTGCGTGTTGGTAATCAGCAAATTGCCTGGGGTGAAGCCCTATTTTTTCGTGTCGCGGATGTTGCTAATGGTCTGGATTTGCGCCGCCATTTGTTTCTGGATTTTGGTGCTGAAGAATATGCTGATGAGCGTTTGTCAGCGCCAGGCATACGTGCCAGCTATATTTTGACTGAAGGTTGGGAGTTGGAAGTTTTTGCTCAAATGTTTCAGCCATCAGTGTTGCCCAATCGCGGTTCACCCTACAATTTAACCCCGTACCCGCTGAGTGTTGATTTTGAGCCAGGCTTTGACCGGGTTGAAGACAGTATTAATGGTGGTATTCGTTTACAGGGCCAGGTTGGTAATTTAGGCATGCAGTTTTTYGCTGTCAGTCGTCACAATCCTGACCCCATATTTAAGCTAGTGCCGGGTGGTCAGGTCATGCCCCCAGGGAATCCWTTGCAGGGGCCGCTACCGGTTCCTGGTGGGTCAAACGAGCAGGTGGGCTCGCAGCCCTTTTTTCTGGATCCCAGCAATGAGTTCGGCTTAAATAGTTGGAATGACTGGTTTGGTACAACGGGCCGGGCTGGTTTGAACGGATTACAAGTGCTCAACAGTTTAGTCGATGAGTATCCCTACCTGCATGATGCCTTTACCTTGTTTTCTTTYTACGGTTTAACGGATGGAGTTATGGATCCTCATCTGACGACAAAGGAGCAAGGCGACGTTATCGTGGATACATTGGTAACAGCCTTTGGCGGGGCGCTGCAAGCGGGTGCTGAGGCGGTCTATGCGTCTGAAAACATATTCGGTATGGGCTTCAATTATATTTTTTATGCCGAGCCGGGCTCCTTTTTAGATCAGTTGGTAGTACGTTTTGAAGCGAGCTTTACACCAGATAAGAAATTCACTGCAAATGGGGTGACGTCTGATTTTATTGAAGAGGATGAGTGGGTAACTAGCCTGGTCTTTGAAAAATATCACCGCTTCTCAAATAGTTTTCCCGCTACATTTTTTATCTTCGAATGGATGCATAAGTCAGAAAGTGACATGCTGGGTCGCCACTTAAGTGGTCTTGGTGGTGGYAAATACCGTCTGCCAACGGGTGGCGAAGAAAATGGCGGCTGGGATGGCCTGGTATTCGCTTTTCAGCAGCCTTTCMCAAACTTGACGTGGAGAGCTGATTTCTCTGTTCTTTATGATCTTAACGGCGGCTATATGATTCAGCCAGCAGTACGTTATAAGCCTTCCGGTGACTGGACGATTGAAGCCTTTGCCAACTTTATTGATGCAAATGATAATGCTTCGATATTTTTGCCGATGGAATGGTCTGATGATGTTACGGTGCGTGTGACCTATCAGTTCTGATCGTAGGTTTTTAGTGTTAAAGCCTCTGTAATGAGGCTTTCTCGAGTAAAAAAATACCCGTGTTGTTAAACGCGGGTATTTTTTTGGGGGATCTTTAAGCGGGTCGAACGGTATTGCCTTTGGTCGGCGGCCTCGTTTGGCTAAGGGCTTGCGACGGAAGCTCTAAGTTAACCGCCTTTACGTAAGAGGTTGGAGAGCTTCGGGTTAGGTTTGTCGGCTCTACGATAAAGCACAATTACATGGCCAATCGTTTGCACAAGCTCGGCTTTCAGGCGTTTGCAAGCCTGCTCAATGGTAGCTTTCTTTGCCTCGCGATCGCTAAGGCTAATTTTTACCTTAATTAATTCGTGATCATCGAGGGCGCGATTCAGCTCTGCTAAGACATTGTCAGTCAAGCCCTTGTCGGCGATGGTGACCACCGGCTTGAGTTTGTGGCCAATACCACGTAAGTGTTTTTTGTCGTCGTTGGAAAGTGTCATAGAATGGGTCTTCTCTTCGGCAGTGAATTGTAACGGAATTGCGTAATCTTCCCTATGGCTAAATCCAAAACCAGTAAAGCCTGGCTTAAAGAACACGAAAGTGATGAGTATGTGCAGCGTTCGCGCAAGGATGGTTATCGCTCACGGGCGAGCTATAAGTTGCTTGAAATTGATCAAAGCGCAGGCCTGCTAAAGCCCGGTATGACGGTGGTTGACCTCGGTGCTGCACCGGGCGGGTGGTCCCAAATTGCCATCGCTAAAGTCGGTGACAGGGGCCGGGTGATTGCCTCCGATATTCTTGAAATGGACACCATTACCGATGTTGATTTCATACAGGGTGATTTTACCGATGACGGGGTGTTCGACGCCATCCTGAAAACCCTGGATGATCGCCCCGTTGACCTTGTAATTTCCGATATGGCACCCAATATGAGTGGTATGAAGGCGGTTGATCAACCCCGAGCGATGTATTTGGTGGAGTTGGCAGTGGACTTTGCGCGTCAGGTTCTGCGTTCGGATGGTGTGTTTTTGGCTAAAGTCTTTCAGGGTGAAGGCTTTGATGCTCTGGTGCGCGATTTGCGTGCCGATTTTAACAGTGTCGCAATTAAGAAGCCGGATGCTTCGCGGGCACGCTCGAGCGAGGTATATTGTCTCGCTCGGGGTTTTCGTGGCTAGGCTCCGGTCGGTTTGGTGGTTTCGGCGCGTTGCTGCAAAGCGGGTTATACTCAGCTTCGAATATTCAGTTTTATTATTTATGAGTACTAAAAATCGGCATCACGCTGATGTGAGGGTAGTTGCTTGAACGAGATGGCTAAAAATCTAATTTTATGGGTGATCATTGCGGCGATATTGCTGTCGATTTTCCAGAATTTCAAGGAAGGCCCAACGCCGAATACGATTAGCTATACCAATTTTGTTGACGAGGTGCAGACTGACCGTGTGCGCAGCGTGGTCATCGAAGGYCTTATTATTGAAGGYGAGCACCACGACGGCACGCGYTTTCGYACGGTTCGTCCCGATGTCTATGACAGTGGCATGATGAATGATTTGCTTAATCACAATGTGAATGTTGAGGGTCGTGAGCCACAAAAGCCCAGTGTCTGGATGCAGCTATTAATGGCCGCTTTCCCCATTCTGTTGATTGTTCTTATTTTTATGTTCTTTATGCGCCAGATGCAAGGCGGTGCAGGCGGTGGTCGTGGTGGGCCTATGTCTTTTGGCAAAAGTAAAGCCAAGCTGCTCAGTGAAGATCAGATTAAAACAACCTTTGCTGATGTCGCCGGTGTTGATGAGGCGAAGGAAGAGGTTAGTGAGCTGGTTGAATTCCTCAGTGACCCGTCAAAGTTCCAAAGCTTGGGTGGCCGTATTCCTCGTGGTGTCTTAATGTCGGGCCCTCCCGGTACGGGTAAAACCCTGCTCGCCAAGGCGATTGCTGGTGAGGCGAAGGTGCCTTTCTTTTCTATTTCGGGTTCTGACTTTGTCGAAATGTTTGTTGGTGTCGGCGCTTCCCGCGTGCGCGACATGTTCGAGCAGGCCAAGAAGCAGGCGCCGTGCATTATCTTTATCGATGAAATTGATGCCGTGGGTCGCACCCGGGGCGGTGGTATTGGCGGCGGTAACGATGAGCGCGAGCAAACCCTAAACCAGTTACTGGTTGAAATGGACGGCTTTGAAGCCAACGACGGCGTTATTGTTATTGCGGCATCTAACCGCCCAGACGTGCTCGATAAGGCCCTGTTACGGCCTGGGCGTTTTGACCGYCAGGTTTATGTCGGTCTGCCCGATATTCGTGGTCGTGAACAAATCCTGAAAGTGCATGTGCGWAAAGTGCCGCTTGATGACAATATCGACCTCGGTATTCTCGCTAGAGGTACGCCGGGTTTTTCTGGCGCTGATTTGGCTAACCTGGTTAACGAGGCGGCGCTCTTTGCTGCACGCGCCAATCGTCGCCTGGTGACCATGGAGGAGTTTGAGCACGCCCGCGATAAAATCCTTATGGGTGCCGAGCGACGCTCCATGGTGATGTCGGAAGAAGAGAAGGCCAATACGGCCTATCACGAAGCGGGCCACGCCATCGTCGGGCGATTGGTGCCTGAGCATGACCCTGTGCATAAGGTTAGTATTATTCCCCGTGGTCGAGCGCTGGGTGTCACCCAGTTCCTTCCCCAGGAAGATCAGTACAGCTACAGCAAGCGGAAGCTGGAGGGGCAGTTGTGCAGTCTCTATGGTGGGCGCATAGCCGAGGAATTGATCCACGGGCTGGATGGCGTGACGACGGGTGCTTCAAATGATATTGAGCGCGCCAGYCAGTTGGCGCGTAGCATGGTCACGCGTTGGGGGCTGACTGAAAAAATGGGCCCCATTCTCTACGGTGATGAAGAGTCGGCAATGCCGGGTCAGGCGGGCAAAAACTTTTCCGGCTCGACCTCTCAGCAAATTGACGAGGAGGTGCGCAATATTGTCGATAGCAACTATGCGAAAGCAGAAACTTTGTTGAAGGATAATATTGATATCCTTCATGCCATGAAGGCTGCGTTAATGGAATACGAAACTATCGATGCCGAGCAGGTCGATGATTTGATGGCGCGCCGCAAAGTGCGACCGCCTCGCGACTGGCATGATTTTGATCATCCTGCCGGTGATGCTGACGGAAGTGAAGAGTCAGGGTCTGCAGATAAGCCCAGTACGAATATTGGCGGCCCTGTCGAAGGTAGCTGATAATTCTTTCTTTGTTAATGAGCCACCGGGTAGATTTTACCGGTGGCTTTTTTAATGGTGCGAGTCGATTAATGTTATGACTTCTTTGATGACAAGCGTTACTCAGCGAAAGCGGCCTCTGGTGATGGCTATTCTCAACCTGACCCCCGATTCTTTTTCTGATGGCGGTGATTTATACCGTGGCCATAAAATAGATCTCGATACGGTTTTGTATCGTGCCCAGCACTTAATCGATGAGGGTGCCGACGTGTTGGATATTGGTGGCGAATCTACTCGTCCGGGTGCTGGTAAGGTAGAGCTGAGTGCCGAGTTGGCAAGAGTGCTGCCAGCTCTTGAGGCCCTTCACAGTCGCTTTGATGTCCCCCTGTCCGTCGATACAAGTAGCCCTGAATTGATGACTGAAGCGGCCAGCAGAGGCGCTGGTATGCTTAATGATGTGCGCGCTCTACAGCGTGCTGGGGCTTTGGAGGCAGCTGCGGCGAGCAATCTACCCGTATGTTTGATGCATAGCCGGGGTGAGCCGCAGGTGATGCAGGATAATCCGCAGTATCGGGATGTTGTTGCCGAGGTGGTGACTTTCTTGCGCGAGCGAGTAAATACTTGTGAGCAGGCTGGTATTGCGCGCACTCGTTTAGTGCTTGACCCTGGTTTTGGTTTTGGCAAAACTCTCGAACAGAATTTATCCTTATTCAGAGCGCTGCCGGCTCTGGTTTCTGAAGGCCTGCCGCTGATGGTGKGTGTCTCGCGCAAATCAATGATTGGCGCAATACTCAATAAGCCCGTTGAGCAGCGTGTGTTTGGCAGTGCTGCGCTGGCTGTGTTGGCCGCTCAGGCGGGTGCGGCTATTATTCGTGTCCACGATGTGGCTGCGACGGTTGATAGTTTGAAAATATTGGAGGCGGTACAGTCAAGGTGACGAGCGGGTGTATTTGACCCCGGTCTATCATCGGCTGCAAATGGAGATGTCAGTATTATGGCAAAAGTTATGAAAAAACAGTTTTTTGGCACCGATGGTATTCGTGGTTGTGTCGGTGAGTATCCGATTACGGTCGACTTTGTCATGAAGTTAGGTTGGGCTGCGGGCAAGGTGTTTGCCAAATCGGGAAAAGGGCGCAACCTGATCCTGATCGGCAAAGACACCCGTGTTTCGGGTTATATGTTTGAATCGGCGCTTGAGGCGGGCMTTATCGCTGCAGGTGTCGATGTCGGCTTGCTGGGGCCAATGCCGACCCCAGCTATTGCCTACTTAAGCCGTACCTTTCGCGCTCAGGCAGGCATAGTTATTAGTGCCTCGCACAACGCCTATCAGGATAACGGTATCAAGTTTTTTGGCGGCGACGGCTTTAAACTGTCCGATGACATAGAGCTGGAAATAGAAAGTTATTTGCAGCAAGACATCGTCACCACGGGTTCGAATGAGTTGGGCCGTGCCTCACGTATTCGCGATGCGGCTGGTCGCTACATAGARTTTTGCAAAGGCACGCTACCGRCGGGCTTTAGTTTTTCTGGGCTCAGGGTGGTGGTGGATTGTGCCAACGGTGCAACTTATCACGTCGCCCCCGATATATTTCGCGAGCTCGGGGCGGAAGTGATAGAGATCGGCACTGAGCCCGACGGGCTCAATATTAACCATCAATGTGGTTCTACCAACCCTGAATTGTTGCGCCAGAAAGTATTAGAGACAAGGGCTGATATTGGCGTCGCCCTTGATGGTGATGGCGACCGGGTGCTGTTTGTCGATGCTGATGGCGGCATTGTTGATGGTGACGGGCTGCTTTACGTTATCGCCATGTTCCGTCGGGCCAAGGGTCTTCCTTGTTCGGGAGTGGCCGGTACCTTAATGAGTAATTTCGGCCTGGAAAAAGCCCTGGCTGATTTGAATATCCCCTTCGCGCGCGCGAAAGTGGGTGATCGTTACGTCATTGAAACAATGAAAAAAAACCAGTGGGAACTGGGCGGTGAGAACTCGGGGCATATAGTCTGTGGTGACATTACCACCACAGGTGATGGTGTTGTTGCAGCTTTGCAAGTGGTGCGGGCCATGGTCGAGGGCGAAAAATCTTTGGCTGAATTGTGTAGTGGCTATCACAAGCTACCGCAGACAATGATCAATGTGGCGATTAAAGGCGCGGTCGATCTCGAAGAAAATGTGGCTGTTCAGCAAGTGATTGCAAGTGCAGAGAAAAAACTGGCGGGTAATGGGCGCGTGCTCTTGCGTGCCTCCGGTACTGAGCCGGTAATAAGAGTCATGGTTGAGGGTGATGATGCCAGTCTGGTTGACGAGCTAGTTCAGCAAATCGCYGACACGGTGACCGAGCAAGTCGGTTGAGCGTTGAAAATACAATGCTTCGAGATATCTTGTATAAGTGTCGTAACTTGGTTAACATGGCCGCCGTTTTCAGAGGGACACAATGGATGATCGAGGTGTGCGGAGAGTGATGCGTAGGCCTTTGGTTGTCGGTAACTGGAAGATGAATGGCTCGCGGTCTGGCTCAATTGAGCTGGCCGGGGATATTGCCAATAGCTTCAGTGCCGGTGGGCGCGTTGAATGCGCGGTTTGCCCGCCCAATGTTTTTCTTGCTGATGTTGCTACCGTTCTTGTTGATAGTGATGTTGGTCTCGGTGCGCAGGATGTCAGCCAATATGAGCAAGGCGCTTATACAGGTGATGTCTCGGCCAGCATGCTTGTTGAGYTTTCCTGTACTTATGTACTGGTTGGTCACTCCGAGCGTCGTGCCTGTTTTAGTGAAACATCCAGCCAGGTAGCGGCAAAGTTTGTGACGGCGCAGGGCCGGGGGCTTATCCCAATATTATGTATTGGTGAAACGCTGACTGAACGGAAGGCCGAAAGAGCCTTTGAAGTGATAGCAGAACAATTAGATGCGGTGGTCGAAGAGGCAGGTTTGAATGCCCTGGTTTCCGCTGTTATTGCCTACGAGCCCGTATGGGCTATCGGTACCGGAGAAGTGGCTAGCCCTGCACAAGCGCAGGAAGTACTGGCTTTTATACGCGGCCGGCTAGGTAAAAAAGCTGACACAACACGCTTGCTTTATGGCGGTAGTGTTAACGCAGAAAATGCAGCTCAGTTATTTGAGCAGCAAGATATTGATGGTGCTTTGGTGGGCGGCGCATCGCTGCAGGCAGAGCAATTTATGGCAATTTGTCAAATAGCGGAGACGTAATGGAAAAGGTAATACTCGTTGTCCACTTGCTGACAGCTTTTGCCATTATCGGCATGATTTTATTACAACAGGGGAAGGGTGCTGACGCAGGCGCGTCCTTTGGTGCAGGCGCTTCGCAAACATTGTTTGGCAGTGCGGGTACCTGGAACTTCTTTAGTAAAACCACGGCTATATTGGCCACTTTGTTTTTTGCGACTAGCTTTGGTTTGGCGGTGATCGCAAAGAATACAGCAGGTATTGATGAAGAAGTGTTACCAGCAATCGAGTTGTTAGAGGCTCAGATTCCCGTAGTTGAAGATGATAGCGGTATCCCTGTTCTTGAAAGCCTGTCTTCAGGTGCGACTATTTCCGAATTGCCAGTGCTCGAAGAATCTTCGGGCGATTTGGTTTTACCGGAAGTGCCAGTCGCAGAATAGTCGTTTCCTCGATGGCTGTTTTGTTAGTTCGTTGAAGTTTTATTAGAAAGTTTTTGCCCAAGTGGTGGAATTGGTAGACACGCTATCTTGAGGGGGTAGTGGCGTAAGCCGTGCCGGTTCAAGTCCGGCCTTGGGCACCATTTTAGGCCTTCGATACAGTTAATGTATTGAGAGTTTTGTGTTTTRAGCTTGATGTTTGTTTATAGTCTGAAAAAGCCTTGACGCTTATATGCTAGAGCCATATAATTCGCGGCCCCTGAAATGGACGATTTTACCAGGATCGAAAGTTGGGGCATCGAAGGAGCTAGCAGTGTTGGCGCTGATGTAAAAGTTTTTGTTGCGGGGTGGAGCAGTCTGGTAGCTCGTCGGGCTCATAACCCGAAGGTCGTAGGTTCGAATCCTGCCCCCGCTACCAAATTCTACGCCCTTCGCGGCGTAGCGCGCGAAGCCCCTGTTTACAGGGGTTTTTTGTTATTGGCGTTGCAGAAAAGCTCTGCGGGCCCTTAAGTTTTTAGAACGGCTTATTAAAGAGGGTAGGCAAATGGCCCTGGGGCAAGACGCTTTACAGGCACTGATCGAGCCGGTAGTGCAGGCTTTGGAATGCGAGCTTTGGGGTGTTGAATACTTCCGGGCGGGCCAGCGCAGTGTGCTTCGTGTCTATATTGATAAGACTGGTGGTATTGATATCGAAGACTGTCAGCGTATTAGTCGCCAGCTTGGCAGCGTGTTTGACGTCGAAGACCCGATAGGTGATGAATATACTCTTGAGGTATCTTCCCCCGGTCTCGCCCGTCCTCTGTACACGTTTGCCCAGTATGAAAAATTAGCGGGTGAGCATATCGACTTGCAGTTGCGCTTTCCCTTTGAGGGGCAGCGCAAATTTAAAGGCTTATTAAAAGGTGTGGAAGCTGAAGATGTAGTTCTTGTGGTGGGTGAGCAAGAATTCTTGTTTCCGTTTGAAAGTATCGAGAAAGCGAAGGTTGTGCCCCAATTCTAAAGAGGGGTGGGAGAGGCTTGCAGATGAACAAAGAAATATTTCTAGTCGCTGAAGCGGTATCAAATGAAAAGGGCGTGCCGAAGGAAGTTATCTTCGAGGCGATGGAAGAAGCCCTGGCGATGGCAACCAAAAAACGTTACGACGAAGAGTCTCATATTCGTGTCGTGATCGATCGTGAAACGGGCGATTACGAAACATTTCGCTGGTGGGGCGTGGTCGATGACGAAACCTTGGCCGAACTCGGTACTCAGTTCACTCTGGAAGAAGCTCACGAAAAAGATACCAGCCTTGTCGCCGGTGATACCTTTGAAGAACAGGTTGAAAATGTAAAGTTTGGCCGCATTGCGGCGCAGGCAGCGAAGCAGGTTATCGTTCAGAAAGTACGCGATGCCGAACGCGAATTAGTTGCAGCACGTTATGAAGGCCGGATTGGTGAGCTCGTTAGCGGTACCGTTAAAAAAGTGACTCGCGAGCATATTATTGTTGATTTAGGTAACAATGCTGAAGCACTACTCTCCCGCGAAGAATTGGTGGGCCGCGAGGTGTTCCGCATTAATGATCGCGTCCGCGCTATTTTGTTTGCTATTCGTTCCGAAGGCCGTGGCCCTCAGCTACTCCTCAGTCGCTCTTGTACTGAAATGCTAATTAAGCTCTTTCAAATTGAAGTGCCAGAAATTTCCGAACAGGTTATTGAAATTCGTGCTGCYTCTCGTGATACCAACGGTGCTCGAGCGAAAATAGCAGTTAAAACCAACGATGGTCGTATGGACCCCATTGGTGCCTGCGTCGGTATGCGCGGCGCGCGCGTGCAGGCGGTTTCCAATGAGCTGGGTGGTGAACGTGTCGATATCGTCCTCTGGGATGACAACCCCGCACAGCTAGTCATCAACGCCATGGCGCCGGCTGAAGTTGAGTCCATCATCGTCTACGAAGAAACCAATACCATGGACGTTGCTGTCGCCGAAGAGAATCTGGCGCAGGCTATTGGCCGCGGTGGCCAGAATGTACGGCTTGCCTCTGAACTGACGGGTTGGGACATTAATGTCATGACCACCGAAGAGATCGAAGCCAAGCAGTTTGATGAGGCGGGTGGATTTATTGAAAACTTTATGGCGAAGCTGGATGTTGAAGAAGACGTCGCTGCCATTTTAGTGGAAGAAGGTTTTACTTCTGTCGAAGAAGTGGCTTATGTGCCACTGGAAGAGTTRCTGGCAATTGACGGCTTCGATGAGGAAATTGCGGAAGAGTTGCGAGCCCGAGCCAAAGACGCGTTGTTAACTAGCGCTCTGGTTCACGAAGAAGAACTGTCTACAGCGGCACCGGCAGAAGATTTACTGTCGATGGAAGGGATGGATCAAACATTGGCTTGCACTCTCGCATCCAATGGCATTATTACGATGGAAGATTTGGCAGAACAGGCAGTCGATGAGCTGCTGGACCTGGGCGTTGATGCCGAGCGAGCTGCTGAATTAATTATGACGGCTCGAGCGCCGTGGTTTGAGGAAGATGCCGGTTGATTAGAAATCTGGCAACGGGTCAAGACAAAATATTGAGGAAAGGCAATGGCTGAAGTTACTGTAAGTGAACTCGCCGGTGTAGTAGGTGCGTCAGTTGAGCGTTTGTTGACACAGATGAAAGAAGCGGGGCTGCCGCAGACCTCAGCTGATGCTGCGGTTTCGGACGAAGAAAAGCAGACTTTGCTGGTGTATTTGAAAGGCTTGCACGGTGAGAAGGGCAGCGCCCCGAAGAAAATCACCTTGCGCCGAAAAAGTATTGGCACGCTGAAAGCCGGCGCTGGCCGCAAGTCGGTTAATGTTGAAGTGCGGAAAAAACGCACTTACATCAAAAAAGAAGAAGCTACGCCTGAGGTGGAAGCCGAGACGGCTGTTCCTGTTGAGCTTGAGCCTGAAGTACTCGAGGTAGTTGAAACGCCGGTTGTAGAGGCTGCTGAAGCGGTGGAGCCTGTAGAAGCTGTCGCAGAGCCAGAGCCGGAATTAATTGAGCCTGAGCTGGCTGAGCCCGAAGCTGTTGAGCCGGAGCCCGTTGTCGTTCCTGAGGCGTCTACTGCGATAGAAGAAGCCACAGTTGAACCCGAAGCCGCGGCTGTACCCGCCAGACCATTGCACACGCCTTCACGTTTGGTCGACGATGTAGAAGCGAAGCGTATTGCTTCTATTCTGGCGCGTAAAGAACGTGAAAAAATTGCCAAGCAAGAACTTGAGCAGCGCAAGCTTGAGAAAGTGCAGGAAGAAGAGGCGGCGAAAGCACGTCAGGATGCAGAGCGTACAGCTAAAGCTAAGCCTAAATCCGGAGAAAAAGAAGACCCTTTGGCTCGTTTGGGTCGTGTGCGTGAGAAGCCAGCGGCTGAAGAAGAGCAAAAAACCCGGCGTAAAAAGGGCGCTAAAGGTTCGCGCAAGCAGCGCCCTGAAGATCTGATCAAAGAAGCAGGTCTCGATCGAGCGGAAAGTCGCAAGAAGGGCCCACTGCGTTCAGGTGGCCCCGTTGTTAAAGTTAAGAACGTTCATACTTTCCAGAAGCCGACGGAGAAAATTTTTCACGAAGTGGAAATTGGTGAGACTATTGTTGTCTCCGAGTTGGCCTCTAAAATGGCCCTCAAAGCCAACGTCGTTATTAAAGCATTGATGAAGATGGGCACCATGGCCACCATCAATGACAGTATCGATCACGATACCGCGGCACTGATTACAGAAGAGCTGGGGCACAAGCCGGTTGTGATGTCTGACGGTGTTGAAGACGAATTKCGGGCAATGATGCAGGCTGTTGAGGCCTCTGAGGAAGAAGCCCGAGCGCCAGTAGTGACAGTGATGGGCCATGTCGATCATGGTAAAACATCACTGCTCGACTATATACGTGAGTCCCGCGTTGCCTCTGGCGAAGCCGGTGGTATTACTCAGCACATTGGTGCTTACCACGTCGACACGCCGCAAGGCATGGTSACTTTCCTTGATACCCCCGGACACGCAGCGTTTACCGCCATGCGTGCCCGTGGTGCTAAATCGACCGACGTTGTGATTTTGATCGTCGCGGCGGATGACGGCGTAATGCCGCAGACTGAAGAAGCGATCATGCACGCCAAAGCGGCGGGTGTACCCATTATCGTCGCAATAAACAAAATGGATAAAGAAGGTGCCGACCCGGAGCGCGTGACGAGCGAATTGGCGGCCAAAGATGTTATTCCCGAAGAGTGGGGTGGCGATACTCAGTTTGTTAAAGTCTCTGCTCACACGGGTGAAGGCATTGAGACTTTACTGGAAGCCATTTTGCTGCAGGCTGAACTTCTTGAGTTGAGCGCGCCGACTGATGGTGTTGCCCAAGGTGTGATTGTTGAAGCCCGTATCGAAAAAGGCCGTGGTGTAGTTGCCACAGCCTTGGTTCAGGCCGGTACCCTGCGCAAGGGTGATTACCTGTTGGCCGGTGGCAGTGTCGGTAAGATTCGCGCCATGAGCGACGAAGCGGGTAAAGCGATTCTTGAGGCTGGCCCTTCTATTCCGGTCGAAATTCTTGGCCTCGATACACCGCCTGACGCAGGTGATGATTTTGCCGTGGTGAGCGATGAGCGCAAGGCAAAAGAAATCGCCCAGGCGCGGCAGCAAAAAGAACGTGATGACCGCGTCGCTCGTCAAAAAGCCAACAAACTGGAAAATATGTTTGCTGGTTTTGAGGGCACAGAAAAGAAAATCCTTCCCGTGCTGGTTAAGGCCGATGTACGTGGCTCACTCGAAGCCATCCTCGCCTCGCTAGGCGATATCGGCAACGATGAAGTTGGCGTTAATGTGATCAGCTCTGGTATCGGTGGTTTGACCGAGTCCGATATCAACCTGGCAACTACTTCTGGGGCCGTGGTGATGGGCTTTAATGTCCGGGCCGAAACCTCTGGGCGTCGACTCGCTGAAAAAGAAGGCATAGAGATTCGCTACTACAGCGTTATCTATAACCTGCTTGATGATATTAAGGATGCCTTGTCGGGCATGCTTGATCCTGAGATACGTGAAGAAATTGTCGGTATTGCCGAAGTTAAAGAAGTCTTCAGTTCGCCGAAGTTTGGCCAAATTGCTGGCTCCATCGTCACCGAAGGCACGGTTTATCGTAATAAGCCTATTCGTGTACTGCGTGAGAATGTGGTTATTTACGAAGGTGAGCTGGAATCTCTACGTCGCTTTAAAGATGATGTTAATGAAGTACGCAGCGGTACGGAATGTGGCATCGGTGTTAAAGACTACACTGACGTCAAGCCGGGCGATCAGATCGAAGTCTTCGATGTGAAGGAAATTGAGCGCAGTCTGTAATTGCTTACCCTATTCATTAATAGTCCTGTTAATACAAGAGGCCGCTAAGTAGTGCCGAGAGAATTTACCCGTGCCGAACGCGTTGCCGATGCCCTGCAGCGCGAATTAGCCGTCTTGATTCGCGAAGAGATGGGTGACCCCCGTGTCAATTTCATCAACATTACGGGGGTTGATGTCAGTCGCGACCTCGCGGCGGCAAAGGTTCACGTCAACTATGTTGACGAGCGCGAAGCCAAAGAGCGCAATGCGGGTGTTAAGGTGCTCAATGGTGCCTCCGGTTTTTTGCGCACCAAGTTGGCCAAGCGCATGCAGTTGCGGATTGTCCCCAGTTTAAAATTTATCTACGACGACACGGGCCGCCGTGGCCAGGAGTTGTCAGCCTTGATTGATTCCGCACTGGCCGCCGACAAGCACAACGCCAAGCCCTCGGAAAACGATTAGTGGCCAGGCGTCGCCAGCGGCCCCGTGGCAGACCCATCGATGGCATATTGATACTCAACAAGCCCCAGGGCATTACGTCCAACGATGCCCTGCAGCAGGTTAAGTACCTGTTTTATGCCGCTAAAGCCGGGCACACCGGCAGTCTCGATCCACTGGCAACAGGCGTATTACCTATCTGTCTGGGTGAGGCGACCAAGTTTACCCAATTCCTGCTTGAGGCTGACAAAACCTACCAAAGTACATTTTGTCTCGGCATGGCCACAGAAACCGGCGATTCCGATGGTGAAACGGTGAGTACAACCGATGCTTCTGCCTTAACGCAAGAGCAGCTGGAACAGGCTATTGAAGCCTTCCGCGGTGAGATCCAGCAGATTCCCTCGATGTATTCCGCCCTCAAGCACAATGGTCAACCCCTCTATAAACTGGCGCGCCAGGGCATCACCGTTGAGCGTGAAGCGCGAGCGGCAACTATTTACAGCTATAAAATATTGGCTTTTCGCGCCGGCGAAAAAGCAGAGCTTGATGTTGAAATCAGCTGCAGTAAAGGYACCTATATTCGTACCCTAGCTGAAGATCTCGGCAAAGCCGTCGGTTGCGGTGCTCATGTAACACGACTRCAYCGYACRGTRGCAGGSCCCTTCCGWGAGGAAGAGTCGATYACCTTGCCSCARCTCGAAAATTTACGTGARGGYAAGCGCGGTGAAGACCTYGATTWCCTCCTCAARCCCCTCGATGCGGCGGTCAGTGATGCCATCGCTGTGGAGCTGACTGAAAGTATGGCGTGGTATTTCCGYCAGGGCCARGCAGTGATGAGCCCCGAGGTCTATCGCCAGTCAGAAGAAGGCGATATAGTGCGCATCTTTCATGCTGACGGCGGTTTTATGGGCGTTGGTGAAGTATTGGATGACGGGCGTGTTAAGCCGCGTCGTTTGGTGGCAAGCGCGCAAYAGAGCTTATCAGTCGTACAACGACAGAGTGGCTTGCTATTAGGGCGTTTGTAATGGGTCGCTGGAATAATCCAGCGACACTAGGCTATCTATAAATATGCGTGGATAGACCTGAATAATGTGCATATTGGAGAAAGTAACATGGCATTAAGTGCAGAAGATAAAGCAGCAATTGTTAAAGATAATGCGCAGGCAGAAGGGGATACAGGTTCTCCCGAAGTGCAGGTGGCATTGTTGACCGCGAATATCAACAAACTACAGAGCCACTTCACGGGCAACAAGAAAGATCACCACTCACGTCGTGGTTTGATCCGTATGGTTAATCAGCGTCGTAAATTGCTGGATTACCTGAAAAGCAAAGATGGTGAGCGCTATAGCAAGCTCATTGCGAAGCTCGGATTGCGTCGATAACTCATTTCTCTAACGGCCCCGATGGGGCCGTTAGCATTTATATATAGGTGAAAATAGTGAACCCCGTCAGTAAATCATTTCAATATGGTAAACACACGATAACGCTGGAAACCGGCCGTATCGCCCGCCAGGCCACTGGTGCAGTGATGTGCAGTATGGACGACACCATGGTGCTGTGTACCGTTGTCGCCCGTAAAGAAGCAAAACCCGGCCAGGACTTTTTTCCGCTGACCGTCAACTATCAGGAAAAAGCCTATGCGGCTGGCAAAATCCCCGGTGGGTTTTTCAAACGCGAAGGTCGTCCCAATGAGAAAGAAACACTCACCTGCCGTTTAATCGACAGGCCGATCCGTCCTTTATTCCCTGCTGGCTTTAAAAACGAAGTGCAGGTTGTGTTGACTGTTATGTCAGCCAATAAAAATGTCGATCCTGATATTGCCGCATTAATTGGTGCCTCTGCGGCACTGGCTATTTCCGGTGTGCCTTTCAACGGCCCCATCGGTGCCGCGCGTGTTGGTTACAGTGACGAAGAGGGTTATATGCTTAACCCGACCTATTCTGAACTAGCAACCTCTGATCTCGACATGGTTGTTGCCGGTACCAAAGATGCCGTGTTGATGGTTGAGTCAGAAGCGAAAGAGCTGTCTGAAGACTTAATGCTGGGCGGCGTACTCTATGCTCATCAGGAAATGCAGGCAGTTATTCAGGCCATCGAAGAACTGGCTAGCGAAGCCGGTAAGCCCTCATGGGATTGGCAGGCCGCACCTGAGAATGTTGAATTGACCGCAGCGCTTAACGCGGCCGTAGGCGCCGATGTTGAAGCGGCTTATCAGATTACGGATAAGCAGGAGCGTACCGCTCGTCTCGCTGAAATTCGTGACAGTGCTGTTGATCAGCTGGTTACCGAAGAAGGTGATTTTGCCGCAGAAGATGTGCGCGAAACCTTCAAAAAGTGCGAAAAGAAAATCGTTCGTGGCCGCATCATTCGTGGTGAAGCGCGTATCGATGGTCGTAACAGCACCACTGTTCGTCCCATCGCCGTTGATGTTGGTATTTTGCCTAAAGTACACGGCTCTTCACTGTTTACTCGTGGTGAAACGCAGGCCATCGTGACAGCGACACTGGGCTCACTGCGTGACGCGCAGAATATCGATGCCCTCGAAGGCATGAAGCGTGATGCCTTTATGCTGCACTACAACTTCCCTCCCTACTCTGTGGGTGAAGCGGGTCGTATGGGTGGCACTAACCGTCGTGAGACCGGTCACGGTCGTTTGGCGCGTCGTGGTATTGCTGCCGTCTTGCCTAACGGCGACGACTTCCCCTACACCATTCGCGTGGTTTCAGAGATCACTGAATCGAATGGTTCAAGCTCTATGGCTTCGGTTTGTGGTGCCAGCCTCGCGCTGATGGATGCCGGTGTGCCGATTAAAGCCCCTGTTGCYGGTATCGCCATGGGYCTGGTCAAAGAAGAAGMCGGYTTTGCCGTACTGACCGATATYCTCGGTGATGAAGATCAYCTCGGCGAYATGGACTTTAAAGTGGCSGGTAGTGCYGCYGGTATYACCGCYCTGCAAATGGATATCAAGATCGAAGGTATCACYGAAGAAATCATGCAGGAAGCGCTGACTCAGGCSYTGGCAGCTCGTTTGCACATTCTTGGTGAAATGAATAAGACACTGGAAGTGAGTCGTGACGATGTGGCTGAATCAGCGCCGCGTTACCACACGCTGAAAATTGATCCGGACAAGATTCGTGACGTTATCGGTAAGGGTGGTGCCACTATCCGCATGCTCACCGAAGAAACCGGTGCGACTATCGATATTGAAGATGATGGCAGCATTCGTATCTACAGTGATGACCGCGAAGGCTTAAAGGACGCTATCTTCCGCATTGAAGAGATTACTGCTGAAGCCGAAGTGGGTCGTATTTATGATGGCAAGGTTGCCCGCGTTGTCGACTTTGGTGCTTTCGTTACGATCATGCCCGGTACTGACGGTCTGGTGCATATTTCGCAAATTGCCCAGGAGCGTGTCGAGAAGGTTACTGACTACTTGGCAGAAGGCCAGGAAATCAAGGTCAAGGTTCTCGATGTCGATGCTCGTGGTCGCATTAAATTGTCGATGAAAGAAGTGTCGGAAGCTGAGGGTGGTTTAGCACCTAAAGCACCAGCACAGGACGCTGAGCCAGCGGCTGAGTAATTCGTTGATTTAATTTAGCGATAAAAAAACGGGGCTTTGTAGCCTCGTTTTTTTTGCCTGCTGTTTTATGTGAAAGGGGCGATAAGCGAGTAGGTGTCTATGAAAATACAGGGTTTATATCGCGGCAAAGCGCAAATCCTCAAACCCTCCAGCGAATACACGGGTATTTATAAACAGCCTGTTAGCCGCGTTGCAGTGGGCGAGCTGGGTATTAAGGGCGATGTGCAAGTCGATAAGCGCTATCACGGTGGCCCCGACAAAGCCCTGCATCAATACTCCCTGCCCAGTTATCGACGCATTATCGAAGCCTACGCTGAACTGGAAAACATTGCGGTGCCGGGTYCCATTGGTGAAAACATCACTATTGCCGAGATGGCCGAAGCGACGGTGTGCATCGGTGATCAATATCGTTTTGGCACAGTGTTAGTACAGGTTTCGGAGCCTCGGCGGCCCTGCTGGAAGATCAATGCSATTTTTGAGCAAAGTGACTTAACCGAGTTTATTGCGCGCGAGGGCATCACCGGTTGGTATTATCGTGTACTTGAGGCCGGCGAGATTAGTTTAGGTGACACGGCCGAATTAGTCGATCGGCCCAACCCGAAAATCAGTATTGATTGCTTCAACAGTATTTTTAATCATGCTCAGTCGAGTCGCCGTGAGTTGGCTACGCTGATTGAGTGCGCTGGCCTGGCTACTTATTTACGAGAGCGCCTGGAAAAACGAAGTGAAGGATTACGTGCTTAAGTCAGAGAGCTAAACAAATGTGCTCCCAAGTTATAAATTCTGCACCCCCTATTATCGAGACAAATAATGACAGTAGATCAAGATCTGCCAATTGGCGAGAGTGAAGTCACTTCCGCAGCCATCAATGAATATCTTAAGCCCGGTGTCTTTATCGACTCGGAACATCCTGCTGTTCTGGCTTTTACTGAAAAGGCACTCGAAGGCGCAGGCTCAACAGCGATAGACCAAGCCATAGATCTGTACTATGCGGTACGTGATGGCCTGCGTTACGACCCCTATTCCATGAATATGGATGAGGGCAATTTTGTTGCCAGCAATATAGCCAAAAGAAAATCCGCTTTCTGTATTCCCAAGGCTATCCTGCTTACAGCCTGCGCCCGAGCGGCAGGTATTCCAGCGCGCATTGGTTATGCCGATGTCAGAAACCACCTCTGTTCGCCGAAATTGAAAGCGGCGATGGCAGGCAACGATCTGTTTATGTACCACGGTTATGTCGAGATGTATTTAGAGGGCAAGTGGGTCAAATCAACCCCGGCCTTTAATCTTGAGCTGTGCGAAAAAGTGGGTATTGAAGCGCTGGGTTTTAATGGCCGTGATGACTCGATGATGCACCCCTTCGACAAAGCGGGGCGTCAGCATATGGAATATGTACAGGATCATGGACACTTTTTTGACCACCCCCATGAGCGTATTCAAACCACTTTCAAAGAAGCCTATGGTGATCTTGAAATTGTGCTCGGTGGTATGAAAGGCGACTTCTCGGCTGAAGCGAGTGCTGGCTAGCTTTAATTAAGCACCTGATAGCCCCGCCCCTTTAGGCAGTTTCTGACTACGCGCTGTTTTTCTCGGCTAGCCTGGCTCGAACCTTTGACCGCCCCGAGCAAGCCGCCAACGCCAGCTGCTCGCTTGGCGGTGCCACTGTCCCCTGTAATTGCTCCGATCGCGCCGCCAATAACGGCCCCGCTGATGGTTTTCCCTGCGACTTTGCTGCCAGTGTTGACCTGTGAGGCGTAGTTTCGACACTCGTGTAGATCTTGATAGTAGGCTGACATATCAATGCCCTTTATGTCGATAATGACTCCACCGGAGGCTTGCTGGGAATTGCTTGCACAGCCGCTGAGTAAAAAAAGACTGACTAACAGGCAGGCGCTGTAATTCTTGTTCAAAATAAATACCTCTTGGTATTTCCCGTTTAATTGACTCGTCGATAAACATTAGCACGGAAGCGTAGAGCGATGATTAATAAGCGCCTAGGTTTTATAAGCTTAAGCGGAGGAAGTCTTCTTTCGTTTTGGCGTAGACTTAAGCCAATCCAGTATTGAATGACAGGGAGAACATGATGCGAATTGGCGTGGTAAAAGAGATCAAGATCCGCGAAAGTCGCGTGGCCTTAACACCGCAAGGTGCACAGGTTCTTGTGGAGCACAAACATCAGGTGCTAATCGAACAGGGTGCGGGCCTGGGTTCCGGTTTTAGTGATGAAGACTATCGTCAGGCTGGTGCTCAACTTGTTTCAGCGGCTGAGGCCTGGGCAAGCGATCTGGTTCTGAAGGTTAAAGAACCGCTGGCCTCAGAGTATCGCTACCTCAAACAGCAAATAGTGTTTACTTACTTTCATTTGGCGGGTGCTACACCGGCACTAACCGAGGCTTTGCTCGCTAACCGTACAGCCTCCATTGCCTATGAAACGGTTGAAGACGCTAGAGGCGGTCTGCCGCTGCTAGCACCGATGAGTGCGGTTGCGGGAAGCATGGCGGTGACCATCGGTAACTATTATCTTGCCCGCTTTAATGATGGTAAGGGAATGCTACTGGCAAAGCTGTTTGATGAGTGTTTTGGCAAGGTCGTAGTGGTTGGTGATGGCGTGGTGGGTTTACATGCCGCTCGGGTCGCAGCCAGCCTTGGTGCTCGGGTTTATCTGTGTGGGTGTCACCCCGAACGACAAGCTGAGCTGAAAGCTTTTGCTTCGAATGAGCTCAACTTTGTAGTGTCGACACCTGAAAATATTGCCGCTGAGCTAGGCGATACTGACCTTTTAATTGGTGCCGTGCTACAGCGCGGTGGTCGGGCTCCGCATCTGGTCAGTGAGGCCATGGTTAAAAAAATGCAGCCGGGCTCGGTGATTGTCGACGTCAGTATTGACCAGGGGGGCTGCATAGAAACTATGCGCGCCACTACTCACGATGACCCCGTCTATGAAAAGCACGGTGTTATTCACTACGGGGTGACGAATATGCCGGGTGCTTACCCGCGTTTATCAACAATGGCGTTGACCCAGGCGACATTGCCCTATGTACTGAAATTGGCAGATAGCGGACTTGCCGCTTTAGATGACGATCCGGGGTTTGCACTGGGTTTGAATACCCATGAAGGGAAAATTACTTGTGAGGCTGTGGCTCAAGCCCTAGCCTCGACAGGTGTTTTAGCTAGCTAACGAGTTTGTCAGCCGGTGTGCCGTTGGCGGGCTTTGAGTCAGAGGCCAGGTCGTCACGGATAGCTTCAACACCGCGTTGCACAAGCTCTTCAGTGGCATCGATATTAGAGCGAACTTCGTCTACGCGAGCACTTATATTGGATAGTATATCTCGGGTTTCAGCGAAGCCATTACTCACACCCTGAACGGCCTCATTTAAGAAATCGACTTGCTCTTCACTGCTCGCCGTGTCGCCAATGTCTGCTAGACCACGCTGAATAGTGCTAAGAGTTTGACCGGCAACCTGGCTGGGAGAGCCGCTATTGGTATCGAGAGTGGTGAGTCGCGAAGGATTCGCTGTTTCTTGAACTTTGCTCAATGCAGACTGAAGCTGCTGGTTGAGAATTTTTTGTGCGTCACCCGGACTTGTTGTACTCAGCGTGACCTGACTGTCACGAGCGGATGCATTATTAAGCGAAACCTTGTGATCCGCACTAATGGCACCCGCTACGCTAGTCGCTTCCTGTTGGACACCTCTGTTTGCGGCACCGCCAATATTCTGAACGTCCAAGACCTATGCTCCCGGCCGGTAAGTGGCCTGTGTCTATTGCTAGGGGTGAAATGCCGCTAGCCTTTGTACAGTTTCTGAACGGTGTAACTGTAGTTCAGTTGTAGTCTCAGGGCAATTTCCCCAGCTGATCAAGCAGGACTTCTGTGGCCTGAGTCTCAGCAAAAAAATGTCACTTACCGTTGATCCTGATTGCGCTACCGTTAGAGCTTGGGTCGCTTCGTAAAATTTAGCTGAGCAAGCCTGAAAAGAAGCCCCGTAAGCTATCTTCGCCACCTTCTTCCCAGGCTTTTAGTGCCGCAGTACCGATAATCGCAATATCGGCCTTACCGCGCAGGAAGTCGAGATCAGTCTTCTGGCTAACGCCAAAACCCACGGCGATGGGCAGATTAGTGTGTTGGCGGCAATGGGCGATAAAGGCTTTCAGATCATCGCCCATTTCGGTCTGTCCGCCGGTGACGCCTTTGCGGGCTACCGCGTAAATAAAGCCCTCAGCGGCGGCACCGAGGATTTTCAGGCGAGTATCGGTATTGGTGGGTGTCATCAAGACGATAGGGGCCAGATCTTTGGGTTTTGACAGTGCGTGTAGTTCACCGGCTTCTTCAACGGGCAAGTCAGGCAGGATATAGCCACAGCCACCAGCCGCGCTGAGCTTATTGATGAATGTTTCGTGGCCCATTTTGAAGGCGGTGTTGTAATAGCCCATCATCAGTACTTTAAAGGGGAAGTGCTCACACACTTTACGCATAAATTCAAAGCAGTCAGCTGGCCGTACACCATCGGCGACAGCTTGTTGATTGGCTTTTACAAACAGGGGGCCGTCGGCCGAAGGTTCAGAAAAAGGGAACTGCAGCTCCACCATGTCGACGCCAAATTCGGCCATGATTTCAAGTTCACGCCAGTTGTCGTCAAAGGAGGGGTAGCCACAGACAACATGGGTCATTAGCAGCAGGTTTTTCTGCTGCAGACGGTCGCGTAGATATTGTTCAAGCACCATATTCTACCGCCTTGTCTTTAATAAATGCTTTCCAGTGATCGTCTTCAATGGTGTCGGCGACGGTGAAGATGTCTTTGTCACCACGCCCCGATTGATTGATAAGAATAACTTCGTCTTTGCCCATCTTTGGGGCTTCGGCTACGGCCAGTGCAAAAGCATGAGTGCTTTCAAGCGCGGGGATTAACCCCTCGGTGCGCATGACTAGTTTCAGCGTATCGCGCACCATTTCATCGGTGGCGGCTTCAAAGCGCACGCGGTCTTTTTCCCACAGATCGCTGAGAATRGGRTTGATACCAATGTAGTCGAGCCCGGCGGCGATGGAGTGAGTCTCCAGCATATTGCCGTCRTCGTTTTGCAGRAAGTAGGTTTTRAAGCCCTGGGCCACRCCSACCGATGCRTCTTTATAAGCGAGGCGRGAGGCATGCAGRCCTGARTCGGGGCCRTGGCCGCCRGCTTCWACGCCGATYAAYTCRACATTGTCRTCCATAAAACCCTGGAARATACCGATGGCATTRGAGCCWCCGCCAACACAGGCGTAGACGCGGTCGGGCAACTTGCCGGCTTCCTGAATGATTTGTTGACGCGCCTCTTTACCGATAATGGCCTGAAAAAAGCTAACCATTTCCGGGAAGGGGTGGGGGCCACAGGCTGTACCCAACACGTAGTGGGTGTCGCCCATATTGGTGACCCAGTCGCGCAGACATTCGTTGATGGCATCTTTCAGCGTGCGCTGGCCATCCTGTACGGCAATTACCTCAGCGCCGAGGTTTTCCATCCAGAAGACATTGGGCCGCTGGCGGGCAACATCGACCGCGCCCATGTAAATTTTGCAGTCAAAGCCAAAGCGGGCTGCCATCGTCGCGGTGGCAAAACCGTGTTGGCCAGCACCGGTTTCGGCGATCACGCGTTTTTTGCCCAGGCGTTTGCAGATCAGGCCCTGGCCCATGACATTGTTAATCTTGTGTGAGCCAGTGTGGTTGAGATCTTCGCGCTTGACGTAAATGCGCGCACCGCCGAGTTTGTTCGACAGATTCTCGAGGTAGGAGACCGGCGTCGGGCGGCCCGAATAGGTGCGCATTAGCTCGACAAATTCGGCCCAAAAAGTGGGGTCTTCTTTGCACTTGCGAAAGCAAAGGCGCAATTCTTCAACCGTGGTGGCGAGAATTTCCGGTAAAAACGTACCGCCGTAATCGCCGTAGTAACCCTCGCGGCCATCGGCAAAATCAAATAGAGACATAAAACGACCAGACTGGATAGTAGACAGGGGCGCGTATAGTAGCCAAGTCGCTGAATATCAACAAGTAAGGCGCGTCAAATCAATGCTGGTATTCATCGTATCAGTGGCTGTTTAAGTGGCCCTGTTTAGAAACGTATATTGAGCAGAACTTGCGGCCCATCGGTGTGAGTGCCCGCCTCAATATTATGGATGTGGAAATAGGCGAGAATAAGCGTCAAGCGCTTGCCGATGGGGATGACAGAGCCAAGCGTGTAAAGCGACAAGCTGTGTGTATGTTTTTTGAAATCGTAAAAGGGCTCGTACTCGACAAAGGGCCTGATTGGCTTATTGGCAATTGTGAGAGGGTGGGACAGATTAAAGGTCGGCCGATAGCGATAGCCCGAGGGTATGTCGCCATGGCGATACTCAAGACGTGAGCGGTGGAAAAAACGCCAGTCGTTAAAATCGTGCTTGTAGGTCAATGCCCCTCGCAGACGATTGTCATAGCGCCTGTCTCCTTCCGAAGTGGGGCTGTAGGCGAAATAGGCGACGCGCCAGGTGACGGCGTTGTTGACCTTGCCGAGCACGCCAATAACGCCCAGATCACCTTTGAAGTTTTCTACCAGCGTGCCGCCGCCAAGAAACAGGGTGTGGGTATCAGTGAGCTGTTTGGTTGCCGTCAGCATGCCCATTGACAGGTTGCCATCAGATGCGCCAAAGCCCAGTAGCGGGTAAAGAGCGGTGCTAATAAGCAGGATGGTAAATTGGAAGTAGCGTTTGAAGGAGGGATAGATGGATGTAGCGGTGGTCAAGATCACCATGTGTTGTTGTTACCTGAGAAAGCTAAGGTTAGCGCAGCATTATAACTGCTGATTATGTTTTTGTGTGTTGCGAGCAGAGGGTGGCCTGGCTTTTCCGATCGGTGGTACTCCTGCAAATGTTTTACAAGAAAAAAATAAGGTGGTTTAAGTCTGTATTAAGCGGGGTAAGCTAAATTATTCAGGAAAATATTTGGCATTGTCTTGCCCATAAGTAAGGGCTTCGTTGCGCACACCGGGCTGCCGGTCATTAAAGGGCAGGGTTGGGAAAATTGACGGCAAGTTGCGGCTGTATCGACGATCCTCATGACCTGAGTTTGGATATGCTGAAAAATCTCCGCAGTAGCTTTAATGGGTGAACAGGGTATGTAGCCCCTTTTTGTTTATCTACGTGTGTCGGTGCGGGGGAGGTGTCGTCAGTACGGTTCACAAGGCTGAATGTTTCAATGTAAACACGCTTCAAAACCTGGGTACTCGAAAACCAGATGGCATAGAATATGGATGCCCCAGTGATGTGGGCGCTAGCAATTATTTAGTCTTTAAGGCGGGCTAGTTAAATTTAAAATTTGAGGACAATGGCATGGAAGAAATAGACGGCGGAGTAATGCAAATAGAAGCCCTTTATATGAAGGCTTATGAACTGGGCTTGGGGTATGCGCCAAAATTGGCTCTGGCCATTATTACCTTGCTGGTAGGGCTGTGGGTTATTAGAGGTATCGGCAAGATGCTACAGGCGTCGATGGAACGCTCTAAAGTAGATCCAACCTTGATTCCTTTTTTAAACAGCCTGACTTCATGGTCGCTAAAAGTGCTGTTGTTTGTTTCCGTTGCTTCGATGATTGGTATCGCTACGACCTCGTTCATTGCTATTTTAGGTGCGGCGGGTTTGGCAATTGGTTTGGCCTTGCAGGGTAGCCTGGCTAATTTCGCCGGTGGTGTTTTAATTATGGTTTTTAAACCCTACAAAGTGGGCGATTTAATTGAAACACAGGGTCAGTTGGGTGTGGTAAAAGAAGTGCAAATCTTTAATACAATTATCATTTCTCCGCAAAATAAACAGGTCATTGTTCCAAACGGTGCGGTGTCAAATGGCCCCATTGTTAATTACACAGCAGAAGGTTTGATTCGTGTTGATCTCACTATTGGTATTGCTTACAACGAAGATATTGCTAAAGCGAAGTCGGTGATAATGGCAGTGATGGAAAAACATGAAAAAGTACTATCAGACCCAGCACCTTTTGTCGGGGTATCTGAAATGGCCGATAGTTCAGTTAACCTCGTCGTGAGACCACAATGTAAGCCTGAGTTCTATTGGGATGTATTTTTCGATATTAATGAGCAAATGAAAGTAGCACTGGATGACAGCAGCATTACTATCCCATTCCCACAAAGAGATGTGCACGTTGTTACTTCAACTCAGGAATAATTAAACCGGATGTGAAGTGAGCGTGAATTTTTATCCTGCCAGGTTCTTTTAATGCTTTTAAAAGAACCTGGCAGGTTTGTAGCGTTTTAATGTAGACAACACTTCTTATATTTTTTCCCACTACCACAGGGGCAAGGATCATTTCTTGCCGCTCTTTTTGGATCGTGAATAACCGCTTGCGTCTGTGCCTGACGTTGCTCAAAAAAATGTGTAAACAACTTRTGAACGGCGGGCTCTATAAGCTGCTGGCGTTGTTCAATAGCGTCGTCATGGAGCTCTGCCAGTTCGCCAAAACCACTCTCGGTGGCAAACAGTCGAACTGGTTCGAGAGCGGCTTCTAGTACCGAAGTGTCTGTTGGCGAGAGTGGTCCCCATAAATTAACGCCGCGCAAGAAACCGTCACACCAGTCATCGACAATAGTGTAGTGCTTTCCTTTCACCTCACCGACTAAATACATGGCCTGGTATTTATGGGTATTCATGTCTTCCACAACATAGTTGTAAAAACTCATGACGAGTTCGTTGAACTCCTGGGCGTGTTCGATTTTTTCCCAGCGGGGGCTGTGCTCTTCGCCGCCCCACAGGGCGGGCATCCACAGCGAGGGGGCAATCAACTGTGGGGCGCAGGCGATGGCGGCGAAATAACCGTCCAGTTCAGAAGCGCCGAGTATTGCGGTATCGCCACCGTGGTGGCTGAGGTAGTAGTCAACCAATTCGACCACATCGTCGGTATCGGGGCGCACTCGGGGGCTAGCGTCGGGAGGACTGTTGGCATCGAAGTCTTCAATAAAAACAGGTTTTGGTGTCGAGCGCTCAAGGCGTAAACCGAGGGCCATTTCAATGTCTTCTATATCGCCAGCACAGGTGGTATCAACACACTGGCGGTTGAATAAGTCCCGTACATCTTCAATCAGTTCTTTGGCGTCGATGTCGAGCAAATAGGAGACCAGCAAGCCATTGATGGTCGATGCTGAGTTGTCYGCCTGCTGAATGTAATGCTGGTAGTGCTCAAGCACTTCACTGCGCAGGGCGGGGTGCTGCTTAACAATTTCGCTGAGCCCTGCCATCGCTGTCGCTCGGGCGAATTCATCGTGAGTGGGTTGGTTGATGTAGTGGCCCAGTGGCTCAATTGCAACGCTGCCAATCATGCCTATTACGGTGGGTAATTCGTGCAGTGCCCAGTCATCTTCAACCAGCACCTCAAAGAGTTCGATAAGGGGCATCACCGCTTTTTCACTACGCAGCTGCCCCAGGGTGCGCCAGGCGTGGAGCGGTACCCATACCTCCATGCTGTTGCCCGCAGCCCSGTGAAGAGACTTGTCGCCAATCAGTGCAATTAGTGCCGGCTCGTCACTGGGTTCAAAGCCATACTGCAAATAGTCGGGCCAGTCGCGGCTGCCTTGCTCCGCTTCGCCGAGGGTGAAGAGAATGTCTGTCTTTGATGCGCTCATGATTTCCTTGATAGAGGGCTGTGGGGTTGAGTATGGCTTAGTGTAAACCTGCTCAACCTTTCATCAATAGATTTTCGCTCATCTCTTTTTATTCAGATGTGGCAGGGTTGTCGTTAATCGCGCCATCAACATAGCGCCACTGTTGTCCTTCCCGTGTGAAGCGACTGCGTTCGTGTAGCCGCTCGGCGCGACCATTGATTTTATAGATGGCGACAAACTCCACTTCGCCGTTGTCATCATCGGCTTGCCCTGCAGTGGTATCGATAATTTTCAGGCGCTGCCAGTGTTGCTGATTTCCTTGCAGGCTAAGTTGCAGGGGGCGAGTGTCGCTGTGCCAGGTGCGTAGCAGGTAGTCTTCATCACCCAGGGTATAGGCGCAATAGCGGCTACGCATCAGAGCGAGGGTGGTTTTTGCCTGCAGTTCATTATTTAAAAGTGGCTCACAACACTGGGCCAGTGGCAGGCCTGTATCGCAGGGGCAGGTGGTCGTTTTTTTTCGTTTTGCCATAATAAAAACTAGCCACGCATAATGATATTGATTTAATATTAGTTTTGTCTAATCTACTATGGGTTTCACGGTGAGCTGTGACCTTTAGTCACTTGCATTCACCGTGTTGGCTAGCTATGTTGCAGCACTTTCTCTCCCATTTKTTTTGAGGTTTTTCCTCAAGGAGTTTGACGATTTTACCCCCCGTTGGCGCTGTTGTCTTACTCGCTTCACTACTACTGGTGTCCTGCACATTGGGGCCGGATTATCAGCGCCCGTCGACGTTAGCGATCGGCGACTCTGATTCCAGCTCTGATTCCACTGGCGCGACCTATCGCGGTGCCGCCAGCCAGAATTCGAACCTGGTACCATCGGCACAGCTCGATTGGTGGCGAGCCTACAATGACCCTCTTCTCGATCAGTGGGTTGGCCACTTGCTGGCAGAAAACCTCGATTTACGTAGTGCAGCCGAGCGCATCGTTCAGGCGCGCGAGCGAGCGGTGATTGTCGGTGGCGAGCGCTGGCCCTCTGTTGGTTTGGGGCTTGATGGTAAGCGTAGTTTTACCCCCGATTTTATCCAGCCCAGCGAACGCAGCTATCGCACGGATATTAGCGTTGGTCTCGGCATCTCCTGGCAGGCTGATTTATTCGGCAAGGTAAGACGTTCGGTCGAAGCGGCGCAATACCAGAGTTTGGCTAACGAAGCGGACTACCTGGCCCTGCAGCACAGTCTGGTGGCGGAGCTGGTCCGACTGCGTGCCTCGGTGGCCGTATCCCAGCGCGAACTTGCAGTGCAAACGGACATCGTTGCCAGTCGCCAGCGCACCCTCGACACCGTACAGCGGCGCTATCAACTGGGGGTGAAAAATACCACGGCGCTCAGTGTTTACACGGCAGAAGAAAATATCGCCTCGGCGCAAGCTCAATTGATGGTGTTGAATCGACAGTTAACAGAAAATTTGCTGGTGCTCGATACACTGCTCAACCAGCGGCCGGGCACCTTAGCCCAGGTTGAGACCGCCTTCCCCCTATTGCCGATTCGCGGTGCGGTGATTGTCGATATTCCCGCTGCTCTGCTCGATCAACGCCCCGATATTCGCGGTAGTGAATTTCGTCTTATGGCTAGTAATGCCCAGGTGGGTGTGGCGATGGCCGACTTATTCCCCGATCTAAGCCTGTCTTTGAATGGCGGTTTCGCCAGTGACCAGTGGGGTGGACTGTTCGATAATAACAATGCCTTTGGCTCGCTGACCGGGCAAATTACTACACGCTTATTTGAGGGTGGTCGGCTGCGGGCGCAGATTCGTCTGCGGGAATCGGAGCTGCGTGAGCAGGCCGCGCAATACGCAAAGCTAGTGCTCAATGCCCTCGCCGAAGTAGAAACAGCACTGGTGCAGGAGCGTTATTTTGCTGAACAAGTGACTCTGTTACAGCGCGGTACGACTGCTGCACGCAAAGCGGAGGCACTGGCGGAACAGCGTTATCAGCAGGGTATTAGCCCCTTGCTGGTGTTGCTCGAAGCACAGCGGCGGCGACAGAATAGCGAGCGCTCATTACTGGCTTCCCAACGGGCGAGCTGGCAGGCAAGGGTTGATCTGCATTTGGCACTGGGCGGTGACTGGGTTAATAAGACTTAGCAGCGGTGTGTTGTGTGGGTAGTCGCAAAGGAAGTCTTTGCGCAATAAGGGTAATCTCAAGTAGAAAAGTGAAAGGAAAGTCTGAGTGAATCGAATCATTAAATTACTGAAATCGGAAAATCGTCAGCTGCTACTGGTGCTGTTTATTATCATCGGCGCGGTCATGCTGTCCCGMGTTTTCAGTAATAGCCGGCAAGTGCTGCACATTAGTGAGGAAGAGTCGCGTTTGCCGGTGAGTGTGGTTGCGGTGAGCACGAGTGAACATCCGGTGCTGATTACCACCACCGGAAGGGTTGCGCCGCGCAATACGGTGGGCCTTACGCCACAGGTGTCCGGGCGGGTACTGTGGGTTGACGACAGTCTGTATTCCGGTGGTTACTTTAAGGCCGATGCGGTGCTGTTTCGCATCGAGAAGAGCGATTATCTCAATGAGCAGGCCAAAGAGCAGGCGGCCGTGGCGAAGGCTGAGACAAGCCTGGCACTGGAGCAAGCCGAAGCCGATGCCTCCCTCGCTGAGTGGCGGGGTTTGAATGCTGAGCAGCCCGCGCCGCCGTTGGTGAGTCGAGTACCTCAGATTGCGCAGGTGCAAGCGGAGTTAGCAGCAGCGCGGGCGCGCTTGGCTCAGGCTGAACTGAATTTGTCGCGCACAGAATTTCGCCTGCCTTTCGATGGTCGGGTGATCACTAGCTCGTTGGAGCTGGGCGGTTATTTACAGGCGGGGCAAAGCTACGGCCAGCTCTATAATCAACAGGCACTGGAGATTGTTCTCTCCCTGCCGAAAAATGATTTACCGTGGATAAGTCAGCCCGGTCAGGTCGATATCTCCATTACCTTTGATGCGCTCAATACCAATCGCCAGCAAAGTATTAAAGGCAAAATTTTGCGTATTGGCGCTAGCCTCGATGAGGCGACACGCTTTCAGCAGGTGGTGATTAAACCCATCGCCGACGGTGATTTATTGCCGGGTATGTTGACTCGGGTGGTGCTGGAAAGTACGCCGGTGCCCAACACCTGGGCGCTGCCGTTGGCTGCTCTGCAAGCGGGGGGCACTATCTGGCTGGTGGATGAGGRCAATCGCCTGCGCCGAGTAGAGCCGCAAATTATTGCCACCATGGCTGAGAGCCTTATCGTCGTCGCGCCTATGGCCAATGCAAAAGTAGTCGACAGTAGTTTGGGGGGTGCCATTGAGGGTGCAGAGGTGGTGATCGTCAGCGGTACAACGACAGCGGTTGGTGACAAGGTCAGCCCGGTAGCTAATCAATGAGTGACGATAAAACCAAAGCTGACATCGAGTCGGAATCTACTGAACCGGAAACCGCAGCGTCGTCCGGGCATGTCGACGTGCCTTCCGATTCAACCCTGGTGGGTTGGTTTGCCTCCAATCCGGTGGCCGCTAATATCGTCATGCTATTTTTAATGGTGGCCGGTTTTTTTGCCGCCCAGGACATGATCACYGAAACCTTCCCCTCCATCGACCCGAAAACCATCACCATTGTCACGCCTTACCCCGGTGCTACGCCCTACGATATTGAAGAGAGCATTACCCGCCGCGTTGAAGAGGGCATGATCGGCATTGATGGCGTCAAGCGCGTCAGCTCCAGTGCCACCGAAGGTGTTGGTAGGGTGACGGTGGAGCTGGAACACTTTGCCGACCCCGCCCAGGTGCTCGATGATGTTGAAACCGAGGTCGACAGCCTTAGCGACTTCCCGCCCCAAGAGGCGGAGGAAACGTCCATCGTTAAAACCAAACTGACCTCAAGCATGATGTCATTGGCGGTTTACGGTGCGGTCGATGAAAAGACACTGCATTATTGGGCAGAGCGTATAGAAGGTGATTTACTCAGTTTGCCCGAGGTCAGCCTGGTGGATGTGGCCGGTGGCCGGCGCTACGAAATTGCTATTGAGGTGAGCGAGACYACCCTGCGCGATTACGGCCTGACCCTGGATGACGTGGCCCGCCGCGTGTCGGAATTTTCCATCGACATTCCCGGTGGCAACCTACGTACCGACGCTGGTGATATTCTGATCCGCGTTAAAGGCAAGCGTTATACCGGCCTGGAGTTTGAAGATATTACGATACGCAGCCGTAGTGACGGCGCCCAGTTGCGTTTGGGGGATATTGCCACCATCCGTGATGGCTTTGAAGATACCCGTCTGATCAATCGTTACAACGGTAAGGCGGCACTGTTTGTACGGGTGTCACGTAGTGACAGTCAGGACACGCTGAAAATGGAAGAGGCCATCAAGGCCTATTTGACCACACTGAGTTTGCCCCAGGGTTTGTCGATAGAAATTTGGCGTAATCAAACCGATGTGCTGCGTGACCGCATTAGTCTGATGCTGCGCAACGCCATTCTCGGTTATCTATTGGTGTTTATGTGTTTGCTGCTTTTTCTCGATTTAAAGCTGGCTTTTTGGACGAGTCTCGGCATTCCCATCTCCTTTCTTGGTGGTTTATTACTGGTGTCTTTTACCGGCATCAGTATGAATATGATCACTCTTTTTGCGCTGATTGTGGTGATCGGTATCGTCGTCGATGACGCCATTGTTACCGGTGAAAGTATTTTTCATGAGCAGCAAATGCACCCCGGTGACCCCACCGCCGTACTGCGCGGTGTGCATTTGGTCAAGGCCCCGGTCACCATCGGTGTGCTCACCACCATCGCTGCTTTTGCGCCGCTGCTGATGTCCACCGGTACACTGGCCCAGGTGATGCGCCCGGTGCCGCTAGTGGTAATTGCCATTCTCAGTATTTCATTGATCGAGGCTTTTTATATTTTGCCAGCCCATCTGGCGAATACCTCCACCTGGAGTCGTGGTCTACTGGCAAAAGTGCGCGATCATGCCCAGGCGGGCCTGTCGCGCTTTGTTGATCGGCGCATTRTTCCCRCYATMAAGYTSGGSCTGCAATATCGCTATGYSACYCTSGCGCTGGCYTGYGCCTCRATTATTATCAGTGTYGGYATTTTTCAGGGCGGCTTTGTGCGCTTTGTGTTCTTCCCGCAAATCGACAGCGACCACATTACCGTCAGTTTGAAAATGCCCACCGGCACACCCTTTGAAACCACCTATAACTATGCCGAGCAAATATTGAAAGCGGGCGAATCTGTTATTGCTGAAGTGAATGCCAAATATGCCGAGGACGGTCAATCGCCTCCGCTAATGGAAGCAGTTTCGTTTACCGTCGGTAGTTTATCGTCAGACCGCACCGGGCCGGGTGCGTCCAATGCCGGCAATAACTCGGAAAACCTCGCGCAAATTCGTATGGAGCTGGTGCCGGGTGATCAGCGCCCGGTATCATCGGGTGAGCTGGGGCGGCGTTGGCGCGAGCGCGCACCGGMCATTCCCGGCGTTGAAAGTTTGGTGTTCCGCAGTAACCTCGTACACATGGGTGACGACATCGGCCTGGAGTTGATTCACCGCGACGAAAAAACCCTGGAAGCRGCAGCGGAGCAATTAAAGCGCGGGCTGGCAGCGATTGAAGGTGTCAGCGAAGTCGAAGACAGCTTCGAGCTGGGCAAGCGCGAATACGTCTTTGAATTGACCCGTGCCGGACTGGCGGCGGGCCTGACCCCCGTCGACATCGGCCGCCAGTTACGTCGGGCTTTTTACGGTGCAGAGATTCATCGCATCCAGCGCGCCCGTAATGAACTCAAAGTCATGGTGCGCTACCCTCACGCCGAACGGCGGACCTTGAGCGACCTTTACAATGCCCGCCTGCGTTTGCCCAATGGCGAAGAGATGGATCTGCGCACGGCCGTGGTGATTCGCGAAGAGCGGGGTTATTCGCGCATCGAGCGGGTTGATGGCCGCCGCATCGTTACCGTCACTGCCAATGTCGAAGAGAATATCACCACCCCTGACGACGTCATGGCCTCCCTGCAAAAAGAGGTGTTGCCGCAATTACAGACCGTCTTCCCCGCGTTGAACTACGGTTACTCCGGCGCCAGCCGCGACCAGCGCGACGACATGGCCTCGTTAAAAGGTAATCTCTTTATCGCGCTGATGGTGATGTTCGTGATGCTCGCCTCGCTGCTGCGTAGCTATATACAACCGCTGATTATTCTCAGCGCCATCCCCTTTGGTTTTGTTGGCTCTCTGTTAGGGCATTTATTACTGGGTTATGATATTTCTTTTGTCTCATTATTCGGCATGGTCGCCCTGTCGGGGGTGGTGGTAAATGACTCCGTGGTGCTGGTCGACTACTACAATCACCTGCGCAAAAGCGGGCGAGACGATATTCCCGCCGCCCTGGTGGAAGCTGTCGCCCGGCGCTTTCGCCCCATTTTATTAACCACTATGACCACCAGCTTTGGTTTGCTGCCGATGTTGATGGAGACCAGTCTGCAAGCGCGATTTTTAGTCCCGATGGCAGTGAGTATTGCCTTTGGGATTCTTTACGCCAGTATCGTGATTATATTTTTAGTGCCTGCGTTGATTGTTATTGCCGATGATTTTTCGCGGCTGGGACGTGGGGTGAAGCATAGAATAAGGGCGCGGGCTGAGGGGCTTTGATAGGGCCTATAGTTGGGGCTGGAAGAATTGAATAGGGCAGCGATTAAAAATAGTCGCGCTATAAAGGAAATTTTATTCCTGTTAATAATAAGTTGTGCGCAATCGAGCAATTTAAATGCATGAATTTGATAAAGTACTTATTAATCCCAATATAGAATCACTTGATACTAATACTCTGCGTATTCGTCGTAATCTTATAGCCACTTCGATAGTGGCATATGTTTATGCAGTTGCCTCAAGCGGCATAGATACAAGCGGAAGTAGCTTTTTAGGTATTAAATTTAGCAATCTTGATGCGAGCTATATCCATTTATTATTAATTATTTCACTTGCTTACTTTCTGCTGCATTTTATTTGGGCTGCAATTGATCGCTTCAAAGAAAATAAACTAAGGCTTACTGGTATCGTAATTCCAATGGTTACAAAAGGTTCAGCTTGGGGTGGCGACCATGATCTGCACCCAAATACTGATCAAGAAAGGCAGTCATCAATTTTTTCATGGTGGTGKAAGGAAAAGGGAAAAGTAGATGGGTTTAAGCAAATATTAGAGACAATTGAAAAAAACATTGATAACCAGGAACACGAGGCTGTGCTTAATAGCATCAATCAGAATCTAGAAGCTATTAATCATAAATCCTCATACATTGAAGAGTCACTTGCTCGCTTTGAAAAAGGTTTTTGGTATTATCAAAGAAGCCAGTTATTAAGGTGGTTAATATTAGATTTTTTCATGCCAGTAATATTAGGCTTAAGTGCAATCGTAGCTGTTACTAGAGGTGTGATTCAGTGCCTCTAAGCAAGTGGCGCGGAAAAACGGGCTCAGGTCTAGCAGTAACGCAGGCGAAACAATGTTCCTCGTTTAATCCTGTAAATTAAACTTATGAATCATTTTAATAAKATTGGAGAAGTCGAATGCTAAAAACAATTGCAATGATCGGTCTAATGTTAGTTGCTTTGACGACAAGTAATGTTCTTTTTGCTGCACCATTTGATGCGGTCAATAATCCAGCCCGGAGTCTCGCTGACCGTGAGCGAGATAAAACCAGTAAGCCTAATGCGGTGTTAAATTTTGCTGATATTAAACCCGGTATGACGGTGCTAGATTTGTTTGCAGGGGGTGGCTATTACTCTGAGTTACTTTCCTACGCCGTTGGCCCGAAGGGGCGGGTTATATCGCATACCAATGCAGCTTATGAAAGTACCACGGGAGAAGAGGCCGCTAATCGCTTTAAAGATAAGCGCTTACCGAATGTCAGTCGTGTAACTAGTGAGATCGATAAGCTGGGGTTTGAAAAGACTTCTGTAGACATGATGTTTTTGGTGTTGACCTATCACGATATCTATTTCACGGCTGATTATTGGCCGCAGGTGGATAGAGATAATTTCTTTCGTCAAATCCGTGAAAGTTTAAAGCCTGGCGGTGTGCTGGTTGTTATTGACCACTCTGCGATCGCAAATACCGGATTGAGTGCGGCTCAGRAACTCCATCGTATTGATGAGGCTTTTGCAAAGCAGGATATTGAAAGTGCGGGTTTTACCTTTGACGCTGCGTCTGACGTGCTACGCAATTCTGATGATGCACGAACGCTCAGTGTTTTTGATGAAGCGATCCGCCGCAAGACAGACCGCTTTGTTTATCGTTTTATTAAGAAGTAATGGCGCAAGCTCAACATAAATAACACTCAGCTATTTTTGTATGGCTGAGTGTTCAATCTCTGTCCATTCAATGTCTGCGGCCCGACAAAGCGTTAATGTTTCATTCAAGGCCTGTCGGATTTCAAGGTTATTGGGTTCTTTGCAGTGAGCCATGCCACGGTAGTCGATGGTTTTATTACAGGCGTAGGATTTATCATTGTCAGAGATAATTTGTTTTTGATAGCTATTAGACCAGCTCATCAGGCTTGTGGTGGTATTAACCGTTGGGAATAGCTGGCAGTCAACTAAGGGGTTTAAACTTGTTTTCGCTAGTTCCTTGTAAACTGTGTTGGCTGCGTCTTCAATGCTTTGAATTTCTTTGGGCCCAAGGGGAGACGCGTAGCCTGTCTCTTTTGCCTCTGCTATTGGCGGTGGTGTCGGCGGTGTAGTTGTACCTTCTGTTGTGGTAACCCCGTTGCCATTGATAGCTATGTAAAGCCCGGTCATTGCAGTAATAACAGCGGCAATGCCTGTCAATATTCCGGGTATTGACGACCAGAATCCCTTCGCTTTATCCGTCATTTATGTACCTATGCTCGTAAAATTAGTTGGTTTTTTTCGTCGCTTTAATTTTTAATTAACCTGCAACTCCGTAGCGAACTCTTGTGCCCTTGTCGACGCTCATAGTGACTTCAGCTGCAGATAGATTTTTCGGGAAGTAACAACCAGAAATCTTGGCGTTAGCAAAACTACAGCCTTCGAGATTCGTTTGTCTAAAGTCGATACCGCGTAAGTCTGTATTGCGGAAGTGATTGTCGCTCAGGCCAAGGTCTTCAGCGTTGAGGTTTCTCAGGTCGAGGCCCTGGTAGCGTTGTCCCGCTAGCTTTGATAAATCAAGGTTCTTCTTTTTGAGATTGAAACTATCAATGCGCTCGCTGAGCAGGAGTTGATAAGCGGGGTCGCTGCTAACGGTTGGCTGAACCATGGGATTATCTCCGTTTTTAATTGTTATCCGATTCACTGTACGGGCTATGTCTTGTTGTTTCAAATCTTAAAAATTAAGCCCTTCTAAAAACAAGCAGAGAGGGTGTTATGAGTGGTGGTATTGAAATATGCGGCAGTTGCGCGCCCGCTTTTTTCGCAACCTGTGAAAGCATATGGTGAGTTTGCCCGGTGATTTCCAGGGAGGAGTGTTTAAAGGCTGCCCTGGGTTAACAGTTGGGTAACGAGCTTTTCTAGCACGCGGTCTGACAAAACATCGCTGTTTGATAATGAGCTACATAGGTTTACCCCAGCCAATGCCTGGGTTGATTTGTCGCGGAACAGCTTTAATGCAGGCCCATCACCGGCGAGGATGTCGTTAATCACCCAGGGGCTGAGCATGCCTGCGTTTTCTTGCACCGGGCATTGCACCACATTGTGCAGGGCGGTGAGTAGTTTGGGGCCGATAAACTGGGGTGGCATAGAGACTTGCTCGTCGTTTAGGGTTCCGCTGATTTGTTTCAGTAAGCGTTCGGCGTGGTCGTGGTAGAAATCGAGAAAGCTATTGCGTTGCCCAAATTGAGCATCAAATAATAAAAAGGCRTTGTGCACTTTTTTGTAAGCCTTGAATTTCAGCGYTTTATTTTTGACGGGCACTYGCTCGGTGATTTTGGGCTGTACCCACACTTCTCTGCCAAGGGCGTAGCCCTCGGGTAGTGCGTCGTGCTCGGGTAACTGAAAGTCATCGGGCGCAAAAATCAGAAAGTCGGCATCGAACCAGATCACGCGCTGATAGCCCGCGGTTAAAAAATACTGCAGACATTTTAAGCGAGCAAGGTCTGTGGCGATGACTTTTTTTGATTGGGTTTTTTCCAGTACCCAGGCGGGCAGGGTGTCGAAAATTTCATCACCGATAAAGTGGTAATCGTAACGTTGTTGTTGCGCCCAGTTTTTTACTGAGTCAATACAGGGTGTTAACCAGGCGTGGGGCAGCGGTTCTCGATGGGACTGAATAACAAGCGTCTGTGAGCTGAATTGCGGGGTTTTTGACATGCTTTATTTAAGCCATTAAATATCAATAATCTTGCCAGGGTTGAGAATGTTGTTGGGGTCAAAGGTTCTTTTTAATAGTGCCATAGTGGCGATTTCTTCTGGGCTACGGCTGTAGTGCAAATAGCGTTTTTTCTCCAGGCCGATGCCGTGCTCGGCTGAAATACTGCCACCCAGTGTTTGCAGCGGTGCGTAGAGGATTTCTTCAACCTGGTGATAAATGGCGATGTTTTCCGTTTCGGTGCCGACTACAATGTGTAAATTGCTATCGCCGAGGTGGCCGAATACGGCCATTTTACTCAGCCCGAGCTGGCTCTTTAGTTCTGCTTCAATGTGTTTGAGATAATCCTCCATAGCGCCAATGGGTAGGCCGACGTCAAAAATAATGACCGGGGCGATCGCGGCGAGGGAATCAATGTTGTCGCGTATTGCCCACAGGGCATCCTGTTCCTTTTCTGATTTGGCCAGTACAGCATCCTGCATTAAGTCGGTATTAAGCGCGCTTTCCAGGGCGGCGAGAAAGATTTCAGCTTCTCCCTCTGTATCGCTGCCGCTAGATTCAATCAGGGCATAGTAGGGGTGGCGTTGTTCAAGGGGCGGCGCGCCGAGGTGGGGGCCTTGGGTGGCGAGCTGATAGTAGTTGTCCCAGATCGCTTCAAAGGCGCTGAGTTTGCCGCCGAGGGCGCTTTCGATATGACTCAGCAGGCGCGGTAGTTTGTYGAACTGGTCGGTGGCGATCAATGCGGTGTTGCGTGCTGGCATTGCTGGGCGCAGGCGCAGCACGGCTTTGGTGACGATGCCGAGGGTGCCTTCGGTGCCGATAAATAATTGTTTTAAATCGTAGCCCGCATTGTTTTTTAGCAGGTGRTTCATTGACGAGAGAATCGTGCCGTCGGCCAGCACTACCTCTAAGCCCAGTACCTGCTCGCGCGCCATGCCGTAGCGAATGACCTGATTGCCCCCGGCGTTGGTGGCGATATTACCGCCGATAGTAGCGGAGCCTCGGGCACCGAGGTCGAGGGCGAAAAACAGATCTTTGGCTGCTGCGGCCTCCTGCACTGCCTGCAGGCGTACACCGCTTTCCACCGTCATGGTGCGACCGAGTGTGTCGATGGCTTCGATTTTGTTCATGCATTCCAGGCTGAGGCATATTTCGTCACCCGTGCTGCTGGTACCGCCGACCATGCCACTGAGGCCCCCGTGGATCACCACGGCCTGCTGGTGCTGATTACAGAGGCGGAGAATGGCCGCGACTTGTTCCGTTGTTTGCGGGCGGAGTAATAGCGGGCTGGCGTAGGGGTGGCCACGCCAGTTGCCGACGGCGGCAATGCTCGGGTTCTCGACCACGCCGCTGGGGCCAAGCAGGGTTTTTAACTGTTCGCGTATTTCTTTCATATTCTGCGSGAGGGCTATTTTTTAGTCGGTTTTATTTTAGTCAATCTTGTCGGGGTCGATATCGCGCTTTTCGATAAAGGCACCCATAATTTCCCGAGGGGCTTCGGTTTTTAGCAGGCGGGAAAAAATATTTAGTTCGGCGTAAATACGATCACCAATGGGTTCGCCGGGGCGCTTCATCAATGCCTTGGTGTGGCGCAGAGCGGTGCGTGATTTGGCGGCCAGTCGTTCGGCCGTTGCCATCGCCTGATTCAAGGCTTCACCGGGGGCGCACACTTTATTGACCAGGCCCATGGCCTCAGCGCTGGCGGCGTCGAAAGCTTCGCCAAGCATGAGTAATTCGGCCGCTTTGTGATAGCCCGCCATTTGCACCAGAGTTTGTGAAGAGCCGGCTTCGGGCACCAATGCTAGATTGATAAAGGGCAGGCTGAATTTGGCGGCCGGGTCGGCGTAGACAAAATCACAGTGAGCGAGCAGGGTGGTGCCAACGCCGATGGCCAGTCCGTCGACGGCGGCGACTATCGGCACGGTGGTTTCGGCCAGTGTTAAGAGGAAGTCGGCGGTGGCCGAGTCACTGCCGGTATCGGGGTTGTCGAGGAAGTCATTGAGGTCGTTGCCGGCGGTGAAGTCGCCCCCCGCGCCGGTAATGACAATCACCCTTAGTTCGGGGTCGGTATCGGCCTGGCGAATGAGGTCGCTAATGGCGGCGTACATGTCGCGAGTCAGGGCATTTTTCTTATCGGGCCGATTTAGGGTAATGGTGCCAATGCCACGCTTGCGGCTGATCAGTGTCTCGCTACTATTATCCATTTTGGGTGTCCGTTTATTTTTATCGTTAGAGAGCAATTATTGAGGCGGGTTTACGGGCCTCAAGGCTATTGGTCGAGAATGGCCAGGCGCAAATACTTAAACAGTTTACGGCTCGCCGCCGGGCCCTTGTTTTGCTCACGCTCTTTGCTCGCCTGGCGAATCAATTGGCGCAAGTGCTGGCGCTCGAGTTCGGGGTGCTGCTCGAGAATATTGGTGAGAGCATCACTGTTGCCGTCGATGAGTTCGTCGCGGAGTTTTTCCAGGCGTTGAAACTGCAGACGGAAGGTGCGGCTGTTTTCGTCGAAAGAGGTCAGCACTTCAGCGATTTTTTCGTGGTCTTCGCTGCGCATCAGTTTTCCGACGTATTGCATTTGCCGCCGCTTGCCTTCGCGGTTTTTCAGGGTGGCCGCCAGCTCAAGGGCTTCGCGTAAGATTGGGCTGATGGGTATTTTGGCAAACTGTTTGGCGGGCAGGACAAGCATGGCCTCGCCTGTTTTTTGCAGGGCGGTCATCTCCCGCTTACGGGAAGATTTGCTGATAAATTCCGGTTCATTACCTTCACAGTCAGGGTCGGTACTGGTGGTTTCAGCGTCGCTGGGGCGAGGGYCTTTGTTTGATTTTTTCGACATAGTAGGGCTATAGGTTGGAGAGAGTATTTGGGGTAATGTTTATTTCAGATAAGGCTGGGCGGACATATACCGTATCTTGGGTCGTGGTGTTTAGTGTACAAGCTTAGGCACCTTAGCTTGAAGTATGTCGATTAATTTTTCATCCATATAGACAAAATTATCGGGTATATCTAAACAAATAACGAGTTGACCTTTGATGGCATGGCCAAACTTGTTTTGTGGTTTTCGTTTGTGGCTTTTTTCCATGACAAAAATGTAATCAGCCCACTCGATATCTTCAACACTGACAGGTATATCGGCATCCTTACTCATTCCTGCCGAGTAGGCTTCCCAATCCTTAATATCGCTAAAAATAGCCTTAGCAGTTGGGCTTCTCAGTTTGTTTCTACTACAGAGGAAGAGTGTTTTTTTCATTGCTAACGAAGCCTGTAGAACAGCCTGTTACAGATAAAACAGTGTCGCCAGGCCGAGAAAAGACAGAAAGCCAACAACATCGGTAACGGTGGTGAGCATAACACTGCCGGCAAGGGCGGGATCGATACGAATAGATTTTAAAAATACTGGCAATAGTGCACCGGCGAAAGCAGCGGTGAGCAAGTTGATTACCATCGCAATGGCAATGATGACGCCGAGCATTGGTGCTTCAAACCACCATGCGGCAAAGGTGCCGATCACCACTGCCCAGAGCATGGCATTGAGTGCGCCGGTGAGCATTTCTTTACTCACCAGCCAGCGTAGGTTATTGCGATTGATCTGCCCAAGGGCCATGCCGCGGATGACGACGGTTAAGGTCTGGCTGCCTGCAACACCCCCCATGCTGGCGACGATGGGCATTAATATGGCCAGCGCGACGACTTGTTCGATGGTGCCCTGAAATAGACTGATGACCGCTGATGCGAGTACGGCAGTAAAGAGATTGATGCCCAGCCACACGGCACGGCGGGGGGCGGAGCGGCGTACGGAGGAGAAAGTTTCCTCTTCATCGCTGAGGCCAGCCATGCCCAGCAGCGAGTGCTCGGCATCGTCGATAATGACGTCGACGACATCATCAATAGTAATGCGTCCGAGCAGCTGACCCTCTTCATTGACTACGGGTGCTGATACCCAGTCGTGGCGCTCAAACAGGTGGGTGACCTGAGAGGCATCCATGGTTGCGGCGATACCTTGAATATGGGTGTTCATCACCTCACGAACGGTGGTGCTGGGGCTGGAGGTGACAAGTTTACTCAGTGTTAGGGTGCCGAGAAATATATCGCGCCGATTGACCACGAAGATGCTATCGGTGATTTCGGGCAGCTCGTCGTGACGGCGTAAATAACGCAGCACGGCATCGATGGTGAGGTCGGGGCGCACGGTAATGGTGTCGGTGTTCATCAAACCACCGGCACTGTCCTCGTCATAGGTGAGGACAGTCTCAACCTGCTGGCGATCTTGCTCGGCCATGGTTTGCAGCACTTTGGGGATCAGATGCTCGGGCAGTTGCTGCAGAATATCGGCGACATCATCGGGGTCGAGTCCAGCGACCAGCGTGGCCATTTGCTCGCTGTTCATGCGCAGCAGGAATTCTTGCTGCAGGTCTTCACTCAGCTCGCCCAGTACCTCGCCTTCAGCTTCGTCATCGACCAGCTCCCAGAGCAGGCGGCGCACTCGGCTGGGGGCGGATTCGATATAGTGGGCGATATCCGCCGGCATCATATTATTGATCATATGACGCATCTGGTGGAGGCTTGTGGGGTCGACGATGTCCTCGGACAGCAACGCGAGCAGGGAGAGCCGGTCGGTATTGTGATTGGCTTGCATGCGGGCTGGACTCCGGTCGAGGGGAGGGCTAGCAGGCCGTTGAAATTCTACTGACTTGGCTAGCTACGGCGTTTACCYCACGAGGGGGCACCGAGGAAAACCAAGCTCAAAATGCTCATTTACATGTGTAAACTCCGCTTTTTCACTTGGATTTGCCTTGTATCTAGCTCAACTCAGCGAATTTCAACAACCTGCTAAGTGACGTACGTAACGGTCGCTAGTGTACGCAGAGGGCGTTGGGATTTACAGGGAAAGGCGCTCACTCTGAGCGAGATAATACAAAAGGAGGCGTTTAGAGTATTTTCTATTGGCCCTCGCCAAAATAATCGGCGAGTAAGTCTTTGACCTGTACGTGGGCTTTCATTTCGTCGTCACCGTCGAATTCAAAATCTAGCAGCGTACCTTGGCCAGCGGCTAGTAACATTAATGACATAACGCTTTTCGAGTCGATCAGCTTACCGCTGTGTCCCGTTTTAATGGTGCAGGCGAAACGATTACAGGTGGTGGCCAGTTTGGCAGCTGCCCGGGCGTGGAGGCCGAGCCGGTTGATGATTTCAAGTTCGTCTTTGATCATGGGGTAATAAATGCCATGACGATACCTGGCCTGTCAAGTCTGCCGGTGACTTTCTGGTGTGGCTTTAGTCGTGGCAATGAGGCCTAACCGTCTTGTTCGCGGTGCTGAACATGGATGTTGCCGAACTGGGGGCGAAACTGGTCGGCGAGYTGATTGCAGATGTACACCGAGCGATGCTGGCCGCCGGTGCAGCCAATGGCGACGGTTAGGTAGCTGCGATTAGTGGCCAGGAAGCGAGGAATCCAGCGGGTCAGAAAGCCATTGAGATCGGCGAGCATGGCGGCGACGTCGGTTTGCGAGTCGAGAAACTCAATTACCGGCTGATCGCCACCATTGAAGGGGCGCAGTTCGGTTTTCCAGTAGGGGTTGGGCAAGCAGCGCACATCAAAAACAAAATCGGCATCACTGGGTACGCCGCGTTTAAAGCCAAAGGATTGAAACACCACAGCCATTGCTGCACCTTTTTCGGGTGCAATCTGTTTTTTGATCATATCGCGCAACTGGTGCAGTGTCATGTTACTGGTGTCGATATGACGACTGGCGATGGCGGCAATAGGGTCGAGCATCTCGCGCTCGAGGGCAATGGCCTGCTTCAGATCAACTGTTGGTGAACTCAGTGGGTGGCGACGGCGGGTCTCGCTAAAGCGACGGATCAGACTCGATGTGCGTGCGTCGAGAAACAACACTTCACAATTAATACCGGATTCGCTCAACTTGTTAAGAATGGTGGGCAGCTGCTCCAATTTTCCGAGCAGGTTGCGAGCGTCGATGCCGACGGCAATTTTTAGCTCGTCCTGTTCGCGGTGTTCACGTATCTGCTCCAGCAAATTGACCAGCATGCTAGCGGGCAAATTATCGATGCAGGTATAACCGACGTCTTCGAGTACGTGCAGAGCGGTACTTTTACCCGAGCCAGAGCGGCCACTGATGACGATCAGGCGGGTGTCGCTAGGGTTTGTCGTTGGCGCTAAGGGGTGACCCATCTTAGTGGCTACTGGTCGCTATTTGGTAGAGCTTGTCGCTGTTAGAGCAGCTGCGTAGTTGCTGGCGTACATCGCTGGACTGGAGTAATTCGGCAATAGCAGAGAGCGTCTTCAGATGCTCATCATTTTGCTCGTCAGGCACGACCAGGGCGAAAATCAAATCGACGGGCTCGCCGTCAATAGCGTCGAAGTCCACAGGGTTGTCGAGTCTCAGCAGTATGCCTGTGATTCGTGGACAACCGCTGAGACGACAGTGGGGCACGGCGATACCCTCGCCAATGCCTGTGCTGCCCAGTCGCTCCCGGTTTATCAGTTCATGGTGAAGACTGTTGGCATCAACAAAATCCGTGTGCTCGGAAAAAAAATCAGCAATAAATTCCAGCACGCGTTTTTTGCTGATGCCAGGTACATCACAGTGAGTTCTGTCGAGGGAGAGAACATCTGTAATCTTCATGAAAAACAGTTCATAGATGGTTAATCACAAGTAGTTATTTATGAAAGTTTTAACGGCCCCTAAGCTTTTCTTTGCGCTTGATCAGCTGGCGGTCGAGTTTGTCGGTGAGGCCGTCAATGGCGGCGTAAAGGTCTTCATTTTCACAGTGGGCGAAGAGTTCGCTACCGCTGGCGTGGATGGTTGCCTCGGCTTTTTGCACTAGCTTGTCGACCGAAAGGATGACCGAGACACTGGTGATTTTGTCGTTGTGGTGTTCAAGCCGAGTGAGCTTGCTGGTGACGTAGTCGTGAATAGCGTCGGTAATTTCGAGATGGTGTCCGCTAATGTTGAGTTGCATACGCTGCTCCTTCTGCAGGGGTAAGTGACGACAAACTAGAGACTCTGTTTGAAGCGTTTGCGGTCACTGGATGAGGGAATGTTAATACTTTCCCGGTATTTTGCGACAGTGCGACGGGCTACTTGAATACCCTCTTCTTGTAGCATAGTGGCAAGTTTACTGTCACTTAAAGGCTTGATCGTGGGTTCGTCGGCAATCATGCGTTTGAGCATGGCGCGAATGGCGGTTGAGGAGCACTCTCCGCCCGCAGCCGTGTTGACGTGGCTGGAAAAGAAGTATTTTAATTCGAAAATGCCGCGTGGCGTGTCGAGGTATTTTTGTGTGGTGACGCGAGAGATGGTCGACTCGTGCAATTCAAGTTGTTCGGCCACATCAGCCAGTACCAGGGGTTTCATGGCTTCGGGGCCTCTTTCGAGGAATTCCTGTTGCATTTCTACAATGCAGCGGCTGACGCGTAGTAGTGTGTCGTTGCGACTTTCGAGGCTGCGTAAAAACCAGCGTGCCTCCTGTAAATTATCGCGCAGGAAGGTGTTGTCTTTACTGTTATCGGCGCGCTGCACCAGTCTGGCGTATTCCTGATTAATGCAGAGTCGCGGGGCGATATCGCCGTTCAGTGTGACTAACCAGTGGCCGTGGATTTTTTGCACGCTGGCGTCGGGTACGACGTAGTCGGCATTACCGCTGTCAATGCAATCGCCAGGGCGGGGGGACAGGGTTTGAATGAGCTGAATTGCCGCTTCAATGGTGTCCTGTTCGCACCCGGTTTTGCGAATCAATAGCTGGAAATTACGTTCGGCGACAAGGTCGAGATATTTCTCGCAGAGTAGCCGGGCTTCATTAATATAGGGTGTTTCTGGGCTCAGTTGCTTAAGCTGAATTAACAGGCAGTCACCGAGGTCGAGAGCGGCAATGCCAGGGGGGTCGAACTGCTGGATGCGATGCAGTACGGCGAAGACTTCTTCAAGAGCCAGGCCTTCCTCATCGTTTGATATCTCTGAGTTGCTGGTTTCGATGCTGAGAGGGTCGAGGTTTTCATTACTTAACGATTGGGCCAGCGGTTGCCAAAGTTCTTCAACAGAGGTTTCGAGAAAGCCGGTGTCATCAATATTGTCGATAATTGTGGTGGCAATGAGGCGATCGAGGTCTGACATGGGGGTTAAATTCAGCTGCCAGAGCAGGTGGTCTTGCAGGGATTCAGTAACGCTGTGGTAGCTCTCAAAATCCCGATTGTCGCTGCTCGGCGCTGCGGCGCTGGCAGCGGGTGCTGCGGGGTAAATATCATCCCACTGGGCATCGACCGGCAGTTCGTTGGGAATTTCCTTGCTCCACTCACCGGGGGTGTCGCCATTGTCAGCTATTTCATTGGCGAGTTGTTCGTTGGACGTTTCTTCTGGCTCGGGCTCGATTTCTTCGGCCAGTTCGAGCAGAGGATTAGCGTACAGGGTTTGCTGAATTTCAAGGTGTAAATCGAGGGATGAAAGCTGGAGTAATTTGATGGCCTGCTGTAATTGCGGGGTCATCGACAGCTGTTGACCCATTCGTAGTTGCAGGCTTTGCTTCATATAATCGTTATGCCGTTTTTTATTGAGTGATGGCTAGAGTGTAGACCGAGTTACAGCGGGGATCAATTGGCTAGCAAGTAATGTGCCGCTGGTTTGACGGGTGTCACTTATTGGGGAAATTACTGTGTTTGGGAAAGCTGCTGTGTTGATAAAAAATGTTGTGCTCATAACAGGAAGATGTAACGGCAATTCAACAGCTTATTTAGAGAGAAAAGTCCTCGCCCAAATAAACGCGGCGGACATCGGGGTTGTCGAGGATGTCTTTGGCATTGCCTTCGGCCAGCACGTGACCATCGTTGACAATATAGGCGTGCTCGCAAATGTCGAGGGTTTCTCTGACATTGTGGTCGGTAATTAGTACGCCAATACCGCGATCTTTAAGGTGGCAAATAATACCTTTAATGTCATTCACTGAAATGGGGTCGACCCCGGCAAAGGGTTCGTCGAGCAGCACAAAAGCGGGCTCCATCGCCAGCGCTCGGGCAATTTCGACCCGCCGTCGTTCGCCACCGGACAGGCTCATGCCTTGGCTGGTGCGGATGTGGGTAATGTGAAATTCCTGCAGCAGCTCTTCCAGTTTGTCCTGGCGATAGTCAGTCGTGAGCTGGGGGCGGGTTTCGAGGATGGCCATGATGTTTTGTTCCACCGTCAGGCGACGAAATACCGAAGCCTCCTGAGGCAAATAGCCAATACCTCGGCGTGCGCGGTGGTGCATGGGTAGGTGGGTGATGTCTTCTTTGTCAATCATAATGCGCCCGGCATCCTGCTTGACCAAGCCGACAATCATATAAAAACAGGTGGTTTTACCGGCCCCATTGGGGCCGAGCAGGCCGACGATTTGGCCACTGGCAACATTCAGTGAAACATCGCTAACCACGGTGCGCTTTTTGTAACTCTTGGCAAGGTTCAGGGCTTGTAGTTGAGCCATTAATTGCGGTCCTTTTGTTCGTCTGCCGCTGTTTTGTCGGAGCTTTGCTGGTTGGCGGCTTGGGGGTCTAGCTTGGGGGTATTCGTCATCTGTCCATCTGTTGATGATTGGCTAGCAGGAATGACCATGTGCACTCGCTGTTGGCTATTGTCGCTACCACGGGCTTCGACCAGTTCTGCCTTTAGATCGTAATTAATATGATCGCCTTTGAGGGTGGAACCCTGCTGTTCGAGGCGGGCATTTTTGATCAGGGTGATAACCTCTTTGTCGAGATAGTATTCAATCGTGTCGGCGTAGGCGTTGACCAGGCCATCTTCAATATTGGGCTGTTGCTGGTAGTGGGCGGGTTTGCCAATGCAGATGATTTTATTGGCCTGACCATCGGTGGAATAAATGGTGACCTGATCGGCTTCGATCAACAGCGTGCCCTGTTTAATGACGACGGAACCCTGGTAATCGGTAATGCCCGTTTTTTCATTGATTTGGGCGCGGTCGGCATCGACAGTGATAGCGGCCTGTTGGTCCGAGGGTAGAGCGAGGGCGGTGGTCGTGCTGAGCATTACACCGAGCAGGCAGAGTCGGCTCGCTAGAGGGAAAAAAAACTTAATGGTTGGCATCGTGTTGACCCTTAACTCGAGAGAGTATCTGGTAAGTTTGTGCGGCAAAGTCGCCTTTGAAGCCGGTGCCGTTAATCTGGTGTCCTGGCGTTTTAAATGAGATGTGTTTGTCGGTATCGGCTTTCCGACTGTCGGGATAATAGCTGAGAAAGGGTGTCTTGATTTCGGTTTTTTTATTGGCGCTTGCAGGTTCCGCTCGCTGCCAGGCATAGACATCATCCTGCATATCGATCTGTTTGCCGCTGTTGAGAATAATGCTTTTTTTGGCGCTGAGATGCCACGGCTGTTCGCCCTCTTCACTGGCGTGGGCGAGTACCTGAGGGCTTGCCATAACAAAGCGGTTCTGGGCCTGAAAATACTCACCTTCCGTTGAGGTCAGTAAAAATGCAGGGCGGCCCTGGGCGTTAAATTTACGCGTCACGGTGTTTTTCATATAGCTGTCGGCACTGGACAGGGCCGACACAGGCGGTTGTTTTTTGCGCATAAAGATTTCGGGTTTGGCATCCCAGAAAATGACGAAGACCGCCAGTGCGATGACGATCAGCGTGGACAGAATGGCATTTTTTATCGATAGCACGGCTTAAAAGCTCAACATCCGTGGGCCGTTCCTGAGTTGCTCAAAGGAAGGACTCAATAGCGTGTTCAAACTTGTCCTGTGCTTTCAGTATAAATTCGGCGGCCTCGCGAACTGCGCCACGGCCCCCGTCTCGGCTTGACTGCCAGCCAGCGTATTCGACAACCGTTGGGTTGGCATTGGCAACGGTCATGCCCAGGCCGACCCGGCGGATGACGGCCAAGTCTGGCAGGTCGTCGCCCATGTAGGCAATTTCATCCATCGTATAGCTATCATCGGCAAGTAGTTCGTTGAGGGCTGTCAGTTTGTCTTCGCGGCCCTGTACAACGCGATCGATGCCGAGTTCATTGGTGCGCCGTGATAATAAATTAGAGCTGCGTCCGGTGATAATCGCCACTTCAATATTCGCACCTTGCAGGAGTTTTATACCCAGGCCGTCTTGAATATTGAAGGCTTTGAGTTCGTCGCCGCTGTTGCTGTAGTAAATACTGCCGTCGGTGAGCACGCCATCGACATCAAGTACTAGCATGCGGATTTTTTTAGCGGCTAATTGGTTGTTGGCAAGATTCATTAAGCGGTTCCGTTCAAGTACTTTTCAGTTGAGGCGTGCAGGCTAAATAACACCGGCACGCAGTATATCGTGCATATGCAATACGCCGAGGGGGTGGTGAGCTTCATCTTCGACCACCAGCGCGGTTATTTTTTTGCTTTCCATAATAGTTAACGCTTGAGCAGCGAGAATATTGGCGTCAATGGCATTGCCGCCCCGGGTCATTACTGCACCGATGGTGGCACAATTGATGTCGACCTGGTTGTCGACGACGCGGCGTAAATCACCGTCGGTAAAGACGCCGATTAAGGTGTTTTGTGCATCGACAACGGTGGTTAAACCAAAGCCTTTGGCGGTCATTTCCAGCAGGGCATCTTTAAGCAAGGTGCTTTCATTAACGCGAGGCACCTCGTCGCCGCTGTGCATAATGTCGCAGACACGTAGCAGTAGCTTGCGGCCCAGTGCGCCACCGGGGTGAGAGAAAGCAAAATCTTCTGCGGTAAAGCCGCGAGCTTCGAGCAGAGCAATGGCCAGGGCATCGCCCATCACCAGGGTGACGGTGGTGCTGGTGGTGGGGGCCAGATTAAGAGGGCAGGCTTCTTCTTCAACGCTAACATCGAGATTCACGTTGGCTGCTTCAGCCAGCAGCGATTCTGGGTCACCGGTCATGCTGATCAAGGGGATATCGAGCCGTTTGATTAAAGGTAGCAAGGTGACGATTTCGGCGGTGTTACCCGAGTTGGAAATGGCGATCACCACATCGTCCCGCGTGATCATACCCAGGTCGCCGTGACTGGCTTCACCGGGGTGAACAAAGAAAGCGGGGGAGCCGGTGCTGGCCAATGTTGCTGCGATTTTGTTGCCAATATGGCCCGACTTACCCATGCCGGTGACGATAATGCGGCCCTTGCAGCCCAGCATTAATTGGCAAGCCTGGGTGAGGTTGCCGTCAATACGCGCTGCCAGTGCTGCAACGGCGTCAGCTTCGCGCGCAATGGTGCGCAGGGCTGAGGCGTTAAAGTCGAATTCACTCATCGAGGCGGTATCCTGATTTAGTCCTATGGGCGGGAGTATAGCGGTCGATTACCTTAAGGTCAGCTGGTCGGCAGTAGAACGACGAAATACAGAACATAGAGCAGTAGCATGACGCTACCAAATTTTCGTGAAAGGTGGATGGTCGCGGCTTTATCCTTCCGTTTTCTTTGCCTAAAATAATGCACAGCGATGGAGCCGAGCAATAACAGTGTCAGCGCTGTGACGGACAGGTAGTCACGATAAAACACGGCGCTGTCCAACTGCAGGGGCGAAATAACGCCGGCAATCGGCATCACCGCGAGGAAGTTAAAAAGGTTGGAGCCAAAGATATTGCCGATGGCGATATCGTGATGGCCGCGCAGGGCGCTGGTTACAGAGGCCGCGAGTTCGGGCAGGCTGGTGCCAATGGCGACCACAGTCAGGCCGATGACCAGCTCGCTAATRCCCATTTCAGACGCTGTTGTGATTGCCCCCCAGACGAGGATTTTTGAACTCAATAGCATCACCAGCAGGCCGRCGACAAACCACGCAGCCGCAGCCGTGTTGGAGGTGGAGGCAATATTGTCCACTTCGGCCTCTTCTTCAGGGTTGGGATGCTGGACTTTGTATTTCACCGTTATCCAGAGCAGAAGGGGGATTAATGCGAGCATTACCCAGCTTTCTGTACGGCCCAGAATTTGATCGTAGAGGCAGTAGCCCGCTAGTGCTGTAACAAACAATAGCACCGGCCCCTCCTGAAAAACCAGATGGCGTTGGGCGGGCAGGGGTGCAATCAGTGCTGTAACGCCGAGCACTAAACCGATGTTAGCCAGGTTGCTGCCCAGGGCATTACCCACGGCGAGGGCGCCGGAGCCTGCTAAGGCGGCATTAATTGAGACGATGATTTCAGGCGCAGAGGTGCCGATAGAGACGATGGTCAAGCCAATCACCATAGGTGAAATGCCAAAGTTTTTCGCTGCGCTGGCGGCACCGATAACAAAGCGGTCCGCACCCCATACCAGACCAATAAGGCCGGCAATGATTGCCATGTAGGCTGGCATTAATTCATTCATTACTCGTCGCTGTTCCTTTATTTAACGTACTTTAATGTTGTTTTTCTTCTGCAAGATCTGGATAACCAGACCCGTGTTTTGGCAGCGGTCGTCAGTCGCCAAAGCAGGTCGGGGATGGTATAGTGCGCGGCCAAAAAAGTCAGTCAGTTTGCGACTTTTTGAGACCAAAGCAGGGCACTTGTTTAGAAAAGAACTGTCTCTTGGTAGAGCCTGTCTTTGTAGGATAATAGACAGTTAACCTCTGCGTAAGAGCGTAGGGCAGGGTAAAAAGGACGCGATAGCCAAGCGTGCGATAACAGGAAGCAGTGGATATGTTGGTAAAACAATTACAGAGAAAATTAACATTGATAGCCCTTTGTTGGATCGGATTGAGTTGGGCTGGGCTGGTGTTTGCTGGGCAGGCGCAGGCAAATTGTATGGCGTCCGAAGCGGTAACGGCAGAAACTGCCCTTTCGTCGCCCTATCAGTTGATAGGCTCGATAACGAATGAGGTGCTGGCTGAGATCGACCGCCATCGCGCAGAGCGTGATGACAGTGCTGATGAAGCAGTAAAACAACAGCAGTTCGACTGCTTTGTTGGACAGGTCGACCAGATTCTTGGCAAAGTCGTCGACTTTGACTGGATTGCGCTCAAGGTTATGGGTGGCTACGGCAAGGCAGCGAGTGYCGMGCAAAAAAYACAATTTGCCGAAACGTTTCGTACAGGCCTGGTTGAGACCTACGGTCGCGGACTGTTGAGTTACAGCAGTGAAAAAATTGAACTTCTGCCCGCTGAGGAAATCGGTGATAAGCGTAAGGTTACTGTGCATCAGAAGATAGTGGGGGCGGATGCCACTTACCCTCTGAGCTATACGATGGGCCTGAAAAATGGGCAGTGGAAGGTTATTAATGTCATCATCAATGGCATTAATTTAGGTAAAACCTTCAGAGGACAATTTACACAATCGTCACAAAAGAATGATGGCGATATCGACAAAGTTATTGCCAGCTGGGACAGTGGCGTGAGTGAGAACGGGTAAAGTATGAATATCGAAGAAATTAAACGTTTATTGCAGGTTGCTCTGCCAGACTGTGAAATTACTGTCGAAAATGAAGGCTCTCATCTAAATGTGACCGTCGTTGGCGATGTATTTGAAGGCAAGCGCCCTGTGCAGCGCCAGCAATTAGTTTATGGTGCGCTGAATGAGCAGATTGCTTCAGGTGCTGTACACGCGGTGAATATGAAGCTCTGCACACTGGCCGAATGGCAGGCTATTTAAGCGACAACTTACGGGGTTGGTGTTTTCTAAGCACTGACCGATCAAACACAAGTATTAGTAAAATCAGACGCGAGTATGGCAGAACAGACGCTGTCCTTTCGTGTGCTGATTATTAGCGGATCTACTCATGGATAAACTGCTGATTACCGGGGGTACGCCACTCTCGGGTGAAATTCGAATATCTGGCGCGAAGAATTCAGCCTTGCCTATATTGGCAGCGACCTTACTGGCTGGAGCTCCTGTGACGGTGTCGAACCTGCCCCACCTGCATGATGTCACCACCATGATCGAGCTTCTCGGTTGCATGGGGGTGAGTGTTATTCTCGATGAGAAAATGCGTGTCGAAGTTGATGCTAGCACCCTGCACACGCGCACCGCGCCCTATGAGCTCGTGAAAACCATGCGTGCCTCTATATTGGTGCTGGGGCCCTTGCTGAGTCGTTTTGGTGAGGCGGAAGTGTCCTTTCCCGGTGGTTGCGCCATCGGTAGCCGGCCGGTTGATCTACATTTACACGGGCTCGAATTGATGGGCGCTGAGATCTCCATTGAAGGCGGTTATATCAAGGCCAAAGTCGATGGGCGGCTGAAAGGCGCGCATATATTTATGGATACAGTTTCCGTGGGTGCTACGGAGAACCTGATGATGGCGGCGAGTTTGGCGGACGGTAAAACGGTGATTGAAAATGCTGCTCGCGAGCCAGAGATCGTCGACCTTGCCAATTGCCTGAATGCACTGGGTGCCGATGTTCAGGGCGCTGGGGGTAATAGCCTTACCATCAATGGTGTGCCAAAACTGTCTGGTGGCAGTTACGCCATCATGCCCGATAGAATTGAAACGGGTACCTATTTAGCCGCTGCGGCAGCAACCCGGGGCAAAGTAAAGTTGCGTGACACCGACCCTCATATTCTCGAATCCGTATTGCTCAAGTTAGAAGAGATGGGCGCTAAAATCACCACGGGTGATGACTGGATTGAACTCGATATGGAAGGACGTCGGCCTAAACCCGTACAGTTGAGAACAGCCCCTTACCCCGGCTTTCCGACAGATATGCAGGCCCAGCTGACGGCGGTCAACGCTGTGGCGGACGGAGTCGGTATGGTGACGGAGACCATCTTTGAAAATCGCCTGATTCAAACCCACGAGCTTAACCGCATGGGTGCGCATATTGTGCTCGAAGGCAATACTGCGATTGTTACCGGTGTTGAAAAGTTGACCGGCGCGCCTGTTATGGCCTCTGATTTAAGGGCTTCAGCGAGCCTGGTGATTGCCGGGCTGGCGGCCGAGGGTGAGACAGTCGTTGAGCGTATTTACCACATCGACCGTGGTTATGAGTGCATCGAAGAAAAGCTCCAGCAGTTGGGTGCGAATATTCGCCGTGTGCCCAATTAAGGCCAGATTACTTGGCTACTTGCTAGCAAATTGAAGTGCTTGAGCTTTCTTGAAGCACTTGAACCACCTTAAAGTGATTGAACTATGAGTCAATTGACGATCGCGCTCACCAAGGGGCGCATTCTTAAAGAAACCCTGCCATTGCTGGCTGAAGTGGGTATTGAACCCAGTGAAGACATCGCCAGCAGCCGCAAATTAATGTTTGCGACGAATCGAGACGATATTCGCCTACTCGTACTGCGCGGTACCGATGTGCCTACTTACGTACAGTTTGGCGCGGCGGATCTCGGTATCGCCGGTAAAGACACTCTGCTTGAAAATGGCGACGATGGTTACTACGAACCTATCGATCTGGGTATTTCCCGCTGTCGTTTAATGACGGCGGGCATGGTCGGTGCTGCCCCGGTGACAGGGCGCATTCGCGTTGCCACCAAGTACGTTAATGTGGCGCGACGCTATTACGCAGAGAAAGGCCTGCAGGCCGATATCATCAAGCTCTATGGTGCGATGGAATTAGCACCGTTAATTGAACTATGCGATGAGATTGTCGACATCGTTGACACCGGCAATACTCTTAAAGCTAATGGCCTGGAGCCTCGCGAATTGATTGGCGATGTTAGTTCAAGGCTGATCGTCAACAAGGGTGCGCTGAAAACCAAATACAAGCTAATTCAGCCTTTACTCGAAGGTTTTAGTGCCTTGGTTGCCGCTCGAGCACAAAGTGAAAACGAGGCCGCCAGCGCGTGAGCGAACTCAAGCCGCTAATGTTGGATGCCGCTGATGCTGATTTCAGTGCTCGCCTCGATACATTGCTCGCCTGGCAGCCCGAGTTGGCAGGCGATGTGGTTGCGGTTGTTGATGAAATCATCGCCGCTGTACGTAGCGAAGGTGACAAGGCGGTGCTCGAATACACGCGCCGTTTTGATCGGCGTGAAGTTGCGAGTATTGGTGAACTAGACATTAGCCGTGAGACCTTGCAGCAGGCCCTGGTGGGTTTACCTGTTGAACAGCGAGAGGCCCTGGAAACAGCGGCGGAACGCATCCGCAGTTATCACCAGCACCAAAGGCAGGAGTCCTGGCAGTACCGCGAAGCCGATGGCACTGTGCTGGGCCAAAAAATTACGCCCTTGCAGCGTGTGGGTATTTATGTACCGGGTGGCAAGGCGAGTTACCCCTCCTCAGTACTGATGAATGCACTGCCGGCGAAAGTGGCGGGTGTCGATGAAATTATTATGGTGGTGCCAGCTCCCGGTGGGGATTTGAATCCGGCTGTATTGGCCGCCGCCGCGATTGCCGGTGTCGACCGTGTGTTTACTATTGGTGGCGCTCAGGCCGTTGCCGCGCTGGCCTACGGGACGTCGTCAATTCCGAAAGTCGACAAGGTGGTTGGCCCCGGTAATATCTATGTCGCCACCGCGAAAAAAGCCGTGTTTGGTCAGGTGGGTCTCGATATGGTTGCCGGGCCATCGGAAATTCTGGTCATTTGTGATGGCCAAACATCGCCTGACTGGATCGCCATGGATTTGTTTTCCCAGGCCGAACACGACGAGCAGGCCCAGTCGATTTTAATCAGCCCCGATGCTGATTTTTTGCAGGCTGTACAGGCCAGTATGGACAAGCTGCTTGACGAGATGCCAAGGCGCGACATCATCAAAGCCTCAATTAATGGTCGCGGTGCGCTGATTAAAGTTGCCGATCTCGGCGAAGCAGTGCTCATCTCCAATCGCATTGCCCCGGAACATCTGGAGTTGTCGGTGGCCGACCCGGACGCGATGCTTGTCGATATTCGCCACGCTGGTGCCGTGTTTCTAGGGCGCCACACACCCGAGGCACTGGGTGATTACTGTGCAGGCCCCAACCATGTGTTGCCGACCTCAAGCACGGCGCGTTTCTCATCGCCCCTGGGTGTCTACGATTTCCAAAAGCGCACCTCATTGATTGCCTGCTCCCCAGAGGGTGCGGCAAAATTGGCCGACACGGCTGCCGTGCTGGCGCGTTGTGAATCCCTTGAGGCCCATRCGCGCTCCGCTGACTATCGGCGTTAATGGCCGTTTGGGCCGGTGTGATTAATCAAGTAAGTTCGTAAAATAAGTCTATAAATGGTGGAGCTATGACCCGGCGATTGTGGAGCGATTTTGTTAGTGAGCTCGAGCCCTATGTGCCGGGTGAGCAACCCCGTGTCGATAATCTCGTCAAACTCAATACTAATGAAAATCCCTATGGCCCCTCGCCCCGGGTAGCTGCAGCCATCAAGGCTGAGCTGGGTGATGAGTTGCGCCTTTATCCGCCACCTAATGCCGATGCTTTAAAGCAGGCGATTGCCGATTATCACGGTGTTGATATCAGGCAGGTCTTTGTCGGCAATGGCTCTGATGAGGTGCTGGCTCACGCGTTCAATGGCCTGTTTCGCCATGGCAAGCCCCTGTTGTTCCCCGATATTACCTACAGTTTTTATCCGGTTTATTGTGGTTTGTATGAGATTGAAGCGCGCAAAATCCCGMTCACCGATAGCTTCGAAATCGCCGTGGATGATTACCTCGTRCCCAATGGCGGGATTATTTTCCCCAACCCCAATGCGCCGACCGGGCGCTTATTATCCCTCGATAGCATTGCCTCGCTACTGCGTCGTAACCCGGATTCCGTGGTGTGTGTGGACGAGGCCTATATTGATTTTGGTGGCGATAGCGCCATTGCCTTGGTCGAAGAGTTTGATAATTTGTTGGTGATTCAAACCCTGTCGAAATCGCGCTCACTAGCGGGGTTAAGGCTGGGCTTTGCCATTGGCCACCCGGAGCTTATTGAGGCTCTTGAGCGCATTAAAAATAGCTTTAACTCCTATCCAGTGAGTCGTCTGGCTATTGCTGGCGGTGTTGCGGCTTTCGCCGATGAAGCGTATTTCAGGCAAACCTGCGAGGCAGTGATCGCCAGTCGTGTGACCCTGGTCGAGGCCCTGGAAAAGCTGGGCTTTGAGGTGATCCCCTCCGCCGCAAACTTTGCGCTGGCGCGTCATCCCGACTACAGCGGTGAGCAACTAATGGCGGCCCTGCGTGAGCGCAAGATTATTGTGCGTCACTTTCACGCTGCGCGTATCGAGCAATTTTTGCGCATTACCGTCGGTACGCCGCAGCAAATTACTCTGCTACTTGCAGCGCTGGAAGAAATTATTGCCTGAAGCCTGTTAACTTTCGGGGCGAATACCGGCGATAGCCTTAATCGTCAGCCAGAGATCCTTGCGAATAATTCTTAGCTCTATGGGGTCACCTGGTGCCAGATCGGCAATCATGTTGATTTCGCTGGAGCCATCGCTGACGGCCTGGCCGTTAATATGAGTGATGATATCGCCGGGTTGCAGGCCGCTGTTATAGGCCGGCCCGTAGATGGGCACGGCGGTGATAATTAAGGCCGTGGGGGGTGATAGCTCTAGCTGGGCAGCGATGGGCGGCGCCAGTTGCTGAACTTCGACACCCAGCCAGCCGCGAATAACCCGGCCGTGGGTAATGATGTCATCGAGGACTTTAACCGCCATCTCTGTGGGGATGGCAAAGCCGATGCCGACAAAAGATGTTTCGTTCAGTGTCGCCGAATTGATGCCGACCAGATTGCCGTAGGCGTCGATCAATGCGCCACCGGAGTTGCCCGGGTTAATGGCAGCGTCAGTTTGCAAGTAATTTTCGTAGCGATTGAGGCTCAGGCCACTGCGTCCGGTGGCGCTAATAATGCCCTGGGAAACTGACTGGCCGATGCCGAAAGGGTTGCCGATGGCTAGCACAATATCGCCGACTTCTGGTTTTACCCGGCTGTCTTCGTTGACGCGGGGAATGGCTTTTAGCTGGTCGAGATCAATTTTCAGTACCGCGAGATCAGAATCTTTGTCGCTGCCAACAATTGTGGCTTTGGCCTCACGCCCATCATAAAGCAGGGCGACGATTTCTTCGGCGCCGGCGACGACATGGTTGTTGGTGAGGATAAAGCCGCGCTCATCAATGATGACGCCAGAACCGAGAGACGATTCCATGCGCTGTCGTTGCGGTATATTGCTGCCGCCGATAAATCGCTGGAAAACAGGGTCGTTAGCCAAGGGGTGGCTCACCCGGGTACGGGTATAAATGTTGACTACCGAGGGTGCAGCTCTGCGCACTGCGGCGGCATAAGAGGTAACGATGCCGGGTGCTTGATGCTCTATTGCCGTTGAAGTGGATGCTTTTYGCGTTGAAATGGYACCGTTGCTAATAAACTGGGGGAATAGCACAGTGACGATAGTCGCGATGATGAGGCCAAAGAGGGTTGGCCAGCCGAAATATCGTAATAGTCGCAAGGTCTAAGATCCGCTGATGGTTTCTCAAGTGTTGGTGGTATTATGGCACACCCCGGAACAMSCCTGNCTGCGATCATTGSYAGCCGGYGCGAAACMGTTTCTATGYCCCAATRSGRCSSGMAAWRKKGCAGGAAAATTACAGTCATTAGTAACTAATGGAGAATGAAAATATGAGTGGTCTTGTTAATCCCCACGGCAGTGATGTTCTGCTACCTTTATTATTGGAAGGAGAAGCGCTGGCAACGGCAAAAGCGAAGGCGGAGAGTCTGCCTAAAGTGATTTTGGCCTCCCGCGAAGTGGGCGATCTTATTATGCTCGGCATCGGTGGTTTTACACCGCTCGACGGATTTATGGGCAAGGCAGACTGGCAGGGTGTTTGCGACAATATGCACATGGCTAACGGTTTATTCTGGCCGATTCCTATTACCTTGTCAGTGAGCCAGGCTCAAGCCGATGAGCTTGAGCTGGGTGCTGAAGTGGCACTGGTTGACGGCGAGACAGACGAGTTGATGGGCGTGTTGACGCTGTCTGAAAAGTACAGCATTGATAAGGCTCACGAGTGCCAGCAGGTATTTACCACCACTGACCCAGATCACCCCGGTGTTGCCATGGTGATGAACCAGGGCGACATTAATCTGGCGGGTAAGGTTGCCGTTTTTTCTCAGGGCGACTTCCCCAGCAAGTACGAAGGGGTCTATATGACGCCGGCGCAAACTCGCGAATTGTTTGAGGCCAAAGGCTGGTCGACGATTGCCGCCTTTCAAACGCGCAACCCAATGCATCGCTCTCACGAATATTTGGCGAAGATCGCCATCGAAATTTGTGACGGTGTGATGGTTCATTCTCTATTGGGCAAGCTGAAGCCGGGAGATATTCCCGCTGAAGTACGCCAGGAAGCGATTGGCACTTTGATTGAAGAGTACTTTGTCGACAACACCGTGGTGCAGTCGGGCTATCCGCTGGATATGCGCTACGCTGGTCCTCGCGAGGCGCTCTTGCACGCTTTGTTCCGCCAGAACTACGGTTGTACTCATTTGATTGTTGGTCGTGACCATGCCGGTGTAGGCGATTACTACGGGCCTTTCGATGCCCATCATATCTTTGATGAAATCCCCAAAGATGCGATGGAAACTGTGCCGCTGAAAATTGACTGGACCTTCTGGTGCAATCGCTGCGACACCATGGCGTCAATGCGTACCTGCCCTCATGGTGCCGATGATCGTGTGCTAGTATCGGGTACCAAACTGCGCAAGGCTCTGTCAGAAGGTGGTGAGGTCGAGGCGAACTTCTCYCGCCCYGAAGTGCTGGATATTTTGCGTAAGTACTACGCAGGCTTAAGCGATGAAGATAATGTCGAGGTTAAGTTGTCGGGTCACTCCGCGACTTAAATTCGTCGCGCACAAATAAAGCCGGGGTAATACCCCGGCTTTATTAATGTAACAAATTTGATCAGGCGCTACTGTCAAATGTAAGTGATTAAGCGACCTTGGTTGTGGGGTCGTCGTCTTCACTGTTGTTTTCGCTCTCGGCGGGTTCTGCTGCAGGCGGTGCTGCTGTGCTGGCTTTGTTTTTTTCCAGGCCGTAGCTTTCATCCAGTATCCCGTTAATATCGGGGGTGTAGTCTTTTGGTGGTTGCGGGCTGCCAATAGTGCTGCTATCTACAGCGTGAGAAATACCCAGATTGCCGGAACCTGCCTCGAGTAATTTGTTGCTGATTTCAGGGTTGGTGAGCGTCATGGCGCTGGCGGCGAGATGCTGGTGTACTTCTTTATAGCTGTGAGTCAGATTATTAACCAGCTCGGAAGTGGTGATGAAATGCTCGGTCACCTTGTGCTGATAGGTTTTCAGCTCATCATCTTTTTTGCGCAATTCTTCCGTCAGTGTGCGGCGCTGCCGGGTAGCATCAGAGAGAGTGCGGCCGACAAAAGTACCGATGACAAGGCCGGCGGCAAGGCTGGCCAATGCAATTGTGATGGGGTCTGTGGGCACGAGGGTACTTCCTTTTATGAATTTCAATAGGTGGGGATTCTATCTCGAACCGCGTGCAGGTTGAATAGCTGGGCGATGAATATTTACGATCTTCTGCTAAGAGCGGGTCATCGTTTCTTCATTAAATACAGATTACCTGGGTGGAAAAAATGAGTAAGAAAACGCAAGTCACGTTGCAGGGTGCGGCGGGTCAAATTGAGGCGCTGATTGAAGAGGGGCTTGCCGATGGTCCGTTTAATGCGCATGGCTATGTGGCGGTTATCTGTCATCCCCACCCGCTGTACGGTGGCACCATGGGCAATAAAGTGGTGTCGACCTTGGCGAGGATTTATCGCGAGCTAGGTATCACTTCACTGCGTTTTAATTTTCGAGGTGTAGGTGCCAGCGCGGGAGAGCATGATGAGGCCCGGGGTGAAGTGGACGATTTATGTCGGGTCAGCGAGTGGCTACTGGCTGAGCACCCTGGGAGCCAATTATTGCTTGCCGGGTTTTCTTTTGGCTCGGCCATTGTTGCCGCTGCGAGCGAGCGTATGACCGTGGCACACATGATCCTGGTTGCGCCGCCGGTAATGCGTTATAGCTATGCGCCACAAGGGTCGTTTGCTTGTCCCGTGACGATGGTGCTCGGTGGGCAGGATGAGCTGGTGGACATTGAAAGTGTACTCGAGTGGCGGGAAGCGCTTGATTCACGAATAGAGCCAATAGTTATCTCAGAGGCGAGCCACTTCTTCCATGGCCAGTTGAACAGTTTGCGAGAAAAGCTGGGGGCGCAATTGAGTGCGAGCTTAACCAAGGTTTAAGTGTTCTGGTGTGCGCTTGCGCACGTTGCGCGGCACGAGTAGAGTGGCCGCCCTGAATAGTTATGCCCTTAACTCATGTCGCCATTCACTACAGTCAGTTGCTAATTGATGTCTTCTTCTCCCCTACAACGCTATGAAAAAGATTTGCTGCAGGAAGGTTTTTTTGCCGACTCTGCGCAGCGTCTCGCCGTGGAAAAACTCCAGTCCGTTTATGAGCAATTAATAGCGGCAAGCGAGGTGAAGGTTGGGCTGTTTGATCGTCTGCGGGGGCGACAGCGTGACCATGTGTCCGTTAAAGGCCTGTATTTTTGGGGTGGCGTGGGGCGGGGTAAAACCTACCTGATGGACAACTTTTACGAGAGYCTGCCCTTTGAGCAAAAAATGCGCGTGCATTTCCATCGTTTTATGCGCCGCGTCCACCGTGACCTCACTAAGTACAGCGGTGTGAAAAACCCGCTGGAGAAAGTGGCGGCAGGTATCGCCAAAGATGCTCGGGTGATTTGCTTTGATGAGTTTTTTGTTTCTGATATTACCGACGCTATGATCTTGGGTGCTTTGATGGAGCTGCTCTTTGATCGAGGCGTCACGCTGATAGCCACGTCTAATATTGTTCCCGACAAGCTGTACACTAACGGTTTGCAACGCCAGCGCTTTTTACCGGCTATTGCTCTGGTAAAGCAGCACTGCGAAGTGGTGAACGTCGATAGCGGTACAGATTACCGTCTACGTGCGCTGGAGCAGGCCGAGCTTTACCACTCGCCGCTGGATGAGCAGGCAGAGGTGTCATTGCACCGCACCTTTGACAGCCTGGTGCCAGCGCGTGATGAGCTGCGTGAAAATGTCGCGCTGGAAGTGGAGGGGCGGGATATCCCCTGTCGCTTTGTCGCCGAGGACGTGGCCTGGTTTGATTTTCTGGCTCTGTGCGATGGGCCGCGTAGCCAGAATGACTACATTGAACTGGCGCGAGAGTTTCACGCGGTGCTAATTAGTGATATTCCACAGTTAGGGCGCGATAGTGAAGACCAGGCCCGTCGATTTATCAGTCTGATTGATGAATTTTACGATCGCAATGTGAAGCTAGCGATGTCGGTTGCCGTGCCTCTTGATTCTATCTATAACGGTGGTAATTTAGCTTTTGAATTTGAGCGCACCCTGAGTCGCTTGCTGGAAATGCAATCCCATGCTTATTTGGCGCGCGAGCATCGGCCCTGATAGCGCTTGATTTTGTTAGACAGAGATTAATTCTAAAAAGGTATTCGCAATAAAGGTGAATATCTGCTTGAATTTCCTCTCACTCATCGGTAGAATTCGCGCTCTTTTCTGGGAGCCACCTGATTTCAGGTAACGATTCAATGAAAACATTTAGCGCCAAACCCGAAACAGTTCAGCACGATTGGTATGTCGTCGACGCCGCCGATAAAACGCTGGGTCGACTAGCGAGTGATATTGCGACACGCCTGCGTGGCAAGCACAAGCCTGAATATACGCCCCATGTTGATACTGGCGATTACATCGTCGTCGTCAATGCCGAAAAGGTACGCGTGACGGGTAAAAAAGCCACTAACAAGATGTATTATCACCACACAGGTTTCCCTGGTGGCATCAAATCAATTAGCTTCGAAAAGTTGGTCGACAAAGCGCCGACGCGTGCGCTTGAAAAGGCGGTAAAGGGCATGTTGCCCAAGGGTCCGCTGGGTCGGGCTATGTATAGCAAGTTGAAAGTGTACGCTGGGGATGCGCATCCTCACGCCGCACAACAACCGCAAGCACTGAATATTTAACGGGACGCATGACAATGGCTGAAACTTATTACGGTACAGGTCGACGCAAAACGTCGGCGGCTCGAGTGTTTATCACTAGTGGTAGCGGTAATGTTACGATAAATAACCGTACACTTGAGCAGTATTTTGGTCGCGAAGTGGCGCGTATGATCGTACGTCAGCCGCTGGAGCTGGTCGAAGCGGTCGATAAATTTGATTTAAAAATCACCGTTAGCGGTGGTGGCAGTTTTGGCCAGGCCGGTGCAATTCGCCACGGTTTGTCACGTGCGCTACTGGCTTATGACGAAACTCTGCGTTCACCTCTGCGTCAGGCGGGCTTTTTGACTCGAGATGCCAGAGCGGTTGAACGTAAGAAAGTGGGTCTGCACAAAGCACGTAAGCGCCCACAGTTCTCGAAACGTTAATACACTTACGTTTTGTAAAAAGCCCGACTTTATGTTGGGCTTTTTTTGTTCTAAAACATAGGCTTGGCTGATTCGTTACTGGTCTCAGCTTGTAAACCCCTATGCTTTTCATTACTATTAATCGCCATTTTTGCCTGTGCGCGGGTACAGGTTTCATTAGCTGCAATTAATGCAGTCAATCTTTATTATTCTGCCTTTTAAGGGGAGCTCATATGAGCAATGAGGGTGTCAATCAGGGACGTCGTCGCTTTTTGACTGCAACTACCTGCGCTGTTGGTGCGGTAGGTGCAGCAGGAGCAGTGGTGCCATTTGTCGGTTCCTGGTTTCCAAGTGCAAAAGCGAAAGCAGCCGGAGCGCCGGTACGCATTAATATTAGTCGTATCGAACCGGGCCAGATGGTCGTTGAAGAGTGGCGCGGTCAGCCGGTCTATATTATCCGTCGCACCCAGGAAGCTCTCGACTCACTGGCTAAATTGACCGATAAGTTACGCGACCCCGAATCTGAAAAATCGAAGCAACCCGCTTATGTCGATCCCGTTAATCGAGCCTCGAACGCGGAATACCTGATCATGGTTGGTCTGTGTACTCACCTTGGTTGCGCGCCGATGTATCGCCCCGATGTGGGTGCTACGGATCTTGGCGGTGATGAATGGTTAGGTGGTTTTTTCTGTCCTTGTCATGGTTCCAAGTTTGACCTTGCTGGACGTGTTTATCAAGGCGTGCCGGCACCTCTAAACCTTGTAGTACCTCCCCATAACTATGAAAGTGAACATGTCGTAGTGATCGGTATCGACGAGGAGAGCGCATAATGAAATTGATCATGTTTCTGTGGAACTGGTTGGATGAGCGTCTACCAGTTCAGCGTGCCTGGGATACCCATATGGGTAAGTACTACGCACCGAAGAATTTTAACTTTTGGTACTTTTTCGGGGTTTTGTCTCTGCTGGTACTCGTTAACCAGTTGCTCACGGGTATTTGGTTAACGATGAGTTTTGAACCCTCGTCCGATGGTGCTTTTGCCTCGGTCGAATACATTATGCGCGATGTCGATTACGGCTGGATTCTACGTTATATGCATTCTACGGGTGCCTCGGCATTCTTTATCGTCATCTACCTGCACATGTTTCGCGGCTTACTGTACGGTTCTTATAAAGCGCCCCGCGAGCTGGTGTGGCTATTTGGCATGGCGATTTATCTGGCCTTGATGGCCGAAGCCTTTTTGGGCTACGTACTACCCTGGGGACAAATGTCCTATTGGGGAGCGCAGGTTATTATTTCCCTGTTTGGCGCTATTCCCTATATTGGTGATGCCATCGTGGAGTGGGTGCGTGGTGATTATTTGATTTCAGGTATTACCCTTAATCGCTTCTTTGCGCTGCATGTGGTTGCTGTACCCATCGTTCTGCTCGGTCTGGTGGTCTTACACCTCCTGGCTCTGCACGAAGTGGGTTCCAACAACCCCGACGGTATTGAGATTAAGAAAAACAAAGATGAGAACGGCATACCTCTCGACGGTATTCCCTTCCACCCCTACTACACGGTGCACGATCTGGTACCGATCGTAGTTTTCATCTTTATTTTCTGCTTCATTCTGTTCTTTATGCCAGAAATGGGCGGCTACTTTATTGAGCATGCAAATTTCGAAATTGCTAATCCACTAAAAACACCTGAGCACATTGCGCCGGTCTGGTATTTCACGCCTTACTATTCAATGTTGCGTGCGGTACCCGATAAATTTATGGGCTTTTTGGTGATGGCAGCAGCTGTGGCGATTCTCTTTGTACTGCCCTGGCTCGATCGCAGTCCGGTGAAGTCGATTCGCTACAAAGGAAATGCTAGCCGCGTTGCTATCGTGCTGTTCGCTGCGGTCTTTGTCATCCTCGGCATACTGGGTATGAAAGCACCGACACCCGCGCGTACTGCGCTGGCTCAGGTCTGCACTGTTATTTACTTCCTCTACTTTCTGGCGATGCCTATTTGGACCAAGCTGGAAAAAACCAAACCCGAACCTGCCCGAGTCACGATGGATGGCGGTATGGGTACCTGGCGAGCGTTGGGTGTATTGTTCATTATCATCGGTTTGATTATCGTGCCGCTGAAAGCAGTGGGTTCTTCGTCGAATTTTGATTGCGGCACTATCGCGTGCGATCACTTTGAGGCTGAGCCAGAGAATAAGGCTTCTCTGCAAAACGGCGCTAAGCTCTTTGTTAATTACTGCATGGGCTGCCACTCTGCGAAGTATCAGCGCTGGGAGCGGGCGGCGGATGATCTGGGTATTCCCCATGGCATGATGATGGAAAACCTTGTCTTTAGCGGCCAGAAAATTGGCGGCTTGATGGGTATCTCTATGGCCGAGCGTTCGGCAAAGGCGTGGTTTGGTGCTGTGCCTCCCGACCTGACTTTGGTCACTCGAGCGCGTTCATCGAAGTGGGTTTATACTTATCTGCGCAATTTTTATGCCGATAGTAGTCGCCCGGTGGGTATCAATAATAAAGTCTTTAAAGATGTGGGTATGCCTCACGCCTTGATGGACTTACAGGGCCTGCAAGGCTGTGCCCCGGGTCCTATGCTGGCTCACAATGGCGGTATTAAAGTTGACCCATTGACGAGTGAGCCTCTGCTCGATGATCCCTGCGGTTCTTTCGAGTTGCTCAGCGAAGGCAGTATGTCGCCAGAAGAGTTTGATGGCGCCGTCTATGACCTGGTTAATTTTATGGCCTATATGGCCAACCCGATGGTGACAGAAAGCCGTCGCATTGGCGTTAATGTTCTTTTATTCCTCGCCTTTTTATTGATTTGGGTGTGGTTGCTAAACCGTGAATATTGGAAAGATATTCACTAATAAATTTGCTAATGAGCAAGTTTTTCCCTATCGCATGAGGTGGTTATAATGGGCGTTGTTTCGAAGCGAACATCGATGACATTTTTTTCTGATCCGGCAAGTCACTATTGCCACAGAATAAGAATTGTCCTCGCAGAAAAAGGCGTGACAGTCGATATAGAAGAAGTTGACCCTAATGCTATCCCTGAGGAGTTGGCTGAACTTAACCCTTATGGGTCGGTACCTACTTTGGTCGATAGGGATTTGTCACTGTACGAATCCAAAGTGATGATGGAATACCTTGATGAGCGTTTTCCCCATCCGCCGTTGCTGCCAGTTTATCCGGTAGCTCGGGCCTTGAGTCGCCAGTACATGCACCGTATTGAGAAAGACTGGTGTGAAAAGGTAGATGTGATTGTTGCCAATAAAGACGCGAAAAAGGTAGACAAAGCGCGTAAAGAGCTGCGTGACAGCTTTCTGGGTATTGCACCTATTTTTACCGATAAGCCCTACTTCATGTATGAAGAATTTACCCTGGTTGATTGCTGTCTAGCGCCTCTTTTGTGGCGACTTGAAAGTCTGGGTATTGATATACCCAACACACGCCAGGCTAAACCTTTGCATGACTACATGCGGCGCTTGTTCGAACGCCCTGCTTTTCTGTCCAGCTTGACTGAGCCAGAGCGAGATATGAACATCTGATCAAACTGGCAGCTGTATTTAGTGCCAGATTCGTAGGTAACGCCAATGGCGATGACTTCAAACAAGCCCTATTTAGTTAGGGCTTTTTATAACTGGATAATAGATAACGACTGTACCCCTCACGTTGCCGTCAACGCGATGGCTGCGGGTGTGGAAGTGCCCCAGATATATGTTAACGACGGGCAGATTGTGCTCAATATTGCGCCTCCTGCAGTGACGGCCTTCAATCTTGATAATGACGCTATTTGTTTTACCGCGCGTTTTGGTGGTGTGCCGACCGATATCCATGTCCCTATGCATGCCATTATTGGCATTTATGCGCGAGAAAATGGCGAGGGAATGGCTTTTGAATCATCTGAGCTAGAACCTGTAGAGCTGAAAAGTGTTGATGACAGCCCTTTAGATGAGCCGCCGTCAGGGCCAAAGCCTTCTGGGCCAAAACTCAGAGTTGTAAAATAATCCGAGCTAATCTTGTTAGCCGGTAAACCCGATAGAGAGGAGTCGATAATGAATGATCCAATCGTAATTTGCGGATACGCACGTACGCCAATGGGCGGAATGATGGGTGAATTGGCTGATGTGCCATCACCGCAGTTGGGCGCCACTGCTATAGCAGCAGCTATGGAGCGTGCCGGTGTGGACAATAACGATGTTGACGAAGCTTTGATTGGCTGTGTGCTACCGGCAGGCGTTGGTCAATCTCCCGCTCGTCAGGCAGCGTTGGGTGCGGGTTTGCCCGTGGGTACGGGAACCACTACCGTCAATAAAATGTGTGGCTCCGGCATGAAAACGGTGATGATGGCTTGTGACACTTTACTCGCAGGTCAGTCAGATGTGGTTGTTGCCGGTGGCATGGAAAATATGAGCAGTGCTCCTTATATTCTTAAAAAAGCCCGTGGCGGTTATCGGCTCGGTAACGGTGAGCTGCTTGATCATATGTACATAGATGGTCTTCAAGATGCCTATACGGGTGGCTTGATGGGTGTTTTTGCTGAGAGTTGTGCTGGCAAATATAGCTTCACTCGTGAAGATCAGGATGCTTTCGCGATCGAGTCTCTGCGTCGCGCCAATGCTGCTATCGACGCGGGTCACTTCAAGCGAGAGATCGCGCCGGTCACCGTTAAAACACGTAAAGGCGAGACTGTCATTGATACCGATGAGCAGCCCGGTAATGCCCGCCCCGACAAAATCCCCAATCTGAAACCTGCGTTTAAGAAAGACGGTTCAGTGACAGCAGCTAACGCCAGCTCGATTTCGGATGGTGCTGCGGCCCTGGTGCTGATGCGTCAGAGTGAAGCGGAAAAGCGTGGTATTAAGCCTGTAGCGGTGATTCGCGGCTACACGCAGTTTGCTCAGGAGCCAGAGTGGTTCACTACAGCGCCTGTTGGGGCGATGAAAATATTGTTTGAGCGCACGGGCTGGTCAGCGGCAGATGTTGATCTGTATGAAGTCAATGAAGCCTTTGCTGTTGTCGCGATGGCGGCAATGAAAGAGTTGGATATTCCCCACGACAAAGTCAATGTCCACGGTGGTGCTTGTGCTTTGGGTCATCCTCTGGGTGCCAGTGGTGCGCGTATTATCGTCACCTTGCTCTCAGCTCTGGAGACCTACGGTAAAACGAAAGGTGTTGCTAGTCTCTGTATTGGTGGTGGTGAAGCAACGGCGGTCGCTGTTGAGCTTCTTTAAGCTCTGAAGCTATTGCTTCAAAAAAGCCCCGCTGGAAACAGTGGGGCTTTTTTATGAAGTGCGTTTTGTCCTGTCGATGGTGCTATTCAGTCGTCGATTCTTTGTTGAGTCCTTCCCATCGTTTAACTAGGTCGGGAACCTCGATACCCAGCGAATCAAGTGTGCGGCCTACTGTTTGATTGACGATGTCTTCAATATTGACCGGATGTTGGTAAAAGGACGGCACCGGCGGCGCGATAATGCCACCCATTTCAGTGACAATGGTCATATTTCGTAAATGGACAAGGTGAAGGGGCGTTTCCCGAGGTAATAGCACCAGTGTTCTGCGTTCTTTCAGTGTTACTCCGGCTGCTCGGGATATCAGGTTATTGTCTAAGCCGTGGGCAATGGAGCCCAGGGTGTTCATCGAGCAGGGGGCGACAATCATTGAATGAACGGGAAATGAGCCGCTGGAGATACTAGCACCAAAATCTTTATGGCTATGGCATACGTCCGCCAGTACTGAAATGGCTTTTTTGTCGAAGCCCGTTTCATGCTTGGCAGTGATAATCCCCGCAGGTGATAAAATTAGATGTGATTCTACCTCGGGTAGCTCGGCCAGCACCTGTAGTAGGCGGATACCATAAATACATCCGGTGGCGCCGGTAATGGCAACAATTACTCGCTTAATCATGACTTCTCCTTTGCCNTTGTTTTAAATATATTGTAGTCGTCCGACCATAGCTTTGGGCATTGTCTGTAACAACGGGGCTGACAAGGGTAAATAGTGAGGGCAATAAAAAAGGGCAAAACCTTTCAGTTTTGCCCTTTTTACTTTACGTTTCTAATTAAGAGCGCAAAGCGAATAGCGTCCTTCTACTGAGTCAGTAGAATTAGATCGCTACGATGTTCTCAGCTTGAGGACCTTTCTGGCCTTGAGTTACAGTGAACTCAACTTTTTGGCCTTCGATCAAAGTTTTGAAGCCAGAACCAGAGATTGCGCTGAAGTGAGCAAAAACGTCTGGGCCAGACTCTTGCTCGATAAAACCAAAACCTTTAGCTTCGTTGAACCACTTAACTGTACCGGTAGTAGTAGACATAGTCATTTCCTAATCATTCGAGAGTAATTAAAGCCTTTCAAAAAGGCCGTTTTGCTGGAAGTGTTGCTATTACTTATGAAAAACAGGACGAGTGTACTACTGAGGAACATCGAAATGGTGTGCATAAATATAGGACGTACTTTCAAGCTGTGGGAAGTATATACCGCTTTATTGTCGAGTCAATGGTTAAACCCCGATAAAAATAGCTTATTTGTATGTAATGCCCGCATTATTTGGTAGTGGGTTGTGCGTGATTGAATAGTGGCTTTGCTGCGCGTGCAAGCAATAAGCYGCTGAGCTCAATAATAAGAGATAGAATGAAACCGCAGCCAAGCCCACTAATGATAGCSGAACCATTGAGCACGATGCTGTAGGTGTAGTTGCTCCAAACTTCACTTTTTATATCATTCAGTGGTTCAAGAATGACATGTGTATAAGCGCTGTAAGTGCTGGTRCTAAAAATTGACCACGCCTGTGTGAGTACCAGGTTTCTACTATAAATAGCAGCGATACTAGTGCCACCGTCATGTATGACAGGGTCTGGGTTGTTTTTGTAGTGAGCGATGAGCTTTTCCAGGCTACCGTCAAAATAGCGCTGAGCATCCTGTTGGAATTCTTTAAGGCTCAGGGTTGATTCGAGAAGGTGGGCCTCCAGGCTTTTKCCATATTGCTCGATAAAGCCGGGCATCTGTACTCCAATGAGTACACCGCCCGTGAAAAGGATTAATCGGAGGTAATCGAGAAGTTTGCGCATTTTCACCGTSGCKTTTTCCCGCTAATGGCAGGGTTGGAATTAGCAAATCTGGGCTTTATGATGCTAGAAATAATAGCGCTGTAAGATGAGATTTGGAACCTGCGGCTTTTGTAAAAGACGCATTCTGAATGGGAGAGGTGTGCAAGGGGTGTTTTYGGTAGCAAAAAGAGTGGTGGGCCCTCCCAGACTTGAACTGGGGACCTGCCGATTATGAGTCGGATGCTCTAACCAACTGAGCTAAGGGCCCTTCTTTTACAATRATTTTTGCGGAGTGGTTGATTAACCTCTATGCCGCSCTCCCAAAATATCAATCGAGATTTTTCGAGAGGGCGCATTATAAAAGGCTTTTGTACTATCTACCAGATAAGATCTGGCGCAGAAGGTGGTCTACTCGTCTAGAAAACTACGCATGTGGTCCGAGCGAGTGGGATGGCGTAGCTTGCGCAGCGCTTTAGCTTCGATTTGCCGAATACGTTCACGGGTGACGTCGAATTGCTTGCCCACCTCTTCCAGCGTGTGGTCGGTATTCATATCGATACCAAAGCGCATGCGTAGCACTTTTGCTTCGCGGGCGGTGAGGCCGTTGAGCACTTCACGAGTGGCTTCAGTCAAGCTCTCGGAAGTGGCTGAATGGATGGGCGAGTCAACGTTAACATCTTCGATAAAGTCGCCAAGGTGTGAGTCTTCATCGTCACCAATTGGGGTTTCGAGGGAGATAGGCTCTTTAGCGATTTTTAGCACCTTGCGAATTTTTTCTTCGGGCAGCTCCATGCGCTCGCCAAGTTCTTCTGGCGTTGGTTCTCGACCCATTTCCTGCAACATCTGTCGTGAAACGCGATTGAGTTTATTGATCGTTTCGATCATGTGTACCGGGATGCGGATAGTGCGCGCCTGGTCGGCAATTGAACGGGTAATGGCCTGGCGAATCCACCAGGTGGCATAGGTCGAAAACTTATAGCCGCGGCGGTATTCAAACTTATCGACCGCTTTCATCAAGCCGATATTGCCTTCCTGAATAAGGTCCAGAAATTGCAGACCGCGATTAGTGTATTTTTTGGCGATAGAAATAACGAGTCGTAGGTTGGCTTCGACCATTTCTTTCTTGGCGCGGCGGGCTTTAGCCTCACCGATAGACATGCGGCGGTTGATATCTTTAATCTGGGTGATGCTCAGGCCTGAGGCTTGTTCAAGGATGCCCAGTTTCCTCTGTATGCGAGTGATGTCATCCAACAGGTTTTTGATGGCCGGGGCATAGGGCTGCTTACGTCGTGAAAGGTTGGGGGCCCACTTGTCATTCGTCTCGTTACCGGGGAAGCTCTCAACAAACTCTCTGCGTGGCATCTTCGCCTCGCGAATGCACAGGGTCATGATGCTGCGTTCGTGCCGTCTTACTTCGTGCAGGGCGAGGCGAACGCGTGAAACTAGGGGGTCGTACTGCTTGGGGATCAGCTTTAAGTATTTGAACAGCTCGCCCAGTTCGACGAGATTCTTGGCTGCGCTGTCAGCATTGCGACCGTAGCGAGCGATTGAGCGTTTGGTTTTGTCATTCTGCTTGTGGATGTCGCCAAAGCGGTTGGCGGCTTCTTCGGGGCAGAGTCCACCTTCGTGTTGTTCTTCCTCTTCTTCTTCTTCTTTTTCGCCCGCCGCTATAGCTGCAGCATCTTTTTTACTCTGCTCGAGTGCGGAGGGTACGTGGGCGACGGGGTTGAGGTAGCCGGCGATAATTTCCACCAGGCGGCGTTCGCCTTTCTGAACTAGCTCGTATTGAGCAACGATATCGTCGACTGTCTCGGGCCACTCGGACATGGCAAACATTACGTCGCGAATGCCCTCTTCGATACGCTTGGCGATTTCAATTTCACCTTCACGGGTCAGTAGCTCTACCGTGCCCATCTCGCGCATGTACATGCGGACGGGGTCAGTGGTGCGGTGTTTTTCAGTTTCGACGGCGGCCAGAGCAGCGGCTGCTTCAGCGGCGGCGATTTCGTCGGCGCTATTATTCCCTTCGTCGTTGATCAGCAGGGTGTCGGCATCGGGCGCGGTTTCGAAAACATTGATGCCCATGTCGTTGATCATCTGAATGATGTCTTCAACCTGATCGGGATCAGAAATATCTTCCGGTAGGTGGTCGTTAACCTCGGCGTAGGTTAAGTAGCCCTGTTCGCGGCCCTTGGCAATCAGTTCTTTGATGCGTGACTGTTGTTGGCTGACGTCGCTCATAGAGTATCCGTAGTTGGTTGGTGATTGAAAGCTGGTTGATGGCTGAAAACAAACGCGAAATTATAACTTATAAGTGGGGTTCTGTCTTGTCATTACAAGGTCCCGATACCAGCTATGCGTCTGTTTCACCTTTGCGCTCAAGTAATTGTTTTATCTTGTTAATTAATTCGGGGCTGCGTTCTTCAGCAGGCAGTTCGTGCCAGATCGAAAACGCGGTATTGCGATCGTGATCGTCTAGCTGGCTTTTGGCGCTTAAATAGTCGATTCGTTGCTCGATAGTTTGCTCTCTGATGACTGGGCGAAGCAGTGAGTCGACAATGTCCTGGGCCTGTTTTACATAGCCTTCGGCATCCTGGCTGGGAATATTTGCCAGGTCGGTAGCGGCAATTCCGGCGAGTACTTCGCCCTGTTTCTGCCCGTGTACGCCACGCCAATAACCGAGGATATGGTTAAGAGTATAGTCGGGATTTTTCTCAAGCAAAGCGATCAGGCCTTGCAGTATTTCAATATCGCCAAGTTCAAGCTTTTGCAGGGCTTCGGTGTGTTCGAGGTTTTGGGCCAGTGAGGGATGGTTAATAAGCAGGGCTATCAGCCAGTGCAGGGGCTTTAATCGTAACTCTTTCTCTGTGGGAGCTGGGCGACTCTTAACTGTTCTAGTCGTACGTTGGGTGTCGCCATCTGGCGGGGCATAATCCGCCGTTGGGGGGTAGTTATCATCAGATRGATAGTGCTCGGTRTTTTCATAGCTGTCGCCGTGGCCTTCGTAAGCATCGCTGGGGGGTGGTGCTTCATTCCATTGCGGGGCGTCTTCTTCGACGGGCGGGGCGAGCAGTCCTATTAATGTATCAGTGGCAAGGCCCGTTTTTTTGGCCAGTTGATCAAGCAGTAATTGCTGGAAAATACCCGCTGGAAGTTGGTTTATCATGGGGGCTGCGAGGGTGGCGAAGCGTGCGCAGTCGTCGGCCAAGCTTAGATCAAGACCCTCTTCACAGAGGGTGAATARAAAGGCGGAGAGCGGCGTGGCATTGCTGATGAGGTTGCGAAAGCGCTCGTTGCCGATTTTTCGCACCAGTGTGTCCGGATCTTCGCCCTCGTCGAGGAAAAGGAATTTGGCACTGCGCCCGTCTGCCATCAATGGCAGGCTGGTTTCAAGGGCGCGCTTACCCGCCTTGCGCCCAGCTTTGTCGCCGTCAAAACAAAAGACMACTTCGCTGGTGTAGCGGAAGAGCTTTTCAAGGTGGGCGTCAGACACGGCTGTGCCGAGTGTGGCCACCGCATTTTCTATTTCGTGCTGCGCCAGGGCGACAACATCCATGTAGCCTTCGACGACTAATAAATTGTTAGTGCTTTGGCGGCTGCGATTGGCTTCGTACAGGCCGTACAACTCGCGGCCTTTGTGGAAGACCGCAGTTTCTGGCGAATTGAGATACTTGGGCTTGTCGTCACCGAGCACCCGCCCGCCAAAAGCGATAGTGCGGCCTCGCGTATCGCGGATGGGGAAAATAATGCGCTCGCGAAAACGGTCGTAGCGCTTGTTGTCTTCAACCCGATTGACGAGCAGGCCAGAATCGGTGAGTAGGGCGATGGTTTCATCTTCAATGGCATCGCTGCTTTGCTCGTCATCATTGTGCTGTAGGCGTCTTTCGCTGATAGCCAGCAGTAAGTTATCCCAGCCGGGCGGGGCATAGCCGATCTCGAAAGTCGCCGCTATTTCGCCGCTCAGCCCCCGTTGTTTTAGGTAGTCGACTGCCTGGTGTGCGGTGTTATGTTGGCGCAGCTGGTGCTGATAGAAGCGCTTTGCCTGGTCGAGAATGTCGTACAGCGCTTTGCGCCGCTTGTCCTGCGGATTGTTTTGTTGGGCCTCGCGGGGTACCTCCATGCTAACGAGTGCGCCGAGGGTTTCCACCGCCAATGGAAAATCGACATGGTCGTAGTCCATGACAAAGCCAATGGCGTTGCCTCCCGCACCGCAGCCGAAACAATAGTAAAACTGTTTTTCGGGATTAACCGAAAAGGAGGGGGTTTTTTCGTCGTGAAAGGGGCAGCGAGCGGAGTGATTTTTGCCGGTTTTGCGCAACTCGAGGCGTGCGCCAATCACATCGACGATATCCACGCGGTCGAGTAGATCGTCGATAAAGCGCTGTGGAATTAATCCGGCCATCAGGTTTTGCTTGGCAGATGAAGCGAGCGGCTAACAGTCGTCGCTATACCAGCTGCTTAGGCGCTACGACAGTCGAGCTTTAATTTGCTTGCTAACGGCACCCATRTCGGCRCGGCCCTGTACCTGRGGCTTGAGAATRCCCATCACCTTGCCCATGTCGGACATTGCCTGGGCACCACTGGCAGTAATKGCAGCAGCTATAAGTTGCTGCAATTCTTCATCAGTGAGTGCGGCGGGCAAAAATTCAGCGATAACGTCGAGTTCAGTTTGCTCTTGCGCGGCCAGGTCGYCGCGCCCGGCATCGGTAAACTGRCTGAGGGAATCGCGGCGTTGCTTGCTCATTTTGTCGAGAATAGCCAATACGCGAGTGTCGTCCAGTTCAATGCGTTCGTCGACTTCAATGCGTTTGATTTCGGCCTGTATAAGGCGAATAGTGCCGAGGCGAGGCTTGTCTTTGGCGCGCATCGCGGCTTTCATTTCTGTCTTGATGCGGGCTTTTAGTGTTTCCTCGCTCATGGCAAGTTCCTGTTTTGTTATGTGCTTGGTTGTGTGCGGTAAGCCTGGGTGAAAAGCTTAGCCACAATACCTGCGTTGCCAGGCGAGAATCAAGTGATGACATTTCTGGCAGAAACAAAAAAAGCGTCGACAGGCGACGCTTCTTCTTAAGCTAGCAGTAAGTACTTCCTGTCGGCGACAGTTATCCTGTCATGACCACGATAGTGGCCCTGGCCGAAGGTGTTTAATACATACGTTGTAGCTTGCGCGACTCGCGCTGAACTTTTTTGGCGTGACGCTTAACGGCGGCAGCGGCTTTGCGCTTGCGACACCATGTAGGCTTCTCGTAAAACTCGCGACGGCGAACCTCAGCAAGAATACCGGCTTTTTCGCAAGAGCGCTTAAAACGACGCAGAGCGATATCGAAAGGTTCGTTTTCTTTAAGGCGTACTGAAGGCATCTATACACTTTCCTGTTCTTTGGCTAACAATCTAGCAGGTCGTTAAAATTCTACTGACTCGGCCATCTACGGCGTTAAAATCAAGCTCAAAATGCTCATTTACACGAGTAAACTCCGCTGTTTCGCTCAATTTTTCCTTGTACCTGACTCGATTCAGCGAATTTTAACAATCTGCTAAGTTCCGGGCTTAGGCTTTTTTATCAGCATAAGCCACATAAAATTTGGCTACAGCCCCTGTTGGGGTCGCGTATTCTATACACTTGTCACCTCGGGTGCAAAATGTTTTTGATCTTGTGCGGTGCCTCAGGCTGCTAAAAGCGGTTGGTTTTCACTGCCTTTGCGCATTATTATGCGCGCGTACGCACTAAAGTGCTTTATTCAAAGCTGTTTTTAAGGAGAGGAATGCGAGTACTGGGCATAGAAACATCCTGTGATGAAACCGGTGTGGCTATTTATGACAGTGAAGCCGGGCTGTTGGCCGATGCCTTATATAGTCAGGTTGAAGTACACGCCGATTACGGCGGTGTGGTGCCAGAACTGGCATCACGAGATCACGTGCGCAAACTATTGCCGATGATCCGCCAGATTTTGGCCGACACTTCACTGCAGCCTAACGACATTGACGGCATTGCCTACACTGCTGGCCCCGGCCTGATTGGCGCCTTAATGGTGGGTGGTTCGGTGGGCCGTTCGCTGGGCTATGCCTGGGATGTGCCGACCATCGGCGTGCATCACATGGAGGGTCATCTATTAGCACCGATGCTGGAAGAGCAGCCCCCCGAGTACCCCTTTATTGCGCTGCTGGTTTCCGGTGGGCATACCCAATTGGTTAATGTGCAAAAGTTGGGTGAATACGAAATTCTTGGCGAATCTCTCGACGATGCCGCTGGCGAGGCCTTTGATAAAGCCGCAAAAATGCTCGACATGGATTACCCCGGCGGCCCCCGTATCGCTAAATTAGCGGAGAAGGGCGAGGCCGGGCGCTTTCGTTTCCCTCGTCCGATGTGCGACCGCCCTGGTCTCGACTTCAGTTTTTCCGGCTTAAAAACTTTCACCTTGAATACTGTTGCCAAAGAGCGTGGCGATGGTGTGCTACCCGACGAACAAACTCAGGCCGATATCGCCTGGGCTTTTCAGGATGCCGTGGTCGATACCCTGGTCATTAAATGTCGACGCGCCATAAAGGAAAACGGTCTTAAAACCCTAGTGATTGCCGGTGGCGTGTCGGCTAACATTTGCTTGCGTGAACGTCTCGAAAAGGCACTGGCTAAATTCGACGCCAAAGTGTTTTATGCGCGCAATGCCTTTTGCACCGATAACGGCGCGATGATCGCCTACGCCGGTTGCCAGCGATTGATGGCGGGTCAACGCGATGACCTGACGATTCGTGCGGTGCCACGTTGGCCCCTCGATACCTTGCCGCCCTTGCAGAATAATAAGCAGGCTGTTGCGTCAGCCGCAGAGGAATAAACTATGGATATTGTTTATATCCGCGATTTGCAGATTGAAACGATTATCGGTATTTACGACTGGGAGCGCGAAGTGCGCCAAACTATTTCCCTCGATCTGGAAATGGGCGCAGATATTCGCAAGGCCGCCGCGAGCGATGATATTCAGCACACGCTTAATTACAAAGCAGTTGCCAAGCGTTTAATCGCCTTCGTTGAAGAGTCGCAGTGTTTGTTAGTTGAGCGACTAGCAGAAGAAATTGCGGCCATTGTTCTCAGCGAATTTAATGTGCCGTGGTTAAAGCTGCGCCTCAGTAAGCCGGGTGCGCTGCGCGGGTCGAAGGATGTCGGCATTATTATTGAACGTGGGGAAAAATCAGCGTGAGTGAATGTGTACAACGTCGGGTTTACCTCAGCCTGGGCAGTAATATTGACCGTAAGAAAAACATTCTTGCTTGCCTTGATGCCCTCGCTGGGCATTTTGGTGAATTAATTATTTCTCCCGTTTATGAAAGCGAATCTGTTGGTTTTACTGGCGATAGTTTTTACAATCTGGTGGTTGGTATCGATAGCGTATTAAGTGTCGGCGAACTCGCGGTGATAATGCGTGACATTGAAGCGGTAAATAAACGCAGTCGTGCAGGGCCGAAGTTTGGCCCGCGMACATTGGATATCGATATTCTGACCTGTGGCGAATTAACCGGGYTGGTCGATGGTGTCGAGCTKCCGAGGGATGAGGTCACTGAAAATGCCTTTGTGCTTTTACCCCTGGTTGATATTGCCCCGGATGATAGACACCCGGTAAGCGGCAAGACCTACCGTGATATMGCCACAARTTTTTCWGGTAGTGAGCAAAARCTGTGGCGYATTGATTTTASYTGGCGAGGCCAGTGTATTTCGAAGAAGGTTCGCTCTCTTTAGTTAAGGCTTTTCCCGCCATCGACAGCGATARTTTGYCCCGTTATATAGCTGGCACCAGTAATAAAAAATTCAGCTAAGCGRGCAATATMRTYACTGCTACCCATACGTYGCAGKGGRATAKTTTTTATTAATTSTTCTTGTTCRTCATYTTYTTGCGTGTCATTTTCAGGCCAAAGAATAACACCGGGCGCAATGCCGTTAACCCTAACGTTTGGCGCGAGTTCTTTAGCCAGTGTTTTAGTCAGCATTTTATTACCCGCCTTGGCGATRCAATAAATRCTGTGRTYTTTTAAAGGCTGRTGGGCGTGAATGTCGGCAATGTTMACRATGCTACCGCAMTGTTTTTTTARYTCWTTTGAYAGYGCCTGGCAGAGAAAAAARGGGCCTTTTAAATTRCTGCCAAKYAATTCGTCCCAWTGSSTATTYGTYGCCTTGGGCARCGGGGTYGGRTAAAARCTGGAGGCATTATTCACCAGTGCGTTGATYTGCCCCCACTGYGCGATGCTKGYTTYKGCRAGYTGYTCAAYRCTGTCRRTWTCMAGYAGRTTRGCTTGCAGGCTRTGGGCGGAGTCGGCRCGYATTRCATTGAGYTTYGCACAAAGTKCTTCWGCATCGGCCGCCGAGTTTTGATAGTGAATAATCACCCGATAGCCGCAGCCGTGSAGTCGTGTGGCRATGGCYGCGCCAATRCGTCGWGCWGCGCCAGTGATTAATACCACGGGGGCTGGTTTAGGCATTGTCCTGTTCATCGCTGCTTGTTTTTAGGCGTAGTTGTGCGGCCTTATAGTCGSYGATGCATTCRAGGCGYTTTTTATCCATCGCTTCGCCGATGGCNSSMMCCTTTANGGCCCGCKTYAATAAAYTCTTCRCTGGTAATGKCKGTSACTTTGTCGGCAAGGTTTTGCAGCCATTGCGCCGAGGGGTAGTCCACSGTTTCAAAACCCGTGCGACCACGRGCATCGGCCAYGCAGGCGAGYAGAAARCATTGCAGTTGYTGGGGYTGGCGAAAYACGTCCAGGCCTTTAAGYACTTTYAATACGGTGACGGGGCGYARGGTTTCRATTTTATGGCAGAGCAGGTGATAGCGRGTRACGAYAAYGGCCAGCTTGCGAAAGCGATTGGGCACYCGCAGRCGCTGGCAAAAAGCCTCKACCAASGGTACGCCGCCCTCTTCGTGACCGATGTGGCGGGGCARTATATGTTCGGGRGTAATRCCCTTGCCCARGTCGTGCATCATGACCGCAAAACGGACTTCCGGGCTTGGGCTCAGCTTKGTMGCCTGATCCATCGCCATTAGCAAGTGAATACCGGTGTCGACCTCAGGGTGAAAGTCGGCCCGCTGGGGCACACCGAAGAGCTTATCTAATTCAGGAAATAATACCTTGAGAGCACCGCATTCCCGCAGCACTTCAATATAGGTGCGGGGTGAGTTTTCGGACAGGGMTCTGAGAGTTTCTTGCCAGATGCGCTCAGCTGTTAGGTGTTCCAGCTCGCCGCTGGCGGTAATGTTTTTCATTAATTCCAGCGTTTCATCGGCTACCGTAAAGCCCAGAGGCTGAAAACGAGCGGCGAAGCGAGCAACGCGCAGTACCCGTAACGGGTCTTCAATGAAGGCGGCGGAGACATGGCGTAGTTTGCGGTCGGCAATATCTTGCTGGCCGCCGTAGGGGTCGATCAGTTGGCCGTCGGCGCTCTCGGCAATGGCATTAATGGTGAGATCGCGGCGGGAGAGGTCTTGCTCAAGGGTGACGCTTGGGTCGGTATGAAAAACGAAGCCGCCATAGCCGTGGCCATTTTTACGCTCGGTGCGGGCGAGGGCGTATTCTTCSTTAGTGTCGGGRTGGAKGAAGACRGGRAAGTCGCTGCCSACGGCGCGAWAGCCGAGTTGCTCTAGCGCCTSGGGYTGYGCGCCAACCACGACCCAGTCGCGATCCTTAACGGCAATGCCGAGAAGTTTGTCGCGTACTGCGCCGCCYACCAGATAARTATCCATAGCYTTACTTTAGCTGTTTYAGGCTTGTTTGGCAGCAGGSTTGGCCGACTTTTGAGYGGTGAGCAGCGCTTTCAAAAAATGYCCGGTGTGCGAACCCKCRGTGTCGGCGACCTGCTCAGGCGTGCCGGTGGCGATAATGAGACCACCGCCGCTGCCGCCCTCTGGCCCCAGGTCAATCACCCAGTCAGCGGTTTTAATCWCATCGAGGTTGTGCTCAATTACCACCACCGTATTGCCGTGGTCGCGGAAGCGATGCAGTACGGTGAGCAATTGCTGAATGTCGTGAAAATGCAGACCGGTGGTCGGCTCGTCGAGAATATACAAAGTTTTGCCGGTGTCGCGTTTTGACAGCTCCCGCGACAGCTTCACTCGCTGGGCTTCACCGCCCGATAGCGTGGTCGCCGCCTGCCCGAGTTTGATATATGACAGGCCAACATCGCTCAATGTTTGCAGCTTGGTAGCGATGCTGGGTACGGGGCCGAAAAAGTCGAGGGCATCTTCAATGGTCATATCCAGCACCTGATGAATATTCTTGCCCTTGTAGCGAATCTCCAGGGTTTCGCGGTTGTAACGTGCGCCCTTGCAGGTGTCGCAGGTGACGTAAACATCGGGCAAAAAGTGCATCTCGACTTTTTTAACGCCGTCACCCTGGCAGGCCTCGCAACGACCGCCCTTCACATTAAAGCTGAAGCGGCCAACTTTATAACCCCGCGAGCGAGCCTCCTGCGTGCCGGCAAACAGTTCCCTCACCGGGGTAAAAATACCGGTATAGGTCGCCGGGTTTGAGCGGGGCGTACGGCCAATAGGGCTCTGGTCAATATCGACACACTTGTCGAGCTGCTCCAGCCCACTAACGCTAGTGTGAGGCGCGGGGGTCAGGGTTGTGGCTTTATTCAGCGCCGTCGCCGCGAGGGGGTAGAGGGTTTCGTTGATCAGTGTCGACTTGCCGGAACCAGAGACCCCAGTAATACAGGTCAGCAGGCCGATGGGAATATCGATATCTACCGTTTGCAAATTATTGCCATCGACACCGCGTAGACTGAGCTGTTTGTCCGCGTCGTTGGGCGTGCGTTCGGCGGGGATGGCGATGGCTTTTCGACCGGACAGGTAGTCCCCGGTCAGTGAGCGTTCTTCAGCGAGAATATCCTCGACCTGCCCACAGGCGATAATCTCACCACCGTGCACACCGGCACCGGGGCCGATATCGACCACGTAATCGGCAGCGCGAATGGCTTCTTCGTCGTGCTCGACCACAATCACCGTGTTGCCGAGATCACGCAGGCGCACCAGAGTGCTGAGCAGGCGCGTGTTGTCCCGTTGGTGAAGGCCAATGGAAGGCTCGTCGAGAATGTACATCACCCCGACCAGGCCTGCGCCAATCTGGCTGGCCAGTCGTATGCGCTGGGCTTCACCACCGGAGAGAGTTTCGGCGCTACGGTCGAGGGTTAAATAATTAAGGCCGACGTCGACCAGAAAATGCAGGCGGTCGCGAATCTCTTTCAATATTTGCTCGGCAATTTGCGCCTGTTGGCCGTCAAGCTCGAGTTGTTGGTAATAGTCGGACAAATSGCCAATCGACAGGGCCGTCACTTCGGGCAGGCTTTTTTCATCGATAAATACATGCCGCGCGGCTTTATTAAGACGCTGGCCATCGCAATCGGGGCAGGACTGGGTATTTTGATATTTGGCCAAATCTTCGCGCACAGTCTGGGATTCAGTCTCCCGGTAGCGCCGCTCCATATTGGGAATAATACCCTCAAAGCTGTGGGTGCGCTTATAAACGCTGCCGCGATCATTAACGTAACTGAAGGCAATTTCTTCACTGCCGCTGCCAAACAGCACCTTTTGTTGCTGGGCAGTACTGAGTTCTTCAAAGGGTGTATCGATATCGAAGCCATAGTGGCTGGCCAGCGAAGTGAGCATATTGAAGTAAAACAGATTGCGCCTGTCCCAACCGCGAATGGCGCCCTCGGAAATCGTCGCTTCGGGATGCTGCACCACGCGGTCAATATCAAAAAACTGCTTGTTACCCAGACCATCACAACCGGGGCATGCACCGCTTGGGTTGTTAAAGGAAAATACCCTCGGTTCCAACTCGTTAATGCTGTAGTTGCACACCGGGCAGGCAAAGCGGGCGGAAAAAATATGATCGGGCTTGTCTTTGTCCTCGTCGTCCATATAAGCAGCGAGCACTAAGCCCTCTGACAGCGCGAGTGATGTCTCGATAGACTCCGACAAACGCAGGGCGATATCGTCACGCACCTTAATGCGATCTACCACTACCTCAATAGTGTGCTTCTTGTTTTTCTCTAAATCCGGCAGCTCGTCGAGCTCATACACACGGYCATCGACACGGGCGCGAATAAAGCCCTGGGCGCGCAGTTGCTCGAATACATGCAAGTGCTCCCCTTTGCGCTCGCGAATTAGCGGCGCAATGATCATCAGTTTAGTGCCTTCGCCCAGCGCTAGAATTTGGTCAACCATTTGGCTAACGGTTTGCGCTGCCAACTTCTCATTGTGCTCCGGGCAGCGRGGTTCGCCCGTGCGGGCGTAGAGCAAGCGCAGGTAATCGTAAATTTCAGTAATGGTGCCCACGGTAGAGCGGGGGTTGTGCGAGGTGGACTTCTGCTCAATGGAGATAGCCGGCGATAAACCTTCGATGTGATCGATATCGGGCTTTTCCATCATCGACAAAAACTGCCGGGCATAGGCCGAGAGTGACTCGACGTAGCGCCGCTGACCCTCGGCATAAAGCGTATCAAAGGCCAGTGAAGACTTACCCGACCCCGACAGCCCGGTGATTACCACCAGCTTGTCGCGGGGTATATCTATATCAATGTTCTTCAGATTGTGGGTGCGGGCACCGCGCAGTTTAATTGATTTCATGGGTTGGGCTTAACCATTGGGCAAACGAGTAATTATAGAGGTATCTGGGATGTTAGGGATACAGGCGAGTGCCTTGTTTATCGTGCGAGGCTTTGTTGATTTAAGCCGTTCAATGGATACGTAAATGCCGGGCAGTGATCGCTTCTTTGAAAATATCGAGTAGTTGCTGCGCCGAATTATCCCAGCTGAATCGTTTTACATTGCTTGCTGTGTTATCAGCAAGCGCTTCGAGTACAGATTCATCGCTTATCAGTTGTTCTAAGCCCCTGGCTATTGAGTCGATATCAAGTGCATCTACGAACAAGCCCGCATCACCGGAAACTTCAGGCATTGAGGAATTATTTGCAGTCAGCACAGGGGTGCCGTATGTCATAGCCTCAAGCAATGGCAGACCGAAGCCTTCGTAAAGCGAAGGCATGGCAAGGAAAAGAGCATTTGAATAAAGTCCGGCCAGGGTCGCCTCGTCAACATAGCCCAGTAAACGAACGTGCTCGCTTAAATTTAAATCGTTGATTAAGGTTTCAATATCGACACCTCCCCAGCCCTTGCCGCCGGCAATAACCAGCATAGCCTTTTCTTTCACCAACATCGGCAGCCGAGAATAAGCAGTGAGTAAACGGTTCAGGTTTTTGCGGGGTTCGAGAGTGCCAATAAATAGAAAATAAGGTCGGGTTATTGCATTTTCTGTTAATGATAAAAGAGAGGGTGATGTTGGCACTTGGCTAGCGCCCAAAAGCACAGTGTTCAGTTTGTTATTAAGAATGTTAAATTCGGCGTTAATGGCATCAGCCGTTGCCGTTGAATCAGCGACAACAGCGTCGGCATTTTTAATAGCATGGGGCATTTGAATTGATTCGCGCAGGCGGGAAATAGGGCGCATAGTTTCGCCAGCGTATTTCCAGACCAAATCGTGAATTGTCACTACACGTGCCGTCGCTTTTGGCAGTAAGCCGGGTAACCGGTGGGACGGCCCCCAAAAAATATCTACCTGATCTTGTTTCGCCCACAAAGGTAAAATAAAAGTACCCCACAACTGGCGAAGCACTGGGCCTTTACAGTGCAGTGTTCGGATAGTCGTAGTTTGCAGTGCAGACATTATTGCGTGAGGGAAAGGTGCCGGGCTATAAAGGTAGAGCGAAACACCGTCCAGTTTTGACAGGGCCAGGCACATTTCTAAGGTATAGCGGCCTATTCCTGTAAGGGGGCGCGATAATAGGCGGGCATCAACCCCAACTTTCATTTGTTACTTTGGGTATCACTTTGCAGCATCCAACGTAGCGTTTGTTCAAGTGGGTAGGGTTGCCAGTTGTTAATGGTCGAATGTAGTCGGCTATTATCACCGACCAAAACGCGCACCTCATTGGCGCGCACAAAGTCGGGATTGACTTGTACTTCAATAGCATGCCCGGTGATCTTTTCGCATAAAGCAATAATGCTTCGCAAGGTATGCTTAAAGCCTGAGCACACATTAATGGTTTTACGGGAAGGGCAAGCTTCAATCAGTTTCCTATAGGCTTCACAAACAGCGCGTACATCGCCAAAATCTCTGGAAACATCGAGGTTCCCGAGTTCAATAATTTGCTTCTGTTCGCGAAAGTGGCTGACGATTTTAGGAATTAAAAACTTGGTGTCCTGGCCGAGCCCGGTGTAATTAAAGGGTCGCGTAATAATTATCGGCAAGCTATCCGACCATAGTCGCGCCATATGCTCCATCGCAAGTTTACTGACCGCATAGTCATTGGCAGGGTTTGGCTTGGTGTCTTCGTTTAGAACACCTTCAGACTGATTGCCATACACATTGGCGCTGCTCGCCAAAAGTACCGCGCTTACATCGGGCGCATGCTGGGCGAGAGCGGCGAGTAAATTACGTGTGCCGATTAAATTGACTTGATAAAAGGCATTAGCATCGCCATGGCCAACAAAGGCGATTCCGGCAAGATGTGCGACGGCTTGCGGTGCGGTGTTCTTAATTTCAGTAGCGACGGCATTAGGGTCGGTTAAGTCAGCCTGCAAGCCAATGACAATATGGCCATGAGCCTCAAGTTCGGCTTTTAAGTAGCGCCCGGTAAACCCCGCAAGCCCAGTGACCAATACACGCATTAGAACGAGTAGCCATTCTTATTGCGACGCAAATCAGCTTCAACCATCATCGCGCAAAGCTCTTCAAGTGTGGTTGTTGCCTCCCACCCCAATACATCTTTTGCCTTTTGTGCATCACCGACTAAAAGTTCAACTTCGGCTGGCCGGTAAAACTTAGGGTTAACCCGAACAATCTCATTACCCGAGGCCGTATCAATCGCCACCTCATTTTCTTCTGTGCCTTGCCATTCAATATTAATGTCAGCAGCCTTACACGACATGGTGACAAAGTCGCGCACTGTTTCAGTACGGCCCGTAGCTAACACAAAGGTATCGGCTTGTTCGGCCTGTAAAATACGATACATGCCTTCCACATAGTCTTTTGCAAAACCCCAGTCACGTTTGGCATTCATATTGCCAAGCTCAAGACAATCAAGTTTGCCCAGCTTAATCTTAGCGATACCATCGGTAATTTTACGGGTAACAAACTCAAGGCCACGGAGTGGTGACTCGTGATTGAACAAAATCCCGCTACTACCAAAAATATCGTAACTTTCACGATAGTTAATTGTCATCCAGTGGGCATACAACTTCGCAACGCCATAAGGGCTGCGCGGGTAAAAAGGTGTGGATTCACGCTGAGGTATTTCTTGAACTTCACCAAACATCTCAGAGGTTGATGCCTGATAAAAACGAATCCCTGGATTAACGATGCGAATTGCCTCCAGAAGGTTGACCGCCCCAAGGCCGGTAATCTTACCCGTAGAAATCGGCTGCTCAAAAGAGACCGCCACAAAGCTTTGTGCGGCAAGGTTGTAAACCTGATCCGCTTTGCTTTTCTCCAACAAACGAATGGCTGATCCAAGATCGGTTAAATCATAATCAACCAAATGAAAGTTAGGGTGATCCTTAATGCCTAGCTCTTCAACTCGCCAGAAGTTTGTAGAGCTGGTACGGCGATAAGTGCCATAAACGTTATAGCCTTTGCCAAGTAATAGCTCACTAAGATAGGCGCCATCTTGACCAGTTACTCCTGTTATTACCGCTGTTTTCATAAATTATCTAACCCTTTTATCTTCTTCTAAATTATTTAAAGCATTTTTTCTGTAAACCTAGTTGGCTTGTATCTGGCCGATTGGTTTTATTTTATAATTTCAAATATTTATGCATAACTGTACAGGGCGTTAACAACATACGCAGAAAAAATACCCGTGATTATGCCTGCAAATATTTCAACAGGTGTATGCCCCATGCGCTCACGGAGCCTCTCTATATTACGCGCTCCACTTAACCTATTTATAATTTCTGCCTGCATACCAACCTGCTTACGCAGACTACTAGCATCAAGAATAACAATAAATACTAAAGCGATAGCAACTCCGAAAGCAGGGCTACCAAATCCATCTTGTATGCTAATTATCGCTGCAATACTACCTACAATCGCACTGTGGTTGCTAGGCAACCCTCCATACCCAATCTGGCTAAAAGCTAGTTTTCTTGCTTTTATACTATTAATCGTAAATTTACTCCCCCCTGCTATTAACCAAGCAACAAATGGAGTAATCACATAACATAAATCCATAATTCACACTCCCATTGGGCTAACTGTCCATACGCATATTGTGCCCCAGATAATCGCAGTTAATAAAAGCTGTCGGTCTGAATAAAGAACATCTGTTGGTGACTCACCTTCATTCTTCGACTCCACAATAAACCAGTAACGGTATAGCCCAAATATGACTAAAGGTATGGTCATAACTAACCCTGGCCGTGTCGTCATAACAAACAGACTATAAAATAGTAATGCGCCTGTTGCTGACATTTCTGCGTACTTGTCAAGCAATGCAATAGAATAGAACTCTAAAACTTTCCGGCTTTCTTTTCCATTATTCATCAACTCCTGCCTGCGTTTGACAGCTGCAAGAAACAAAGCAAGACATAGAGTCGTAACAAACATCCAAGACGATACAGGTACCGACAATGAGATAGCACCAGCATAAACTCTGAGCACAAAACCTGTCGCAATAGTAAAGATATCAATAACTGGCTGATGTTTAAGGATAAAAGTGTAGGTTAGATTCAGTAGTAGGTAGCCTCCAATTACAAGCATTACCTCAGGATGTATGAAGTATCCCAAAAAAAGAGTTAAGAATAAGACTATCAATAATGCAGTTGCTTGTGATTTGGAAATCTGTCCAGATGCCAGAGGTCTACTCTTTGATTTAATCGGATGCTTGCGATCTTGTTCAATATCACTGTAATCATTGATGATATAAATAGCAGACGAGGCTATACAGAAAAACGCTGCTGCTAGGAATGTATCCCAGATTGAGGCGGCGTCAGTAAATAGGGCTGAAAAAACAAGCGGAGCAAAAACGAAAATGTTTTTAACCCATTGTTTGGGCCTCATCAACTTGATAAGGCCAAACAGATTAGCTTTGATATTTAAGGCGTTTAACATTTGTATTATTTGGCCAGTGAGGTTACTAGACCATGGTATTTGCTAACAAATCGCTCATTACAAAAATTTTTCAAGACACTATCCTGGATTTGTTTACGGCCATATTTTTCACAATCTAGTATTGCATCCTTTAAAGCTGATGTTAGTGATTCAGGCGAACCCGGCGTGGCCAAGCGTCCTATTTTAGTTCGTTTTACCACCTCGCGCACACCAGGTAAATCAGAGGCAACTGGCAGCGCGCCAAACGTCATTGCTTCAAGCTGAACCATTCCAAATGCTTCAAATGGATTTACACTGGGCAATACAAGGATATCAATAGTTGAATAAAATGACGCCAGCTCTTCATCAGTTAACCCGCCTAATAAAACCACCTGCTCCTTAAGTTGTTTTATATCATTTTTAATCTCATTGATTATTGCACCGCCAGCAATTTTTTCAAAATCGCCGGCAAGCCAAAAAATAACTTTTTGTCCTTTGAAGTTTTTTGCGGCCTTCAAAAGAACATCTATTCCTTTTTCTGTTACAAACCGCCCAACAAACCCAATAACCTTGTAAGCAGAGGGCTTCGCGGTTAGCGAGGATACATGCTCTTTGTTGTAACCTTCAAAGCGATTAGGAGGGGGAATCGGTGTGCATTTATGGTTATACCCATTTAGATAAAATGAATTGCTCGCGTAGTCATCGCTAGAAACAACAATGCTCGTTGATCTTTTTAGAGCAATTCTCCCTGATTGGCGGACACAAGCAACAGCAACTCGACTGATCCAGTTTCCGACCAAAGCCATATCGCAGTGATATTTTAGCAAAACTGGTTTTCTTGTCATTAATGATAACAACCCACTTTCAAGCATAGGAAAATGGATGTTAATTACATCAGCGTCTTTAGATAATTTTCTAAAAAGTGAAATAAACTCTAGCGATATATATCCTTTATTAAAGAAAAATAGGGGCTTGGCTCTATATATCCAGTACCCATTAACTAATTCCTTATCTTTCAGATTCCTTTCATGCTGGCCAGTCAAGACAATGATCTCAAATTCCTCAGACAGACATTCAGCCATATACTTAGCATATTCACTTACGCCGCTGATATACGGATAGTAGTAATTCACTACTATTAATAATTTCGTCCTAACTTTTCCCAACGACAATTACCCCTAGAACAATTAGTGCTATGCCAGCCAATCTGATAAGGCTTGGTTGCTCACCTAAGAACAGGTAAGCAACAAAAATAGTATATATGTAAACAACTGCCAATAATGGCTGTAATTTTGTCAACTCCATAGTTTTTAATATGTACGCCCAGAACAACACCGGAATAACATAACAAAAGACACCTGCAAGAAGATATGGGTTGATAACTATCTGAAATGCAGACTGTATTGAAACTTCTGAGAAATTTGTATTTTCTGATAGTTTTTTAAGAAAAACACCACCAAAAGCTGTCAATAAAGCGCCCAAGTTAATTAACAAGAATTGCGAAGTAGTCACTTGTTTTTTTCTAAAATGTATACGGTATTTTCACCATAGTGCTCTTTTAAAATTGCAGTTCCAAGTATAAATTGCAATGCGGTAAGGCCTAGTCGAAACAAATCAAAAAGAAAAATGCGCCCCCATGATTTTTCATAAGGGAAGTCATAAAATCCATCTGAAAATTTATCAAGCACCTTCATCCTCCATCGTGTTTCAAAAAAATCACTCCATTCATGTGAAGACTTTAAATTAATATGGGTGGGGTCGCTAAAGGCTGACCATTGCCCGCCTTTTAATCTATGAGCTAAGCCAGCTGCGTTCGGCATAACAAAAAGCAACTTCCCCCCTGGCTTTAATATACGTTTGAACGAAGCACCAATATCTTCAAGGCTATGATCATCTATGTGCTCCAGTACATGCAGGGCAACTATCGAACCAACCGAGCCTTCATCCATGTCAGATAAGCTTTCAATTAACTTCACATCTGGTGCGTTAATGACAATTTGTTTTCGTGCAAATTCATTTATTTCGTAGCCGAAGACCTTGGTTTTTTTTGACAACCGCTTCGCCAAGTGACCAACCCCGCAACCAAATTCTAAAGTGGGTCCCTCGGATATGTAGCGTGCCCAAATTCGACTGTAAAAAGCTAAAGCAGGTCGATCTTTATCTTGTGAGTTAGCTTCATAGTATTCATTATCAAACTTCAATCTTGCGCCCCTAGTGCGTATTTATAAGTGTAGTATTGAGGTGCATACTTCGAATCATCGCAAACAATTTTCTTGTGTCATTTGAGTCGCCCGCTTCTTGTGGGGAAGCAATATCCCAGCTAGACTCAAGCCTAATCTTGTGATAACCCTTTTGAATTTTCAGTTCAATGAGCGCCTTATCAGTAGCGAACTTATCAGCCATAACGCCATCAACATAAATGTTTACATAACCATTTGATGGAGGTCTAAAGTACCCTATTTCTATAGATATAACAGAAGTTGTTTTGCTATGTGTTTCAACATTAAAGACTGACTCTGTCCAGCAATGTGAAGGCTCACATCGGTACCAACCATTTCCAATAGTCACAACCCCAGTATTTTTCACATTTATTAAGTCATAATTTGGGTAATTAACTACTTGATGGTGTTTGTATTTAATAATAGAGCTTTCAACAATCGCCCCCTTAGCTTGAAGTAAATAGTCTATGCCTGATGCGCTTTTCAAAGTGTCATTTAATACATTTCTAAAATACCCCCCCCTTAATACATCATCAGATATATCAGGCATAACCATACGCGCTCCCTTTTCATGAATAAAGAACGCTGCGTAGTGTGATTTATGAAATGGCTCAACACCCAAAACAAGCGCTGTATCATCAAGTGCAACTATATCTCCGGCAGAAATTTGTGACGCCATATTCTCGTTTCCATAGTTCATATCATGCTGATTAGCCATCGATTTCAACAACTCACCTGACCTAAAAAAGTAATCAATGGAAATGTAACTTGTCATTACTATAAGAGCAGCACAAGCTAATATATACCTATAATTGACCAGCATGAGTGTAAGCAAATTGTCTCTACTACCTACGCACTTTTTCATACCCGAAAAAAACCAAAGAATACCTGCGGAAATAAACACGTACCAACTTGAGCCCACAAGCTGCAATATTTTATGCTCGCCGTACTGATATGCAGTTATCTCAATAATAAATACTAGAAGCCCTGAAAGTCCTAATAGCGCAATTATTGGGCCTTTCCACTTTGCATACATGCCTAACAATAATATAAACAACATAGCTACAGACAAATAAACTAAGCTTGACTTGGATATATTTTCATGGCCAAGCAAATCCCCCGCCACAAAACTTCCCAACCAATACCATTCTGGAGCATGTATATACCATGAGCTCCATGCTGATCCGCCATGAGCAATATCAGAAAGTAATAACAATCCTTTCAGCGATTGGTAAGCTACATAGTTACTTGTAATTAAAAAAACAATAAATACAACGGTAGAGCTGCATAAAAAATACCGAATCTTTCGGCTAAAATTTTCCTGTTTATTAAAAAAATCGCTTAACAAAGCAAACAAAGCAAAAAATCCTGTATACCATATTGCCTCACCGTAAAAATGACCAGACAATCCAATTAGCATCCCCATTACTAAGGGCTTATATTTATGTCTCGGCATAAATATTAACGAAAACATCAGCGCTACACAGCTGGAGGCGAACATAGTCGCGAGGTTGCTATTTACTAGTGTTCCCAACCAACTAGTGGATACACTAGCCAGCATAGTTACAAAGAAAATTTGTTTTTTATACTTTAACGGGCTTATTAACATAGCATCTGAAATAACCCTAATACTAAGCCATGCAAAAGCACCCGCTGTAACGCCAGCCGCCCAAAGCCCTGACCCCGTTTTATCTAAACTGAAGAACTGCCCCCAACCAGCCAATGTATATGTCCCACCCCTGTACAAAAGGCAGTCTCTTCCAATAAATACGCTTCCTTTGTCACAAGTACTTAACCCCCAAAGAGCTTCCACCATCTGACCACTTGCTTGCAAAGGGTATAGCAAAGACCATTTCATACCCTCGTAATAAATTAAGGAATCGTGGTTGGGTCCTTCCACTAACCAAAACTTATCAAGTCTAAACAGAACTAAAACAACAGTAAGTAAAAAAAGCTGCACTCCCCACAAAGATAAGACATCATGAATCGTATCAATCTGATCTTTTCCTTTTTTGGTCAAAATTAGCTTGGTGATAATAAAAAGAATGGCAATAGTAAACACTATAAAAATAATATTTGAGCCTACTACCTGATTAATGTTCACCATAATCAAGAGCGTGCCAATAAACACCAACATGTAACTTAATGTGCAGGAGCTTTCAGCGTCTACTGTTGCTTTACCAGTCAGCCACCTACCCACATAAACCACCCACAAACTCATCAATAAGCTAGAAACTACTGCCGATAGAACTATCATCTATAACTCCGAGTTTTCGGGCAATCCAGCTTAAACACCTAAATGAGTCAGCAACTGCGAGCAGCTACGTTCCCATGTTAAAAGTGGAATACCCCCTGGTTTAGGATGATTATTTGATTGGAATGCTGGCAGCCAATTTTTGATGGCCTTTACCAATACGATGTGACTAACACTATTATCAAAATAAAATGCATGTTCTCCCGCAATTTCTCGAAACACAGGTATATCTCGGGCAATGATAGGTAACTTATGTTGAGCAGCCTCGATTAGCGGCAGGCCAAAACCTTCTCCCTCACTGGCAGCTATCAGGCAAGTAGATGCCGCGTAAACTTTTTCGAGATATTCATCGCTGATACCTTCCAGCCAGAACAAATGCTTACCAAGCACAGGGTGGTGGCGAAGTTTATCAATCAGCTCTTCAGCCACCCAGCCTTGTTGGCCGACAATAACTAAAGTTACATCAACGCCTTCTGACCAAAGCTGTTCGAATGCCGAAAGGGTTTGCGCATGCCCTTTACGTGGCTCAATGGTTCCAACCATCAAAAAGCTGGCGTTTTCTTCAATTGTCTTCAGCACTTTATCAGCGCTATCAGGTATGCCGCGGGTAGGTCCCGAGTTCTCAACATCGGCGCCTAGATGAAACCAGGATATATTGAACGGACGAAGCCTTTCCACTTCATGCTCATTAACCCAGGTACCGACTTCATCGGCCACGGCTTTGGAGATGCAAAGGGCACCATCACTTTCAGCCACAATTGCAAGCCATCGGCTATGCATTTCAGCAGCGTCTTCGGGAAATGCTCCGGCAAATGCCTGCGGCATCAAAATAGGTAGCAAGTCATAGACCACAAACTGAACCTGTACTCCATCGCGCCGCAGTTGCTGATAAAAATCTTGCTGTGCCGATACAACATGATGCTGAAGATCCAGCCCTAAAAAAACATCACCATTCTGATATTCAATAGGCTCATCAGTTAATGGCCCATGGTAATCGTCCATAAATTTTGAATTAAAATGGCGAGCATACCGATACCCTTCATCAGTTGTCGCGTAAACTGGCTCAACTTGCAACCTATTATTTGAGCAAGCGAGCAACTCTTTAAGAAGTCCACGAACAACCCTCTGCACTCCTGTTTTGGCATCTGTCTGAACCAATTGAGAAACATCTATCAACAACTGTTTTTTTCCAGTCTGTGGGTGGTTTAGACCTATGGCGAACGCTAGTTTTACAAGATTTTGTTCTGAAATATCAGCAGGGATCACTTTTGCTAGTTGATTGGAGAGGGTGTGCGTTACAGGTAATCGATCTTGAGGGCTATTCTTATCGTTTATAATATTTTCAAATGCAGAGATAGCAATCTTGGCACTCCTATCCCAGGAAAACTGTTTAGCTTGATTAAACCCTGATTCAATCAAGCTTTGTCGAAAATTCTCATTGGTTAAAACTTTCGTAACCTTAAGGGCTATAGCCTCTTCTGAAAAAGGATCAAAGAGTGCATCTTCATTTCCAATAACTTCTGGCAAACTTGATGTATTTGCTCCGATTACTGCTGCGCCGCAAGACATCGCTTCCAGGGCAGGTAAACCGAAGCCTTCATGCCAGGATGGGAATAGATATACTTTGCAAAGGTTATAAAGTTTTACCAATTTATCATCGGTAATATATCCTGTGAAAATGAGGTCGCCTGAGCATAACCCTGCAGATTTTGCTACCTGTTGCAACTGACGGATACTGTATTCAGGTATTTTCCCCGCAAATACCAATTGATGGGCTTCTCTCAGCTCAGGTGAAAGCTGGGCATAGGCCCGGATCAGACGTGGTAGGTTTTTCCGCTCATCAGCACCCCCCGTATAAAGTACAAATGGGCGGGTGAGACCAAATTCGTCCCATAGAGCCTGTTTTTCTAATGGACTTAATATCAATGGCTGGAAGATCTCTTCTACTGCTGTAGAGATATTAACAATCGATGCGGTATGCCGCCCAAGGTGGTCTATTCCTTCCTGCCGGGCATAACCCGAAATAGCCAAGAGCAGTGACGACTGCCGCAGGTAGTTAACCTTCCTACGGTAAGTCTGCTCGAAAGCAGGGTGGGGCTTGAGGTAGTGCTCTGGGTTTAATAGTGGAATAAGGTCATAGAGTGAGACACTGACAGGTACTTTCTGATCAAAGACCCTAATGCTAGATACAGCATCATCTTCAAAGCCTTCAAACATGCTAGTGATATGTACAACATCTGGTTGTAGGCTGGCAATGAAAGCCTCGCGGATAAGTTCGGCTGCTTCACGTCGCCAGGTATTTTCTGGCTCACACTCGCGAACTAGACCAAGTGCATACCAGGTGCGGATATTTTCCTGTGGCAGCAGATCATTGAATTCACAGCGAATCGACTCAATGGTGTCAGGAAAATAACCATTCAGGACAAGGATAATTTCATGTTCACCCCGATTACGAACAATAGCTTTGGTCAATGAAAGAGTATACCGGCCAATTCCACGGAAACGGCTTTCAGTTTGAGCCCCCTGCATGTCAATAACAATACGCATTAGCCGCTTTCCTTTTCTCTTTGTTCTACCGCTGTTTTAAGCTCTGCATAGATTCGAAGGGCAGTAGAGGGGAGTGATTGAAGCTTGTCAGGTATCGCTTCACTAGCCTGAGTGCTAGAAGGCGGCATCGGTTGATCGCTTCTTGAAATGTGTAAATAGGTGGATTTAAGAAAACCATAAAGCCCAAGCCTTCTAACCAAGCTGACCAACCGAAAACGAAGTTCTGGACGTGAGACTATAAATGCGATAGCTCGCCGAATAAAGGGACATGTAATTTTCTTTACCAGCGCTTTTATGCGTGAGAACAGACCGTGCTGACGCAACAATTTTACCTGATGTATAAACCACCTCAGTGGTGCTGTAATACGCCATGAGCGACTTGCATATACATCCTGTAGTTCTGTATGAAGTTGTTCTGCTTTGGCTTCGGCTTGACCTGCTTTGGCTTCGGCTTGACCTGCTTTGGCTTCGGCTTGACCAGCTTTGACTTCTATTTTCAGTAGCCGACTATCAAACTTATTCACCAATGAAGTTAATGGCAAGCCAAGTTCTTGAGAAAAAACATCATCAAATTTTTTGAGTAAATCCACACCTGCTTTCTTTTGCGCTATCACCGCATAATCTGGGCTAGCACCATCTATGACATCTGCGAGTGAGATTTTTTCTTGTGTTATTAACGCCTTGTTTTCTTGCAGCCTAAGTGCTTTCGTTCGCTCAAAACCATAGAACTCCGGTAAGAAAGAAAGCAACCCTGATGGAATAGGCTTAATATGAGTAGGATCAAGATAAAAATTTTCTGTTGCAACTTTGATATTCTCAGGGTTAGGAGTCTCCATTATTAACAGCCCACCAGGCTTTAGAGCTCTTAATGCTTCAGCCACAAATACTTGGAGGACATCAAAAGGGATGTGTTCAACCATATGGAATGCACTGACACATATTAGACTTTCATCAGCTTGCTTTTTGAGAGTATCAATTGCATCTCCATTGATAACATCAAAACCAGCATCAATGCACGCGCTGAGCATTTCTTCATCCAAGTCCACACCGCTTGCGTGAATATCATTCTCTTTAAGTAACTCAAGCCACTCACCACGACCACAGCCTGAATCTAATACCAAGCCATTTGGGTATATTTCTTTTAACAACAGAATAAAAGGCAAGTACACGCATATTCTTTCTTTTATTAGTTCCCTTGAACCTCTATGCCTATCTTCAAAAGCCCTATAAAATTCATCGCTCATAATGCGTTAATCTCCACTTGCGGCTGATTCCAGCAACACCCAGAGAACTGAGTTTTATCTATATTAATTACATTAAAAACTAGTGCCAAATCTTGCCAATCATAATTGGCAGTCATATGTGTATCTTTATCATGAAGTGCAATAACAACAGAATATCCGCCCACACCAAAATTTGCAGGAAAAGTTATTTTAAATATATATCTATCACCTACTTTCGGCGAATTAATAACTTGCTCGGTATGCCACGTATTTGTGCCATACATTATTTGACCTAGTCGATCTTTAATGCCGTAGCCCAACACTAGGCTTTCTATTTTTTGGCAAACCTTTACTTTGACGCGTAGCTCAACCTGCTCTCCCACTCCAATAACTTCAACAGGTTCACCTTTACTATTATATAAACCAATTTCTTCTATTTTGGCTTCTCCTGTTCCCGATGAGGTTTGAACTTTCCCACTCTCTAATTGCGTTACTTCTACGGTACTGTTTTCTTTTTCCGCAATAAGCGCATTATAAAAATCAAACACTTCTTCTGGGTTACCATCTTTTATTACGGTGCCGCTTTCCAAAAGAATAGCCCGATTACACAGGCTTTGAATTGCCCCCCGATCATGCGAAACAATTAGCAGTGTTGTTCCCTGCTCTTGAAATTCTCGAATACGGCTGAAGCTTTTGTGCTGAAAGTAGGTATCGCCGACGGAAAGGGCTTCGTCAACTATGAGCATTTCGGGGCGGTAGGCGGTGGCAACCGCAAAGGCTACGCGCATTTGCATTCCGCTGGAGTAGGTGCGCACTGGTTCATCGAAATATTCGCCAATTTCGGCAAAGGCTTCGATATCAGGCATGGCCTGTTGAATTTGTTCCGCACTGAAACCCATGAGGCCTGCTGCATGAAACACATTTTGACGACCTGTTAGCTCGGGGTTAAAACCCATGCCGAGTTCAAGTATGGCGGCAATACGGCCGTTAACCTGTACTTGCCCTTCGGTCGGTTGCATTGTGCCTGTGATCAATTTAAGCAAGGTGCTTTTACCGGCGCCGTTTTGCCCAATGATGCCGATGGCTTCGCCCGCGTGAATATCAAAGTTTATATTGCGTAGCACCCAGTGTTCTTCACTCGGCTTAATCGGTAGGCCAAACCAGCGAGCAAAGCGTTGCCATTCGGAACGATAGCTACGAAAAGCCTTGCCAATATTTTTGACGCTCAGCAGGCTCATAGGGCATCGACCATTTCTGGGCTGGCGCGGCGGAACATGAATAGACTAAGCAACATTAGCCCTAGCGCTATGACTGAGATGATTGCTATATCGCCCATAAACGGTGGTTTGCCGTAAACCAGTATCTGGTGGTAAGCATCGGTAATGGAGTACATGGGGTTGAGCCGAAGTAGCTCGCGATAGCTTTCGGGAATAATGTTTACTGGGTAAACAATGGGCGTAAACCAGAACCAGACTTGAAGAAAAATGGGGAAAGCCTGGCCAATGTCTCTTAGGAAGACATTGATAATGCCGAGTGTCAGGCCAATGCCAATGGCAAGCATGACTACGATAAAGGTTAATGGGATAAGCCATAACATTACCCAGCTGAACTGGTGGCCAAGGACAAGAAAAACCCCGAGCATGGCGATAAAAAGCAATACGTTGTTAAGCAGGCATGAGCCAACCACGATAGTGGGCAGGGTAATGCGGGGGAAGCTCATTTTTTTTAACAAGTTACCCTGTTCAATAAAAAGCGTTAGGCAACGGCTGACAATTTCACTAAAAAGATTCCACGCCAACAGCCCTGCCATTAAGTAGATGGCATAGGCATATTTATTATCAATGCCTGGCAGTTTGGCGGCGAGAATATTAGACAATATCAGAGCGTAGATAAGCACCTGGGCCAGGGGGTTGATCAGCATCCATAGGCCGCCGAGCTTACTGCGCGCAAATCGGCTTTTTAGTTCGTTCTTGATAGAGCTAATAACGAAGTGTCGGTACTGCCACAGGCTGTGGAGCATGATTATGCCTTTTTTTATATTGGGTTGAGGTGGGTTTGTATGGCCAGCTCGTTTATTTGAATCTTACCATGAAGGGTGTCGTTAAGAGCGGG
>NVWE01000014.1 GCA_002746135.1 Cellvibrionales bacterium | reverse complement strand
ATGTAGAATTCAAAGAATGTATGTAAATTCTAGAAAAGTATGCGCTTTTCGCGCTTCTGGCAGCCTGCGTGTAAGCTGCAAATGCGCTACCTGAGAAAGGATGCTGAAAGTATAAGTGCTTATTTGGCATATAGTCAAATTGGGAAGTGGGGATTTTAAATGAAGCTGGCAGGTTACACATATTTAATAGAGGCGCTAGAGTTGTCTGTACCCCGTTTGGGTTTGGAGCTTGCTGTTGGTGATAAAAGTAGAGACGAAATTCGCCCTTATGGCTCAGTTAGGATTAAGCTATTAGCAAAAAACAGAAAAGTAGGGTCAAGCATTTTTGAACAGCTTGAAACGGCAATAACTTATCAAGGTATAAGATTGGCCTATTTGGAACCCATTTTTAAAAAAATTGATCAAGTTGAGTTGACGCAATATATCAAAGAAAAACCTCAAGCGGTAATCAGGCGATGCATTTGGTTTTTATATGAATGGCTTATGGATAGCCAGCTTGATATTGAAAACTCCCAATCAAACTATGCTTACTTATTAGAAGAAAAATATTATTTTACGTTGAATTCTGGAATAAAAAATTCGCGGACAAGAATTATAAATAATATGCTGGGTAATAAGGATTTCTGCCCAATGGTGAGAAAGACATCAAAAACCAAGGAATATGAGAATAAGGACCTAATGGAAATCGCTCAAACTGAGTTGAGGCAAATTAATGAGGCTGTAAACCCAGAGCTATTAGGGCGATCAGTGGAGTACCTTTATACCAAAGAAACAAAATCTTCTACAGAGATTGAGAAAGAAAGTACAGCAGAAGACAAGTTAAGAAAGTTTTATCGGGTGTTAAAAACAAGTGGAACGATAAATCTTAGCAAGAAGCGACTAATTAACATTCAAAATGAAATAGTCCGCAGTGAAAAAAAAGATAGTGAGTATAGGGAGGAAGAGATATATGTAGGTGAAGTCAGGATGACTTGGTTAGATGGTATTGAAGAAAATATTCACTATATCGGCCCAAAATATATTCATGTTGACAGTTTAATGGACGGCCTCCTGAAGATGAATAAGTCCTTTCTCCTGGATGGTTCAATTCCTCCGATGGTTCATGCTGCAATACTATCTTTTGGTTTTGTCTATATACACCCGTTTAGTGATGGAAATGGAAGGATACACAGGTATCTAATCCATGATGTTTTGAAATCAAGAAAAACTACCGAACAGGATTTTATTATTCCGGTGTCGGCGGCAATTTTACAAAGAAGTAAAGAGTATGATCGTGTGTTGGAGACAATATCAAAGCCGATTATGGCTTTGATTGAATATGATATGAATGAAGAGGACCACAGTATAACGATCAAAAATGATATACAGCATATGTATAGATATCCCGATCTGACACCTCACGTAGAATTTCTTTATGAGATGATGGAAGCATCTATATCAGAAGATCTGATACAGGAGGTTTTGTATATTGTAAAATATGATGCCGTTAAAAAAGCAATTGAGGATAATTATGATATTCCCAATAAGGAGCTTAATTTATTTATACAGCTTTCATTGCAAAATCAAGGGAAAATAAGTAATAAAAAGAGAAATAGATTCAAAGAATGGATTGATGAAGAGGCACTAACAGGGTTGGAAGAGGTTATCTGTGAGGTGTTGGAAGATATAAATCGGAAAGAAGAAATAAAAGGGTCTACTTGATTTTTTTTGACACAATATAGTGGTGTGAGTAATCATCAACGGATGTGAGAGATAGATGGGATTTGAGTCTCAATTCATTTAGGGTCTTATTATTCTAGTTGTAGGCGCCAAAATCACATCCTCAACCCCCGCCGCCCGAGCCTGATCAGCAATACGAATATACGTCTCAGTCAGCGCCCGAGAATCCGTACTAATAATTACTTTCGCATCACGATTGCTGGCGCGTAGTCTTTCCACATTGGCGCGCACCGAGCGAATATCCACCCGGCGGCCGTCGAGCGAAATATCGTTATTGGCGCTGACTTGAAAAATAATGTCGTCGCTTTTTTCAACAGTGGCATTGTTGGAGGGGGGCTGGTGTTGCAGGTCGATGGCGGTCTCGTCGACAAAAGCAGCGGTGACGACAAAGAAGATGAGCAAAATAAACACCACGTCGAGCATGGGTGTGAGGTCTATTTGCGTGTCTTCTTCCAGTCTGCTTTTGCCGAGACTCATGGGCTAATGTCCTTATTGTTGCCGCGAACTACAGCTTTGATAAATCTCGCACTGCACCCTTGTCGGCGCTGGTGGCGAGCAGGGCATAAGCTTTCAGTGCTGCTGTCACTTTACGGGGGCGATCCTCAACGGGCTGCCAGCCAGCTGTATCTTGCGCGGCACGGCGGTGGGCGAGTTCCTCGTCACTGAGTTTGACGTTAATGGTGCGCTGGGGGATGTCGATGTGTATTAAATCGCCATTTTGCACCAGGCCGATGGTGCCGCCCGCCGCCGCTTCGGGTGAGCAATGGCCGATGGAGAGGCCCGAGGTGCCACCGGAGAAGCGTCCGTCGGTGACCAGCGCACAGGCTTTGCCGAGACCGCGCGATTTCAGGTAGGTGGTGGGGTAGAGCATTTCCTGCATGCCGGGGCCGCCCTTGGGACCCTCGTAGCGAATTACTACCACGTCACCGGGCTTGACCTTGTCGGCGAGAATATCGGCAACGGCGSTGTCTTGGCTTTCGCACACGTAGGCWGGGCCTTCAAACACTAAAATAGATTCATCGACACCGGCGGTTTTGACCACGCAGCCGTCGAGGGCGATATTGCCGTAGAGCACGGCSAGGCCGCCGTCKKTACTGTAGGCGTTGTCGAGACTGCGAATACAGCCGTTGGCGCGATCGGCGTCAACGCTGTTCCAGCGGGTGTCYTGACTAAAGGCGGTTTGGGTGGGGATGCCCGCCGGGCCAGCCCGGAAGAATTTGAGCACTTCGGCAGAGGGATTGCGTTTGATATCCCAGATGTCGAGTGCTTCTTTCATGGTCTTGCTATGAATCGTGGGTATATCGGAATGCAATAGCCCGGCGCGGTCGAGTTCGCCCAGTAGCCCGAAGACACCRCCRGCGCGGTGYACGTCTTCCATGTGRTAGAGGGGCGTGCTGGGTGCGACCTTGCTCAGTTGTGGCACCTTGTGGGAGAGACGGTTGATATCGTCCAGGGTGAAGTCGAGCTCGGCTTCCTGTGCGGCGCCCAGCAGGTGCAAAATGGTGTTGGTTGAGCCGCCCATGGCGATGTCGACGGTCATGGCGTTTTCAAAGGCTTTAAAGCAGGCCACCGAGCGCGGTAGCACGCTGTAGTCGTCTTCTTCGTARTGYTKTTTGGCGATATCGACGATCATTTGSCCRGCGCGYAAAAACAGTTGTTCGCGGTCGGCGTGGGTGGCGAGCATCGAACCATTGCCGGGCAGTGACAGGCCCAGGGCCTCGGTCAGGCAGTTCATYGARTTRGCGGTAAACATACCSGAGCAGGAGCCRCAGGTGGGGCAGGCCGAGCGYTCGTAYTCTTCRACCTTGGCGTCRSWGGCGGTTTCGTCRACGGCRATAATCATCGCGTCRACSAGGTCGAGCTTGRCRTCGGARAGYTTGGTTTTRCCGGCYTCCATGGGGCCGCCRGAGACAAASACGGTGGGRATGTTGAGMCGCARKGCSGCCATCAACATRCCGGGGGTGATYTTGTCGCAGTTYGAKATACACACCAGKGCRTCGGCGCAGTGGGCGTTGACCATGTACTCCACCGAGTCGGCGATAATGTCGCGCGAKGGCAGGGAGTAGAGCATGCCGTCGTGGCCCATGGCGATGCCGTCATCAACGGCGATGGTATTGAATTCTTTACCGACACCACCGGATTTTTCGATTTCGCCAATCACCAGCTGGCCCATGTCTTTCAGGTGCACATGGCCGGGTACAAACTGGGTAAAGGAGTTGGCGACGGCGATAATGGGCTTGTCGAAGTCGTCATCTTTCATGCCGGTGGCGCGCCACAGTGAACGAGCGCCCGCCATGTTGCGGCCTTTGGTGGTGGTGTGTGAGCGATAAGTCGGCATGTCTCTAACCCTTGTTGTTTGTTGAGTGCTATCTGCGAGTCGTGGTTAATTATGCGTGTGCTAAAAAGAAGCACAGAATACCAGACCTGTGGACGTTGCCGTAGGGGCTACACACTTATTCATCGATGGTGATTATCAGGGGTTGGCGGAYGATTGAGCNRRSSGGGGAAGCGAATGGNGGGGCTATTGTTTTGCTAGAAAGGGCTTGCTTGTTGTAGGATGATCTCAATATAAGATTATGCGAATATACGGAGACTGTTATGGGATTGTACGACAAATATTTTCTTGCGCCTTTTATTAACTGTGCTTGTGGCACCAAACCCATTAATTACCAGCGTAAAAAAGTCGTGCCCCTGGCTGAAGGGCGGGTGCTAGAGGTCGGTATGGGCTCGGCGTTGAATTTACCTTATTACGACCGTGACAAGGTTGAGTTTATTTGGGGGCTAGAGCCTTCTGAGGCGATGCGGGAAAAAGCCCTGCCCAATATCGACAAGTCTGGCCTGGAGGTAAAGCTGATTGACCTGCCTGGTGAAGAAATTCCCCTTGAAGATAACAGTGTCGATAGCATATTGCTGACCTATACCTTGTGCACCATTCCTGACTGGCATTCAGCACTGGTGCAAATGCGTCGCGTGCTAAAGCCCGGCGGCAAGCTGATTTTTACCGAGCACGGTAATGCGCCCGATGTTGGTGTTGAAAAGTGGCAAAAACGCATTAATCCGGTGTGGAAAAAACTGGCCGGTGGTTGCAATTTGAATCGCCCCATTCCCGACCTTATCACCCAGGCAGGCTTTAAAATAATCGATCTTGAAAAAGGCTACCTACCCTCAACGCCAAAACTGTTTGCTTATAATTACTGGGGCGTGGCGGAAATTGCTTAATAACTGTACGAACTTTATAAGGGCGTTGGCAATTTGATGAGCCATCGCCTATTATTTTCGCCCTTATAAAAAATAAATACAGGAACTTTAATTATGACATGCACCGTCTTGCTAGAACTGCACGTAAAACCCGAGTTTGTTGACACAGCCATTGCTGGTCTTGGTGAGTTGTTACCAAGCACGCGAACTTATGAAGGCTGCGTAGAAGTGTATGCTCACCAGAATCAGGATGATCCCTGTAATATCGTCGCTATTGAAGTCTGGGAAAGCCGAGAAGCTTATGAGAAGTATTTTGCCTGGCGTACTGAGACTGGTGTTATTGGTCAGTTAGGTGAATGGGTAACGCAGGAGCCTTCGGTTCGTTACTTTGACAAAAAAGCGTAAATAAAAGGCGGAACTCTCTTAAAGTAAAAAAGGGCGGAAAATGTACACCCTTTTTTATGGCCATTGTTAGTAGGCCTGTGATGGATCAATAGTTTATTAGTTCAGCCAGGTTTGCAAAAACGCTTGCGACTTGTGTCTGGCGGCATGGGAATACTTACGGACGGCACTTTGTCGTTTGATATTGCTCGCGGGGGCGCTGTTAGCAGCAGCTAGACTCATTGCATTGCGCTGTAGTATCAAAGGGCATGCTTGAGCCGCAATTTTCAAACAGACCAAGGTGATGACTAAAATCACCGCTAAAGTCAAAGTGCTTTGCAAAGCGGCTGTCGTGCAGCATGTGCCAGGTATTTCCGCACACGGGGAAGGGTTTGCCGCTTTCAATAGTGTGGTGYTTGTCGAGGATAAACTGCTCGGGTAGGTTGGGGATACTACCGCGATAAATCACGCTTTGGCCAAAATCCTCGCAGGCACTTTCTAGTGTGTCGTTTTTAAACAAGCGATAAGTCGCGGAGAAGAAATTCAGGTCGCCAGTTTGCGCAGCAAGCTCGGGGTCGGTAATTTCAAGGGGGCGGTCTTCTACTAGACGAGGATCGGTAAAACCGGCCTTTGTGGCAATGTGTAAAAAATCATTCCAGTACAGGGCGCCACCCAGGCACTCGCCGTAAAGCACCGAGTCGTTGCGTACAGCTTCGGGTACACGGCGGTCGGYATAGACGTCAGAAAAATAAAATTCGCCACCCGGTTTTAATAAGCGTTGAATGCCTTCGAGTACAGCGTCTTTATCGGTGCAGAGGTTGATGACACAGTTGGAGACAATAACATCGAAACTGCCTGGCTCCAGGTCGAGTTCGTGTAGGTTTTCGATATCGCCTTTTATAAAGCGCACATTGGCATAGCCGAATTTCTTGCTATGCCAATCTTTGTGCTGCTCGGCAATGGCCAGCTGCTCGTCGGTCATATCGACACCAATCACTTCGCCACTTGGGCCTGCGAGCTGGGCGAGGGCGTAAACATCGCGCCCAGAACCGCTGCCGAGGTCTAAAATCTTGCAGCCTTCAAGCAGGTCAGGGCACACCAGGCCGCAGCCGTAATAGCGTGCGAGGACTTCCGGGTGAATATTGTCGATCAGTGGTTTTAGCCAGCCCGGTAGCGCGGAAATATCACAACAAGCACTGGTTTTCAGGTCGTCTGTGCTTTGCAGTTGCTTGCCGTAGTAGTCTTGAACGATGTCGCGCATAGGGTTTTCCAGTCAGTCGTTACGTCTATTTATAAGGTTTATCTTACAGCGCTCAGTGGAGCAGGTGTAAAACGTAAGTTTAGCCCCTACGCCACTGATGATAGCGTTGCAGCCAGCGCAATATACACTGAGGTGCGTGGGCGCGTTTCCATTCCCCGGCRGCGTATTTATTMGCTTCGGCCCAGGTGGGATAGGTGTGAATGGTGCCGAGWATYTTATTCAGGCCCAGGCCGTGTTTCATGGCCAGCACGAATTCGGCGAGCAGTTCACCGGCGTGTTCGCCCACTATCGTCACGCCGAGGATGCGGTCTTTACCCGGTACTGTGAGTATTTTGACGAACCCTTCGGTGGCACTTTCGGTAATGGCTCGGTCTAGTTCTTTTAACTCGAAGTGGGTGATTTCATAGTTTATGCCCTGAGCTTTGGCTTCCTGTTCATTGAGCCCAACTCTGGCAACTTCGGGGTCGATAAAGGTGGTCCAGGGTATTACTCGGTAATCGACTTTGAATTTTTTCAGGTGGCCGAACAGGGCGTTTACGGCGGCATACCAGGCTTGATGTGAGGCGGTGTGGGTAAATTGGTAGGGGCCTGCGACGTCACCGGCGGCAAAAATATTGGGGTAGAGGGTTTGTAAATAGTCATTGGTTGGCACGGTGCGTTGGGTGTCGATGCCGAGTTCTTCCAGCCCAAAGCCTTCAAGCCGCGCCTCACGCCCGACGGCGACAAGCAATTGGTCGAAGGCGATACGTTGTTCTTTATTGCGGCCTTCGTCAGACGAGTCCTCCTCCACAGATGTAATGACAATGTACTTGTCATCGCCCTCGCGCTCGCAACGCAGTGTTTTGCAGTTGGTGAGTAACTGTATCCCGTCTGCTTCCAGATGCCTTTGTACCAGTGCGGAGACCTCTTCATCTTCGCGAGGCATAAKCCGTGGGCCGCGCTGAATTTGTGTCACCGCTGAACCGAGACGGGCAAAGCTTTGTGCAAGTTCACAGCCAATCGGGCCGCCACCTAAAATGACTAGCCGTTTGGGGGATGATTTAAGTTTGGCGAACTCGTCCCATAGCGTATCGCTAGTGACATAGCCGACATCATCAATACCGGGTATAGCGGGCACGGAGGGGCGGGCGCCGGTGGCGATGATAATACTGCGGGTGGTGAGTCGGGTGATTGCGCCATCCGGCTTGCAGATTTCAATGGTCCAGGGGTCGACAATACGGGCATAGCCCTGCACCACATCAACGCCAAGCTCGCTATAGCGCGCAACGCTGTCGTGGGGTTCTACGGCTTGGATGATGCGCTGGACGCGGGCCATTACCTCTGGAAAAGAAAAGGCGGGTTCAGAATCCTYTAGTCCRTAGCGACTACCCTGGCGAATGTGCTGCGCAATTTTTGCGCTCTTAATTAAGGCTTTACTGGGCACGCAGCCGGTGTTCAGGCAGTCGCCGCCCATTTTGTCCGCTTCGACTAAAGTAACTTTTGCTTTAACGGCAGCGGCGATATAGCTGGAGACTAGTCCACCTGCTCCGGCGCCAATGACAATCAGATTGCGATCAAATTTTGCCGGGCGTTGCCACTTCGCATAGACGCGGCGGCTCTGAATGATTGCCACCACTTTTTTGGCTAAGAGGGGAAAGATGCCGAGTAGAACAAAAGAGGCGAGTAGGCCGGGAGACAGTACATCCGATAAATTTTCAAGCTGTGCCAGTTGGGTGCCGGCATTAATAAACACCACGGTGGCCGCCAGCATGCCAATTTGGCTAACGACGTAAAAAGTGGAGGTGCGAATGGGTGTTAAACCCATCAGCAGATTGATAAGGAAAAAAGGGAAGACCGGCACTAATCGGAGAGTGAATAAATAAAACGCGCCGTTTTCTTCGATGCCTTCATTAATAGTTTGTAGCCGATCAGCGAAGCGCTTTTGCACCGCATCGCGCAGGATAAAGCGGGAGGCAAGAAAAGCGAGAGTGGCGCCAATAGAGCTGGCAAAGGAGACAATAATTGTGCCCCATAACAAACCGAAGAGCGCACCGCCGCCCAGTGACATGATCGCTGCACCGGGCAAAGACAGACCGGTAACGATGACGTAGACAATAAAGAATACCCCGGCCACGAGCAGCGGGTCGCTAGCCAGCCGGGCCTGTGCTTGGTCGAGTCCGGCGTTGAGGCCTTCGAGCGTCAGTGTCTGATGTAAATCGAACGCGAAAAAGGCACCAATTAGAGCCGCGATACATAACACCAGCAGGCTTTTCTTCATCCCTTATTATCTCTATTAGTCGGTGATATCGCCATTATAGCGGTACTCAGACAATCGATTCAGWGTGGGGTTCTATATGTTGTTGGCTTCGTTCCGCCGGACTGGTCAATGCCGTGGCTTAAATTAGGGCTTCGCCAGAATGAGAGTAGTACGTTGTAGAGTTAAGGTAATAGCCAGGTAGAGAAAGAGACGTTTGGTGTTGGTCTCTCTCGCTATCTGGCAATTGAGATATTTAGTCTAAGAGCAGTGCTAATGATGGGGGCAGGGCTTTGGCTTTCTTGCGTAAATTTGGGACTACCTTTTCGCTAAGTACGTTGCTGAGGGTTAAGCCTTTCCAGTTGAGTCGCGCTAAGTAGTCGTCTAGAAAAATCGTGGGTAGGAGGTTTTCAGATACTTTATATAAACGCTGGTGACAGAGTTGCGCTAAATATAAAACAGCAGTTGCGGGCAAAATATCTTCAGGGATTTTATTCGCTGGCGTGAATTCAGGAGAATCCTGATATTCAACGGCCTTCCATATACCCTCAGGTAAATTCCAGGTGTGTAGCAGCTGAGCGCCGATGACGGAGACATCGAAACAATCAATTAAACTCTCGAGTTTAGGGTTTTGTTGGCGCAGTAGCTCCACGATGATGTTGCCGAGAGAGTGAACCAGGCCGATGGTGGCCATCTCCGCAGGTTTACCGGCACCAGATGCCTGTGAAATGGCAAAGGCGATATGGGAGATTTCAAGTGAGCGGGTATAAACCTTCTGAAATGCAGGGGTTTCAGGCAGGCTTTTTCGCAAGCTTTGAGACATGACAATTTGATAGACGCCAATATAGCCAAGTAATGACACGGCGTGATTGACGTCTGCGATTTTTTCTTCAAAGCGGTACTCGGCTGAGTTGAGRGTTTTGAGTAAAAGGCTGGTGAGTGAAGGGTCACTTTTTACCAGGTCAACAACTTCGTTGGTCGACGTGCTGTCATTGGTGAGTTTGTTTAACAGTGCGATAGTGGCTATGGGAAGTTTGGGGRCTTTTTGTATAACGTTTTGAGCGAGTGCGGAATTTTTTGAGTGATCTTTAGCCGTTGTACGTATGTTAAAAATAGCGTCGATCAAATTTTTGTTTTGTGAGGCGACGGCCACTTTTTCGTCTTGTTTTCTGGCTACTTCCGCGACAGAATTTTTGTGTAATTCTCGATAGATAAAAAGTAGTACATCGTCATCAATACTACTGAGCAAGCGCTTATCAATCAGTAGTACAGAACTCGCTTCTTTTGCTCGGGCAGTACTTGTTCTGTGCGTGGTGCCATTTAAGTTGAGAAAATTGATCCACGACTTTTTAGGATAAATACCAAGGCTGATTTCACTTTCGTCGGTAATGGCGAGTTCTTCTATTGTGCCATCAAGGACAATATATCCCGTGTCGGCAGGCTCCCCTTCTCTGAAGAGGTATTCCCCCGCAAGCATTTTTTTAGTGCTGCCAATGTTGAGCAGGGTCACCAGTTCGTTGCCTTTGTTTGCACCTACATTCTGTAAGCGATCTTTTAAAGGAGTTTTTTTATTCACGAGGCTAGTTTGAGTTGGCTTAGACGCAGCGCTTACGGTGGTGGAAGCTGAGGGTGGCACTTGTTCTTTACGCCTCCAAAACTTAAACATGGGCTTTTCCTGTCAGGCAATATTCATTTGTAGCAATAACGTGATGTTATTTACAGGCAAAGTGGTGCTTGGATTTATTTTTGGAGGGTAGGTCACAGAGTGCTCTGTGACGGGGTTTTGTCAGGCTAAACTAAACGCTTAAGGAAAATCTTCGAATTGCGCTGGTAGTTATAGAGTGAGGCTTTCTCCAGTGGTAATTGCTCGAGGCTGGTGGTCGTAAACCCGTTTTCCTGAAACCAGTGGGCCGCTTGTGTAGTTAGTACAAATAATGCGTCTAGTGATAGCTCGTTTTTTGCCTTGTTTTCCAAATGCTCGAGAAGCCGTGTGGCCAGCCCACGACTGTGGAAGTCGGGGTGAGTGACCACGCAGGCGAGTTCTGCCGCTTTACCGTTGTTAAAGGGATAGAGGGCGGCGCAGGCAATGAGCATGCCTTCGGGGTGAGTGATGACACAGAAGCGGGATATCTCTGTTTCAAGTAGCTCGCGTGAACGCTTGACCAGCACACCCTGCTCTTCAAGCGGGCTGATTAGCTCAAGAATGCCGGTAATGTCATCGATATTCGCCTGACGAATCACTTCCTCACTGTGCTGTAACACCAGTGTGCCTGTGCCATCACGGGTAAATAGCTCGCCAAGCAGGGCGCCATCGGCACAATAACTAATTAAATGACAGCGTGGCACGCCGCTAAGGCAAGCCTGGTAAGCCCCTTGCAGAGCCTGCTCGGGATCGCAAGATTCCTGTTGTTCGAGTCGTTGTTGTGCTTGGCTTAAATTAATACTCCTTATCAGTGCGCCGTTGATATCGAGCAGGCCGGAATCGGCACCGAGAAAAATAAGCTTTTCAGCGCCCAGATTAATGGCCGCCTGGGTGGCGACATCTTCAAAGCTGAGATTGAAGGTTTCGCCYGTCGGCGAATAACCAACAGAAGAGAGCAGCACAATGGCATTATCGTCGAGCTGGCTTTGTATCCCGGCGCGGTCAATCTTGCGTACTTCACCACTGTGTTGAAAGTCGAGTCCCTCGTGAATACCGAGGGGCCTGGCCGTAATGAAGTTGCCGCTGACCACGCGAATGCGTGCGCCGTGCATCGGCGAATTGGACAAGCCCATCGACAGCAATGACTCGATACTAATGCGCGCACTACCTACGGCATCTTTSACRCACTCCATCGCTTGACTGTCGGTGATGGGTGTGTGGCCAACATAGTTGAGAGTTAGCTGGCATTGCTCCAGTCGTTGCTCCAGTTGCGGGCGGGCACCATGGACTAAAACAATACGCATGCCCAGCGAGTTGAGCAGGGCAATGTCGTGAATAATGTGGGTGAAATTAGAATGACAAATAGCCTCGCCGGGCAGGGCGATAACAAAGGTCTTACCCCTATGTCGGTTGATGTAGGGCGAGGTTTCGCGGAAAAATTTCACGTAGTCAGTCATAGCCTTGGCTTTATATGCGCTAGGGGTAGTAAGTTTCACTCGAGTATAGCAAGTGCTACACGAGATGCTAGAGTCCATGTCGGTACCTCGTGCATACTCTGTGGCGCGGGCATTAGCGGCTTGGGGCGTTCAATTAATACTTAAAGACTTGCCTGATTTGCTTTCTCAAAATGAGGAGGGGTTAAACTTTCTGTCCATGAAATACGTGAAGCTGTTTCGATCGTCGCTATCTACCTCCGGGTTGAGCGTAATGCACAAGCAAATCAATTTTGGAGATATTCTTTATGTTTAAAACAACTCGCTTTTATCCGGCAGTATTTGTCGTGGTTTTAATTTTTATTATTAGTGGCTGCTCTTTTCAAAAGCCGGACTCCCTGAAAATGATAAGTTCCGCCGAATTAAATCAGCTCATGCAAACGGAAGATATTTTCCTGGTGGATGTTCACACGCCCAAACAGCGGCATATAAAAGGCACTGATTTGTTCATCCCCTACAACAAGGTTGAGGAACATATCGATAAGCTACCAAAAGACAAAGATACCGCTATTTATTTGTACTGTGCCGGTGGGCCAATGGGTAATGCCGCAGCAAGAACCCTTTATGACCTGGGTTTTAGTAATATAAGTAATCTTGAAGGTGGTGCCCATGCTTGGGGAAAGGCGGGTTATGCTTTTGAATAAATAGTTTCGACTTGTTTTTATTAGATACCCTTATAAACAATAATAAGCAATAAGCTCTTCAAGCAATTTCACCATCGGTTTAATTCGCTCAGTAGCAAGATATTCATCGGGCTGATGGGCTTGGTCGATATTACCCGGGCCGAGCACCATGGCATCCATGCCGAGCTGGTGTAAATAAGGGGCTTCAGTGGCGAAGGCGACGCTTTCGCTGGAGTGGCCGGTGAGTTTTTCGCAGAGGGCGACCAGTTCGGAATCATCAGCGGCGGCAAAGGGTGGCACGTCAAAATGTTGCAGGCTGACTTGTGTGCCCTCCGCTGCGCCGAGGCCGAGCAGGCGTTGCTCGAGTAAGCCCTGTAGTTCGCGAATGTCCATGCCCGGCAGGGGACGTATTTCAAAACCGAGTTCACTGTGGCCGCAAATGCGGTTGGGATTGTCGCCGCCGTGAATACAGCCGAGGTTGAGTGTCGGGTAGTCGATGGCAAACAGAGGGTTGTGATAGTTGGCTTTTAATTCGACTTGTAGGGCGCGTAATACGCCGATGGCATCGTGCATGGTGTGCAGGGCGTTGTTACCCAGAGCGGGGTTACTGGAGTGGCCGGATTTACCTTGTATCAGTAGCTTTTCAATCATAATGCCTTTGTGCATGGCGATGGGCTTCATACCGGTGGGCTCGCCAATTAAGGCGGCGCGGGCTTTGGGCTTGCCCGCCGCTGCCAAGGCGCGAGCGCCGGCCATTGATGACTCTTCATCAGCGGTGGCGAGAATAATCAGTGGTTGTTGCAGGGGCTTGTCGATAAAGCTTTTCGCAGCCTCTATCGCCAGGGGGAAAAACCCTTTCATATCGCAAACGCCGAGACCGTAGAAGCGATTGTCCCGTTCCGTCAGTTTAAAAGGCGATTGCTGCCAAAGGCCTTCATCACAGGGCACGGTGTCGGTGTGCCCGGCCAGCACCAGTCCGCCGGGGCCGGTGCCGAGGGTGGCAATAAGGTTGGCTTTTCGTGGATCTTCAAGGGGCATAACCTCGGTAGCAAAGCCGAGATCGTCGAGCCAGTTGGCGAGAATGTCGATCACCTCGCGGTTACCCTGGTCGACATCGGCGTTGACGCTGCTAATGGAGTTGCTGGCGATTAGTGCCTGTAGCATGGGGAGAAAATTCATGGCTTGCTGAATGACCTCAAGTGCGGAATTATGGTTGAAAAATTGATTAGTTTGACGAAGTGTAAGCTTGCACAACAAAAATGCAATCTGCTTGCCTCGGCGCAATGCCTAGTTTACTTGGCCTTGCATCATCGTGAAATGAAGAGAAAATGCAAAGTGAATTGTTAAATGGATCGACCGATGAAAAACTTATCACTACCCGCTGTACTACAGACGAGTGTTGAGACTTATCTTGAMCGCTTCAACGAGCGGGCCTCGGCAGAGGATAAGCTCTGGCTGAGCCAGCAACTTGAAGATGAAATCTTTGCCCAGCAGTTGCGTTGGGTGTGGGCGGGCAGCGAGTTTGCTGCACTCAACTGTATTCAGTTTCCCAAGCTGCTGCGTGATCTGGTGGCGAGTGGTGAGCTGCTGACTTCGCGTAGTGATGACGGGGTGCCCGCTGAATTGCTCACGTTTGAAAGTGAAGCGCAATTGCAGAGCGAGCTGAGAAAATTCCGCCGTCGCCACATGCTGCGTATTATTTGGCGTGATTTGACGCGGCAGGCAGATACGATGGAAACCACCGGGGATATGACCTGGCTGGCCGATGTAACCATCACGTCGGCAATGGACTTTCTCTACACCATGCTTGCCGAGCGTTGGGGCACGCCGCTGGGTGCGGAGAGTGGTCAGCGGCAGGATCTGGTCGTGCTAGGCATGGGCAAGATGGGTGCCGGCGAGCTGAATGTGTCGTCCGATATCGATCTGATCTTCACCTATCCCGAAGCCGGTGACACGGAGGGCGGGCGCAGCCAGTGCACGAACCAGGAATTTTTTATTCGTCTCGGCCAGAAGCTGATCCAAGCGCTGGATAATAAAACCGTTGATGGCTTTGTGTTTCGTGTCGATATGCGTCTGCGACCCTATGGCGACAGCGGCACGTTGGTGCTGAATTTTGCGGCGATGGAAGATTATTACCAGTCTCAGGGGCGGGACTGGGAGCGCTACGCAATGATCAAATGCCGGGCCATTACCGGCAATGACGCTGTACAAGCCAAGATAATGGCCATACTGCGGCCTTTCACCTATCGCCGTTATATCGACTTTGGTGCCATTCAGGCGCTGCGCGATATGAAGGCAATGATCACCCGTGAAGTGCTGCGCCGGGGGCTGGGCAATGATATTAAACTTGGCCCCGGTGGCATTCGCGAAATTGAATTTACCGCCCAGGCTTTTCAGCTAATACGCGGTGGCCGCGACCGGCGTTTTCAAACTCAGAGCTTGCGTCAGGTTCTGACTTTGATCGACGAAGAAAAACTGCTGCCTGATGGCAATGGTGAAAAGCTGTGGCAAAGCTACTGTTTTCTGCGTGATGTGGAGCACGTTATTCAGGGCTGGCGAGACCAGCAAACCCAGCTCTTGCCCGAGGGTGAGCTGGAGCACCTGCGCATGGCGACAATGATGGGCTTCGTTGACTGGGTCAGCTTTATGCGCAAGCTAGATAGACATCGCAATTTTGTACGCAGTGTTTTTAGCGGCTTTGACGAAGATACAGGTGACAATGGTGGTGGCGAAGGTGAAGAGACTTGGCTGTTCGATGGGGCCGAGCAAACACGTAAACRCCTAAATGAACTCGACTATGACGATGCCGAGTTGGCCGTGCAAACCTTGCAGCAGTTGGTAGAAAGTAGCGCTGTGCAAGCCATGCAAGCAGATACTCGCGTTCGACTTGATGGACTGTTGCCGCTGTTGATTGGCAGTTGTGCGTCACTGGCAAATAGTACCCAGACCCTACAGCGGGTATTAGTGCTCATTGAAGCGGTTGCCCGGCGCAGCGCTTATTTGGTGCTGTTAATAGAAAGCCCCTCGGCGCTGGAGCAGTTGGTCAAACTCTGTGCCGCCAGTCCGTGGATCGCTGAAAGTTTGGCGCGCAACCCGGCTCTGCTCGACGAGCTGCTCGACGCTAGAACGCTGTATACGCCGCCCGGTCGCGAGCAACTGGCCGACGAGCTACGGCAACTATTATTGCGTATTCCGGATGAGGATCTCGAAGCGCAGATGGAAACCCTGCGCTATTTCCGTCTGGCCCACGGCCTGCGGGTCGCCGCTTGTGAGGTGATGGGCGTGTTGCCTTTAATGCGTGTCAGTGATTATTTAACCTGGTTAGCCGAGGTGATGTTGGAGCAGGTGTTGGCTATTGCCTGGCACGATATGACCAGCCGCTATGGCCTGCCTTGTAATGCMGATGGGAAAACCCCCGGCCTGCTCATCGTCGGCTATGGCAAGCTGGGTGGCATTGAACTGGGCCACGGCTCGGATCTGGATATGGTCTTTATTCACAATGCGAGCCAGGGTTTGAATACCGATGGTGAGCGTAGTGTTGATAACGAAACCTTTTTTGCCCGCCTGGGGCAGCGCATATTGCATATTCTCGGCACGCGTATGGCCTCCGGTGTGCTCTATGAAACCGATATGCGCCTGCGCCCCTCGGGCAATTCAGGTCTACTGGTGTGTTCGTTGAAGGCTTTTGAAAAATATCAGCGCGAGAGCGCCTGGACCTGGGAGCAGCAGGCCCTGGTACGGGCCAGAGCCATCGCCGGTGATCGGCCATTAGCTGAGCAATTTGAGKCTCTGCGCAGGCAGTTGCTGGAGCAGGGCCGCGACGTCGACACTCTGCGTGAAGAGGTCGGCGTCATGCGTACTAAAATGCTTGACCACCTCGGCTCCAGTACTGGTGCGCAAGCTGAGGGTGAGTTCAATCTTAAACAGGATAGGGGAGGTATCGTCGACATTGAATTTATGGTTCAATTCGCGGTTTTAGCCCAGTCCAATTCCGTACCCGCCGTGGCCCATTGGCAAGATAACATTCGCATATTGGGTGATCTGGTGAGCGCTAGTTTTTTCTCGACAGAGGATGGCGAGCAACTGACGCAGGCCTATATTGCCTATCGCTCAGCGGGTCACCGCTTACAGCTACAGCAGTTGCCGGGTGTGGTGAAGACTGGGGAATTTGATACTCACCGTCAGGCCGTTGCCACTATTTGGGCGCGGTTATTTGACAGTAAAGAGTTAGCGTAGAGGAGTCGTTCAATGTCGTTTGCAGATCGTGATGGTTTTATTTGGTTTGATGGTGAGATGGTGCCCTGGCGTGAAGCCAAGGTGCATGTATTGACCCATACCCTGCACTACGGCATGGGCGTGTTTGAAGGCGTGCGTGCCTACAATACCGAGAACCAAGGTACGGCGATTTTTCGCTTGAAAGAGCACACCAAACGTTTGCATAACTCGGCCAAAATTGTCGGCATGGATATGCCCTTCGATGAAGACACGCTGAATCAGGCCCAGCTCGATGTGGTGAAAGCSAATAATCTTGAAGAGGCYTATTTGCGTCCTATGGCTTTTCTAGGCTCGGAAGCCATGGGCCTGCGTGCCGATGGTTTGTCGACCCACGTTATTATCGCCTCCTGGGAATGGCCCTCGTATATGAGCCCCGAATCCCTCGAGAAGGGCATTCGCATTCACACCTCGTCCTTTACCCGTCACCACGTCAACATCACCATGTGTAAGGCCAAGGCGAATGGCAATTACATGAATTCRATGATGGCGCTGCGTGAAGCACTMCARAATGGCTACGACGAGGCCTTGCTGCTGGATGTCGACGGCTATGTCGCCGAAGGCAGTGGCGAGAATATTTTCATCGTGCGCGATGGCATTCTCTACACGCCCGAGCTGACCTCCTGTCTCGACGGCATTACCCGTGGCAGTGTYATTCAAATGGCMCRGGARCGYGGTTACGAAGTGCGYGAAAAACGYATTACYCGCGAYGARGTGTATATTGCCGACGAAGCCTTCTTCACCGGYACCGCCGCTGAAGTRYTGCCGATTCGYGAGCTGGATAATCGCGAGATYGGTTGYGGCKCKCGCGGGCCAATYACYGCMGAGYTGCAAACSGCTTATTTTGACGCMGTGCRCGGTCGCAACGACGAGCAYCCYGAGTGGCTGTCGCCGATTAACGGTTAAGTACCTTTCATAAGGGATACTCCCATTAAAAGCAAAAAAATCCTTATCGTCGGCCCTTCCTGGGTCGGCGATATGGTGATGGCGCAAACGCTATTTACCAGCCTTAAACAGCTTGATCCCGATTGCCGTATAGACGTGTTGGCGCCAGCCTGGAGCCGGCCAATCATTGAGCGTATGCCAGAAGTAAATGCCGCTATCGCTATGCCGATAAGCCATGGTGAACTGGCGCTGTCTAAACGTTGGGCGCTGGCGCAGCAGCTGCGCAAGCGGGCTTACGATGCCGCTTATGTGCTGCCCAACTCCTTGAAATCCGCCTTAATTCCCGCCTTTGCCGGTATTCCCCTGCGTGTCGGTTGGCGCGGTGAAATGCGCTTTGGTTTACTCAACGATATTCGCCTGCTCGATAAAGAGCGCTACCCCTTGATGATTGAGCGCTTTATCGCTCTGGCATATGCCGAGGGTACAGCCCTGCCTGCTGAACTGCCTCGTCCTCATCTGGAGGTTGACGARTCGGGCCTGCAAAACTTACGTGACAAGCTCGGCCTCAATCTTCAGCGCCCTGTACTGGCCCTGTGTCCGGGKGCTGAATTTGGCCCCGCCAAGCGTTGGCCCGAAGAGCATTATCAAGCCGTTGCTGAAGAGATGCTTGGCCGTGGTTGGCAGGTTTGGTTAATGGGGTCTAAAAGTGATGCTGAGGTTGGCGAGCGTATTACAGAATCTATCGAGGGTGAAAATAGTGCATTTATCCGCAACCTGGCTGGAGAAACSGARCTGTCTGAAGCCATTGATTTGCTCTCCATGGCTTYAGCTGTCGTCAGCAACGACTCGGGCTTAATGCACATTGCCGCAGCACTGGGTCGGCCGCTAGTTGTGGTTTATGGCTCGACATCCCCCGGCTTCACGCCGCCATTGGGTGAGCGTGTTGAAGTGCTATCGGTRCCCGTCGATTGCGGSCCCTGYTTTCAGCGRGAATGTCCGCGAGGTGATGTGAAGTGCCTGGTGGAGCTTGAGCCGGAACGGGTGATTACCGCGCTGGGTAAACTTGTCGATTTCTCTACACTCGACAAGGCTGACTAATGGCCGCAACTAGTGGTCTGCCTCCCTTGAAGCTCGCCTTTGCACTCTATAAATATTTTCCCTTCGGTGGCTTGCAGCGCAATATGCTGGCGATGGCACTTGAGGCGATTGCTCGGGGCCATGCAGTGACTATTTACTGCAGTGACTGGCAGGGCGACTGCCCACCGGAAATCGATCTGCAAATGATTCCTTCGCGGGGCTGGGACAATGCGGCGCGCATGCAAAACTTTGCCGCTGATTTACGCCCGCAATTAAAAGCCTATGATTTACTGGTTGGCTTTAATAAATGGGCGGGGCTGGATTTGTACTATGCGGCCGATTCCTGTTTTGCTTATAAAGCAAAGGTTGAAAGGGGCTTCTTTTATCGATTGGCGCCAAGAACAAAAGCGTATTTAAAACTTGAAGATGCGGTCTTTAGCGCTGGCTCGAAAACACAAATTCTCGAAGTTTCCCGTCCCGAACGTGAACGCTTTTTACAATGTTACGGTACGGCAGAAAATCGCTTTCATACCTTGCCTCCGGGGATTGCCACTAATCGCGTAGCGCCGGATAACTGGCGGGAGATTCGTGCTGAAATGCGGGGGCAGCTGGGCTTAGGTCATGAGCAAAAATGCTTTCTGGCCCTGGGTTCCGGTTACAAAACCAAAGGCTTGGATCGCAGTCTCATTGCTTTACATGCGCTGTGTGAGCAGGGGGTGGATGGTGTATTACTCGTGGTTGGTGAAGATAAGCGTGAACAGTTTGTGCGTCAGGCTGAAAAGCTCGGCTTAAATGAGCGGGTGCATTTTCTCGGCGGTCGCGATGATGTGCCCCGTTTATTGCAGGCGGCCGATGTGCTGCTGCATCCCGCTTATAAAGAAAATACCGGTAATGCTTTACTCGAAGCGATGATTGCCGGTTTGCCAGTGGTGACTAGTGATGTCTGCGGTTATGCGCACTATGTGCGAGATGCGCAGATGGGCGCGGTGATTGYTAGTCCTTTTAAGGATGATCATTATGTTGCGGCGATTAATGAGGCTCTCGCTGTACCGGGYGARCARTGGCAYCTTMAGGGTGARCAYTTTGCSMAAMATAGTGATRTTTATAGTCGCCCTCAAGTGGCGGTCGATATTATGGAAAAGCTTGCCGGTGAAAAGAGTGCAGGGCAGTGACTGAATTAATACTACGGGGTGAGTTGCAAACACTGTGGCGTGATAAAGATGTCTTTGCTTTACTACAGGCGCTGGATGGCGAAGTAGTTCGCGATAAAGAGGGCCGCCAGACAATGAAGTTTGAGCTGGACGGGAAAACCTATTATCGAAAAATGCATACCGGTATCGGCTGGCGAGAAATCTTCAAAAACTTTCTGCAATTAAAGATGCCTGTAACGGGTGCCTCGAATGAGTGGCTGGCGATTAATCGCGTTCACGAGCTGGGCCTTGATTCGTTGAATGCTCTGGCCTATGGCTGTAAGGGTCATAATCCGGCGAAAAAACTGTCCTTCCTTGTTACGGAGGAATTAAGTAATACCTTAAGTTTGGCGCAATACGCCGAGCAGTGGCCAAATAAACCACCAGCACCCYGTGAGCGACGCGCCTTAATTCGCAAGGTGGCGACGATAGCGCGGACAATTCACRGTGACGGCATTAATCATCGRGATTTATATATTTGTCACTTCCTRCTCGATTTGTCATCGGGGCCAAATAATAYAAAGGATGACCCRCGRCTTTTTCTTGTCGACTTACATCGTGCTCAAATGMGAAATTCTGTGCCTCATCGCTGGCTGGTTAAAGATATTGCCAGTATTTATTTCTCATCGCTGGATATTGGGCTGACAAAAAAAGACGTCTACCTTTTTTTACAGGTCTATTTCGACATGCCGTTACGAGAGATTATGGGTACAAAAGATGCCCTTCTTGAAAGCATAACAAAGCGAGCGATACAGCTTTATCGAAGAGATTTTAAGCGTTTACCTGTTCTTCCTGTTTGAATAATAGCGGCGAGTGGTTCGGAGCCATGCGTATGTCAAAAAAAATAAAATTGGTGTATGGCTATGATGGTGAGTCGAGTGTTGTAGCTGAAGGGTTTGATAGTGCTGCTGTTTGTTGGTTTAAAGAATCGAAGAAAATAAAATCGGGTAGTTGCATTGTTAGCTTGCCCGATGGTGATGTTAAATATTTCGTCAAAGTCTACAAAACACCTTTTTTTAAAGGATTGGTGCGACGTTATTTTAATCATAAAATAAAAACTATCTGGGAAGTCCATTGTAAGCTTCATCGCCATGGCGTTAATGTTCCTAAGCCGATAGCATTAATAAAGAAAAAATCAAAGAAAGCTACTTGTGAATATATTATTTCTGAGTGGCTTGAAGATGCAGAAGATCTGAGGTCGCTAGTACCTTCTGATGGTGTTGTTATTCTTCARGCGGCAAGGCTTTTGGCTGGAATCCACCGGCTTGGCATAGTACATGGTGATTTCAAATACGCTAATTTGATGTATTCAGTGCAGCGAAAAGAGCTGTTTTCGGTAGACTTTGATGGCGCAAAATTAAAAAGTACAAAGCCACTATTGGCAAAAGACGTGGCTCGTTTTTTGGTGAGCATGTCGGAAGCGGGTGTTTCCGTGAAAGACAGGGATGGGTTCTTGCATGAATATGCAGGCCTGCTTGATGTTGACTTAGAAGTGCTCGCTGAAAGGGTGACCCCGCAGATTAAAAAAATTAGTGATCGTCATAAAATAAAGTATCCGGAAAGGTATTGAATGATGTCAGGGCGCATAGAAAGTGATATAGACATAACGGTCGTTATACCTACCTATAACTATGCAAGCTTTATTGAGAATTCGATGGAGTCGGTTCTTGCTCAGTTGCTTGAAGGTGATGAGCTGTTAATTGTTGATGATGGTTCTGAAGATAATACGAAAGAAGTTGTTGCTGCATTTATTGCTAGGTCGGACGCTAAAAATATTGTCTATCAGAAAAAACTGAATGGTGGTGCTGCGTCAGCTCGTAATTTTGGTATTCGACACGCTTCTTGCCAATACTTGATTTTGCTGGATGCAGATGACCGGATGCTACCTGGCGCATTACAGGTGTTTCGAAATATAGTTGTGGCTAATAAGGATGTTGATCTTGTTCTTGCAGCTTATGATTCAAAACAATCATCAGGGAAGGTGGTATCTAAACCTGCTACACCCCTGGCAAGTTCTGGGGAAGAAAATTTCAAGCTGTACATTAATAAAAAAATACGGATATCTCATGGTAGTTTTCTGGTTAAAAAAGACCTGTTAATGAAGTCGCTTTATCCTGAAAACATGAGGTGCCTGGAGGATCAAAGTGTATTCGCACATCTTCTAGCTTTAGCTAAGCCGGTAAGCATTGATGTTAGCGTTGTTGAGCGTTATCACCACGATAATAGTTTGCGAAACAATATTCCGGCTCTAATCGATGCCGGTGAAAAGGTGGTGAATGCGATTTTTGATGAAGATGTTATTCCGCAGAGTTACATGAAATATAAAAAATCATATTCAGTAAGTCGTTACCTATCTGTTTTTCGACGATTGTACGATCAGGGTATGTATGAKGAATCTCTTGTTTATTTCTGGAAAGCATTAAAAATAGATGCTCTTCCTGTGTTGCGAATGAAATATATAAAAAGAGCTATTAAAGCAATTGTTAAGAAAAAATAATGCAGCTTCTGAAGCACTCTTTAAGTGTTTCAAAGCCATAATTCAGCGCTACTTATCTTCTGTTTGTCGACCATAACGTTTAGGCGCTTTCGGGTCTTATTGATTACTTTTGTGAGCAGCTCTTTATTACTCCCCTCGTAACAAAGCATTGAGTAGTGGTWGAAAAAACGCTGCCTGTTAGCCTTGGAAATAACAGGGCTAAGTAGGAGGTTGAGTTGAACCAGGTTTTTAATTCGACTGCTTTCAGGGATTTTTTTATATTGTCGAGTTCGCTCATTGTCAATAAAAGCAAAGTGCCATGTTGCGGTATGCTTACACATAACATTGCCTGCACGTAGGTCACCATGGCTGATGTTCGCGTTATGTAGGCGGGCAATTGTCGAGGAGAACTGTTTGATGAATTCCCTTTTCTGTACGGCGGATTGTCGCCCAACCTTCTTTACTGTTATGTATAAATCGTCGTAATCGGAGAGCGCGGAGCTAAGGGTAAAGAACTTATCTTTGAATAAAAAATGGCGGCGGCGCCATCCCGTGATAAGCGTGGTCGCCACCTCGAAGCCGAGGGACTGGAGTAAAAGTTCAGCTTCAAAGGCTTTGATCGATCGGCTTTGACTGACTTGTTGTTTGATGATGTCGCGCGGTGATTTGAAGTCGATACGTTTTAGATAGGTAGTAAGTCCTCTACCCTTGTTGTCAAAAATTGCTTTGCAGACATGAGAAAAATAGGAGGATGCTATCTCCTCCTGTGCCGAAAGGAGGTGAGCAATGGGTAGTTCCTGCCCTGTCGAAGCTGGACTCTCGAGCGGCCCCACTGTTTTATTTCGATAATAAACCCAAGCCCCATCACGCTCTAATGTAAATTCAGGGTATGTTTTGGGCATTATTGGCGGCCCCATTGTGAGCGTGGGGGCTGCTTGCCCTTCAGTTGCGTGTTGATGAGCGGGTGTCCGGAGTAGGTAGCTTGTATATGCTCACTGAGCGACCACGCTTGTTTTGAAAAGTCTTGAGCCGGTATTCTTTCATGCCTGGCTGAAGAAGCGGCGAGCCACTATCGGTTCGCTTTTCGTACAATACCGCATACCGATAACCCTTCTGTATCAGGCTTTGCATGCCCTGGTATTCTAGTTTGAAACTGTTGTTTGTGTAATCGCTGGTGTAAAAAGCAACTTTTTGCTCGTTAAAATAAATACCTTTTTCATCTTTTAGGTGGTTTTCAACCCACTGGCCAGCATCTTGAATATAGTGTTTTTCGCTATTTAGTTGGCTGAGTGGATAGGCACAAGCGAGCAGTGGCAACGCGATTAAGCTATATCGCCATAAGCGGCAGCGGACTTGTTGTGAGTCCATCAGCGACTGATAAGTTTGGCTTAATACTAAGCTAATGGGGATACCGGTAAGAATGGCTGGCAGCATGATATAGCGCGTGCTGACAAAGTATCGACTGTATACGCTGATTAGGCCAACCAGAATGCCGGTGACAACATAAATTGTTAATAGCTTGTGCTGAGGATTTCTCAGAAAAGCGTGTCTTATATTCCCTCGAAAGAACGATAACGCCAGTAGTGGTGTGTTCAGTGTTTTTATAAGGGTGATTAATACATGGAAGATAAGGCCGCCAATCAGCACATCATTAACGCTACGCTGCGCCCACTTGCTTGGCATGACTTCGCCAATATCATTTTTTAATTGTTTGAAATCGCTATTTGCTAGTTTGAGTCTGTTCAGTTCTCGTTGCCATTTGTTAATGCTGGAGATGTTCGTTGGCTGGGTAAGCTCACTGATGACTTTCTGTGAGTTTGCGGGTTCATGTGATGCGCTAAACCCTATAATTCCAGTGATGATAATGATCACGCCTGTGATTTTTATCCAGTGCTTACTAGCAAATGGCGTGCTTAGGCTATAAAAAACAGGAATTAGTACGAGGTAGGCGATACCTTCGGTGCGGTAGACAATTGAGGCGCAGCACAATACTAGCCAAAGCAGGGCAAAGCGCCAGGCTTTGTATTTGGCAAAACGTAGTGCAGCCCAAACTGACCAGAGTTGCAGGGCCCAAAAACCAAAGCCCCGAATAATATCCGGCCGTAAACTATTGAGACTCATCATGCTAAAAAAGACGGYCAGGGCAATGATTTGGCCGAGTGGTGATTTATCGAAGGAGCGGGCGACCGCAATAAAGCCCGCCGCGAGTATGACTTGCCAGAACGCGCTAAGGAGTTGAGCGCTGGGGTAGAGGTCTAAGCGGGTGAGTGAAGACAGAAATGTGATTTGACTATAGAAGAGGGCTTCTTCGCGGTAGCTGTTGGCCAGCTCTGGTTGTCCGTCCCCCAGGGCTTGTGCGGCGTAGATGTAGTTCATGCCGTCATCGTTGAGAAGATCGCTAGTCGCGGTATAGGTGAAAAAAAGCACGAGACTAAACAAGCAGGTAAAGCCATAAACGGCCACCCTGCTATGCATGATTTCTTGATCAGGTCTTATCAAATGTTTTACGTTTAAAATATGTGTCATGGAATAGGTTTTCAGGAGCCTGATAGCGGGGCTGGGGACAAGTGGTTTACAAGCCGAAAATAAGTATACCCAAAGCCTTGGGTGCAAGCAGTCTTTTAGTGGGGAAACTCTATTCAGGGCAGCAGGGTATGGGGCGCTACGATGTGCTGTGGTAGCATACGCAGGCTTTCAGTCGTTCGGAGTTGCCCCTCATGCTTGAGTTAGAAACGTTCAGTAATGAGCGCCTTAGAACAGACCCTTACCCCTACATAGTAGTACCCGGCTTTGTGCAGGGCGAAGCGCTTGCGGCAGTTCTGCAAGACTTCCCCGAAATCCAGCATCCGGGCAGTATTCCCATTTCTGAAGTGTCAGGGGGCGAGGCCTATGAGTCTTTGCTTACGGAAATGCAAAGTAATGAGTTTCGCCGTGTGGTGGCCGACAAATTTGGCTTTAGTCTCGACGGTTTTCCCATAATGACCACAGTACGTGGCGTGATGCGTGAAAAAGACGGGCGTATTCATACTGACTCGAAGACCAAAGTAGTGACGGTGCTGTTGTATTTAAATGACAGTTGGGAGGCCGAAGGYGGCAATTTGCGTGTACTGCGCGACGGTGAAAATATCGAAAATTTTGTCGAGGAGGTGCCGCCCAGCGCCGGTACTCTTATGGCATTTAAAGTGACTGATAACTGCTGGCATGGCCACAAGCCGGTGGTTGGCAAGCGCCTGTCGATACAAATGAATTATCTCGTTGGCGAGGCAGCAAAAGGCAAGCATCAGTTTTTTCATCGCATTAGTGCAAAACTTAAAAAGTTATTTACTGGGGCCTCTAACGCTCCGGCTTGAATCGTCATTCAGGGAATACTCCGCTCGATGTTTGAATTTGCTCCCTTAGCCTTGCTTATAGCCTCTACAAGTTCGCGCCCATGAAGGTCTTACTGGTTAAGCTGACATCGATGGGCGACCTCGTGCAAGCCCTGCCTGCCCTTAGCGATGCGCAGAAAGCGTATCCCGATATCAGTTTTGACTGGGCGGTGGATGAGTCTTTTGCCGAAATCCCCCACTGGCATTCGGCGGTGCAGMGCACGCTAACGACTGCCCATCGCCGTTGGCGCGCGACTCTCCGCCAGGTCTGGAAGAGCGGTGAGCTGGGGCGCTTTGTCAAAGACTTGCGCAGCACTCACTACGATGTCGTCATTGACGGGCAAACCAACTGGAAAAGTGCACTGGTAACGCGCCTGGCACGAGGTATTAAACACGGCCCGGATAGCCGTTCTGTTAGCGAATGGGTCGCGCACCTTGCTTACCGACAYCGTCATGCAATTTCGAGAGACCAATTAGCAATCGACCGCTGGCGGGAGCTATTGTCCCAGGCCTTAGATTATCCCCTACCGACCACGCCGCCTGATTTTGGGCTTTCATCCAGACAGTGGCCGCAAGTGCCATTTGAACTGCCAACATCGCCTTTTCTCGTGTTTGTACAAAATGCCAGCTGGCCGAACAAGCGCTGGGCGGATGAACACTGGCGCCAACTTATTGAACTCGCGGGTAAGCAGGGTTATGAGGTGTTGTTACCCTGGGGCTCCCCCGACGAAAAAGCTCAGGCGGAAAGCATCGCGGCCTCTTACCCCCATTGCAAGGTGCTGCCACGGCTCAGCCTTGGTGAAATTGCCGGAGTGCTAGTGGCTAGTGCGGGTTCAGTTTGTGTCGATACAGGTCTTGCCCATGTTGCCGCCGCCCTCGATGTGCCCACGGTGACATTGTACGGGGCCACAGACCCCCATTTAATCGGTGCGACGGGAGCGAGAGCGCGTCATTTACAAACCACAGATTTCGACTGCAGTCCTTGCTATAAACAGCATTGTGAGACAGCAGGCTATAAGGGCGAGCAGGCCCAGTGCATGAAAACGATTGGTGCCCATGACGTGTGGCAGGCTCTAGTACAATTGCAGAGTAATGCATCTGTTATTGCCAGTGATACCACGCAGGGCTAGTGTCACGGTAAGAGCGGTTGCGTACAGCGTTTTTTTCGGCTTAAGATAAACAGAGTAAACGGAGAGTCAGCTTGAAGGTAAAGATGCCGCGCTTTGACGGCGCGCAAATATTGGTGGTTGGCGATGTCATGCTCGACCGCTACTGGCAAGGGCCGACCTCGCGAATTTCACCGGAAGCGCCTGTGCCCGTGGTGAAGGTGGAGCAGTTGGARGACCGAGTCGGTGGTGCTGGCAATGTCGCGCTCAATATCGCGGCGCTGGGGGCGGGCGCTTCTCTTGTCGGTGTCGTCGGCGCGGATGAAGCGGCACACTCCCTTGRGACTCGCTTTAACTCGGCGGGTATTCGTACAGATTTCCAGGTTTCTACGGATAAACCGACGATCACCAAGTTGCGTGTTATCAGCCGTCATCAACAATTATTACGCCTCGATTTTGAGGAGACATTTACAGCGGCCGATACGGACCAGATCCCCAGTAAAGTAGAGGCCTTGCTAGAAGGTGTCAGTGCTTTGGTGCTATCGGATTACGGCAAGGGCGCGCTGCAAAACCCCGTCGAATTGATTCAAGCTGCCCGCAAGCTCAACATCCCCGTTCTGGCTGATCCCAAAGGTAGCGATTTTAGTCGCTACCAGGGCGCTACGTTGATTACCCCAAATATGGGTGAGTTTGAAGCGGTCGTCGGCCCTTGTGCTAGTGAGGGAGAGCTTGTTGAAAAGGGCCTGGCCCTGCTTGAAGCGCTGAGTTTGACAGCTTTATTGGTCACCCGTGGTGAACATGGCATGACKCTRCTGCGTCAGGGCATGCCGGAATTTCATCTGCCAGCGCGAGCGCGTGAGGTATTCGATGTTACCGGTGCGGGCGATACGGTGATCTCCGTATTAGCGGCGGCTCTGGGTGCGGGTGAAGAGTTAACATCTGCGGTCGTGCTGGCCAATCTGGCGGCGAGTATTGTGGTGGGAAAATTGGGTACAGCCACCATCAGTGCGCCCGAGTTGCGCCGGGCTCTGCAGTTTGAACAGGGTCACGGGCGTGGTGTTGTTAACGAAGAGCAGCTGTTGGTTGATCTGGCTGACGCCCGCGCTCACGGTGAGAACATCGTTTTTACCAATGGTTGTTTCGACATCTTACATGCCGGGCATGTCGGCTATCTCGAGCAGGCACGGGGCTTGGGCCAGCGTTTAATTGTCGCGGTGAATGCCGATGAATCGGTGCGTCGCCTCAAAGGAGAGGGCCGCCCCATTAATTCTGAAGACCGGCGCATGGCCGTGCTGGCGGGTCTTGAATCTGTCGACTGGGTGCTAGTGTTTACCGATGACACACCGGAAAGATTACTGGCGCTGATTCGCCCCGATATTTTGGTTAAGGGTGGGGACTACAAAAAAGAACAGGTCGTGGGCTGGGAAATTGTCGAGTCTTACGGGGGGGAAGTGCAGGCACTCGATTTTCTCGATGACTGTTCAACGACAGCGATAGTGGAAAAGATACAGGGTGAGTAAACGGCGTTAGAAAATACTGGTTGATTTGATTTCGTGTTGCAGAGGACACCGCTCGGTGGCCTCTGTTCTCTATTTTCAGATTACTCTTTATTTATGGATTAGTGGGGGTTCGATTTTAACCTTTTTCCGCTAGCATTTTGTCGAGTACTTCGAAGACGCTATCGCTGCCCCGTTCCATTTCTTTAAGGGCGAGTTCAAGTTCCTGTGTATAGCCTTCATCTTTGTCGATAAGATCGAACACACGTTTGGTGCCACTGTGTACGACTGAATGAGACTGGTCGAGGTGGGGGTAGGACCTTAATCTTGAAAAGCTTTTCTTGCCTTCGCCCTGGGTGTACCACTTGCCGAGTCGGCAGTTCTTGTGGTCGACAAAGTCCATTTCCTTTTCTTGCTTGATGACTGAGAGGTAAGTATTTACCTTCCAGATAATATGATCCAGCTTGGCCAGAGAGGTGAATGTTCGATCATTCGTACCCTCCATGCGATGCATCGAGCGATTGTTCACCTGACCCGTTTCATTTAGGCGTAGATCAAATTGATCGACAACAGCTTTGATTTTCTCACAACCCTCACTCGACTCTTCCATACTGCTGGAAAAGATCAAGGATTCTTCATTGATTTGGTCAATGGCAATGGTGATGGTGTCAGCAGCCTTTTTACTTTCCCGGGCTAGCGCTTTCACTTCATCGGCAACGACGGCAAATCCTTTGCCCGCTTCTCCTGCTCTCGCAGCTTCAATAGTGGCATTGAGGCCGAGAAGGTTGGTTTGATAAGAGATGCCGACAATTTTTTGCAGTAGGGAGTTAATGTTTTCGATTTGCTCCGCCATGACCTGAGTGCGGGCTTTTGAATTGGCCAGTAGTTGTGTCAGTGCTGACATTTGTTCAGTCAAAGAGCGGGAGTCACTTAAAAGATCAGAAAAGTCATTTCTGATCTCATCGAATTCGGCGAGTGATTTCTCGTTGATTTYTGTTGATTCAGCCAGGTTAGTTTGAATGTTGACCAAGCCCAGCTTGAGTTGTTCGTTTTCAAATACTAGTAATTTAAGTAATGCTTGGTCACTATTTTCTGTCATGTGTTATTCGTCCGCTTACTCGGGTTGCCTTGAGGGGGATTATAACTCGATCTACGTAAAGCAAATTGTGCGTTATATCGCACTAATATTAGTACGAAGGTGATCCAGGTTAATCGTGCCCACAATGGCGCTGCTGACACCGGGGTGGGCAAAAATCATTTTGAAGCATTGTTTGACGGGATCGCTGAAAGTATTGGTATCTGTCCTTTGATTTTTTGCGGCATGGCCACTGGCAAGAGCTTTTTTTATTAGGACGCCTTTACCGTGTTGATGGCAGTAATCGGCCACTGGGATTTCGGCATTGTGGTGAAGATTCCAGGTAATCATCACCACGTCGCTCTGTGCAGCGGCGAGTAGACCGCCTTTGACCGTTTTTGTTGACATGCCAATCGCGCGAATTTTCCCCTCTTTTTTAAGTGCGGCAAGAGTGTCGAGAGTGCCGTGGCGGTGCAGTATTTCCTCGTCGTTGCCGTCGGAATGAATGAGGACAATGTCGAGAAAATCAGTCTTGAGGCGTTGCAGGCTGCGCTCGACACTGCTGCGGGTGTGCTCGGGGGAGAAATTGTAGCTGGATTCGCCATTAATAAATTCCTCGCCTACCTTGGTGCAAATCAACCAGTCTTGCCGCTGCCCTGCCAGCAGTTTGCCAAGGCGTTTTTCGCTGTTGCCGTAGGCGGGTGCTGTGTCGATCAGGTTAATACCGCTGTCTTTCGCTAGGGCGATCAATGTGGCCGCTGCTTTATCATCGGGTATTTTGAAATGTTGCGGGTATTTAACGCCCTGGTTTCTACCCAATTTGACGGTGCCAAAACCGAGGAGGCTGACCTCCATTCCTGTTTGGCCAAGRGGRCGYTTGGGYAGCAYTACTYRCCTCCAAAGAGGGTTTGCCAAGGTGGCGGTGCTATGCCCGGTGTTTTTAGCGGTAGGTTTGGCAGCGCAGAATAGAGGGGCTTGATGCCTTTTTGGGTCAGCAGGTCGACGATTTGCGTGCTCAAATTGGGGGCTAGCGTGAGCTTGGTGGGCCAGGCGGCGATAACGTTTTGGCAGTTGCCGGCCCAGTCGGCGTAGGCCTGGTCGGGGCGGGCAAAATTGCGTTGCAGTGGCTCGGCGCGCTCGACGGGTAGTGTTGCCCACTGGGCCTCGCTGAGATCGACCCAGGGCAGTAATTCAGCAAGTTCATGCTGGGCGCAGCGGATTAATTCATCGCTGCTTTGGCTAGCCCCTTTTTCTGCGAGGCTACCACCGAGATACCACACCTGGCTGCCGTCGTCACAGGGATGGCTGGAGATGGTGACCCGGGGTGTGGTTTCTGCACCCAGGCAGTGGCCAAAAAAACGGTGGGGGTGGCGGTGTTTAACCAGCACCTGCTGCAAGGGGCGGGTCTGCATTGTCGGGCTGGAGGCGTCGAGCTGCTCAAGTAGATCGCCATTGCCCCGCCCGGCCGTGAGCACGATGGCCGAGCTGTTGAGTAGCAGGCTTCGCCCGCCGCTGACAATTTCTATGGCGTGGCAACCATCGGGCTGGCGTTGGAATTTTGCCGTTTGCCAGTCGATCTGGAAAATACGTGACTGTAGCGGCTCGGCAAGCTGGCGCACGAGGGAGGGTACATCCAGCACCATATCTACCAACTTGTATACCGAGCCCCTAAATTCGGGGGACTGTAAAAGCGGGGGCAGCTGTTTGCCGCTGACTTTATCGGCGCGACCACGGGTGGCTTTGCTGGCAAAAAAAGTACTTAAACGCGAAGTGGTTTTGGCGCTCGACCATAAGTAGAAATGATCACTGAGGAGTTTACAGCCGCGCAGATCAATCTCGCCTTCGCCCTGCAGGCATTTTCGCCAGTAGCCTGGCATATCGGCAATGGCCTCTGAAGCACCGGTCAGCAGCCCGCTGAGGGTGTATTTAATGCCGCCGTGAATCATGCCCTGGCTGGCGACACTCTGGTCGCTACCCAGGGCCTTGTTCTCCAGCAGTATGGCGTTATAACCCGCATTACAGAGGCGGTGGAGTAGCCAAAGTCCGGCAATACCGCCGCCGATAATGGTGATGTCTGTTTGAACATTRTCGTGGGTGTTAAATGTGTCAGAACTGGCTGGCATTCGTTTCCTGAGGGTTTGTGCTTTCGGGGATTATAGCGCTTTGCACGAAACCTTTTGCGGCTATCCACCGGCCTCGGTATGCTGCCTCAATCTGGAGGCACCACTTGGCACGATTACTGTACACCCTGCTTATTTATTTCTGCTTACCCCTGATTTTGTTGCGCCTGCTTTGGCGCGGTAGTCGTGCGCCAGCCTATCGTCAGCGCTGGGCAGAACGCTTTGGCTTTGTCGAGAGACTGGCCGATGCCCGGCAAGTGATTTGGGTACATGCTGTTTCGGTGGGCGAAACCATCGCCGCTGCACCGATGATCCGTCGCTTACAGCAACAATACCCCGAGGCCGTTTTACTGGTGACGACAATGACGCCGACCGGGTCTGAACAGGTGAAAAAAATTTTTGGCGATAGCGTTGAACACTGTTACGCCCCCTATGAYTTGCCGGATGCTACCGCACGCTTTCTGGGCCGTACCCACCCCGTTTTATTGGTAATTATGGAAACGGAGTTGTGGCCCAACTTGATTCACGCCTGCCATCGTCGTGCTATTCCAGTGGTGCTGGCTAATGCGCGCCTGTCGGCAAAGTCGGCAGCGGGATATGCAAAGGTGAGTGCCCTGGCGGGGTCTATGCTCAGTAAGCTGACCGTCGTTGCGGCGCAAACAAAGGATGATGGCGAACGGTTTTTACAGCTAGGAGTTAATGATGACGCGCTTGAGGTCACCGGTAATATTAAATTTGACCTGCAGCTCGACGACACGCTTCGGCAAAAAGCGGCGACAATAAAACAGCAGTGGCAAGGCGCTGATAAGCGATCCGTGTGGCTGGTGGCGAGTACGCACCGGGGTGAAGATGAAATTATCCTTGACGCTTTTCGCCAGGTGTTAGTGCATTGCCCCGATATTTTGCTGGTGTTGGTGCCGCGCCATCCCGAGCGTTTTGATGAGGTCGCGGCTCTGTGCAGTGATGCGGGCTATTGCATGCGGCGGCGCAGTGAGGGGCTGGCTCATGAAATGGGCGCGCTAGAAAGCAGTATTCAGGTTGTATTGGGCGACACGATGGGTGAGCTACTGAGTTTTTGTGGGGCTAGTGACATCACCTTTGTCGGCGGTAGTCTCATTGATGTGGGTGGGCACAACTTGATTGAGCCTGCGGCCTGGGGTGTACCTGTGTTAAGCGGCCCGCATGTGTTTAATTTTACCGAGGTGAGTCGCTTGCTGAGTGAAGCGGGAGGGCTAGCGATTTGTGCAAGTGCTACAGAATTGGCTGAGCAGGTAGTAACTTTGTTGGTTGATCCCGAGCGGTATCAGCAGATGTCCAGTGCCGCACTCGCGGTGACCGAAGCCAACCGCGGTGCATTGGACAGGCTTATAGCTTTGTTCGAGAGTCAGATTTGCCCACCACCAGCTCAGGTTTCATCCAGGCGTTGAGCTTGTTGATGTCGTCGGGGCTAAGTAGGCCTGCAACTTCTTTAAGGTTGAGCATGCTCAAAATATAGTCGTAGCGGGCATTCGCGTAGTCACGCTGGGCTCGGTACAGGAGACGCTGTGAAATCAGCAGGTCAACAATGTTGCGTGTGCCAACATCGTAACCGGCCTGCGTGGCCTCAAGGGCGCTTTTGGCAGAAACAATACCCAAGCTTCTGGCTTCAACGCGCGCACCGTTGGTGTGTACTTTTAAGTGCTGTGAGCGGGCCTGCTGGGTGGTGCTGCGTTTGGTATACAGGAGATTTTCCTGAGCCTGAATAAACTCTTGCTGCGCTATTTTACGCTCGGCGCTGACAAACCCGCCGGAGTAGAGCGGGGCATCCATACGTACCGAAAAGACCAGCGGTTCATCATCCTGCGAAAAGGGCTGGTTGCCAACGCCGTCGACATCAAAAGAACCGTCCTCGTGATAATTAGAGTAACTGAGCTTTGCCGATACCCGAGGCAGATGCTCGGCACGTTTGGCTTTGGCGTTCTTTTCGGCAGCCTGCACGCCCAGGCGAGCAGCGGCCAGAGCAAAGTTGTTGTCCTGAGCAAACTTCACCCAGGCTTCCCGGTCAACCGGATCGGTTGGTTGTATGGGGAACTCTGCGGCGAGCCCGGCCAGTACAGAGTGGGGCTGCCCCGTCATCACTTCCAGCGCTTCAAAGGCGATATCCAGTGCGCCTTCAGATTCCAGCGTATTAACGCGGGCGGCATCGTAAGCGGCCTGGGCTTCGTGGACATCGGTGATCGGCAGCAGGCCGACGTCAAAGCGCTCTTTGGTTTGTTCGAGTTGGCGGCCGATGGCGCGCTGCTCAGCTTTGGCGGTGATTAAGTTTTCACTGGTCCGCAAAACTTCAGTGTAAGCAACGGCAACGCGTACAATTAAGGCTTGTTGCTCTGCCGCGAGATCTGCATTGGCTTGTTTGTCGAGGTCAAAGCCCTGTTTAAAGGTGAACCAGGCTGGCATGTCGAACAGAGGCTGAGTCAGCGTGAGTGAGTAGAATTCAGTTTCGTTATCTCGATTACCTGCCGCGCCTGCGTCAAAAGTCTGGCCAGGGAAGTTGAGGGTACGGAAGGAGCTAGAGTCGCCATCACCATCAGTCAGCTCTATGCTGCCGGTAATGGTGGGCAGTAATCCAGCGCGAGCAAGGGGGATGGACTGCTTGCCCACTTTAAAAGCTGCGTGGGCGGCGCGYAACTGTGCATCGTTGTTCAGTGCCAGTTGATAGATTTCAGCCAGTGTTTCTGCCTGTAGCGGGGCTACACAGCTTGCCGTTAACAGCAGGCCACCCAGTGTTTTTGATATCAGCTTTGACATGAACTTGCCCTATTCCTATGGATGATATTAAGTATGTAATTGATAACGCGCTAGTCTAACAGATAGAAACGACTGCGTACCCTTTATGCTGCTAGTGTGTAGGGCTTGTTTTAAGGGAGTATTAAAGGATGGTGGGTATCAAATCACTGGGCGATAACGATGTTGAACTGCTTTCTCGAGAGCTTGTTTATGATGGTTTTTTCTCGATGGAAAAGCTGCACTTGCGCCACCGTTTGTTTGAGGGTGGATGGAGCCGAAAATTTACGCGTGAGCTATTTGTCCGTGGGCGTGCTGTGGGTGTCCTGCTCTATGACCCCGAACGGAAGCTGGTTGGCATGGTTGAGCAATTTCGGGTTGGGGCAATGGGTCTTCCAGAGGGGCCGTGGCAGCTTGAGGTGGTTGCCGGGATTGTTGAATCGGGGGAAACCTCCATAGATGTGGCGARCCGAGAGCTGATGGAAGAGGCCGGCATTGATCGGGTCAAACTGCTACCTATTTGTGAATACCTGGTTAGCCCCGGCGGCACGAATGAGCGTTTGGCGCTATTCTGTGGTTTGGTTGATTTGCGTGGTAAGGGCGGTCATTTTGGCCTGGCGAGCGAAAATGAAGATATCCTGTTGCACGTGATGAGCGAGCGAGAAGCAATGGCAGCCCTGGCTGCAGGGCAATGTAATAATGCGGCGAGTATTATTTGTTTACAGTGGTTGCAGCTTAACCGCGATAACTTGCTGGCAGAATACAGTTAAATCAGTGCCGCTTGCTTTTCAGGTCAGTAATTACGTGCATTAGTGTTGAATTTTATAGAGGTAAAACTTGCGTTATAGAGTTGATTTAAAAGCATTTATGGCTTGCTGCGAGGCCAATTACTTCCGCCTGCTGGGTTTGTTTCCCGATCTGCATAGCGAGGATGAGCGACGTATTGGTTTGTCTCCGGGTGATGATGCCGAAATTGTATTAACGGTTCTGGAGCGCACGACCTATACCACTCTATTGTCAGTTAGTCAGAAGCAGGTCAGTGCGGGAGGTCCTCTCGACACTCGGTCGGAAAGGACTGATAAATCAGTCACAGTTCGCTGGTTCAAACCACCAATGCTGACAGTGCGCTTGTATCATGATGCGCAAATAGCCGAAGTTATTACCTATGGCAGCAATCGTGGTGTGCGACCTAAAAATGCTTATCCAAATCAACACATGTTTCAGCCTGATGAAAAGCGTCAGTGGAATGATTTTCTCGAAGAATTACTGGTGCTCTGCCGTCAACATGGCTATGCCGTGGGTGAGCCAGTGCCAATACTGGATGCAACCTGCGAGTGATTATGTAGACGCGTATTTTGCAAGCCAGTTTCCCCCTGTTCAACTTGTCCCTGCCCGTATTTATCCCGCCGACACTTATAGAGAAGAGGCGAGCCGATGATTTCACGGGGTGTGCGTCATCTGGTACAGATTACCGATTTACATATCGGCGAAACACGAGACCACCGTTTAGCCGGTATCTGTACTTACGACAGTTTCAGTAAAGTACTTGCCGATATTACCGCACGCCGTGATTTTGCTGACATGATGATGGTGACGGGTGATGTGGCTGCAGAGGGTAAGCACAGTGCGTATCGTTTGTTTTCTGAACAAGCTCAGTTTTTTGAAATCCCCTACGCCTGGCTACCGGGTAATCACGACGATTTTGCGGTGATGCAGAGCGGTTTTATCTCCTCGCCCTATTGGCCGCTGCTGGAATTAGGTGCCTGGCGAGTGCTGTCYTTGAATACGGCAATACCGGGACAGGTTGGAGGTCGCCTAGTTGATGAAGAGCTGATGTTTCTTGAGCAGAGCTTGCGTGCCGAGCCAGAATCACCCTTTGTGATTTTTATGCACCACCCACCGATGCCGGTTGGCTGTGAATGGCTCGATAAACAGCGCATTGCCAATGCGGATGACTTTGAAGGCATTGTTCGGGCGGCAGGTAATGTTAAAGCATTATTTACTGGACATGTGCATCAAGAGTTATCGATTCAATGGGCGGGGTGTGATGTTTATACAACGCCGTCGACCTGTTTCCAGTTTGCGGCCAGTAGTGATGATTTTGCGATGAGTGACGGCATGCCGGGTTATCGTTGGATAGATCTACACCCCGATGGTCAGCTCCTGACGGGGGTGCGTCACCTCTCTGATATTGAGCACAAAGTGGATCACGGAATGGCTGGTTATTAGCGATAGCTCGTAGTGATAGTCCATAGCACCGGTTTATTGCTTATCTTAAGACGGTGCCTTTCTTTCGCCCCCTGGCTGCACTAGAACTTCTATTATCAGCACTCTCTTTATTGTTGCCGGGCAATCGCTATAATCACACCTTTCTTCCAGGCGAAGCAAGATTGTGGCCTCACTCGTATATATCCATGGTTTCAATAGTTCGCCAGACTCGGACAAGGCCCGGAAAACACGTGCCTGGCTAGCGAGCAAACGCCCTGGTATCGATTTTATTTGCCCCTTCTTAAGCCCCTTTCCCGCTGTTGCTATGGCGCAGTTGGAAGCGCTGATTGCCGAGCTGTCCGGCACGCTCTATTTTGCCGGTAGTTCCATGGGTGGCTTTTACGCCACCTTTCTGGCGGCCAAGTATCATTCGCGCGCGGTGTTGATTAATCCGGCAGTGCGCCCCTGGTTGGGCCGTGATTATTTACTCGGCGACCAGGCCAATTACCACACTGGTGAAGCTCATCGTATTGAGCAAGAGCATCTCGATGAGTTACAGAGCTTTGATGTTGACCCTGTGACAGAACCTGCCAATTTATTGGTACTACTACAAACCGGCGACGAAGTGCTCGACTATCGCTTGGCAGAAGAAAAATACGCCGATTGCCAACTTGTCATCGAACCTGGCGGCGACCACGGCTTTGTTGGTTTTGAAAATCATCTGCCTGCCATTGTTCAATTTCTTACCCATAAAACCGCATGAATTCAACATGCGACTAGCAGTTAAAAGGCCCGATATTCAATTATGAGTGATTACAACGCAGATTCGATTGAGGTGCTAACCGGCCTCGACCCCGTGCGCAAGCGTCCGGGCATGTACACCGATACCACGCGGCCCAACCACCTCGCCCAGGAAGTGATCGACAACAGTGTTGATGAAGCGCTGGCAGGTTTTGCCCGAAAAATTTATGTCATTTTGCACAAAGACGGCGCTATTACCGTGGGCGATGACGGCCGGGGTATGCCAGTCGATATCCACCCCGAGCAGGGCTTGCCGGGGGTAGAGGTGATTCTCTCCACCCTGCACGCCGGTGGTAAATTCTCCGGTGACAGTTACGAGTTCTCTGGTGGCTTGCACGGCGTGGGCGTGTCGGTGGTGAATGCCCTGTCGTTAGAATTGCAGGTGACGATTCGCCGCGATGCCAAGATTCACCGCATGACGTTTGCCAATGGTGAAAAAGCCTCCGAGCTTGAAGTCATCGACACCTGTGGCAAGCGCAATACCGGCACCGAAATAAAATTCAAAGCCGATGGCAAATACTTCGACAGCATTAAATATTCCCTGCCCCGGCTTAAACACGTACTGCGCGCCAAGGCCGTATTGTGCGCTGGGCTTGAAGTGCAGTTTAAAGACGAAGCCTCGGGCGAAAGTGAGACCTGGCTYTATGAAGAAGGYTTATCSGACTATYTMSTKACGGCRACSAAAGGYTGGGAGGTRCTRCCCGCCGAACCCTTTACCGGCAGTCTCAGCGCAGCTGCYGCAGCRGTYGAYTGGGCCGTGCARTGGTTGCCYGARGGTGGCGAAATCACCCAGGAAAGTTACGTCAATTTAATTCCCACGGCYCAGGGCGGCACCCACGTCAACGGCTTTCGCACCGGCTTGYTGGAAGCAACRCGGGAGTTTTGTGAATTCCGYAACCTCTTGCCGCGAGGGGTAAAACTGGCCCCCGATGATATTTGGGAYAARTGYTGTTTTGTSCTCTCGTCAAAAYTGCGYGAYCCRCAGTTCTCCGGSCARACCAAAGAGCGCCTSTCRTCSCGCGAAGCCGCTGCGTTTATTTCRGGGGTGGTGAAAGACGCGTTTAGYCTGTGGCTTAACCAGCACACCGAAGAAGCCGAAAAACTGGCCGAATTGTGTATTGCCAATGCTCAGCGGCGCATGCGCTTGAGTAAAAAGGTCGCGCGCAAGAAAGTGACTTCCGGCCCCGCTCTACCGGGCAAGCTGGCAGATTGCTCCAGTGCTGAGCCCGAGCGCTCCGAGCTGTTTTTGGTGGAGGGCGACTCCGCCGGTGGTTCGGCCAAACAGGCGCGCAGTCGCGAGTTTCAGGCCATCATGCCCCTGCGCGGTAAAATCCTGAATACCTGGGAAGTCGATAGCCAGCAAATCCTCGCCTCACAAGAAGTACACGATATCTCCGTCGCCATTGGCCTCGACCCCGATAGCAACGACCTCAGCGCTCTGCGTTATCACAAGGTCTGTATTCTCGCCGATGCCGACTCCGACGGCGCTCACATCGCGACACTGATTTGCGCTTTGTTTGTACGCCATTTTCGGCCTCTGGTTGCGGCCGGTCATGTCTATGTCGCGATGCCCCCGCTGTTTCGCATCGATGTTGGCAAAGCCGTGTTTTACGCCCTCGACGAGCAGGAAAAGCAGGGCGTACTCGACCGCATTGAGGCGGAAAAACTGAGCGGTAAAATACAGGTGACACGCTTTAAAGGCCTGGGTGAAATGAATCCCATACAACTGCGTGAAACGACGATGGACCCCGACACTCGCCGCCTCGTACGTTTGACTATTGACGAAGGTGATAACACCAGCGAGCTGTTCGACATGCTATTGGCGAAAAAGCGCGCGGCCGATCGTAAAGCCTGGCTGGAAGAAAAAGGGGACCTGGCCGAAACGGCTTGATTTCCTGTCGTTAACTTCACTTAAACAAATTCGATAAAGACGTTTTTTATGACAGATACAGTAATTGATATCGACTCGGCGGAAAGCCGCCCGGTCAGCGAGTACGCCGAAAAAGCCTATCTCGATTACTCCATGTACGTGATTCTCGACCGCGCACTACCCCATATTAGCGATGGCCTCAAGCCCGTACAGCGGCGCATTATTTATGCCATGAGCGAGCTGGGTTTGCGCTCCACCGCCAAGCATAAAAAATCGGCGCGCACGGTGGGCGATGTGATCGGCAAGTTTCATCCCCACGGTGATAGTGCCTCGTACGAGGCTATGGTGTTGATGGCTCAGCCCTTCTCTTATCGTTACCCGCTGGTTGATGGTCAAGGCAACTGGGGCTCGCCGGATGACCCCAAATCGTTTGCGGCAATGCGTTACACCGAATCCCGTCTTGCGCAGTTTTCCGATTTATTACTCGGTGAGCTGGGTCAGGGTACGGTCGAGTGGCAACCCAATTTTGATGGCTCGCTGGATGAGCCGCAGGTATTGCCCGCCCAGGTGCCCCACGTATTGCTTAACGGCACCACCGGCATTGCCGTCGGCATGGCCACGGATATTCCGCCCCACAATTTACGCGAAATTATTAGCGCCACGGTACATTTACTCGAACACCCCAAAGCGACAGTTGAAGACTTATTCGCGCTGATACCTGGCCCCGACTACCCCACCGAGGCTGAAATTATTTCGAGCCCACAAGAGTTGTTGGGTGTTTATAAAACCGGTCGTGGTTCGGTGCGCATGCGCGGCGTCTGGCAGAAAGAAGATGGCGATATTGTTATCACAGCATTACCTCACCAAGCCTCACCGGCAAAAATCCTTGAGCAAATTGCCGCTCAAATGATGGCGAAGAAATTGCCGATGGTKGCTGACTTGCGGGATGAGTCTGACTACGAATGCCCTACGCGGCTGGTCATTGTGCCGCGCTCCAAYCGGGTCGATCTCGARGCYTTGATGAATCACCTGTTTGCCACCACTGACYTGCAGCGCAATTACCGGGTCAATTTGAACATGATCGGCATGAATGGCCTGCCCAGTGTTAAGCCGCTGAATGTCATTCTTGGTGAGTGGCTGACGTTTCGACTTGCCACCGTGCGCCGCCGCCTCGAATATCGCCTTGAGCGGGTACTGGCTCGTCTGCATATTCTCGACGGCCTGCTCGCGGCTTTCCTGAATATCGACGAAGTCATCGCCATTATTCGCCATGAGGATGACCCGAAACATGAGCTGATGGTGCGTTATGACTTAACGGACATTCAGGCCGAAGCAATCCTCAATTTGCGTCTGCGACAACTCGCCAAGCTGGAAGAATTTAAAATCCGTGCCGAGCAGGATGAACTGAGTACGGAGCGTAAGGCCCTTGAGTTGATCCTCGGTTCMGASCGGCGATTAAAAACCYTGGTGCGWAAAGAGCTKGAAGCGATCGCYGAAGARTTTGGYGATGAKCGTCGYTCGYTATTAGTACAGCGCAGCGAAGCCCAGGCCTACAATGAAATGGAYTTGCTCAGTGCWGAYCCGRTSACKGTYGTGCTCTCCGAAAAAGGCTGGATTCGTGCCGCCAAAGGCCACGARGTCGATGGCGCGAGYCTCAATTACAAAGCSGGTGATGNCTTTNTTTGCCGCYGTRCAGGGCCGCAGYAAYCARCAGGYGATAYTGCTCGAYTCYACCGGGCGMAGYTAYGCYCTSGCSGCYCACACMYTRCCATCGGCACGGGGRCAGGGYGAGCCRGCTACNGGGNCGTTTAAAYGCACCMTCYGGGGCGACATTTTGTGGYCTGYTGATGGGTGATGACGAGCARAAAATATTGCTGGCCACTGATGCGGGTTACGGCTTTGTCGCYAAAATGTCTGACCTCYACACCAAAAACCGCTCGGGGAAAGCGCTGATTAGCATTCCCAAAGGCGGGCAAATATTGCCGCCGATTGCCAATGTKAATGTCGAAGAAGCGTTGGTGGTTGCCATCAGTAATGAGGGCCGTATGCTCGCCTTCCCACTGACAGAGCTGCCAGAATTAGCGCGAGGCAARGGTAATMGAATTATTAATATCCCGACTTCACGYTTGCAGGCACGCGAAGAATTCATGCTCACCGTTGCCGTGGTGGCTGAGGGCCAGAGCTTAATTATTTACTCGGGTAAGCGCCATCACAACCTGAAGTTTGCAGATTTRCAGCACTACATTGGTGAACGCGGTCGGCGGGGTAATAAATTGCCGAGAGGCTTTCAAAAGGTTGATCGGGTTGAGGTTTTAGTCCCCTGATTTCCTAGGCGCTAATCTAAAAACCATCGTGCCGTATTTGTTTTCAGACTGCCATGAGAGAGCYAAATCACCCATTATGAAGCTGTAACGTGTAACACCTGCAAGTAATTTCAGGTATTTTTTCTCAAGGGGCATTAAAGGCTTGGGGCATGCCATCATTGTGGCGCCAGCTTGCCCAATCGATATTTCGCCTGCGTTGTCGCTCGCTTCTATCGTGGCAAAATATCGATTGCATGGTCCTTGTCCTGCTATGCGATTGCCTTTTACTTGCAGGGTGACCTGTAGGGATTCAGGCAGAGTCTCGTTGCGATTGTATTGAGTGAGTTGCCATTCTTKGTTGGCTATGTCATTAAGACTSAATATGCCTTCAGCCCTTGGGCTTCCTTCTTGTAATTCGCCTTCGATCAATGACCAGTKACGACTGACTTTTTYTGATGGGCAACAGGCGGCATCGTTCGGGCCTTGTTGTACGACATCRAGGACTATCTGCTGGTCATCAATTCGCGCGGAGCGTACTTGTACACGATCGCCAATGGCGGCAATCGATATGTTACTAGCCTCTCCATTAAGCTCTGTGAATACGGCGAGATAGCTAAAGGCTCCAGAACCACCCGTGCTTTGCCAGAGCAGCACGACGGCCTCTTCGATGCCATCGTTATCAAGGTCGCCACTCAGGTAGGCATTGTTAATTAGTCCGACTGATGGTCGTGAAGCACCACCGGCAACGTAAGGTTCGCCTTCCCAGTACCCTTTATTCAGGGTGATTGGCTGAGGGTAAATATTATAGAAAGTTCCGTTACTGATAGTGTTTAGCGTGGGTGCGGCTGACTTATGTGTGAGGGTAGGTGTTGTACTTGGGCTGCTATTCGCGACGATAGATTGTGATTCCGATTCCGGTGCGTAGTCGGTAAGCACGATGAATATTATGGACGCGAACCAGGTCTTTACTTGATGATTTGCCATTACTATGTCCCTGTAGGATTAGAATTATTTTAGCTAAGGTGTGTTTTAGCATGTCACATTTCATTTTCGATGGGTAAGTGAGCAAAAAACCAGTCTTCGATATTTTGCATGAAACTCTGGGCAGGTTGATGCTTTAGTGTGCGGTCGTCGGAAACCCACTCTACTTGATCTTTATCTATAAGCCGGAGATGCCAAGCATTACGCGGTAGGAAGTCTTGCGCAATAGCATCCCTTAGCTGCTGGTTAAACGTTTCACTGTTAATGATTAAACCCATTTCTGTATTAATTCTCAGTGAGCGTGGGTCGAAGTTAGCACTGCCAATAAAAACTTTGTCCCGATCAACAATCATGACTTTGGCGTGCAAGGCYAGGGTTTTACTGTCCARRGGTTCTTGCATATAGCGGCCTCTATCTTTGGCATCAATACGCATTTCGTATAAATTAGCTCCGTGAGCCAGCAGTCGGCGGATATGTTTTCGATAAGCACTATGAGCACTGATGTGGTTATTAGAGCGAATGGAATTTGTTAAAATGTGCACGTCGACACCGCGATTTTCAGCGTCTTCAATGGCTTTTTCAAACGGAGATGTTGGTATTAGATAGGCTGAGATAATCCAGATATCTGTTGTAGCACTTTCTATGAGAGTAATGATTTCACTGCCGAGCTGGATGGGTGCCTGGTTGGGTATGGCTGGGTTTTTAAGGGGTGGCTTATCCAGCAACAAATGAGCTTTTCCTGGTATAGCTTGCTCAACTAGTCTGAGCCATTGGGCCGATCGTTTTTGTGGACTTTCTTCTTGATGGATATGACTGATCGAGGGTGTTGGCGGCACCGTGCTATCTGTTGTGGTGTCAGTGTTATTCGCTGAAATAAAAGTTTCTGCGGGAAAAGACCAGTCGTTATTCCAGTACTGGTCAAACCCATTGCTAATATCACCAATAATGGGTCCGCCAACGATAAGCTCCATGTCGCGAAAATTGCTAGAGGCATGTAAGCCGAAATATTGGTCGGCAATATTTCGGCCGCCAAGCAGGGCGATACGACCATCAATAATCATAACTTTATTGTGCATGCGATGATCGAGTCGCTGGAACTCTCCCAGGTTAAGGAGCTCACGGGCCACCACGTTACTTGAGCGGCGCTTGTAGGGGTTGAAAATACGAAACTCGATGTTGGGGTGGGCTTCAATTTTTGAAATATTGGCATCAGCCATATAGAGAAAGGAATCGTCGATTAAAATTCGGGTGCGTATACCTCGATCCGCTGCTGCCAGGATGTGTTCTGACAGTGCCTCTCCGACGGTATCGAATTCCCATAGAAAAGATTGGAGGTCAATACTTTGGCTGGCGCTATCAATGGCGCGTAGTCGCCAGTCCAGTGCTAAGGCACCATCGTTGAGTAGGTAGTGCCAGTCACTACTGTGCACTGAGTCTAAGTCTCTCCAGAGCTGGGTGTTCGCCGCTTGGCGGGCATATTCGGCAGGGCGTTGTATGGGCTCTAGCCTGCTTGCGCAGGAAGACAGAAGAGTGATTGTGATAATAAGGTAGAGACTTTGTGAGAGATTCATAGGGCTTATTATAAATAGAGGGGGTAGCTTATCCAAGTCGCTTGGATAAATTCGTCGATAAGCGTTTTTGCCAGTAAACATTTATACTCGCGACGATATTTGTTGTCAGGTAATTTGGAGGCGGACGCTTGGGTGTAATTAATAAAAAGTACTGGCTACTTATCGTCGTCTTACTCAGTGGCTGTACAGCCATTGGCACAATGCAATTTGAAAGGCATTACGGCAAGAGCGAAGTCAAAGAGCGTGCCGTCGAAGTATTACCACCGGGCGCTATCGATTATTGGTCAGAAGTGAAACCGGTTCTTGAAAAACGCTGTGTTGTTTGTCACGGCTGTTACGATGCATCTTGTCAGTTAAAATTAAGCTCTATTGAAGGTATTGACCGCGGTGCTACCAGCGATGTAGTTTACGCAACGCGCCTTAAAGCAGCATCACCGACACGTATTTTTGAAGATGCTCACTCGACAGCCGAATGGCGAGAGAAAGGTTTTTATTCGGTGCTTAATGAGCGAGCCGATACTGTCGAAGCCAATCGCCAGGCTGGGGTTATGTATCAGATGCTGACCTTAAAAGAAAAAAACCCTTTGCCCGATGGGCAACAATTGCCAGCCAGTTTTGATTTGTCGTTGTCACGCAAGCAATCCTGCACTCAAGATGACACGTTCTCTACATTTGCCCGTAAGCATCCATTGTGGGGTATGCCCTATGCTCTGCCAGGCTTGCCTGAGAACGAACAGAAGGTGCTAAAGCAATGGCTTGAACAAGGTGCGCTTTACACCCTTCGACCACCTTTATTGCCGCAATACACTGCGCAAATTAAACGTTGGGAAGGTTTTTTTAATGGCGATTCGCTAAAAGAACAATTGACCAGTCGTTACCTTTTTGAACACCTGTATTTCGCTCATTTATATTTCCCAGAATTGAACCAACGCAGATTTTTTACCTTAGTGCGCTCTACCACGCCGCCCGGTGAGCCGATACAGCTTATCGCTACGCGACGGCCTTATGATGCCCCCGGGGTTGAGCGTGTGTATTACCGTATTCAGCCAGTGCTTCATTCCATCGTGACAAAAACACATATGCCTTACCGTCTTGATGAGCAGCGCATGCAACGCTGGCAAACCTTATTTGTTGATGCGGCCTATGATGTGACAAGTTTGCCATCCTATGCGCCTGAGTTCGCTTCCAATCCTTTTATCACCTTTGATGTGATGCCGGTTCATTCGCGTTATCAGTTTTTGCTCGATGAAGCCCAGTTCACCATTATGGCTTTTATTAAAGGAACGGTATGTCGTGGGCAAGTGGCACTGAATGTCATTCAGGATAATTTTTGGGTGTTTTTCGCTAATCCTGATCCTAGGCGCTTGGATATTGTTGAAGGTTTTATGGCGCGCCGGGAGGAAAGCTTGGATCTTCCTGCCAGTCTTATCGATATTTATCGTCCCATTAAGCATTGGAAAATCTATAAAAAACAACAACAAGGATTAATGGAAGATCAAGATGCGTATCTTGCAGAGCACTTGCCAAAAAATGCCATTAACTTAAGTATTGTTTGGGATGGGGACGGTGTTAATGATAATGCTGGCCTGACGATATTTCGACATTTCGACAGTGCAACTGTTGAAAAGGGATTGCTTGGACACAAACCGAAAACCGCTTGGCTCATTGGCTTTAATTTACTTGAACGTATTCACTATCTATTGGTGGCGGGCTACGATGTTTTTGGCAATGGTGGGCACCAGTTGCTGACACGCATGTATATGGACTTTCTGCGAATGGAGGCTGAAGCGGCATTTTTACAATTGTTACCGGAATCTGCCCGGATTAGGGAGCGGAAGMTTTGGTACCAAGGGGTAGATGATGAGGACATAGATGGCTATCTAACGTTGCCGGTTTTCGAAAAACAATCAGTCCCGGCAATTGACTATAAAAGTCATGATGAGAAGCGTGAACTATTTGATTTGTTAGCATTACGGCTGAAAGCGGTGTTGTCAACAAAACACCAAATGTCAGCTATTAAATCAGTACAGGTGCGAAAAGAGTTAGAGCGTTTGCACTTACTTCAAGGTAAGCCCGTTGCCTTGATGCCTGAGGTCGCTTTTGTGCAAATCAATAAGGCAACGGGTGATGAATATGTGTCTCTTATCGCCAATCGTGCCTACTCAAATATGACCTCGATATTTAAAGAGCAGGAAAATCGTTTACCTGAAGACGATACCTTGTCGGTTCTTCCTGGTTTTATCGGCGCTTATCCAAATATTCTTTTCCAGGTGAGTGCCGATGAGGTAGGTGATTTTGTTGACGAAATAGGTAGCCTTGAGTCGCAAAGCGATTACCGGCATTTACTGGATGTCTACGGTGTGAGGCGAACAGATAGCGACTTTTGGAACGTCAGTGATGCGTTTCATCGAGCCTATCGAGAACGCTATCCGTTAACTTCGGGAATACTCGATTTTAATCGCTTAGAAAATCGCTAACCGGATTCGGAAAGCTGAGTATTACCTGAAGAACTATTTTTTTATGGCAATGAATTAAGAGAGAGGCTTTTTGCGTGTGACAATCCTCTGTAATGCTGTAAGCGAAAGACGCCTGTATAAATCTATTCAAATTTAATTAATAGTAGCAACTCATATTTTACAGTGAATCTAAGTTGGTAGCAGTTTTTTGCTGCACCGCTGTATAATTAATTATCTTTCTATCAATTTGGTCGAATTTTTAGCCGTGAATATGCTTCACATTAACTATCGTATTCAACGCGCTATCATTGTTATCTCGTTGATTGCATTATCTGGTTGCACCAGTTTTCAGGTGCCGCCCCGTATTGAAAGTCAAAGTATTTTTGCAAACCATAATCGCGACATTGCAACGGMTGTTACCAGTTGCCGCGACCGTCTTGGCTCCGTATCTSAGGATTCAATTTATCAGGAAGCGGGAGCAGAGCTCGACGCCACCGATATTGGGTTTTTGAACTGGAACATAAAGAAGGGTGAGCGGGCTAACTGGCAAAGAGATCTTGATGAGTTGGGTCGCGGTAAAGACCTCGTTTTGATTCAGGAGGCTATACTCCGYCCTGACTTTACAGACGCTATAGAAGGTCTGGATTATTGGTCTTTTAGTCCAGGCTATCGGAGTTCGGTGCAGTTAAGCGGTGTGCTGACTTTAAGTCGCAGCAAGCCATTAGTTCAGTGTAACCTGAGTRCCAGGGAGCCATGGCTAGGTACTCCCAAAGCTACGAACATTACGGAGTACGTCTTAAGTAATACCGATAACACGTTGGTGGTAGTCAATGTCCATGGCGTGAAYTTCACTYTGGGGGTTGTTGAATTTCAGGCACAAATTGACCAGGTTAGACAAATTCTTGACGACCATCAGGGGGCTGTGATTTTGTCTGGGGATTTTAATACTTGGCGGAAAAAACGTTTGGCCATTCTTAATACGCTAGCAACGGATCTTAATCTTGAGCCTCTCTCGTTCGAAGTAGACCACCGCAAAACGGTGTTTGGTTTTCATCTGGATCATAGCTATGTGCGCGGCTTGCGTGTGGACTCTACCGGTACGCGCGCGGTGTTGAGCTCTGAYCACAATCCAATATTGGCTTTGTTTGGGCAATGAATCGCTTAATGTGTGTCTTTGTGATTATGGTTGCTCTGTTTGGCTTTTGGCGTTCGGCTGTAAGTGATGACGTCGCCAGTGTGGAGATTGAATATTTACTGGAGTCGGTGGGCCACAGTGGTTGTGTTTTTATACGCAACGGCTCTGAGCATTCGTCGGAAGATGCCGAAAGTCACTTGCGCCTGAAGTATCGCAATGGGAAAAAATGGGCGAAAAGTGCTGAATTATTTATTAAGCGCTTGGCGACTAAAAGCTCTTGGACTAAAAAAGCGTATTACTTGCGCTGTGAGGGCGAGTCTCGACAACCCGTTGCTCAGTGGTTGAAGGCTCGGCTTGCTAATTATCGAGGTGTTTAACTCAGTATTAGTGGCTAGCTTATCGAGCAACAAGCCTTCGCGCCCTTGCTTGTGCACGAGAACAATACCTGTTGGTCAATGACCATAGTTTACCACTTATGTCCCTTACTCTATAGTAACCCGTTGTTGTGGTTTACTTCGTTATGGTCGTACATTAAAGCCAATAGAGTACGGCTGGCCGTGAAATTTGTTGTCCCGCTGAGGCTGGTGTTCATTTTTCCAATACAGAGGCAGGCCCCTGTAGATAGCCCCGCATTTTCGTGAGTGTTCAAAGGGTTTCTACGCAGACGATTATTCAAAAAAATAAGAGGTTAACTATGTCTGATCTTGAGCAATTCAGGGCGCAAACTCGGGACTGGCTCGACGCCAATTGTCCTGCGTCTCAGCGTCTGCCAGTGATGGAATTTGAAGATCGCTGTTGGGGCGGCACAAAATGGAAGTTTGTGAACGAAGACCAGAAACGCTGGTTAGAGGTGATGGCCGAGCGGGGCTGGACGGCACCCGACTGGCCAGCAGAATACGGCGGCGGAGGCCTCAGTAAAGAAGAGACAAAAATTCTCCGCGAAGAAATGTACCGCATCGATGCACGACTCCCGCTATTTAGCATGGGTTTGTCGATGATCGGTCCGGCGCTTCTACAGTACGGCTCAGAAGAGCTGAAACGCCAGCACATCCCGAATATTGTGAAGGGCAAAATCTGGTGGTGCCAGGGCTATAGCGAGCCTAACTTCGGTTCCGACCTGGCGGGCCTGCAGACCCGTTGCGAAGACAAGGACGACCACTTTCTGGTGAATGGCCAAAAGGTGTGGACCTCTTACGCCGAGCGCGCCGACTGGATGTTCTGTCTGGTACGCACCGATCCCGATGCGGTTAAACATGCCGGTATCAGTTTGGTACTGTTTGATATGACCACGCCGGGCGTTAGCACCAGCCCCATTAAATTGATCTCGGGTAATTCGCCGTTTTGCGAAACCTTCCTCGACGATGTACGAGTTGAAAAAGATCAGTTAGTGGGCAATATTAATCAAGGCTGGGAGCTGGCCTCCTATCTCCTCACCCACGAGCGGGCGATGATCGGCAATATGGGCCATACCGCCGCCAGCGAAAAAAGCCTGCACCAACGGGCCATTGACGTGGCCGGTGGTTTAGAAAATGGTCAGCTGGCTGACACAGCGTTGCGTACTGAAATTGCCCAGTGGGAAATCGACATCCTCGCCTTTGAATTAACCCAGGAGCGTATCGACGATGAAACCAAGGCCGGTACTGGCACTGGCGCAACCTCGTCAATGCTCAAATATGCCGGTACTGAGCTGAATAAACAACGCTACGAATTGCTCACTGACATTCATGGTCAGGCAGGTTTAGCCTGGGAGGGCGAGGCTTTTAATAATGGCTTACTCGCCAGCCAATGGTTACGCACCAAGGGTAATACGATAGAGGGCGGGACTTCTGAAATTCAGCTCAATATCATCAGTAAGCGTATTTTGGGTTTAGGTCAAAAGGGGTAGGAGCAAATGGCATTAGTACTGAATGAAGAGCAAAACATGCTCAAAGAATCCGCCCAGGGCTTTTTGAGTGAGCACGCCCCGGTGTCACAACTGCGCCAGCTGCGCGATGAGCGTAGCGAGCTGGGTTATGACWGCGCCACCTGGCAGCAAATGGTTGAACTGGGCTGGACGGGGGTTTTAGTGCCCGAAGCCCACGGCGGCCTCGCGTTTGGCCATGTGGGTATGGGTCAGGTAATGGAAGAAAATGGTCGTACCTTGACCGCGTCACCCCTGCTGTCGACGGCTGTATTGGCGGCATCGGCGATTAATAGCGCAGGCTCTGAGGCGCAGAAAAAAGCCCTGTTGCCAGCGATTGTTGACGGTTCGCTGTTGCTCGCCGTGGCGCTGGACGAAGGCCCCAAGTATCGTCCAGCCTTGGTGAAAACCACGGCGACGGCCAGTGGTGCTGGCTACGTACTGAATGGCGAAAAGCAGTTTGTTTGTGACGGGCATATTGCCGGTCAGTTTATTGTGAGTACGCGCACCTCGGGTGATGTTAATGACGAGCAGGGTATCAGCCTGTTTATTGTCGACAGTTCCGCGCCGGGCGTAGAAATCGAGCGGGTGTATTTGGCCGATAGTCGCAATAGCGCGATGCTGCGTTTGAATAATGTTGAGCTTGCAGCGGACGCTTTACTGGGTGAAAAGGATAAGGGCACTAGCCTGATTACTTATCTTGCTAATGTTGCCAATATTCACCTCTCAGCGGAATTGCTGGGTATGTCCCAGGAAGTGTTTGAGCGCACCGTGCAATATATGAAAGAGCGCAGCCAGTACGGAGCACTCATCGGTTCCTACCAGGGCCTGCAACATCGTGCTGCCCATATGTTTAGCGAAATAGAACTGGCCAAGTCAGTAGTCATCAAAGCCCTGCAAGCCCTCGATAACAATGACCCACAGTTAAGCTTGCTGGCTAGTGCCTGTAAGGCAAAAGTCAGCGAAGTTGTTACCCTGGTGACTAACGAAGGCGTGCAATTACACGGCGGTATCGGCATGACAGACGAGCTGGATATTGGGTTTTTTATGAAACGTGCCCGTGTTGCAGAGCAGCAGTTCGGTGACAGGCGCTACCATGTACAGCGTTTTGCCAGCTTACAGAATTATTGATTACGCTTTTAACAGATAGTTATTAACGAGGATTTAAAGGAAATTAAATATGACCATTAAAATTAATACTAGCGATTTACAGTCCCACATTGGCGACGATTGTGGCACCTCCGACTGGTTTGAAATCAATCAGCAGCAGGTCAATGACTTTGCCGATGTCACTCTGGATCACCAGTTTATTCATGTCGATCCGGTTAAAGCGGCAGACAGTCCCTTCGGCGGTACCATTGCCCACGGGTTTTTAACCCTGTCGATGCTGGCTTACTTTCTACAAAACGGTGTTGGCGTCAATGTGCCGAATCGCACCATGGGCGTGAATTACGGTTTCGATAAAGTACGTTTTTTAAACCCCGTAAAAGTCGGCAGCCGTGTGCGCGCCAATGCCGTGCTGCTGGAAGCCACCGAGAAAAAGCCTGGCCAGTACCTGTTTAAACTGGATATCACCGTTGAAATTGAAGGTGTCGACAAGCCCGCATTGAAAGCGGAATGGTTGAATATGGTTTTCGCAGGCTAGTTATTTTCGAATATAACTTAAGGYATTTAAATAACAAACTAGGAGTGAAGAAATGACAATTCGTTTTGATGATCGTGTCGCCATTGTCACTGGCGCTGGCAATGGACTGGGTAAATCTCACGCGCTAGCCCTGGCCGAGCGCGGCTGTAAAGTTGTTGTGAATGATCTGGGTGGTTCTGTTGATGGTTCGTCAGCGGGCTCATCGACATTGGCCGAGCAAGTGGTCGCTGAAATTAAAGCTAAAGGTGGTGAAGCTATTGCCAATGGCGCCAATGTTGCTAACTACGATGAAGTTGAAGCCATGGTTGCCCAGGCAAAAGCCGAGTGGGGCCGGGTCGATATCCTTATTAACAACGCCGGCATACTGCGCGAYAAAAGTTTTGCCAAGGCAGATCTCGATAACTTTCGTGCCGTGGTTGAAGTGCATTTAATGGGTTCRGTGAATTGCTCGAAAGCGGTGTGGGACTTGATGCGCGAGCAGGAGTACGGTCGCATTGTGATGACCACCTCGGCCAGTGGCCTCTACGGTAACTTTGGCCAGTCCAGTTACGGTGCTGCGAAAATGGCGGTGATTGGTTTGATGAATACCCTGGTGCTCGAAGGGCATAAGTACGGTATCCACATCAATGCCCTGGCGCCTTCGGCCTATACACGAATGACGGCGGATATTTTCTCCGACGACAGTGCGGAAGAGCTCATGCCCCCCGAAGCGGTGACTACCGGTTTGTTAACCYTGTGTGATGACGAAGCGCCAACCCGCACCATTCTCGCCGCCGGTGCCGGTGGTTACGCCACTACACGTATTTATGAAACCGACGGCATTTATCTGTCACCCGAAGAGCGCACGCCGGAAAATATTCGTGCCGCCTGGGCCGATGTCGAGGACGAGGCCGGCCAGCGTGTGCTGACCAATGCCGGGCAACAAACTCAGAAGTTTCTTAAAAAAGGTAAAGCATCGTAAAATACCCAGCGCCTTAACTGGCCTGCGTTAAYCCCAACAGGAGTGTAGAAAAATGAGAGAAGCAGTTATTGTTTCAAGTGCCCGTACCCCCATCGGTAAAGCCTACCGTGGGATTTTTAATGATACTGACGGCCCGACACTGGGTGCCATTCCCATTCGTGAAGCCATAGCGCGAGCGGGTGTTGACCCCGCCGAGATTGATGATGTCATCATGGGTTGTGCGCTGCAGCAGGGTACAACCGGTTACAACATCGGGCGTTTGGCTGGCTTGCGTGCGGGCCTGCCCGATACCGTCAGCGGCATGAGCATCGAGCGTCAGTGCTCTTCCGGTTTAATGTCCATTGCCACGGCGGCCAAGCAAATTATTTGTGACGGCATGACCACGGTTGTCGGTGGTGGCATCGAGCACATCAGCCTGGTGCAGAACGAACACGCCAACAGCTATCGCAACCGCGACGAAGCATTGATCGCCATGCAGAAAAATATTTATATCCCCATGCTGGAGACTGCTGAGATTGTTGCTAATCGCTACAACGTTAGCCGTGAAGCACAGGACGAGTATTCTCTACAGTCCCAGCAGCGCACGGCAGCGGCTCAGGAAGCGGGTCTTTTCGCTGATGAGATCGTTGAAGTCACGGCCTCTATGCAGGTGATGGATAAAGCAACTAAAGAAGTTTCCAGTGTTGAGAAAACCCTGAAGCTCGACGAAGGCAATCGCCCTAGTACTAATGCAGAAGGTTTGGCATCACTCGGTCCGGTCATTGAAGGCGGCAGTATCACGGCCGGTAATGCCAGCCAGTTGTCCGACGGTGCGGCAGCCTGTGTGCTAATGGAAGCGAAAGCAGCAGAGCAACGCGGCCTTGAGCCTCTGGGTATTTACCGTGGCATGGCTGTTGCCGGTTGTGGTCCCGAGGAAATGGGCATCGGCCCTGTCTTTGCCATCCCTAAACTACTGAAAGCCAACGGCCTGAAAATGGACGATATCGGCGTTTGGGAATTGAACGAAGCCYTCGCCGTACAGGTAATCTACTGCCGCGATCAGCTGGGTATTCCCAACGAAAATCTCAACATCAATGGTGGTGCTATCTCCATTGGGCACCCCTACGGTATGAGTGGCGCGCGCATGGTCGGTCACGCTCTGCGTGAAGGTAAGCGTCGCGGCGAAAAGTACGTGGTGATCACCATGTGTGTCGGTGGTGGTATGGGTGCTGCGGGCCTGTTTGAAGTGGCGTAGTTAGCGCGAATAGTTAACGGCTTTTACAGAGTTGTTAAAAAGAGGGGGTGTGCTGAATAGGCGCGCCCTTTTTTTTGCAGTGTATTTATGACGGAGTATGAGAATGGATAGTTTTGAATCGATTACCGCAACGATGATTGGCTGGGCTACTTTATACGGGGTTAAAATTRTCGTCGCCCTGTTTATTTTCGTGATTGGTAGGTGGATAGCAAAAAAAATGGGCAGTGTCACGGAGCGGATGATGAAGAGCCGTGAGGTTGACGAGGCCTTGGTCAATTTCACTTCCAGCATGGTTTATTACACGCTATTAATTTTCGTGGTGATTGCCGCACTTGGGCAGATAGGTRTCCAGACGGCCTCTTTTGTCGCGATTGTTGGTGCCGCAGGCCTGGCCATTGGTTTGGCGATGCAGGGCTCTCTGTCAAACTTTGCTTCTGGTGTTTTAATTATTCTTTTTAAGCCTTTTAAGATCGGTGATTTTGTTGAGATGGCAGGTGCTTCTGGTGTTGTGGAGAGTATTATGATCTTCACCACGGAGATGAAGACGGCGGATAATAAAAAAATCATCATTCCAAACTCATCGGTGCTGGGCGGAATTATCATCAATTATTCTGCTAATGACACGCGGCGTGTCGATCTGGTTATAGGCATTGGTTATAACGATGATATCGATAAAGCAAAGCGCGTACTTGGTGAGTTAATTGATGCCGATGAGCGGATATTAAAAGATCCAGCACCACTAATTGCTGTATCTGAGCTTGCCGATAGTAGTGTCAATTTTGTCGTTCGCCCCTGGGTGAAGTCAGTCGATTATTGGGGTGTATACTTTGGTTTGACTGAAACGGTGAAAAAACGCTTTGATCAAGAAGGGATTTCTATTCCCTATCCACAACAAGATGTGCATCTGCATAAAGTAGAGGGTTAACTCAAAGTTCATCGCTAAAACCTTCAGTAGGAAGAACAAGTGAAAAGGGATTKTTATTCAGTGTTTTTACGAAACCCTATTTATTTTTTACTACTGGTAAGTTTTCACTCTATAACGATATTTGCAGGGCTTACACTAAATTTTGTGACGGGGGATATCACGGTCGGCCTATACCATACGCGAGAGAAAACAGGTCTTGTCGATGAGGTGCTTGAAGTGGCATTGCAGAGGATAGGCTACGAATTTGAWGTGACGATAGTGCCGACAGAAAGAAGTTTGAAAATGGCGGAGGCAGGTATTGCTGATGGCGAACTATTAAKAACCCGTGCTATTGAGAATAGCTTTCCATCTCTTTTACGGGTACCTGAATCGCATGTTGAAAGTGAGTTCGTTATTTTTTCCCGAGAGCCCATTGATTTAAAGGGGGTGGGGMTCGCTAGCGGGTAAATCTGTCGGCGTCGTCATTGGGATGAAACTTATTGAAAATAATGTGCCGGAAAATACTCTGATCACAAGGGTGGTTGGCGAAGAGCAACTATTTTCTATGCTCCACAAACAACGGATAGACTACGCAATTTTTGTTAGGGCACTTGGCGAATAYTATCTAAATAAAAATAATATTAGCGGTTTCTTTATCAGTTAAATACCGCTGGATAAAGSGCCCGCTTACACTTACCTTCACCCTAAGCATGCGACTCTTGTTCCGCGTTTGACGAAGGCATTGAAAGACATRAAGTAGGATGGAAAATTTGAGAAAACTGTAGAGCGGTATTGGCGARTTTCCATCGATCATCGCACTGTGCCGGTAACTAATCACGTACTTAAATGATGATTMAAATGTTAGTCATTTCCGTCAGAGATATTGCCAGTCATGAAAATATCTAATTTGAAGTGGGCTGGCCCTCTGGCGAAACGACTGGGCTTATCTGTTTTCCTAATTAGTATTTTTGTCACAATTCTGACCTCGTTATTGTATTTATACATTGAACTGAAAGGCGATATTAATAATATTGAAGTGCAACTCGATGAAGTAAAGGATCTTTACCTGCCAAGTATTRCYTCTAGACTCTGGGTCGCTGGCYTGGTGCTATTACTCGTGAGTCGCCGTGTTACTCAGCATCTGGGTACGCTTTCCACTTTCGCCAGAGACCTTGGYTTATCAAATCTTGACTAACAGCTAGTGCTTGTCCGTCCCTATAAGGCATCAAAAAGTTTAGATGAACTCGATGTTTTGGTCGACGCATTATTGGCCATGTAAAAACAGTAGGCTCAGTCGGTGATGATTTTGAAAGAAAGCGAAGAGAACCTTGCCCTCACCCTGGATTGTATTGGTGATGCGGTTATCGCGACAGACCTCGAAGGGCTGGTTACTCGCATGAATTCCGTCGCTGAAGAGTTGACGGGTTGGGCCGTTAGCGAAGCGATAGGTCGCTCGGTACGCGATGTTTTTCCTATCGTTGATGCAGAGACCCTCGAGCCCGTTGCCAACCCTGTCCATCAAGCGTTGGCGACGGGTAAAGTAGTCACTCTCAGTAATCACACTACCTTGTTAGCAAAGAATGCTGAGGAATATCAAGTTGCGGATAGTGCAGTCCCATACGCAATGGCAATACCATTATTGGTGCGATTTTGGTGTTTCATGATGTTACGGAACAATATCAAATACGGCGGCAATTACTTAATAATCAAAAGCGTCTAAAACTGCATTTCGCGCAGACACCGCTTGCTGCTATTGAATATGACCGGGATTTTCGAGTAACTAATTGGAACTCAGCTGCAGAAAGGAWTTTTGGCTACAGCAAAGAAGAGGCGAATGGTTCAGTACACCATTGGTTGATGACCGACGCCGTAGGGGCGATGTCGACCCTGAATTAAAATGGAAGGTGTTGGCCAAGCCTTATAGTTCAATTGATTTGCTAGAGAGGGCGCGCCAGCTGCTCGACGAAGAAAAAACCAGTCCAGTAAAGCAGGAAGCCAAATACCGGTTACTGTATCTGGCTTCCTGTTTTGGTTTTACTTACAAGGCTCTGCTTAAGCAGAGCGTACATTCGACAAGAATTCTTCAATATCGATTTTCAATTTCCTGGAGACTTCACTTAGCTCGTGAGCAGCGCCGAGCACTTGCTCACCCGATTGTCCCGTTTCATTAGCGCCTTCTGCGACGCTTGTAATATTAGTGGAAACCTCTGTGCTGCCCGCCGCAACTTGTAAGATACTCTGAGAGATTTCACTCGTCGCAGCACTCTGTTGCTCAATAGCCGTCTGAATACTTGAGGTCACTTCATTTGATCTGGCATTGACTTCAACTATGGCCTTAATACTGTTAACCGCACTCTTTGTCAGGCGTTGCATTTCCTCAATATGTCGGGTGATGTCATTTGTAGCGTCACTGGTTTGGCCAGCGAGTACTTTGACTTCGCTGGCGACAACGGCGAAACCTTTTCCGGCCTCGCCTGCACGAGCGGATTCGATGGTTGCATTCAGTGCTAACAGGTTGGTTTGTTCCGCTATGTCGCCGATTAAGGCCATTACATCGTTAATTTTTTCTGCGGCTAGCGCGAGAGACTCGGTGGCTTTTTCGCTCTGCGCGGCTTCCTTTACGGCTTCTTCTGATATGGCACTTGCACGGGCTGTTTGCCGGCCAATTTCTTGCACAGAGGTTGACAGTTCCTCCGCTGCTGCGGCAACCATATTTACATTCTGGGCTGTTTCATCCGATGCTGTTGCGACAATGGAAGAGCGGTTTTTGGTTTCGGTGGATGTCGCAACAAGTTGTTCTGCGGTTGTGCTCATCTCGACCGATGATGAGGYCATGGCATTTAATGCCCCGTTCACGTCATATTCAAATGTTGCAATAAGGCTGTCAATCCGCTGAGCTCGAGCCTCGCGTTCAGCAGCTTGGGCACGCTCCCGCTCAGCTTTAGCTTTCTCTTCAGCGGCAACGGCCTCTCGCTCACTCCGCTCACGTTCCAGCTGAGCCCGCTCGGTAGCCTTGCTCTCCTGTTCAAGACGAGTGCGCTCTATTGCGTTGACCTTAAATACATTAACAGAGGCTGCCATGGTGCCAATTTCATCTTTCCGTTCCAGCCCAGGTATTTCAATAGAGGCATTGCCCGCAGCAAGTTTTCCCATGGCTTCAGTCATGGCAGTGACGGGGCCGGTAATAGAGCTAGCGGTGCGCTGAACAATGACAGTAACAAGGCCAAGACTCACGAACAGAAGTATCCATAATTCTGTTATTAAGTTATTTGAATGGGCGAGTGATGATTCAACATCACCGGATAATAGGTCGCGCTGGTTGGCAGCCATGCCGCCTTTACCGTCATCGCCCACCAGGGTGTTTAGAAGGATCGAGGCACGAGGGGCCGCTTCTTTCATCAATAGATAGTTAGCCATATTCCATTTTTCAGAGGCTCGAGCGTTAAACATGCGACTAGGGAGGGGATTAAAGAGAGAGTGTTTGTTTGAGAAAATGGCAAAGGCCGCTGCTTGCTCGGGGCTTAGTAGAGCTGAAACATTCTTTAGATCTTCAAAACGACGCTGGTTTTTAGTCCACAGGGTGGTGAATTGTCTTTGATAGGTAGCTTCGCCGGTGAGTAAGAAAGCGCGAATATTTGCTAAGCCAAGACCTAATGTGCCACGTACATCGGCCATAATACCCAGCAAGTTTTTCCGCTCAGCAGTGGCGGGCATGTCGGCTTCCATATCAATCAGCGCCGTAATTTGGGACGACATTACGGCGGCCAGTGGCACGGCTTCGTTAACTAGAATTGCAGTGGCGGGATACTGTTGCGGGCTGTTGGCGATAGCTTCAACACTTGCCTGTGCACTGCGAAACTCTTCCAGAACAACTTTGAAATCGTTCCATTGCGTAATGTTTTCAGGGTTGGTCCAGCTACTGGATAAAGTATCGATGCTGGCCTGTAGTAAATCGATGTCTGCCCACACATCAACACGCTGGGCTTTAAACGTGTCGCTGCCGGTGAGCATGTAGCCCCGTAGGTCGGCCAGGGAGGCATAAATATTCTTCACCAGAGCTGAGCTAGCGGTAGCGGTGGGAACCCGCAGTTGATCAATGCGTGTGGTTTGTTGGTTAATATAATTGAGCTGATAAATGCTCARGCCAACGGCGAAGATCAAAATAAGACCGAGGGCGCCGAAGCCCGCGAAAAGACGGTTTCTGATATTCATATTTCGAACTGCGGTGATGATATTGGGGGTTAAACTCATTGCTATCCTCTGTGCCTCTGGTCAATTTTCGCAAGACTAGCAGGGGGTGTATAAGGATTGTTTGTCGAGGTTTAAGAACAGTGAATCACAGCACATAAAGCTTAAAAATAAGCCCCGTGGCTTTGATCGATCGCTGTGGCACTTGAGCTAAACTAATAATAGAGAGGTACTGGCGCAGGCCTGGTTAGCTATTTTGATGTTTGTGTCGATGCCGGGTAATACTTGGGTGAAAGGATTGTTTGCGTGCGTCGAATCTCCTTGCCACGATTTTACCTAGATGGGAATCCACCTCTTTCCATCGTCTTGATTACCTTGCTCGATTACGGCAGTAAATGTTCAAACGGCATGGGCTTTCCAATACCGTAACCCTGGACATAGTCAACGCCAATTTCCTGTAATACATCCTTAATTTCTTCATTTTCAACAAATTCGGCGATGGTTTTCATTCCCATAATTTGACCAATTTCATTGATAGATTTCACCATGGCATGGTCGATGGGGTCGTGGACGATTCCTTTGACAAACATACCGTCTATCTTAAGGTAGTCGACGGGTAGGCTTTTTAAATAGGCAAATGAAGACAGGCCGCTACCAAAATCATCCAGAGCAAATTTACAGCCTAAATCTTTTAGGGTTGAAATGAAGGTTCTCGCTCGTGTTAAGTTTGAAATTGCCGCTGTTTCGGTGATTTCAAAACAGATTTTTTCACAGTCGATACCGGGTTGTTGCAACTGCTCAATAACGAAACCGAGGAAAGATTCGTCGGCCAATGACTGTCCCGATAAATTAATACTGATAAAGTTAATTTGTGTAAGGAACGCCGGGTGAGCCAGGAGTTGCTGGCAGCATTCAGCTGTGACCCAGCGGTCTAGCAAGGTGACAATATTGTAACGCTCAGCTGCGGGTAAAAAGGCTCCGGGGGGAATTGCTTCACCCGTATCGCTTTTTAATCGAATCAGTATCTCATAGTGCTTCCCGGTGCTTTTATTTAGTGGTTCGATGGCCTGGGCGTAGAGGCAAAACTGTTGTTTTTCCAAAGCCTGGTGAATACGAGTGACCCACTGTATTTCGCCTTGCCGCTGAGCCAGCTCCTTGTCTTCTGGGTGGTAGACATGGATGCGATTGCGGCCCAGATCTTTGGCCATATAACAGGCCGAATCAGCCTGCGTAAGTAGGCCAGATAAATCGGCGGTGGTTTCATTAATAGCGACTAGGCCAATACTGGCGCTGATTCTGAAAGTGAATTCATCCCAGCTAAAATGAAAGTCTTCAATTGTATCTTTTAGAGCCAGAGCAACACGCTCTGCATGTTCTAGCGTGCAATGCTCAATCAATACGGCGAACTCGTCGCCGCCAATCCTGGCCAGCGTGTCACTATGCCTCACGACATGTTGTAAGGCACAGGTGAGTTGGCGTAGCAGTTCGTCACCGGCGATATGGCCACAGGTATCGTTCACTACTTTGAACTGGTCGAGATCCATATAGCACAGTGCGTGCTCATCGTTGCCCCTGAGTGCTGAAGCCAGTAACTCGTTGGTGCGGCGCTCAAATTCAGGGCGGTTGATGAGGCCGGTTAATGAGTCGTGACAGGCCTGATAATTGAGTTGCTCATTGAGCTTACGCTCATGGGTGATGTCTTCTTGAACGGAGATAAAATGGCTGATYTCGCCGAGATGGTTTTTGACAGCAGAAATGGAGTTGCGGCACCAGTATAGAGCGCCACTCTTTGTTTTGTTATGTAGCTCGCCACGCCATTCCTTACCTGCCGTAACTGCTGCCCATAAGTCACGATAAACCGTGCGGCTGGTTTCACCCGAGGACAATATACTGGTTTTTTTACCGATGATTTCAGCTTGTGTGTAGCCCGTAATTGCACTGAACTTGGGGTTGATATATTCAATATTGCCTTGCAGGTCAGTGATAATAACAATTGATGCGCTGGCATCCATTGCGCGTGAAAGCTTGATGAGCTCATCTTCTGTTTTGCGTGTCTGGGTTAAGTCATGGAGGATGGATTGCACCACCTGCTTATTGTGGCCAATGGTGATTAAGTTAGTCGTCACTTTACAGGGAAAGCGCTCCCCCGTACGCTTGATGAAAAGCCCCTGAAAACGAATGCAGCCCGTTGTTAAGAGGGTTTTTCGCATTGTTGAAAATGGCTTTAGGGCTTCAGTATCTCTGGCAACAAGGGCCGTAACATTTATGTTGCGCAGCTGCTCCATCGAATAAGAAAAGGTGTTGAGCATGGCGCTATTAGCATCGATAAAGTGCCCATTGAGGTCGCTGATGACACAGGGATCCATGGAGTTTTTGAAAAGAGCGCGTAATCTCTCCTCACTTTCTTGCAGTTTTATCTCAGCCGCTTGCCGTGCGAGCTCAGCACCTGCTCGGTCAGTGCAGGCTTCCAATAAATGGCGTTGCAGTGAATTGTGATCCATAGCCCGATTATGAATGAGCACTAAAACACCTAATATAACCCCATCTGGACTGCGTATGGGACTGCCCATATAGGCTTTGGCGCCTAGTTGGGCTAACAARATGGCATCGGGGTAGAGGGCGCAGATATTGTCGGTATGTACTAAGGTCTTTCCCTCGGCAACCGCTTTACAAGGTGTTCCTTTTAGGGGGGTGTGAATATTATCTATCAGTACGCCATCAAGCCAGATGCTCTGCATTTGTAACGTGTCGCCATCAATTTTGGCAATGAAGGCGCAATGGACTTTAAATGCCTTACACAAATATTGCGTGAGGTCGGGGAAAATCTGTGGGCCGATCGAATGATGAATGCCTTCTTGCAGTGTCGTAATAATATTGGCGGCGTAAAGGCTTTCGCTGATATCTCGGTTAATACCGATAATTTCAGTGACTTCGCCTGTCTTATTGCGTATGTAGACAACGTTGGCTTCGACAGGGTAGCTTGAGCCGTCTTTCCGCTGTAGCTCCATTTGGTATCTGACTGGCGAACTAGGGCCCGCAGCCGCTGGCTTAATTTGCAGTACTTCAGCTTCAATCAGCGCTTTGATATTACTGGCCGATTTACTGGTCATTAATTGAGTAGGGCCTTGTGCTAATTTTTCCTCGGTCGTGAACCCACTGATGTTGTGGCTAGCAGGGCTGACATAGTTAAAATTAAAATCTTTGTCACAACTCCATAGTATGTCGGGTGCATATTTCAGGAAGTGTTCAAGATTGGTGTTCACTACAGAACTKTGATTAAAATAACTGGTTTGTGATTCCCCCATCTGTAATGCCTCTGCTAAATTTTAGTGGTCCGTTTTGTCCTTCCTTGACTGTCTTTAAAAGTTGCCGGGTTATTTTTTATTGCCGTTAATGGATTGCGCTCCTTGGCGACTATATTGGCGACGATAATGAGAAATGTTTCTACGTTCAAGCGGTAAAAGTGCATGCTTATGACGAGTATCACAAATAGCGTGATATGTTTTTATGAGATTGATTTATATCAAAATAAACAACCAGCAAAATGCCTTGTTGTTATGCTGTCCATTATCTTTGGAGATGGTGATATTGGGAGGTAATTAGTTCGAGGGATTACATTGAGAAAGGAAGTTGCTCTAAATTATTGGCAGACGCCTTATCGGTAAGCGGAATGTTAACGAATAACATTTTTTGGTATCAGCCAATATGCTAGAAAACACTTCACCCTAATACATCTGGCACTGCCGGTGGGGGCCGGTTGGTTTATGGTTCATTCTTTCGGAGCATTATTAATAATTTTGAGCTTATTAATAAACGGGTTTTGCTGGGTTGTTTATAAGTCCAACTTTTCACGCAGTGCCTGCATTTGTTTTAAGCGCTCTTCTTTAGACTGGGGTTTGCCGGGCGCGGGCAATTCGGGGGGCACTTCTATTTTCAGCTTTTCGCCGCACAAAACTTTGCGGCGCAGCTCTTCGTAGTGGCGCTTAAAAATGGGCCAGGTGGTTTTTTCATTTTGATTTTCAATATCAAACCAGCCGGTTTTTTGGCCGGCAAAATAAACGGCGGGGTGGGTCCAGCGCTGTGCGGCCTTGGGGTGGGCTGCCAGGCAGGCTTGCAGGTAGGCTTCGCGAGGTGCAGGCAGGCCAATACGTGAGCCCTGCTCGTCGCAACTGCTAATCATTTTTTGCAGGGTGGGCAGGTATTCCGATTGCTCTATAATTTGTCGTGCGCCCATCAGTAAATATTCCACCGGGTAATCGCGCAGTGAATCGAGCCACAGGCGTTTCGCCTGGTTGAGCAGGGAGGTGTCGTTAAAAGCCGCGTAAAACTGGTTGTGAAAATTAATCCGAAATAGAGCGAAGATCTGATTAATGGCGTCTACCAGTTCGCTGTTTTCAGCCTGCCCAGCTGCGGTCGCTGAGCTCTTCTGCGAGCTTTCGATGTCGTGTACTGCTTGGTCGATCAGTTCGTTGTTTGCCATGGCTGTGGGTCGTTGAGTTGTCGGCAGTGTTGACCGCCTGTTGGTGGGTGTAGGCCCATTGTTTTTTCGCAAATTGGAGAAACTTGGTGTTCCACGAGCTGACCAGGTGGCCGCTGTCTCGCCAGTAAACAATAAATTCTGGCACCAGATTCTGCGCGAACTGCCGGTCGATATTGCCCATGTGTAGAATCTCGAACACGGCCTCGTCCGGCTGCCAGTCATTGCTAATGGGGCGCGGTGTGGTATCCATTTGCAGGGTGTGGGTGTAACTGGCCCACTGGCGTTTGATGTGCTGAATAAAGCGCGAATTCCAGGTGCTGGACTTGGTGCCGCGCTCCTGCCAGTAAAGGATGAATTCGGGAATAGCGTCTTCAACAAAGTTGCGATTAATACCGGCAGACACGGTGAGAATATCGAGGGCATCGAGACTCGGTTGCCAGCCCTCGCCCATCTCTACTTCTTTGCTCTGTCGTGCGCTGCGAGTTTCCTGCTTACGCCACAGCCGCAATACGTGCTTGAGATAGCGCGAACCCCAGCTGTAGCGCGGCTCATTGCGCTCGGTCCAGTAGGTGACGAATTCGCCGACCTGCTCCAGGGCAAAATCCTGGGGAATGCCGTACTGAGCGAGTTGGGCGAGCAAATCATTTTCCGGTTGCCAGCCCTTTGCGATAGCCTGTGCGCGTTGCACGGGGGGTGTCGATGCGAGAGGGGCCAGCGCGATAGCTGCTGTTGGCGGAACTGTTGGGACGGTGCTTAAAGCAGGGTTTGGTTGTGCTTGTGGACTTACCGTTGCGGGCATTAATACGGCGCTACTGTCCTGCTCGTTAATGGCGAAGCGAAAACGCCCGCCCGCCTGAAAGGTCTGCGCACCAATCAGTAATATGCCCTGCTCGCGCAAGTTGTTGGTAATGCGCTGAATATCAGCGGCCTGCCAGAAGGGCAGAGTCTGCAAAAGTTTGTCGGCATTGACGTCGAGCCAGGCAAAACCGTGTTGGTTGTCGACCGCACCGCATTCGAGAAAGGCTTTCAGGGTTTGCACCATTACCGCTTCTTCAAGCCCTAGTGCAGCAGCGAGTTGGGGGTAAAAAAACAGGGGCGTTTCGGGGATCAATGACATGCCGCCACTCTAGCAGATTTACCCTGCTTTGGCGCTCGTGCAAAGGCCAGGGGCGATGTTGAAGTGCATCTCATTTGCGTTAAAAGTGGGCCGTGATTGTTCCACCGCCATAGCCACGGTAGGATGCTGGCTCTCAATAGGCAGGTGGATTAGGTAAGTGGCAAAAAAGAAAAGCTCGGCTTACGTTTGCAATGATTGCGGCGCAGATTACACAAAATGGCAGGGCCAGTGCAGCGAGTGCAATGCCTGGAATACCCTTAGTGAAGTGCGTATGGCGGTGGTCAAATCGTCCTCGTCAACGGGTCGTGGTGGCTATGCCGGCGCTGGGGATGCTGAAGTCAGCCTGTTGTCGGATATCGAAATTGACGAGTTACCGCGTATTCCCACCGGTGCCGGTGAGCTTGATTTGGTGCTCGGGGGTGGTTTGGTGACGGGCAGCTGCGTGTTAATCGGCGGCGAGCCGGGGGCCGGTAAAAGTACGCTCTTGCTACAAACCCTGTGCCATCTGGCGGAGAATCACAAATGTCTTTACGTCACCGGGGAGGAATCGCCCCAGCAGGTGGCGATGCGCGCCAAGCGCCTGGGTCTACCCACTCATAAAGTCAATATTATGGCCGAGACCTCGGCGGAAACCGTTTGTAATACTGCGTTGCGTCAACAGCCGAAAATACTAGTGGTCGATTCTATTCAAGTGATGCACTGCGAAGACATCAGCTCCGCGCCGGGCAGCGTGTCCCAGGTGCGTGAGAGTGCCGCCCTGTTAATTCGCCTCGCCAAGCAGAGTGGCATTATTCTGCTGCTGGTGGGCCACGTCACCAAAGAGGGCTCACTGGCCGGGCCGAAAGTACTGGAGCATATGATCGATTGTTCGCTGATGCTTGAAGGCACTGCCGACACCCGCTTCCGCACCCTGCGCAGCCATAAAAATCGCTTTGGTGCGGTTAACGAGCTAGGCGTGTTTGCCATGACCGAGCAGGGCTTAAAAGAAGTGGCTAACCCCTCCGCCATTTTTCTACAGCGTGGTGATGAGGTCGCATCGGGCAGCGTGGTGATGGTGGTGTGGGAAGGCACCCGCCCCCTGCTTGTTGAATTACAGGCCCTGGTGGACGACAGTAATTTCGGCAACCCACGGCGGGTCACCGTTGGCCTCGACCAAAACCGTCTCGCTATGTTGCTGGCCGTATTGCATCGTCACGGCGGTTTGATGGTGGGTGATCAGGATGTGTTCGTGAACGTCGTCGGCGGTGTCAAAGTACTGGAAACCAGTGCCGATCTGGCACTTATTTTGGCGGTTGTTTCCAGCTTTCGCGACAGCCCCCTGCCGCGAGACTTAATGGCCTTTGGCGAAGTGGGTCTGGCTGGAGAAATTCGCGCTGTACCCAGTGGCCAGGAGCGCCTGCGTGAAGCCGCGAAGCACGGTTTTAAACGCGCCATTGTGCCCGCTGGTAATGCCCCGCGTCAGGTGATTGAGGGTATGGAGGTGATCGCCGTGCATAAATTAAGTGAAGCGCTAGAGGTTATTGGGCTGCAGTGAGCCGTTGCGTAGCGTCTGACTTGCTATATGAAATGTTGTCTCATAAATGTTGTACAAAGTGTTGGTGAAAAATTAAATGTTAACACCTGAATGGATAGTGGCCTTTTTACTGCTCGGTGCTTTCGTCGGCTTTATGGCTGGACTACTGGGTATTGGCGGCGGCGGTATTATGGTGCCCAGCCTCACCACAATATTTTTATTACAGGGCGTCCCCGTAGAGAAAGTCGTACACCTGGCGCTGGGCACATCGATGGCTGCCATCATAGCCACCTCTCTGTCGAGTCTGCGGGCCCATCATGCCAATGGCGGCGTGCTATGGCCGGTGGTTAAAGGCATGACCCCTGGAATTATTGTCGGTACTTTTCTCGCGACCTTCCTGGCTAAATATATTAGCTCGGCCCATTTGGCGATATTTTTTGCTATTTTTATGGGCGCGGTAGCCGTGCAAATGTTTCTCAATAAAAAGCCAAAGCCGAGTCGCGAATTAGCGAGCACCACCGGCCTGCTGGCGGCGGGTTCGGGTATTGGCGCCATATCGGCTCTGGTGTCTATCGGCGGAGGTTCTTTAACCGTGCCTTTTCTCACCTGGCAGAATGTTGAAATCAGAAAAGCGATTGGCACATCCGCAGCCATTGGCCTGCCTATTTCAGTGGCCGGCACCGTGGGTTATTTAATGAATGGTTGGGCCAACTCATCACCTGAAAACTACATCTTCGGCTTTATTTATTTACCGGCGGTGTTATTGATATCCGTGGTGAGTTTTTTTACCGCCCCCATTGGCGCGCGTATGGTGCACCGTTTACCAGTGCCTGTTTTGAAAAAAATATTTGCCGTATTGCTCGTAGTGTTGGGTCTTAAAATGCTGTTTTCTGTTATTTAGTCGTAGCAAAAGCAGTACTGGTTTTGTTTGTGTTTGTTATTTTTGTGCGGCTCGGGTTTCGTCAATTAATTGTTTGAGCCACTGTTGATAGTGGGTGCCGCCAGTGCCGCGCGGGTCATCCACCCAACGATTAATATATTGCTGGGCCCARTCGTAGTGGATTTCTCGGAAGCGTGCCATGGCATCTAATACGCTGTTGTAGGCATCGCGCCCGACAAGGGTTTTGAAGTTGGGAAGGGTGTCGACAAGGTCGATGATCTGACGGTGCTCAGCGGGCATGTAGTTGCGCATATCGACAAGGTGGTCGGTGAGAGGTGAGGCCTGGTGGGGGATTTTCATCAAACTGACGAGCAGGGGCATAATACTGCTCTGGGCTCCGGTTTCACCGCGAAAATTGACCGCGTGCTGGGGCACATCTTCGAACACGACATTTTCAAAAAAGCGAATATAGGGTCGGAAGGTTTTGTARTAGAGCCGGGCATCCATCTGTTCGGGAATGCGTTTCAGCACGGCGATTTGCCGCTCCAGAGCCAGTGCAATATTGCCCAGTGCGCCGTTTAAACGGGTCTCATCAGCATTGCCGAGGGCCGCGTCGATCTCGGCAATGGCACTAAAAATACTCTCTGCCAGGGCTTCTATTTCGACATGAATCAGAATAAACCAGTGTTCGTCATAGAGGTGGACGAAGTTTTGCAGGGTGTCGATATTACCCAGGGCGATGGCCTGATTTTTGTCAAAGCGCTTCCAGTTGAACAGGGCGTAGCCGTCGTAGCTGAGGATAGTGGGGCGGCCCAGTAACTGGCAAACCGTGACCAGGGGGCGGGCAATATTCTTCGGTAGCAAGGTCGCAATGGGCTGCCCCACCTGATTTATATAGGCGGAGGCTAAAAATCCCAGGCGGAGATAATAGAGGCGCAGTTCMGCTAYCGAGAGCKGRWCRCTKSCCTGAGRKYCGRGAGGGGGRATGKYGATGCYCTKCAGATARKCYCGRCAATGASKRCTYTGTARRAGGCTRGGYAAATCYCKCCCCAGTTCATCGAGTAACTCAAAAGGTGAGCCGCAGGGGAAGTGAGCTAGGGGATCCTCGGCGGGCAGAAAACTGCGTTGTTGCAGGAGCACGATGCCGACCTCTTATAGCTTGCCCTGCCAGGGCAGGGCTTTAAAAACCTTGTGTCTTCACTATAGTCACGATGGTGGTCGGCTGCTGTTGAGCGGCTCCTGTTTGTTAGTGCTTGTTGGGTGACTTAAGACACCTCAATCAGCTGTACCGTACCGTCGGGCAGTACTTCGTGCATATGGCCCTTGGGCTCTTCAATAAACTGTACCAGTACCAGGCAAACGGCAGCGGCAGCGGCAATAACCATAAAGAAGGTTGAGGTGTCGACGAAGGAGTACACCGTTAAAAAGGTGACACCACCGACGTTGCCGTAGGCGCCAACCATGCCGGCAATTTGCCCTGTCATGCGACGTTTGATGAGTGGCACCATGGCAAACACAGCGCCTTCTCCTGCCTGTACAAAGAAAGAACAGAACATCACTGCTAGCACGGCGAGGGGAACACTCCAGCTACTTTCAACCGTCGATAGAATTAAGTAGCCGATGGTTAAGCCGCCGATAAGGATGGACATGGTTTTCTTGCGACCGAACTTATCAGAGAGATAACCACCACCGGGACGTGCGACCAAATTCATAATCGCAAAGGCACCGCCGAGCATGCCAGCCATCACTGGGCTGAGGTCAAAGGTTTCCATAAAAAAGGCGGGTAGCATGGAGACGACGGCGAGTTCAGAGCCAAAAGTCACAAAGTAAGCCCAGTCGAGAATGGCAACCTGCTTGAATTTATACTGTTCAAGTTCAGGCAGGCTGTGTTCCAGGTGTTCTTTGTTGACCTGATAAATACTGTAAACCTGATAGACAAAAAGAACCGCCAGAATCAACCAGATAAGCTGCGTATAACCCTCTGTTAGCAGGCCAATGGCAGGTGATGAGAGCTTCCATGCCAGTACTGCGAGTGCGAGATACATGGGTATGTTCATCGCCAGGTAGAGGTAGAAGTCACGCTTGTTCGATACTTCGAGGCCGCCGGATTTCTTCGGCTTAAAGTAGGTTGACCCCTTCGGCGTGTTGCGAGCGACTTTATAAAACAGAAAGCCGTAGCAAAAGGCGACAGCGCCGGTGGTCGCAATGGCATAGCGCCAGCCGTCGTCACCCCCGTAAACATAGGCGGCAATGGCGGGCAGTGTCCAGGCAGCGGCGGCGGAACCGAAGTTACCCCAGCCGCCGTAAATACCCTCGGCCAGACCGACTGTTTTGGCGGGAAACCATTCGCCGACTAAACGAATACCGATGACAAAACCCGCGCCAATAAAGCCGCAGAGAAAGCGAAACAGGGCGAGCTGCTCGTAGCTTTGGGCAAAGGCAAAACCCCAGCATAAAAAGGAGGAGGAAATTAATAAGCCGCTGTAAACAATACGTGGCCCAAACTTGTCGACCAAAATGCCGATGACAATTCTGGCGGGAATGGTCAATGCCACGTTGAGAATCAGCAGGGCCTTCCACTGAGCATTGCTCATGTCGAAGGCTTCCATAATGAAGGGCTTCATTGGCGCGTGGCTGAACCACATAATGAAGGTCAAAAAGAATGCGAACCATGCGATGTGCAGGGTTTTAATCGAGCTATCTGAGACGTTAAGAAGTTTTAACTGGGGCTCGCTCATTGGTTGCCTCTATGGGTTGGCGTATGTTGAGATCATTACACGTGTAATTACTGTGTTGTTCTATAGAGTCAGCAACAAGCGTGCCAGTTATTTATTCCCTTATAAAATAGGTGTTTAGGTTTAATCTGTATTTCTTTGTGGTGCGGCGACTTAAGGTATTCTCCCCGATATAGTGATTTAAAATAACGATAAATAGTATTCATGCACCAGTTTGGTTCAAAAGCAGTGCGTGTGAATGTGACCTTAGAACGGCACAAGTTACTGTGAGAAAGCGATTGTTATTTCGTTGCGTGATGATTGAGCTGGGGGGCTTACTTTTACTCGTTGGCGTTCAACAGCCTGTTAATACATTGCGGCAATTTGAGCTTGATATTTCGCGCTGACAATATTGCGTTTTATCTTCATGGTTGGGGTTAGCTCGCCGCCCTCAATACTAAAATCTGTGGCGAGAACGGTGAATTTCTGGATGGTCTGGGCGTGGGCCAGGCTTTTATTCATGGCGCTAATTTGCTGTTGCAGGTAGTCCCGTAGTTGCTTGCACTGAGCGGCTTCATCCGCGCCAACGGCAGGGCTGTTGGCATTGCTTAGTTCGCTCTGCAGAACTTCATCATCAAGGGTGATGAGAGCRCTCAGATATTTACGCTGGTCGCCGATCACTAGCACCTGGCTGACGGCGACAATGGCTTTCAGTTTACCTTCCAGCAATTGTGGGGCGATATTTTCACCRCCAGCAGTGATGATGATATCTTTCTTTCTACCGGTTATTTGCAGAAAGCCYTCGCTATCRATWKCRCCSATRTCKCCGGAKTRTAGCCAGCCMTCGSYGYYRATGGTCTTACTGGTGGCCGTTTCATTCTTATTGTAAGCGCTAAAAATATGCGGCCCGCGCAGTAGTATTTCGCCATCGCTCGCAATGCACATTTCTGTGCCGGGAGTGGCACGCCCGAGTTTATCCGTGTGATAGTCGTCGGCCAGGCCCACCGTCGCCGGGCCAGTGCACTCACTCATGCCATAAATCTCGCAGACCGGCATGCCCAGGCTGAGGAAAAATTCGAGGGTGTCGAGGGAAATAGGTGCGGCAGAAGACAGTAGATTACGGCAGCGGTCAAACCCCAGTTGTTGTCTTACCTTTGAGAAAACCAGCTTCTCCGCGAGCTTATAAAATAATGGCAGCGCTTTGTTTTGCTGTTTGGCATAACCACCGRCCAGCCCCTTCTTTTTGGCCCAGGTGACAAGCTTCTTCCGTAGGGGCGGGCTGTTTCTGCCGGCGACCAACATTTTGGCCTGAATTTTTTCCCACACTCTGGGCACGGCGAGAAAACTGGTGGGGCGGACTTCACGCAGGTTGTCACCCAGTAAGGCGAGGCTTTGAGCGAAGGAGGTGCAGCCGCCGCAAGCCATCGGTATATAGAGGCTGAACACTTGCTCGGCGATATGGCTCAAGGGCAAATAGCTGATGATGCGCTCATCCGTATCGCAGGCATASGTTTCGACACAGGACTGGGCCATCCAAGTGAGGTTGTGGTGGCTCAACATCACGCCTTTCGGGTTGCCCGTCGTGCCCGAGGTATAAATAAGGGTGCAAATATCCTTGGGCTGCTGGGCCTTGATGCGTTCATTCAGCACCTGCTCAGACACTTGCTCGGCCAGTTGAGCTAGCTCATCCCAGGCATAGACATTGTCTGCCGCATCAGAGCCCTTCATCATAATGATGGCTTTCAGTTTTGGAAGCTGATCGGCAATGGCCTGAAATTTGACCAACTGCTTGCTGTTTTCAACCACGGCGATAGTCGCATCGCAATTGTCCGCAATATAGTGGCACTGCTCAGGGCTGCTGGTGGCGTAAATGCCCGCCGGTATTGCGCCGCTGTAAATTGTTGCGATGTTGCTAATAAACCACTGATGACAGTTGTCGGCGATAATCACCAGGCCGTCTTTGGGGTCAAGGCCAAGGGCGATTAATGCGCGGGCGACAAGTCGGGTTTCGGTGTAGTACTCAGTCCAGCTTATGGCTTGCCATTGGCCGCTTTTTTTGATTTTGGTTTTGAGCGCSGGCARYGYTGGATAATTAGCGGCACTCGCCTCAAGTAAGGCCATTACAGTTTGGGCCATTAAGCGGCGTCCTTATATTTATTATCAGCGAATTGTACAGCAGCGTCTGGTGCTAACAGGTCAATAATTAGTGCTTAGGTCTGGCCTTTATATTGTTGATATCAATGTTGGTATTGATACCCGCCTGATTAGCCGCTCTTTCGAGGGTTTTGCATTCTGCTGTTTCCCCGCCAGAATCTTGCATTAAAGCTGGGCAGCTCAGGGTGTTAATGCTCTCGATGCAGGCAATGGTTTTTTTCTCAAGTCCGGCGTCGGTGGCTTTGTCTGCGTAGGGCGAGATCATGCTGGCACAGGTTTCGTCAAACATCGCTTTCATCATTTGCAGCATCGCCGGTGGCAGGTCTTGTTGTGCTAGCTGCGTTGTGGCGCAGGACTTTATTTTTCTGCACAAGTTGTCTGTGGCTTCGTTCAGGCTGGTAGCAGTGGTAATGCCAGGCAGGGTTAGCGCGAATAATAGGAGTAGGGCCTTAACTGTGGGGGTAGTGACAGGGCGTGTTTTCATCGCGTGGGCTGCTGTTGATGGTTGGYTGTTCATTCTACCGCCATTACCTGTGACCATCATCTACAATAGTTTTCACGTACCCGAGGTTTTGAATGATTTACAATAGGCCTCCTTTSTTAATCATGGAAAGTTGTTTGCGGGAAACTGACTGGCGACTTTTTAATCCTGAATTATGCCCATAGAAATTATCATCGCTACCCTGCTTTTTACGCTGGCTCTCATTTTATATTCACTRGCAATATGGAGTGGTCGAGCCGCCAGGCATTTAAAATTATGGCAAATAATTGTCTTCTTTTGCGGCGTTAGCGCAGATGCCCTGGGTGTTGGGATAACGATTAAATTTATTGGCGCTATTGTTTTAACACCCCATGCGATATTTGGATTCACTTCTTTATTGCTAATGTCKCTGCACTTTTTATGGGTATTATTTGTATTCATGGTAGGYAAAGAACAAACGCGCCGCACCCATCAGTTTGGCTTATTTGTCTGGAGTATCTGGATGCTGTCCTATCTATCAGGATTTATAACAGGACTGCAGAAGGTACTTTGATGCGTTATTTAAAGACTTATTTTATGATCCGCGTTTGACAAACATCCCKTCTCCACGTAGTTTGCGCGCCTTGCCAAGGTAAGAGGTTCCCCCTTGCTGTTTCCAGCACTGGGGTTAAACGGGAAGTTGGTGCGTCATTGTCGCTGTATCAGGCGAYAGGCAAGGCCAACACTGCCCCCGCAACGGTAAGTGAGTAAGTCTTTGTGCTGTGATTACAGTRYGAAWGGCTTAATGCTCGGGTCATCAAGCCACTGTGCKMTWYGCAYGGGAAGGCGACCARRGCATCGACTCACRAGTCCGGAGACCGGCCCCTCACCACGCAAACAAACTACGGGGTGTGGTTGGTCTGGTCAAATATAAACGCTGCTCATTCGTTAATGAGTGGTGGTACTTTGTCCTTTCTTATTCCCACGTCGTTTTACTTTAGTCGTATCAGCCGCCGTGCTGACCATACGCTCGGGTGTGAGTGTGGGAAAAATATTATGAAAATAAAGCCAATCGTTTTGGCCGTATCGAGTTTACTGCCTATTGTTTTGCCAGTAAGCCCATCCTATGGCGATGACCTGTCGCTGCCAGCGCAATCCTCTGCACTTTCTCCTGCACTACAGGAGGTCATCGTTTCCTCAAGTCGTGTGGCGATGCCTTTGAGTCAAGTGGGTTCGTCGGTGACGGTGATCGATGCCGAAGAAATCCAACAGCGCGGTTATATCTCCGTGGTCGATTTATTGCGTACCCAGCCGGGTGTTGCGGCCAGTAGCAATGGCGGGCCAGGCCAGATATCGGCGGTACGTATCCGCGGGGAAGAGGGCTTTCGCACTCAGATTCGTCTCGACGGTATGAAGTTGTCCGACCCCACGGGCACACAGGTGGGGCCACAGGCTGAGCACTTGTTGGCCAGTGAGGACATCAGCCGCATTGAGATACTGCGCGGCCCCCAGGGTTTGATTTATGGTGCTGATGCCGGTGGTGTTATCAACCTGTTTACGCCACGCGGTGGCAAAGAGCTGTCTGGCCAGTTGAGTGCAGAGGCTGGCCGTTACGGTACGCAGCAATGGCATGGTGATATTGCTGGCGGCAATGAAAAAACAGACTTTTATTTGTCGGCCACCGATTTGCAGAGCGACGGTTTTAACGCCCGCACCGATGACAATGTTCTAAAAGACGATGATGGTTACGACAACACAACACTGCATGGTAAGTTCGGCTGGAATGTCAGCGATGCACTGCGTCTGCAAGTAGTGGCGCGGGATGTCGATGCAGAGGTCGAGTTTGATAACTGTGGTTTCCCCACTAGTCATGACTGCGACAGTGATTTYGASCAGASYRCMTGGCRWGCSTCKGCTGAYTACARSASMGARCAYTTCGWYCAYAMSCTGGCYTATAGCAAYACCGATATWRMSCGCGAYAGCTAYGCGGCAGGYYTGCCSTCGTWTTCRACSMAKGGTGAKATTGAYCGCYTTGAATAYAYSGGYAGYASKGATWTCTTYTCRGGTTTYACCCTGGTTTAYGGTGYMGAYWTTGARMRSGAAGATATTRWSACYAGYGMTGGCTYRKCRCTSGAKCGYGATCARCAGGGYKWSTTTKTTGAATACCAGSTTAGCCCAGTCGACGCGCTGTTCGTTACCGCTGGCGTGCGTTATGACGACAATGACGATTTTGGCGACCACGTCAGTTATCGCTTCACTAGTGCTTATTTACAGGATATCGGTGAGGGCAATACGCTGAAATATCACGGCAGCTACGGCACGGGTTTTCGTGCGCCGAGCTTGAATGAGCTGGCTTATAACGATGGCCCCTGGGCCTGGGGAGCGGCAGCGGGATTGGCTCTTGATGAAGAAACCAGCAAAGGCTTTGACCTGGGTTTAACGTACTACGCAGCCAGTGGTCTAGAGTTGGGCGCGATCTATTTTAACCAGCGTATTGAAGATGAAATCTATTTTGATCTTGTTGGCTTCACCGGTTATTTACAGGCAAAAGGTGACAGTAAATCGACGGGCCTTGAGTTGTTTTTTGACTACCCCTTTGCTGAGCAGTGGCGCGTGTTTGGTAATGCCACCTATAACGACACTGAAACCCCCGATGGGGCGCAGCGCATTCGCCGGCCTGAAAAAATCGCCAACCTCGGCGCTCAGTTTTCTAGCCTCGACCAGTGTTTTACACTCATTACCAATCTGCGTTATTCGGCGGCCAGTGAAGATGAGTTGTTCGGCATGGGTCGGCTCGATCTCGAGGACTATGTGGTGCTCGATATTAGCGCCAATTACAAACTCACCGAACAGGCCGAAATTTACGGACGTATCGAAAATGCCGGCAATGTCGATTACGAAGAAGTCACCGGCTATAACACCAGTGGTTCTGCAGTCTATGCCGGGCTAAGGTATCGCTTTTAAGTCGCCACTAATTAATCCGTAAGCAGAGCAGCCGATGGACGAGAAGCAGAGTCAGCAAGCAAGCGATGAAGAGCGCCATAAACGCAAAATGGCAAAGCAAAAAGCCAATGTTGATCACGGCATTAATGCCGCTCAGGAAGAGCGTGGCGTGCTGATTCTGCTTACCGGTGACGGCAAAGGTAAAAGCAGTTCGGCCTTCGGCATGGTGATGCGCAGTCTCGGCTACGGTTATAAAGTGGGCATTGTGCAGTTCATTAAGGGCGTGCAGTTGTCGGGTGAAGAAATATTTATCCGCGAGCAGCACCCCGAGATCGAACTCTACCAAATGGGCACAGGCTTTACCTGGGATACGCAGGATAAAGCCGGTGACATCGCCGCCGCTGAAACCACCTGGGCGGTAGCTGAGCGCATGCTCGCCGATGCCAGCCTGCATTTAGTGGTGCTCGACGAGCTGACCTATATGCTGGGCTTTAAATATCTGGACGAAAACCGGGTACTTGAAGCCTTGTGTCATCGGCCCCCAGAGCAATCGGTCGTTATTACCGGGCGGGGCGGCGGCAGTGCCTTGCAGGCATTGGCTGATACGGTGGCTGAAATTAAAGATGTCAAACATGCCTATAAAAACGGTATTAAGGCTCGGCCTGGTGTTGATGTTTAACGTGTTGATTTTTAAAGGGCTGATTATTCAAAGGTCGGTGGCGTGCTTGGCGCTTAAAGCTGGCGGGCAGCCTCTGTGTCGCGCCTGAAGCCCTCGGTTTTTTTGTGGCTAGCGGGCCTGGCATTGCTACCTGCCATGTTGGCGGGCCTGCTGCTTGGCCCGGTGACTATTCCCTTCAGTGCGCTTGTCGATGGTTTAAGTAATGGGTTTTCAATAGCCGACTCTGGGGCGAGTGTTGCACCTGAGCTACAGCGCCAGTGGCTGATTCTCTCGGCCATCCGCTTGCCGCGCATGTTGTTGGCGGCACTGGTGGGAGCCTGTCTGGCGATTTGCGGTGCCGCCATGCAAGGTCTATTTCGCAACCCGCTGGCAGACCCTTCGCTGATTGGCGTGTCGGCGGGGGCATCCGCCGGAGCCAGCTTTGTGATTGTCTTTGCCGGTGGCTGGTTGCAGGCGGGACATGGCAATGAAGCGCTGGGTCTATCGTTGTTGGCCGGGGGCGCATTTGGCGGCGGTTTTATTGCCGTGCTGGTGGTGTATCGGCTGGCAAGTTCAGCCAGTGGCCCGCTATCACGGGGCACATCGGTAGCCACTATGCTGCTGGCGGGCATCGCCATTAGTGCATTGGCGGGGGCCTGTAACAGTGCGCTGAGTTTTGTCGCTGACAATGACATGTTGCGTCGTATTAGCCTTTGGCAAATGGGTCGACTGGATGGCGCCAATGGACTGCGAGTCGCGTTGGCCGGGCTGGCGCTGGTAGTGATTGTGGCTGGCTTAGTCAGTCAAAGTCGCGCCTTGAATGCTCTGCTGCTGGGTGAGTCAGAAGCGCGTTTTCTGGGTGTTAATGTTGAGCAACTCAAGCGCCGCGTGGTGCTATTGACGGCCCTCGGTGTTGGCGTTTCGGTAGCGGTGGCGGGGGCGATTGCCTTCGTGGGTCTGGTGGTGCCGCATATTGTACGTTTGTTAATCGGGCCTGATCATCGTTTTCTATTGCCTGGCTCTGCTCTGATCGGGGCGCTGCTGCTGGTACTTGCCGATGCCCTGTCACGGGTCATTGTGGCGCCAGCGGAACTGCCCGTGGGCATTGTCACCGCTCTACTTGGCGTGCCTTTCTTCTTCTCTTTACTGCTTCGCCAGCGCACACGGGTGGCTTGATTATGTCGCTGCGTGCAGAGGGTGCGAGCCTGTCGATTCATCAAAAATCCCTGTTACAAACGACTGATCTTGAGCTTGTCGCCGGTGAAATCACCGTAATATGCGGGCCCAATGGCGCGGGTAAAACCAGTTTGTTGCGCGTGTTAACGGGGGATGCCAGTTCCAGTACAGGGCAGGTGAATTTGAACGGGCAAGCACTGCAACACTGGCCTGCCACGCAAAGAGCGCAAACCCTGGCCGTGCTACCCCAGCATTCAAGTCTGGAGTTCGCCTTCGCGGTGCAGGATGTGGTGGTGCTGGGTCGCACACCCCACAATAGCGGTTACCAGCACGATCTTCACATCGTTAGTGCTGCTTTGGCAGCGGTTGATGGTGAGCACTTACTACGGCGCAATTACACCGAGTTATCTGGCGGCGAACAGCAGCGTGTGCAGCTGGCGCGAGTGTTGGCGCAGTTGTGGGAACCTTCGCCCCACGGCGACCGTCATCTGCTACTGGACGAGCCAACAGCTTCTCTTGATCTCGCCCACCAGACGGTGTTGCTTACCACGTTGAAGGATTTTGCCGCACAGGGTGTGGGTATTTGTGTGGTGGTGCACGACTTGAATTTGGCGGCGCGCATGGCCGATCGCATTTTGCTGATGCAGGGAGGAGCCGTCGTGGCCAGTGGTTCCCCAGCTAAAGTGTTACAGGCCGAATTGATCGAGCGTGTGTTTGGGGTGCAAGTCGAACTGCTTGCCCACCCGAAACGTGACACGCCCTTAGTGGTTTTTTAGTGTTGATAAAAGCACGAGTGACAGCGTGTTTAATTCGGCTTGTGTTGTGCTGTTTTGCAGGCTCGGTACAGTCGGAAATTCGTGTGGTGGACAGTACTGGCACTGCGTTAATACTGCAGCAACCCGCCCAGCGCATAGTGAGTTTAAGCCCTCATCTCACCGAATTACTGTTTGCCGCAGGTGCTGGGCAGCAACTTGTCGGCACAGTCGATTACAGTGACTACCCGCCAGCGGCGCAGGGCGTTCCCCGGATCGGCGCTTATAACTCGATCTCCTACGAGGCCATTGTCAATTTGTCACCGGATCTGGTGTTGGCCTGGGGTACGGGTAATGGGGGTGAGGTGATCGCTCGCCTAACAGCCCTGGGTTTACAGGTTTATGTTGATGAGCCAGGGTCGCTTGAGTCGATTGGCGAAACGTTGGGCAATCTCGGGCAGTTGGCGGGAACGCAGCGTCAGGCCAATGATGCGCAGAGCAAGTACCGGCAAAAACTGTTGAATTTGCGTCGTCTCTACAGCCATCAACGTCCTTTGTCCGTATTTTATCAAATCTGGAATGAGCCACTGCTCACCATTAATGGCGAGCATTTGATATCCGAGGTCATCCGGCTTTGCGGTGCCCGCAATGTTTTCGCCAGTGCCCTGCCGCTGGTACCGAAGCTGAGTATCGAGTCGGTGATAGCGGTAAATCCGCAGGTCATTGTCGCTAGCGGGCAAGAGCAGCAGCGGCGTGAGTGGCTCAAAGACTGGCAGGCGTGGCCAATGCTGGATGCGGTTAAGGCGGATCACATCTACTTTGTCCCCGACAGTTTGTTACAGCGCCATACACCGCGAATTTTAGAGGGGGCTGAGCGACTTTGTCGGCAACTGCAGGCGGCACGGCAGGAATAATGAGTGGCCCCTGCCGGATAGCGGGTACGCCTTAATACATGATTGCTGGCGTACCCGCAGGGGCTTTTTACCGTGTTTACAGGTCGTAGCCGCGCTCGTCGTGGAGGACGATATCCAGTCCTTCGGTCTCCTCGTCACTGGTGACCCGCAGGCCCATTAATGCGTCGAGTACTTTCAGTAAAATGTACGTGATAACGGCGGTATAAATAAACGTGGCCGCAACACCGATCGCTTGCACACCCATCTGCTTGGCCATGGTCATGCCCTCGGCGTAACCCTGGCCGCTGAAGACGCCGAGTTGATCTGAGGCAAAAAAGCCCGCCAGTAGGGTACCCATAATGCCGCCCACGCCGTGTACGGGGAAGACGTCYARCGAGTCATCAATYTTGAATTTCTGYTTGATSGCCTGGGTGGCGAAGTAGCAAACAATGCCGGCACCAAAGCCGATCAGTAATGCGCCGCCGGGGCCAACAAAGCCTGAGGCAGGGGTGATGGTGCCCAGTCCGGCGACCATACCGGTGACGATACCCAGTACTGACGGTTTGCCGTGGCGAATCCACTCCATCATCATCCACGACAATGAACCCGCCGCCGCTGAAATGTGAGTCACCAGCATGGCCATACCRGCATCGCCGTTGGCCGCCAGTGCCGAGCCGCCATTAAAGCCAAACCAGCCGACCCAGAGCATGCCTGCGCCCATCACTGTCATGGTCATATTGTGGGGTGGCATGGGGTGTACACCGAAACCTTTGCGGTTGCCGAYAACCATGGCGGCRACCAGYGCYGCCACACCRGCGGTRATGTGYACCACRGTGCCACCSGCGAAATCGAGCAGCCCCATTTGGCCCAGCCAGCCACCGCCCCACACCCAGTGGGTGATGGGTACATARACCAGCAACAGCCAGAGCATGCTGAATACCATCATGGTCGAGAAGCGAACGCGCTCGGCGAAGGCACCGATAATCAGCGCCGGGGTGATAATGGCGAAGGTCATCTGAAACAGGGCGAATACGCTTTCGGGGATATCGCCACTGACGGTTGATTCACTCATGTTGGCAAACAGCGCCTGGTCGAAACCGCCTATCCAGTTGTTCATGCTGCCGCCATCGCTAAAGGCCAGGCTGTAACCACAGACCAGCCACACAATGGAGGCRCCGCAGGTGATGGCGAAGCACTGCATCARYAYCGAGAGGACATTTTTRCTGCGCACCAGGCCACCGTAAAACAGGGACAGGCCAGGCACCGTCATAAACAGCACCAGTGCGGTAGAGGTCATTATCCACGCCGTATTGGCACTGTTGATTTCATCGGCAAAGCCGGTGGTTGGGGCGGTAATGAGTGCGAGAAGCAGTGAGAGCATACTGGCACTGGGCAGGAGTTTTTGAAAATTTGAAAGCATTGAATATCGCCTTTTGAAAAAGGGGTAGGTGACTGATTATTGCTTTGAGGTAAAACGCACCCTATTAGTGACTAAATAAAAGCTGTGTGCAATTTTAGTGAAAAGACGAGATATATCTAGCTTTATTGTTGGTTTTGGCAATATTTTGGTGCGCGGGTTGCCCTTCTTTGGCCGTATCGATATTGCTGTGTGGGCTTTGCGGGTCTCTGATTTAGCTGAATTTCCTGCAAGTGCGAAAYTTCTAGCGCCGAGGGTTATACTGAGAAATGAAGAGAAACTATTCATAAAGAGGACGGCTAGATGGCGGAGCAGAATTTACTAGAACATATTAAAACTCTGCGTGAGGCTCTGGAAAAGGCGGAGAATCTTGATACCCAGAAAAGTGATTTGATGGGCGGACTGTTGAGCGAGGTAGTCGTACATGCGACCAGTGCGGAGGAAARCGCCGAGCCCAGTAGAAAACTCAGTGATAGTTTGCGCGAGCAGGTTTCGCATTTTGAGGTCGATCATCCGAGAATTGCCGGCATGATCGAAAGCCTTGCCACCACGCTATCCAGCCTGGGTATTTAGCCGTCTAAGACCGGCCTGGGCTTTATTGGCCTGAGACAAGCCTTGCGCTGATATACCAGGTGGCCACAGATCCGGCGAGCAGGAAGGCTAGGCTCCAGCCAATAGCGCGCCAGCGGTAGCGATTGCTGAGGGCGTCTTGCTCATCACTACCAATAAGAAAGGGTAGTCCGGTATCGMTTGGYYTGACGATGGCGTGTTCTTTTTCTTGCTGGGAATTCTCTCGCTGTTGTTTTAGCGCTTCCTTTTTAGCGGCTTGCTGCACGTTTTTCCACTCGGCAATATCTAGCTCGCCGTCACCATTGCGGTCGTACTGCTCAAGTAAGCCCGCAAAATCTTGTTTCCATGAGCGTAGAATACTTCCGGTCATTTTTTCGACAGAAAGACTGCGTTTACCCGCACTGTCAGTGGTGAARTGGCCGAGTATATACAGTGGGTCGTGYTCTTTAATCATGCGTTCGGTGTAGCGATAGCGAGCGCCAAAACCAATATTTGTTGTCAGTAAGCTCGCCCATGTGCTCGAWGWYTTTGTGCCRCTCCCGCCAAGCGGGTGTCGTTGCCGGCCCYGCCACTGCCTGTGGTGGCGYGMCGAKAGATCAGCACCTTTGGGCATAACCTGGCACAGSCCRCTGGMATCGTCGATGTTAAARGCCTGTTCGCTAGWGCCGMWTTCSAGSKTKWCCCAGCYMCTCGAYTTRCCGYTGCTTTTGTAYTGYTCAATRGAGTAATRCCACCACARGCARGGWGTKGCRCTCAGTGGYGCVGCSARRTGKKYRCCRTGGGKTTTMGCSACGCCAATCAGCTCGGTAAARCCCTGGCTGGCGGAGCGAATCAGRGARGTTGGCATATCYTCGATCAARCGAGAYTTYTTAAAGTTKCGATAGGCMAGATACAGYGCAAAAGATGCKGCAGCCAGTAGCAAMASGACCCACAGTAGAAATTGCGCCATGGGCTCGCCGGCAATACAGGGCCGGCAGAAAAAGTTATTCATGCTGGTTTAATCGCGGTTAAAGACAGAATCAAGAATTGAAAAGCGATTTAACATTCACATCACTCARCTCAGCYTCTGAAAACTCCAGCAGCTCGTGGGCTTTGAARTTRAAACGACTAGCGATRATCACATCGGGGAAYTGCTCAATGCGGGTRTTGTTRATATTGACCGCCTCGTTATACAGCTCACGTCGRTCAGCAATACCRTTTTCAAGATCGGTAATRCGMCCCTGCAGGTGYTGAAAAGAATCATTGGCTTTTAACTCGGGATAATTTTCTGCCAGCGCAAACAACTTKCCCAGYCCRCTACGCAACWGGGTTTCGGCCGAACCGAGGGCATYCATRTTCTGGCTTTCCCGCGCACTGGCCACSGAGTTRCGCGCTGAAATYAYCTTCTCCAGCGTGTCCTGYTCGTAGCCCATATATTGCTTACAGGTTTCGACCAGCTTYGGYAGCTCRTCGTGACGCTGCTTGAGCAGYACATCAATATTGGCCCAGGCCTTGGCAACGCGATGCTTGATAGCAACCAGATTGTTGTAAATGACGACAAGATAGCCGGCGACCAGCAGYAGTACGCCAATAATGACAAACCATGTGATGCTCATTTCTTACCCTTCCCTATAAAAATAGAGATGGAGGATAGTGGCTATTGGATGGCGCGACAACGACGTGGTTCTCGGTAAAGAATACAGTCGTCAAAAACAGAAGAGGCCTCGTTTCTATGCTCCRCGTGGGAATGCAGGCTATGAAAGGTGGTGCTCTCAGGAGGATGCCTTTAAATAGAGGAATCCCAGACCACGTTTTTGCGGACAATACTTGACGCCCTTGCAAGGGGTTAATACCATTAAATACCGCTTATTGGTATTAAAGGTGCCTGGTATGTCCAAAAATACAAGTATGACTCTGGGCAAACACTTCGATGGTTTTATCGCTAGCCAAATTGATAATGGTCGCTTTGCCTCTGCAAGTGAGGTGGTGCGTGCGGCTCTTAGAATGTTTGAGGATAATGAACAGAGGACTATGGCTCTCCGACACCTGCTTGAAGAGGGCGAGCGCAGTGGTACGGCAGAGTATAGCTATGAAAGGCTTATGAATGAGCTTGATGAGGAACTGGGTTAGTGGGGGAATTCGCCCTCACCAGAAAAGCCCTGGATGATTTGAAATCTATCGCTGCCTACAGACAAAGAAAGTGGGGGAAAGAACAGCGTAGACTTTATGCCCGGCAATTTGACGATGCTTTTCATTTGCTCTCAAATACTCCTGCCCTGGGAAATGAGTGCGACTTTATTAAACAGGGGTATCGAAAATTTCCTGTTGCTAGTCATGTGATTTTCTATCGCGGAGTCGGTTCATCTGAAATTGAAGTTGTCCGGATTTTGCATAAACGAATGGATGTAAAAATTCAGCTTGGTGTTCGATAGCTCCAGGCGATGGGTTTACAATTAAGAGCCTTGCCTTTATTTAACTTTGGAGCCGGCAGTCGAATGTTTAAAGTCGAGTCTGAGCCCAATACTTCTCCCATTCGCCAATACCTTCCAAAAACAGAAGGCATGGCCAGGCTAACGCAACAGCGATGCAATCAAATCGCCGACAAACTTAACCGTCGGCCTAGAAAACGCTACGCTTATAAAACGCCAGAGGAAATGTACTATGGGATTTAACCGCTACTGTCGCGGTTCTAACTTGATACTAGGCCTATTACTATTGAATAATATTTARAATCCTAAATGTTTCCATTGTTAGTTTTTTTCGAAACCGCAGATCAGAATTTTTATTTATTTCAATGTGGTTGGCAAAAAACCATGTTTGGTTATCAGTAACCAAATAGCCTACATACCAGCCATCTTTTCCTGACCATCCTGTTTTTGACCAAACTTTATAATATTTCTGATCATCAGAAAGCATTATATTTTTGAGCGTTCTAATATGCTCCTTTTTAACGGGTAACTCTTCAGAATGTACTTTACGTAAAAAACCAATTTGATCTTTAACAGAAATTCTTAGGTCACCATCTAGCCAAAAACTAGCCACATCACTACCTGTCAAAAGATTCCCATAATTAAGTTTACGTAAATAGGCATGATATTTTTTATCACCTACTTGCCTTGCATATCGTTGATAGCACCATACACATGAATAGTGGAAGGCGCTTTTAAGTGTTTGATCTTTATTCCATGAGGCATATTCTCGTTCTTTACCATCCCATTTAATGACATCAGATTGATCTTTAATCAAGCCTTCTTCTAATATGATGAGCGTATTGGGGATTTTAAAAGTAGAGGCAGGTATAAAGGCTTCTTTATCATTAACATTGTACTGATACTTAACTTTTCCATCAGCTGATTCAATAAGCATCGAGCCATTAATATTGTTTAACTTGTAAATATCTTGGATCTTTCTCTCTTCAGCACACAAGCTGACAGAAATGACTAATAATATGAATATTTTTATAAAGTTCATTTATTGCTCGAAGTTGATTGCTTGTAGGGTATAACCCCTTCCTTCAGCTGACGTAAAAAGTGACGCTTTTTACGGTCAGATGCAAGTGCTTGTTAGGTGCCATTGCCTTTACCTGAAAAATAGAACCCTGCAACTGAGCCAATAATTGCACTAGAGAATGCAAGCAGCTCGGAAAAATGAGTGGAATTAGCGAAAGCGGCCCAAAATATTAGAGCAAGCAAACTGACCACAAGAATTATAGCCAGCATTGGTGCTAGTCTTTTATTCATGCGCTCCGTTAGGGGTTCAGCTTTTCCAATGCCTCCACAAGAACCACATAACAGCCCATAAAAAGTACTACCTTTTAGTTCGTTACGTTTTATACATGAAGCACAAGAATTACCATTTTCGCCACTACTGCATGTGCCTTCACCTTTGCAGTGAAAACACTCATACAAATTTACTTTTACATCGAGCATAGAAAACCTTTCGTCTAATCATATATTTTATTCTTTAAGCTTCAAGGACTTGTCGTGCACTGAGGTGATAGTCGGAACGTTTCTGCTGATGTCGGTCGTTTGACGCGCCAAAGCAGTCTTTAGAGCTACGTGTAAGCAGTACAAAGATAGTTGTTATGGACGGTATAGCCTCGCTGATTACATTGCGCACGGCTGGGATCTAGAGCTTATAAGTTCTAGATCCCAGCGTTTTTCCTTAGTGCTTCAGCGCTTTATGCTTAATCCGCTTAGGCTGGGCATCCTGTCCCTTACGCGCCACTAAATCCTCATGGTAGTCGGTGTAATTCCCTTCAAAAAAGACCACTTCGCTATTGCCTTCAAAAGCGATGATATGGGTGGCGATGCGGTCGAGGAACCAGCGGTCGTGGGATATCACCAGCACGCAGCCGGGGAAGGCGAGGGTGGCTTCTTCCAGAGCGCGTAGGGTTTCCACGTCGAGGTCGTTGGAGGGCTCATCGAGCAGTAATACATTGGCSGCTTGYTTTAAGGTGTTCGCYAAATGSAGGCGGCCRCGCTCACCACCGGAYARATCACCGACACGCTTTTTCTGGTCGCCMCCCTTAAAATTAAARCGCCCKGCATAGGCGCGGGARTTYACYTCRTAGTCGCCGATGTGCAGTATGTCCTGGCCATCGGAAATGGAYTCCCAAACCGTTTTGTCGTCGTCGAGGTTCTCCCKGCCCTGCTCMACCACGGCSAGTTTGACCGAATCRCCSAGRGTAATRCTGCCRCTRTCGGGCTGYTCRACRCCGTTAATCATGCGGAACAGGGTCGACTTRCCCGCGCCRTTACCGCCGACRATGCCGACGATGGCNCCCTTNGGGAATACTYARMGASAGGTCGTCRATYAAYAGYGARTCACCAAAGCTTTTACTGAGGTGCTCGATCTCAATYACCTTGTCGCCGAGRCGGGGGCCGGGCGGAATATAAATTTCATTGGTTTCGTTGCGGGTYTGAAAYTCACGRCTGTTCATTTCTTCAAAGCGTTGCARGCGSGCCTTGTTTTTSGCCTGTCGGGCYTTGGGGTTTTTGCGCACCCATTCCARTTCTTGTTTGATGGCTTTGTAGTGAGCGGCCTGGCCTTTCTTYTCYTGCTCRAGGCGGGCGTCYTTGGTTTCTAGCCAGGTGGTGTAGTTGCCCTCGTAGGGAATGCCGTGGCCCCGGTCGAGYTCGAGTATCCAGCCGGCRACRTTGTCGAGRAAGTAGCGRTCGTGAGTSACGGCGACCACGGTGCCYTCRAARTTGTGCAGRAAYTGCTCGAGCCAATGCACSGATTCCGCATCSAGGTGGTTGGTSGGCTCATCGAGTARCAGCATRTCGGGKCGCGACARCAAYAGRCGGCARAGGGCRACRCGGCGYTTTTCACCCCCKGARAGCTTGCTAATGTCGGCATCCCAGGGTGGCAGACGCAGSGCATCGGCGGCGACATCSAGCTTGTGGTCGAGGTTGTGGGCATCCCAGGTTTGAATRATGTCTTCCAGYTSGCCCTGGYGYTTGGCCAGCTTRTCGAARTCGGCATCGGGYTCGGCRTAGGCSGCAAACACSGCGTCGAGTTCYTTCAGTGCATCGATGGCCTCGCGCACGCCGTCTTCGACATTGCCRCGSACATYCTTTTCSGGGTCGAGRGCGGGCTCCTGWGCCARATAGCCRATTTTAATATCGGCCATGGGKCGYGCYTCACCGAGAATATCGGTATCGATRCCGGCCATGATTTTCAGCAGGGTCGACTTGCCCGAGCCGTTGAGGCCGAGYACGCCAATTTTGGCGCCGGGGTAAAAAGACAGGGAGATATCTTTGAGGATTTGTCGCTTCGGCGGGACAATTTTGCCCACCCGATTCATGGAGTATACGTACTGGGCCATTGTCTTATCGCCGTGCAAAAGGAAGAGGCGGCATTGTAGCGAAAAGCGCTCGGCACTGCTCTGACGCTGGGGGCTGGCTGCAAGTYTTGGGCTTGTCGGTGTTACCGGGGTGAGATAAGGTCTGCTGCAGCCGAGGAGCTTGGCTTGGTGATAATAATCATAATAATAGAARTCAATAAAAGGATCTTGTTATGCAGGCAGATTTATTTACCGCTGTGGTTTTACCGGTGTSTCTCTCCATCATCATGCTCGGTATGGGCCTGTCATTGCACCGCGATGATTTTTCTCGGGTGCTCACTCAGCCCAAGGCGGTGATTATTGGTGTCATTGCCCAAATGCTGCTTTTACCCATCATCGCATTTTCAATTGCCCTGGTGTTTGAACTGCCCCCCTTGCYAGCGGTTGGGCTAATGATTATTTCCTTTGCACCGGGCGGGGCTACCTCGAATCTTTTTACTAACTTGGCCAATGGCGATGTCGCGTTATCGATTAGCCTCACCGCCATTGTTAGCCTTGTTACGCCGTTCACGCTGCCGCTATTTACAATATTGTCCATGAATTATTTTATCGGCTCGTCGGACGAATTTAGCTTGCCACTGCTGAAGACGATTACCCAGTTATTAGCGATTACGGTAGTACCGGTCATTATTGGCATGTTCATATTGTCGAGATGGGAGAACTTTGCCAATAAAGTAGAGCCGGTTATTAAAGCACTATCGGTGGTATTTTTATTCGTCATCATCATGATCATTGGTATAAAAAATAAGGCGCAAATGGCAGACTTCTTTTTACAGACGGGCGCTGCAACATTGAGCCTGAATCTCATCGTGCTGGGCCTGGGCTATTTCTTAGCTAAGTTTTACAAGCTGTCAGAGGCGCAGTCGATATCGATCAGCTACGAGGTGGGCATTCAAAATGGCACCTTAGCCTTCATGGTTGCTGGCACGCTCATCGGCAACAGTACGATGATGATCCCTGCCGTAACGTATTCTGCTTTAATGTGCGTAACTGGCTTTATATTCGGTTCTTTCTTAAAGAGCCAGTGGCGTCAATCACTCGTGTTGGAGCGTTAAGGCGGATATGGGTTGTTTAGCCATAGGCGAGCTTAAGAAGGGCGCCCATATTGGACAGTTTTTCCCACGCAATTCATGGAGTAAGCGTACTCGGCCGCCGTTGTAACGAAAATATGTTGCTGCGGCTTGATCGTCATTCGTCTTGAAGAGAAAGATCTGTGTGATATACGTCCCGGGTATGAGGAGTATCGCAAGACAAAGCCGGTGTTAATTCCGTGTTTCAGGTGGTGGCAGCAGGCCGGGTATTGTGACCTGTTTCATTAATGCACGATATCGAGGGCCCCACCRTCAATGCGAATGTTCTGCCCATTAATAAAYGCCGCYCGATTACTGGCRATAAARCACACYAAATCGGCCACYTCTTCGCGGGTGGCRATACGCCCRGTGGGGTTRGGAAARCGYTTGGCGACAATGCGCCGCTCGATAGTTTCCCAGTTATCTTCCCAGCCYTCRCGTTTGGCYTTGGCRCGAAARGAAGCYTCKATTTCRGGGGTGCGAATATAGCCKGGSGAAATGGTRTTGACGGTWATGCCRGTGCCGGCGAGYTCTTTGGCCAGGCCSACGGCAATATTGGCCAGCGCRCCTTTYGATGCGTAATARGCMGGGCGYAGTTGATTGGGCTGGGTCGAGCCAACGGTGCCGAGCTGGATGATGCGRCCTTCGCCRAGTTCRCGCATTTGTGGCGTTAATAGGCGAATCATTCGGGCCGCAGAGAGTACGTTTCTTTGATACATGTCGAGCCAGTCGTCGCTGTCGGCATCGGCCCAGCGYTTCTCCACGGCGGTRCCGTAGTTGTTRAYGAGAATRTCSAYYCGCCCTGCKGCGGCGAGSGYYTGYTCKGCAACYTGSGCGCARCCKKCYTCYGTACACAGGTCGCCCCACACCGCGAATTGCACGGCGGAGTCGGCGACCACGTGGTCGGCACTGCCGGGTTCAAAGCCGTGGGCGATGACCGTTGCGCCCTCGTCGGCGAGACGTTGGGCGATGATTTGTCCGGTGCCGCGATAGCTGCCGGTGACCAGTGCTACTTTGCCCGTTAAGCCGAGTTCCATTTTATTCTCCGAGACCTTTGCACGAGAGCCATTTTACTCCCATGCGGCGTTAAAAAAGTGCTCAATCGGTCATTTACACTTGTAAACTCMCTCTCTGCGCGCATTTTTGCCTTGCCTGAAAGTAAAATCATCTCCCGTGCAAAGGCCTCTATCCAATTAATTTTATGGGTGCATCCTGCGATAGAGGCCCGTCTGAGTGCAAGTTTTTCAAGATTTAAKCCGTTTGTTGGTAAGAGTTGAGACCAGTGAATGAGTAAAGAATCTTCTTTGCTCATGACCGTAGGAGGCACAACTGCAGGGATGCAGGCGGTAGAGTAATGCAGGAGCAATTACCGAGGGATGCCGACACCGACGACTGCATGGATGCAGGAGGTAGAGCGACGCAGGAAGCCAAAGCCGAGCTTACAGGGAAGTATTCATAGCGTGTCATGAGGGAAGARGRTTCTTTGCTTTAATAAGGGTGGTTTCGGTTTACGCGGCTTTACTACGCCGGTACTCGCTAGGTGAAATACCAATCACCTGYTTAAAMARYCGGGAAAAATAATARGCATCTTTATARCCKGTTTCGAGGGCGATCTGTTTCACCGAGTTTGCCGTGCTATCGAGCAGTTGGCAGGCGTGCTGCATTTTTAAGTGAATAAAGTGCTGAATGGGCGAGTGCCCGGTGAGCTGTTTAAACTTTCGCGTAAAGTGGTATTTGGATACGTTGGCATCGTCGGCCAGAGCCTGCAGATTGACGTTGCCGTCGAGATGTAAGTGCATTAGCTCCTCTACCTTGGTGAGATCAATGGCCTGCCCGTGTTGGGGTTGGTGACGCTGGGCGGTGTAGGCGATAAAGCTGAGCATTTGTTTCAGTTGGCAGGCGCTGTGAATATAGGCGTCGGTGGAATAGCCCGCGCGACGCAGGGAGAACAGGGCTTCGAAGTCGGCAATTAAGCGGGGTTGCAGGCCAATCTGGGCGAAGGGTTCATCAGCGCAAATGCGTTGGCTGTATTCCTGAGCCAGTGTGCCACTATAGTGAGCCCAGTAAATGCTCCAGGGCTGGCTTGGGTCTGCGTGATAATGGTGAGCCAGCCCTTCGGGCAGTGAAATAATATCGCCAGCTTTAATGTCCCATTGGCGTTCGCCGACCTTGAGTTGCCCGAGTCCTTGAGTACAATAAATTAACAGGTAGTTGGCGTTTTGCTGTCGAGACATGCGGTGGTTTTGTGCCTGGGGGTAAAAGCCAGTGGCCAGTGGGTAGAGGTCTTGTGAGAGCGAGTCGGCAGCCATGGCTTCGACCAGAAATTTAGGTGATAAAAGACGAATGCCTTTAGGTGGCAGTGGCCAGTCGGAGGTGAGGTCTTCTTTTTTCATAGTAAAAACAGAGAGATAATAAAATTTCGGGTTATTGCTTTATGTTGATTGTAGAGCAATATAGTCCATCATCTGGGCAATATAGTGAATTTTTTTTGTCGCTTGTTTATGCTTATATAAGGGTGAGCAAGTACACCAACAAGACATACTGCGCTTTGCACGATTGCGAGGCGGTATTTCTCTTAGATAGCTGATAACAGATAACCGAGGTTGATCATGGCATTTCCAAAAACAGTACCCCTATTTATTGGCGGCGAGTGGGTTCAAAGCGAGAGCACGCAGCGTACCCAGGTTCTCAACCCGGCCACGCAGGAATTGCTGACCGAAGTGCCAGCGGCCACTGACGCGGAAATGGATCGCGCTATTGCCTCGGCCAAAGCCACCTTCCAAACCTGGAAAGAAGTCCCCGTACCCCAGCGTGCGCGCATCATGCTCAACTATCAGCACCTGCTGAAAAAGCATCACGACGAAATCGCTGAAATTATCAGCCAGGAACTGGGCAAGACCTTTGAAGATGCCAAGGGTGATGTCTGGCGCGGCATTGAAGTGGTTGAGCACGCGGCCAATRTCGCCAGCTTGATGATGGGCGAAACCGTCGAGAACGTCGCCGGTAAAATCGACACCTATTCCTTTGTGCAGCCGATCGGTGTGTGCATGGGTATTACACCCTTCAACTTCCCGGCGATGATCCCCTTGTGGATGTTCCCGCTGGCCATCGCTTGCGGCAATACTTTTATTCTTAAGCCTTCAGARCGTGATCCACTGACGCCGACGCGTTTGGTTGAGTTGTTTGAAGAAGCCGGTGCGCCGAAGGGCGTTATGCAAATCATTCACGGTGGCGCTCATCAGGTGGATTATCTGCTCGAGCATCAAGATATTTGCGCTGGTTCTTTTGTCGGTTCAGTACCCGTGGGCAAGCATATTTACACAAAAGGTACGGCTAATCTCAAGCGCATGCAATGCATGACCGGCGCGAATAACCAYATGGTGGTGATGCCCGATGCCAACAAAAGCCAGGTGGTGAATAATATTATCGGTTCTGCCTTTGGTGCTGCTGGGCAGCGCTGCATGGCGATTCCCAATGTAATTTTGGTCGGTGCGGCTAAAGAGTGGGCTGGCGATATCGCCGCGGCGGCGGAGAAGATTCGCCCCGGCATYTGGTCTGATAAAGGCGCTGCTTATGGCCCCCAGACCAATGCTATGGCTAAAGAAAAAATCACCGCCGCCATCGCCAAGGCRAAAGAACAGGGCGCGACTTGCYTGCTCGACGGTTCTGATTGCGAGGTTGAAGGCTACCCCGACGGCAACTGGATTGGCCCCACCATCTTCACCGATGTCAGCCGCGATATGAGTGTGTATAAGGATGAGGTCTTTGGCCCGGTTCTGTGTCTGCTGACGGTCGATACCCTCGACGAAGCCATTGCCGCTATTAATGAAGACTTCCGTGGCAACGGTACGTCCATTTTCACCGCCTCCGGTGGTGCTGCGCGCAAGTATCAACACGAGATTCTGGTTGGCCAGGTGGGTATTAATGTCCCCATCCCCGTGCCGCTGCCTTTCTTCTCTTTCACCGGCTGGAGGGGTTCCTTCCACGGTGACCTGCACGCCTACGGTAAGCAGGCGGT
>NVWE01000028.1 GCA_002746135.1 Cellvibrionales bacterium | reverse complement strand
TCTCGTTAACGTCTGCGACAATCGCTTTCTTGTCTTCGAGATTTAATGCCATAACATTGTCTCCTGGGTTTGATTAGTTGAAACTAATCCCAGTTAAGCTCCACTCGGTCGTCTGAGCAAAACATATTCGGTGATCAAACCCAGTTGTAATAACTGAATCGGGTCACACCGTTTGCGCGGGCTGTAGAACCATCGACCTAAACGGTCTCAAGACTACAATTAAACCCAATGGGCACCTGCGGTCTTTAACGGCTCGCGCTTCATAAAGAAGCGTGAACCCCAAAGTCTGTAGTCAGTCTTCTAGCTTTCGAGAGAAGATTGGTCAATAAGTAAACCAGGGCCCATGGTGGTGGATACCGTGATTTTTTTCAGATATATGCCTTTGGCAGATGCTGGCTTACCCTTGTGCAAATCAGCAAGCAGGGCTTCAAGATTCTGCTTAATCGCAGCCGCATCAAAAGAAATACTACCGATGCCACCGTGGATAATGCCATTCTTGTCGGTGCGATAACGAACCTGACCGGCCTTAGCATTCTTCACTGCTGTCGCCACGTCGGGAGTAACAGTACCTGTTTTAGGGTTCGGCATCAGACCACGGGGGCCGAGCACCTGGCCCAACTGACCGACAACGCGCATCGCATCGGGGCTGGCGATAACAACGCCGAAACTTAAATCGCCGCCTTTGATTTGCTCGGCTAGATCTTCCATACCAACGACGTCAGCACCGGCTTCACGAGCGGCATCAGCATTAGCGCCTTGAGCGAAAACAGCGACTTTAACGTCTTTACCAGTACCATTGGGAAGCGTCGTCGCGCCACGTACAGCCTGGTCTGATTTACGCGGATCAACGCCGAGGTTAATCGCTACATCGACGGTTTGCGCAAAGCCACCCTGGGGAAAGGACTTCAATAATTCCAGCGCATTTTCGATAGTGTAAAACTTGCCGTGTTCAATTTTCTCTGCAATCAAACGCTGGCGTTTTGTTAACTTGCTCATTTCACACCCTCTACTTCGAGACCGGCACTACGTGCAGAACCGGCGATTGTACGAACAGCCGCGTCCATATCAGCTGCTGTCAGATCGGGCATCTTTTGCGTGGCAATATCTTCCAACTGCGCACGTGTCACCTTGCCGACTTTTTCAGTATTGGGACGACCACTACCCTTCTGAATGCCTGCAGCCTTACGCAGTAAAACAGAAGCGGGAGGTGTTTTCTGAATAAAGGTAAAGCTGCGATCGGCGTAAACCGTAATCACAACAGGAATCGGTAAACCTTGCTCAACACTCTGAGTCTGGGCGTTGAATGCCTTGCAGAACTCCATAATGTTAACGCCATGCTGACCCAGCGCGGGGCCAACAGGGGGGCTTGGGTTTGCCTGGCCTGCAGGAACCTGCAGCTTGATATACGCTTCTACTTTCTTCGCCATCTTACTTTTCTCCGTTTGGGTGTAACGCCTCGGGGTTCAAACAACCCGTCTCTGGCTTCCCGTCTCACCTTGCGGCGAGGTTAATATCAGGCCTTTTCGACCTGCGTAAAATCCAGCTCCACCGGGGTAGAGCGACCAAAGATAGTCACACCAACCCGCAGCTTGCTCTTTTCGTAGTTAACTTCTTCAACAGTTGCGTTGAAGTCATTAAAGGGGCCATCAATAATCCTGATCATTTCACCGGGCTCGAAGAGTGTCTTTGGCCGCGGCTTCTCTTCTGCATCGTTAACCCGAGCCAAAATCGCATCGGCTTCACGCTCAGTTATTGGCGCCGGCTTGTCTGCCTTGCCTCCAATAAAGCCCATCACGCGGGGGGTTTCTTTGATCAGATGCCAGGTATCATCGCTTAATTCCATCTGCACCAGAACGTAGCCGGGAAAAAACTTTCGCTCACTCTTACGCTTTTGTCCGCCGCGAATCTCGACAACCTCTTCCGTTGGCACCAGTATCTCACCAAACTGCTCTTCCATACCGGCAAGATCAATACGCTCCTTTATTGCGAGCGCGACTTTCTTTTCATAACCCGAATAAGCATGCACCACATACCAACGCTTAGACATAATGCCTACCCTATTATCATCGAGGCTAACCAGCCAAAAAATGCATCAAGACCCCACAGCAACATCGCCATCACCAACACAAAAGCAACTACCACTAATGTCGTTTGATTACGCTCCTGCCGTGTAGGCCAGACAACTCTACCAGCCTCAGTCTTTGCACCCTTAGCTAACGCCCAAAAATCAGCGCCCTTAGCTGTTTGCAAAGCAATTCCACCTGCAATTACAGCAACCACAATTAACACTAGCACCCGGTACAATAAGGGTTCAGCAGAAAAGTAGTAGTTGCCATAAATAGCACCACCGACAAGAATCGTTATCAACGACCACTTAACACCATCGAGGCGGTATTCTTTTTCGTCTATTGCAGCACTCATTTGCTTCGCCTGGTTATTTTGGCAGGCCAGGAGGGACTCGAACCCCCAACAGTCGGTTTTGGAGACCGATGCTCTACCAATTGAACTACTGGCCTATTAAATCAACTATCAAACTAAAATCGAATTACAGACAACGCAACAACAGCCAGATGCTACACACCTGACTGCTGTCGACCGATCAAAGGATCGAGACTTATTCGAAAATCTTAGCCACAACACCCGCACCAACAGTACGGCCACCTTCACGAATAGCGAAGCGCAGACCGTCTTCCATGGCGATAGGAGCAATCAGGGTAACAACCATTTGCACGTTGTCGCCGGGCATGACCATTTCAACGCCTTCGGGCAGTTCACAGGCGCCTGTGACGTCTGTGGTACGGAAGTAGAACTGGGGGCGATAGCCTTTAAAGAAAGGCGTGTGTCGACCACCTTCGTCTTTGCTCAGTACGTAGACTTCGGCTTCAAACTTGGTGTGAGGCAGGATGCTACCTGGCGCTGCCAGAACCTGACCGCGCTCAACGTCTTCACGCTTGGTGCCACGCAGTAGTACGCCGACGTTCTCACCAGCACGACCTTCGTCGAGTAGCTTGCGGAACATTTCAACACCGGTACAGGTGGTTTTTTCGGTGTCTTTAATACCGATGATTTCGATTTCATCACCGACGTTGACGATGCCGCGCTCAATACGACCCGTAACAACGGTGCCGCGACCGGAGATGGAGAAGACGTCTTCAATGGGCATGAGGAAGTCGCCATCAATGGCACGCTCAGGCTCAGGGATATAGCTATCAAGAGCTTCAACCAGCTTCTTAACAGCAGTGGTACCCAGCTCGTGCTCATCTTCGCCGTTGAGGGCCATTAATGCAGAACCTGCAATAATTGGCGTGTCGTCACCGGGGAATTCGTAAGCGTCGAGCAGCTCGCGCAGTTCCATTTCAACCAGCTCGAGCATTTCTTCGTATTCTTCAGAGCCAACGCCGCCGCAATCTTCAGCCAGCAGGTCTGCTTTGTTGAGGAAGACGATAACGTAGGGTACGCCAACCTGACGTGAAAGCAGGATGTGCTCACGGGTCTGGGGCATGGGGCCGTCGGTGGCACCACAAACTAGAATAGCGCCGTCCATTTGAGCGGCACCAGTAATCATGTTTTTAACGTAGTCGGCGTGGCCGGGGCAGTCGACGTGAGCGTAGTGACGAACCTCTGAATCGTACTCAACGTGGGAGGTGGCAATCGTAATGCCGCGCTCGCGCTCTTCAGGGGCGTTATCGATGCCGTCAAAGGCAACCATTTCGCCACCCCAAACTTCGGCACAGACCCGTGTGAGGGCTGCTGTGAGTGTGGTTTTACCGTGGTCAACGTGGCCAATTGTACCTACGTTGACGTGGGGCTTATTACGTTCGAACTTCTCTTTTCCCATTGCCGCTCTCCTTTAAAATAAATTGATGATTACCGATCCAATATGCCGCTAGATATCCGGCACTCCTCTCTGCAGGCACGGTATTAATACTTAACCGTTACGCGCAATGATTTCTTTCGCCACATTCGGTGGCGCTTCGCTGTACTTTAGGAATTCCATGGTGAATGTTGCTCGACCCTGAGTCGCGGAGCGCACATCAGTCGCATARCCAAACATTTCTGCCAGCGGAACTTCTGCTGTGACAACCTTGCCCGCCGCATTATCTTCCATACCGAGGATGACACCACGCCGACGATTGAGATCCCCAACCACGTCACCCATGTTGGCCTCAGGCATCACCACTTCAACCTGCATGGTGGGCTCGAGCAAAACGGCACCGCCCTCATCGACCAACTTTTTCGTCGCCAGTGAACCCGCCACTTTAAAGGCCATTTCATTGGAGTCGACATCGTGAAAGGAGCCGTCATATAAGGTCGCTTTTAGGCCCAATAAGGGATAACCCGCCACCACGCCATTTTTCATTTGTTCGGCAATGCCTTTTTCCACGGCGGGAATATAGTCTTTCGGTACGGTGCCACCGACGATTTCGTTAATAAACTCCAGGCCTTCTTCTTCATCTTCGCGGGGTTCAAATTTAATCCAGACGTGACCGTACTGACCACGACCGCCAGACTGACGCACAAACTTGCCCTCGATATCACAGGTGTTGCGAATCGCCTCGCGATAGGCCACCTGCGGCTTGCCGATATTCGCTTCGACACCAAATTCGCGACGCATACGATCAACGAGAATATCGAGGTGTAATTCGCCCATACCGGAGATAATCGTCTGCCCTGTCTCTTCATCGGTTTTGACACGGAATGAAGGATCTTCCTGAGCCAACTTGCCGAGGGCGACGCCCATTTTTTCCTGGTCGGGTTGTGAGCGCGGCTCAACAGCGACAGAAATAACCGGGTCAGGAAATTCCATGCGCTCAAGCGTAATCACATCGCCGAGGGCACAGAGTGTGTCCCCAGTAGTGACATCCTTCAGTCCGATCGCCGCTGCGATATCTCCCGCACGAACCTCTTTAATTTCTTCGCGATCATTGGCGTGCATTTGCACCATGCGGCCAACCCGCTCTTTTTTGCCTTTGGTGGAGTTATACACGGCATCGCCTTGTGACAGGACGCCGGAATAAACACGAATAAAGGTTAAAGTGCCGACAAAGGGGTCAGTAGCTATTTTAAACGCCAGAGCAGCGAAGGGGGCCTCGTCGTCGGCCTTGCGTTCATCGCCGGCCTCACCGTCTTCGTGTATGCCCTGGATAGGCTTGACGTCAATCGGTGAGGGCAGGAACTCCACCACCGCATCGAGTACGGCCTGCACGCCTTTGTTCTTAAAAGCCGAGCCACACAGTACCGGTACAATTTCGTTGGCCAGGGTGCGGGCACGAAGACCTTGCTTGATATCAGCCTCACAGAGCTGCTCACTCTCAAGGTACTTATTCATCARCTCGTCACTGGCTTCAGCCGCAGCCTCAACCAGCAATTCATGCATTTCCCCACATTCATCGGCGATATCCGCGGGAATTTCGCTGTATTCGAAGCTCATACCCTGGTCATCTTCACTCCAGCGAATAGCCTTCATCTTCACCAGATCAACGACGCCTTTGAATTCTTCTTCGGCGCCAATAGCCATCTGAATGGGGATAGCATTGGCACCGAGGCGCTCTTTCAGCTGCTCGACGACAGACATAAAGTCGGCGCCGGCACGATCCATCTTATTGACGAATACCAGACGTGGCACATGGTACTTATTGGCCTGGCGCCACACGGTTTCGGTCTGCGGCTGTACACCGGATGAACCGCATAGCACGACAACGGCAGCATCGAGTACCCGCAGGGAACGCTCGACCTCAATGGTGAAATCGACGTGGCCCGGGGTATCAATAATATTAATACGGTGCTTGTCGAACTGGCTTTGCATGCCACTCCARAAGCAAGTGGTCGCTGCCGAGGTAATGGTGATACCCCGCTCCTGCTCCTGCTCCATCCAGTCCATTGTGGCAGCACCGTCGTGGACTTCGCCGATTTTGTGGGACATGCCGGTGTAAAACAACACGCGCTCGGTGGTGGTGGTTTTACCCGCGTCCACATGCGCCACGATGCCAATATTTCGATATCGATTAATGTTCGTTTTACGCGCCACAACTCTCTCCAAAATCACGAACTAAACTGGATAAAAATGAACTTCCTGAAACCACAAAAGGCCGCTATTAAAAATAGCCGCCTTTTGTGTGAATCGTCTTTTCCGCCAGGTGTAATTAGAACCTGAAGTGGGAGAAGGCCTTGTTGGCCTCTGCCATGCGGTGAACGTCTTCACGCTTCTTAACAGCGCCGCCTTTACCCTGAGAAGCATCAATCACTTCACCGGCAAGTCGTTGCGCCATCGATTTTTCGCCGCGGGCACGTGCATAATCAACCAACCAACGCATRGCAAGAGCACCACGACGGGAGACGCGAACTTCAACGGGCACCTGGTAGGTAGCACCACCGACACGGCGCGACTTCACTTCGACCATCGGCGCGATATTTTCAAGCGCCAGCTCGAAAGCTTCCAGAGGGTCTGACTTAAGGCGTTCTTCAACCATGTCGAGGGCACCATAAACAATGCGCTCAGCAACGGATTTTTTACCGCTGACCATAACGTGGTTCATGAATTTAGCGAGGGTGATATTGCCGAACTTGGGATCGGGCAGGATTTCTCGTTTCGCAACAACGCGTCTTCTTGGCATATTCTTCTCTTCTCTTCAGGTTATTCCGGTAACGGGCAACATGCCGTCCGGCCTTACTCGGCTTACGCCGACTTTAAAACYACAGGTGCTAGGTACTTACCCCTTAGGACGTTTAGTACCGTACTTTGAACGTCGCTGTTTACGACCATCCACACCCGAGGTATCGAGGCTACCGCGAACGGTGTGRTAACGCACACCCGGCAAATCCTTAACACGACCACCGCGAATCAGTACCACGCTGTGCTCCTGCAAGTTGTGGCCTTCACCACCAATGTAGGATGTCACTTCGTAGCCACTGGTCAAACGCACACGACACACTTTACGCATTGCCGAGTTGGGCTTTTTCGGTGTAGTGGTATAAACACGGGTGCAAACACCACGACGTTGAGGACAGGCCTGCAGTGCAGGAACATCACTCTTAACAATTTTTCGCTTTCTCGGCTTACGAACCAACTGATTGATCGTTGCCATCAATAATTCTCCTGATAAAAACGCCTTCTTTAAGAAGGCTATACAACCCTAAATGTGAGGCTAAGGTAAGACCTACAACTCAGGGAGGCGGCATTCTAAAGACCGCGCCCCCTGGAGTCAAGCCAAATTATGCCTCGCTTATTCTTCGTCTTCTACGCTCAAAGCCTCAGACAATGCGGCTTCGACATCGCTGGCAGAAACCGTGGTTTCTTTCAGTGCATCTGCTTTATCTTTACGGCGCTTGGCATGGTACGCAAGACCCGTTCCGGCTGGAATCAAGCGTCCAACTACAACGTTCTCTTTCAAACCGCGCAACTTATCAACCTTGCCCGTAACGGCCGCTTCAGTCAGCACGCGTGTAGTTTCCTGGAAAGAGGCGGCAGAAATAAAGCTTTCAGTCGCCAGTGAAGCTTTGGTAATACCCAACAACACACGCTGGAATTTCGCCGGTATCTTGTCGGCGGCAACCAGTTCTTCGTTAACATCCTGCAAGCGGTTGTATTCCACCTGCTCAGCTTTGACAAAGGACGAGTCACCCATCTCGGTGATTTCAACTTTACGCAGCATTTGACGCACGATAACTTCGATGTGCTTATCGTTAATCTTTACACCCTGCAGGCGGTAAACTTCCTGAATTTCGTTGACCACGTAGCGTGCGAGTTCATCTACACCTTTAAGACGTAGAATATCGTGTGAGTTTGAAGCGCCTTCAGAAATCACCTCACCCTTTTCAACATTCTCACCTTCGTAAACGCTCATGTTGCGCCACTTGGGAATCAGCGCTTCATAATGATCATCACCATTGTTAGGCGTAATCACCAAACGACGCTTGCCCTTGGTCTCTTTACCGAAGGTCACCGTACCGCTTATTTCTGCGAGGATGGCGGGCTCTTTTGGCTTTCTTGCCTCGAACAAATCCGCAACCCGTGGCAAGCCACCGGTGATATCGCGGGTTTTTGATCCTTCTTGGGGAATACGAGCAATCACCAAGCCGACACCAACATCGGCACCGTCTTCAATGGTAATAACCGCATTGGCAGGCAACATGTAATGCGCCGGCACTTTGGAGTTAGCAAAGAACTGCTCGTCGCCATTTTCATCGTACATGGTGATCATTGGCTTGATGTCTTTACCGGCCGCTGGACGCTCATTGGGATCGAGCACCACAATACTGGTCAAGCCAGTCATTTCATCGGTCTGACGATTAACACTCAAGCCTTCTTCCATACCGGAGAACACGGCCTTACCCGCTATTTCAGTAATAATCGGGTGCGTGTGGGGATCCCAGTTAGCGATCACATCACCAGGAGAAACAGCACTACCATCCTTCAATTTAATCACGGCACCAAAGGGCAACTTATAACGCTCGCGCTCACGGCCATTTTCATCGGCAATTGCCAGCTCGGAGGAACGCGATACAGCGACCAGCTCACCACTTTCACGCTCAGCTACCTTGGCATTAATGAGCCGCAATACACCCTGGGTTTTCACCTGAATGTTATCGACAGCCGTCGCTCTGGAGGCCGCACCACCAATGTGGAAGGTACGCATAGTGAGCTGAGTACCCGGCTCACCAATCGACTGCGCGGCAATAACACCGACAGCTTCACCAGCATTAATGATATGGCCTCGAGCAAGGTCGCGACCATAACAGTGGGAACAAATACCGTAACGTGTGGTACAGGTAATGGGCGAGCGAACAAAAACTTCGTCGATGCTTGCCGCTTCAATGGCTTCAACCCAGGCTTCGTCAATCATCGTCGCAGCGGGAACGACAACCTCTTTAGTACCCGGCTTGTAAACGTCATCGGCAACAACACGACCAAGGATGCGATCACCTAGGGTTTCAATAACATCTCCGCCTTCAATAACCGGCGTTAGCAACAGCCCTTCGCGGGTGCCGCAGTCGTCTTCTGTGACRACAAGRTCCTGAGATACGTCAACCAGGCGACGTGTGAGATAACCAGAGTTCGCTGTTTTCAGCGCCGTATCCGCGAGACCTTTCCGTGCACCGTGCGTCGAAATAAAGTACTGCAGTACGTTCAGGCCTTCACGGAAGTTAGCCGTAATTGGCGTCTCGATAATGGAGCCATCGGGACGAGCCATCAGGCCTCGCATACCGGCGAGCTGTCGAATCTGAGCGGGAGAGCCTCGAGCACCAGAGTCGGCCATAATATAAACCGAGTTAAAGGACTCCTGCTCAACAGTCTCGCCATCGCTGTTAACTACAGTCTCAGTGGACAGCACATCCATCATCGCCTTGGCGACCTGGTCGTTGGCGCGGGACCAGATATCGATCACCTTGTTGTACTTCTCACCCTGCGTYACCAGACCCGAGGCAAACTGCGACTCAATCTCGGCAACTTCGGCATAAGATTTTTCAATAATCTCGGCCTTGGCATCGGGGATCACGAAATCGTTAACGCCGATGGAAACACCCGATCGCGTTGAGAATTCAAAACCGGTATACATCAACTGATCGGCAAAGATGACCGTCGCCTTCAAACCAACGATGCGATAGCACTGGTTGATAATGCGCGAAATCGCCTTCTTGCTCATTGGCTGGTCGACCAGCTCATAGGGCAGGCCTGCGGGCACAATTTCCCACAGCAGGGCACGACCGGCCGTGGTCTCTCTTAACGTAATGGTTTCAGTCAGCTCACCGTCGTCGCCGATGGTCGACTCACTGATGCGAATTTTGATCTTTGCCTGGAGGTCGACGCACTTGCCATAGTAGGCTCGTGACAGCTCTTTAAGGTTGGCAAAAACCATCCCCTCACCCTGCACATTGATGCATTCGCGGGTCATAAAATACAGGCCGAGAACCACATCCTGAGAAGGAACGATAATGGGCTCGCCACTCGCTGGCGAAAGGATATTGTTAGTCGACATCATCAGCGCACGAGATTCCAGCTGCGCTTCGATAGTCAATGGTACGTGTACCGCCATTTGGTCGCCGTCAAAGTCGGCGTTGTAGGCCGCACAAACCAGAGGGTGCAGCTGAATCGCCTTACCTTCAATCAAGGTTGGCTCAAAGGCCTGAATACCCAAGCGGTGCAATGTCGGTGCCCGGTTCAACAACACGGGGTGCTCGCGGATCACGTCTTCGAGAATATCCCAGACAACGGCTTCGCTGCGCTCKACCATTTTCTTCGCGGCTTTAATGGTGGTCGCTAAACCACGGGATTCCAGYTTGGAGAAAATAAAGGGCTTAAACAGYTCCAGCGCCATGAGCTTRGGCAGRCCACACTGGTGCAAACGYAATCTSGGGCCAACCACGATAACCGAACGACCGGAATAGTCGACGCGCTTACCGAGCAAGTTCTGACGGAAGCGACCCTGCTTGCCCTTGATCATATCGGCAAGAGACTTCAACGGGCGCTTGTTTGAACCGGTGATAGCGCGGCCACGACGACCATTATCGAGCAGAGCATCGACAGATTCCTGCAGCATACGCTTTTCATTGCGCACGATAATATCGGGCGCATTCAGCTCAAGTAGACGCTTCAAACGGTTGTTACGGTTGATAACGCGACGGTAGAGATCGTTCAGGTCAGAGGTTGCAAAGCGACCGCCATCGAGCGGTACCAGCGGACGCAAATCGGGTGGCAAAATGGGCAGCGCTTCCAGCACCATCCACTCAGGCTTATTACCCGAGTTCAAGAAGGCCTCAAGCAACTTCAACCGCTTTGAGAACTTCTTAATCTTGGTTTCAGATTTAGTATTGGGGATCTCGTTGCGCAGCTCAGCGATCTCATGTTTGAGATCGAGATCTTTCATCAATGACTGGATCGCCTCAGCACCCATCAACGCGGAGAACTCGTCTCCAAATTCTTCCATCGCTTCGTAATATTGTTCATCAGTAAGCAACTCACCACGCTCGAGAGTGGTCATACCGGGGTCGACAACGACGAATGATTCGAAATAAAGCACACGCTCGATTTCTCGAAGCGTCATATCCAGCATCAAACCAATGCGTGAAGGCAAAGACTTTAAAAACCAGATGTGGGCAACGGGGCTGGCCAGTTCAATGTGGCCCATGCGCTCACGGCGCACCTTGCCGAGAGTAACTTCAACACCGCACTTTTCGCAGACGATGCCACGATGTTTCATGCGTTTGTATTTTCCGCACAGACACTCGTAATCTTTTACTGGGCCAAATATTTTGCAGCAGAACAAACCATCGCGTTCAGGTTTGAACGTACGATAGTTAATTGTTTCTGGCTTCTTTACTTCACCAAATGACCACGACCGAATCATATCCGGTGATGTCAGCGAAATACGAATGCCCTCAAAATCACTTCGTTGATCCTGGGACTTCAACAAATTTAATAAATCTTTCAAGACTTTTCCTCCAGTGGATGCTGTTTAGCCGGGTGTTATCACCCGACCGTTTTAACTCACAACAGCGTCTTTATTCGTATTCCAGCTCCATATTGATACCCAGCGATCGAATCTCTTTAACCAGTACATTAAAGGATTCAGGCATGCCTGGATCCATCTGGTGATCGCCATCGACAATATTCTTATACATCTTGGTACGGCCATTTACATCATCCGACTTAACGGTGAGCATTTCTTGCAAGGTGTACGCCGCGCCGTAGGCCTCAAGCGCCCACACTTCCATCTCACCAAAGCGCTGACCACCAAACTGCGCTTTACCGCCGAGGGGCTGCTGGGTAACAAGACTATAGGAACCCGTAGAACGCGCATGCATCTTGTCATCAACCAGGTGGTTGAGTTTCAGCATGTACATGTAGCCCACCGTAATTTGGCGACCGAAGGCATCGCCAGAGCGGCCATCGTACAAGGTCATTTGACCACTATCCGCCAGACCAGCGAGTCGCAACAGCTCCTTAATTTCTGCTTCAGTCGCGCCGTCAAAAACCTCAGTGGCCATTGGCACACCACCGCGCAAGTTCTCGGCCAGCGACATAACTTCTTTATCAGTAAAAGGCTTTAAATCATCCTTTTTGGCGCTCTCACCGACATCGTAGATTTCCTGCAGGAAGCCCTTGATCTCGGCCGTTTTACGCTGCTCTTTGATCATACGGTCGATCTGATTACCCAGACCTTTTGCCGCGAGGCCAAGATGGGTTTCCAGAATCTGTCCAACGTTCATCCGCGAGGGCACACCCAGAGGGTTGAGAACAATATCGATGGGATCACCGTGCTCATCATAGGGCATATCTTCAACCGGCATAATCACCGAGATCACACCCTTGTTGCCGTGACGCCCCGCCATTTTATCACCGGGCTGAATACGCCGCTTAATTGCCAAGTAAACTTTGACAATTTTTAGCACGCCAGGCGCCAAGTCGTCGCCTGTTTCGAGTTTGCCTTTTTTATCTTCAAAACGCTCGTCAAGAAGCTTACGACGCTCAGCTAATTGCTCTTCGGTACGACTGAGCAGCTGGTTAAGCTCATCATCGTCCATGCGTACACTGAACCACTGCTCAGCGGTGTAAGCCTTGGCAACAGCATCTGTTAGCTTTTCACCTTTACTGAACTCAGAGGCCCGAACAACAGCCTTACCAACGAGTGCTGATCGCAAACGCTCGAAGGTCGCATTTTCCATAATACGGTATTCGTCATTAACGTCTTTACGGAACTGGTCAAGCTCAGCTTTTTCAATCGCCTGAGCGCGGGTGTCTTTTTCGAGACCATCGCGGGTAAAGACCTGAACGTTAATGACTGTACCCTTAGTGCTACCCGGCACACGCAACGAGGTGTCTTTCACGTCACTCGCTTTCTCACCGAAGATGGCACGCAGGAGTTTTTCTTCCGGTGTTAGCTGGGTTTCACCCTTTGGCGTCACCTTACCAACAAGAATATCACCAGCACCCACTTCTGCGCCGATGTAAACGATACCCGACTCATCGAGCCTGGCCAGCGCCGATTCACCAACATTAGGAATATCCGCCGTAATTTCTTCGGAACCCAACTTGGTGTCACGAGCGATACACGTCAACTCCTGAATGTGGATAGTAGTGAAGCGATCTTCATCAACTACACGCTCAGAAACCAGAATAGAATCTTCAAAGTTGTAACCGTTCCAGGGCATAAATGCGATGCGCATATTCTGACCCAGCGCCAGCTCACCGAGATCGACAGAGGGGCCGTCAGCGAGAATATCGCCACGGGCAATCACATCGCCATTCTCGACGATCACCTTCTGGTTAATACAGGTGTTCTGGTTGGAGCGGGTATATTTGGTCAAGTTGTAAATATCGACACCAGCATCGCCACTATCGACTTCACTGTCGTGCACACGCACAACAATACGACCGGCATCAGCACTTTCGATTGTACCGCCGCGCTTTGCAACCACGCAGACTCCGGAATCGCCAGCAACAATACTTTCCATGCCAGTACCGACCAGAGGCTTGTCGGCGCGTAGCGTTGGTACAGCCTGGCGCTGCATGTTCGAGCCCATCAAGGCCCGGTTGGCATCATCGTGCTCAAGGAAGGGCACCAGTGACGCGGCGACCGAAACAACCTGCCGCGCAGAGACGTCCATGTACTGAACATCTTCAGGAGGCTTAACAGTTGTTTCACTCTGATAGCGTACTGTTACCAGGTCATCGGTCAATTTACCTTTACTGTTCATCGCAGCAGAGGCCTGAGCAATTACAAAATCATTTTCATTAATAGCCGACAGATACTCGATGTCATCGGTAACGACTTCGTCGATCACTTTGCGATAGGGAGTCTCAAGAAAGCCATAATCATTGGTCCGCGCATAGTTAGCCAGCGAATTGATCAAGCCAATGTTCGGCCCTTCAGGTGTTTCAATCGGGCAAACACGACCGTAGTGTGTGGGGTGTACATCGCGGACTTCAAAGCCGGCGCGCTCACGGGTCAAACCACCCGGGCCAAGAGCCGAAACACGGCGCTTGTGCGTGACTTCTGACAGAGGGTTGTTTTGGTCCATAAACTGTGAAAGTTGACTGGAACCAAAAAACTCTTTCATTGCCGCAGCAACAGGCTTGGCGTTGATCATATCCTGAGGCATTAAACCCTCAGACTCAGCAACGGAAAGACGCTCTTTAACAGCGCGCTCAACCCTAACCAAACCAATACGGAACTGATTTTCGGCCATTTCACCAACAGAACGGACACGGCGGTTACCGAGGTGATCGATATCATCAATCACGCCCTGGCCATTACGAATACCAATCAACACCTTTAGTACGTCAACAATGTCTTCGCGCGCCAGCGTACCTTCGCCGACGATTTCTTCACGTGCCAGGCGACGGTTAAACTTCATTCGACCGACAGCAGACAAATCGTAACGATCAGAGCTAAAGAATAAGTTTTTAAAGAGGTTTTCCGCCGAGTCTTTAGTTGGCGGCTCACCGGGGCGCATCATGCGGTAGATTTCGACCAGCGCGTCAAGCTCTGAGCGAGCAGCATCGATACGCAGTGTATCGGCAAGGAAAGGCCCGCAATCCAGGTCGTTAGTGTAGATAGTTTCTAAGGTTTTTAGCTTTGCCTCTAATATCTGCTCAAGCACCTCTTCACTGATTAAAGTGTTGCACTCAAAGAGAATTTCACCGGTTTCTTCATTAATAATGTCTTTTGCTAAGGAGCGGCCCAACAAGTACTCGGCGGGGACATCAAGCTCTGTAATCTCATCTTTTTCTAGCTGGCGAATATGCCGCGCAGTAATCCGCCGCCCAGACTCAACAATAAGCTTGCCTTTTTTGCCCTTAATATCAAACACGGCCATCTCACCGCGCAAGCGAGTGGGCTCGAGCTCAAGGGTGATCTGATCGTCTTTAGCAAAGCGAAATACCGCCGTGTCGTAAAACATGTTGATCATTTCGACAGTGGTATAACCCATAGCGCGCAGTAATATTGACGCAGGCAATTTCCGACGTCGATCGATTCGCACATACAACATGTCTTTCGGATCAAATTCAAAATCCAACCAGGAACCACGGTAGGGAATCACGCGGGCTGAATAGAGCAGTTTGCCAGAGGAGTGGGTCTTACCTTTATCGTGATCAAAGAACACACCCGGAGAGCGGTGTAACTGAGAAACGATGACACGCTCTGTACCGTTGACAACGAAGGTACCGTTGTCTGTCATCAGGGGCATTTCGCCCATGTAGACTTCTTGCTCTTTAATATCTTTAATGGTTTTGTTGGCCGAGTCTTTATCGACCAGCACCAGCCGCACGCGCACGCGCAGAGGCACGGCATAAGTAGCACCGCGCAATTTACATTCTTCAACGTCGAAAACCGCTTTACCCAGTTTGTAGTCAACATATTCCAGTCGAGCATTGCCTGAATAGCTCTCGATGGGGAATACGGAATTGAGGGCAGCGTGCAGGCCTGCGGGCTTGCGATCAGCCGCGGCAACACCGTCCTGGGTAAACTTGAGATAGGAGTCGAGCTGGATTGCCAACAGGTAGGGCTGATCCATCACCTGCGAAAGCTTGCCAAAGCCTTTGCGAATCCGTTTTTTCTCTGTGTATGAATAGGCCATATATTTTCCCCGACTGGTGAACCCTTGCGAAAAAGAAACGTGTAACTTTTACATCTAAAAGCTTGTAAATCTAAGCTTTGTGCACCTAACTCTGCACATCCGGCTTAAGGAAATATGAGCGCTCTAAAAGCCCAATCCTGTAAGCGGGAAAAGGCCGGTGGGATAACCCACCAGCCTTGGCGTCTGAACCATCAGACTTTCGCCATCAAGGGCGAAAATCTTACTTAAGTTCGACAGTTGCGCCAGCTTCTTCCAACTGAGCCTTAGCAGCTTCAGCGTCGTCCTTAGACGCGCCTTCTTTAACGGCAGACGGAGCACCGTCGACCATTGCTTTGGCTTCTTTCAGACCGAGGCCTGTAATTGCACGAACAGCTTTGATGACGTTAATTTTCTTGTCACCAATTGATGCCAATATAACATCAAACTCTGTTTGCTCTTCAGCAGCGGCACCGGCATCACCACCAGCGGCAGGTGCTGCAACGGCAACGGCAGCAGCTGCCGATACGCCAAACTTCTCTTCCATTGCTTCAACGAGCTCAACAACTTCCATTACGCTCATTTCTGCGATTGCATTTAAAATATCATCTTTAGATAGAGAAAGCCTGGTTGTGCACGCTGCTGCTTTTCTGTCATCCCCCTGTCGCGGTTTGCCAATCTAATCACGGCTCCGGACTGGT
>NVWE01000013.1 GCA_002746135.1 Cellvibrionales bacterium | reverse complement strand
CCCCGATGGCTGGCTCTACCTCGCCATTGGCTCCAGCTGCAATGTCTGTCTTGAGGAAGACCCGCGATGCGCACCCTGATGCGCGTTCAAGCCGACGGCAGTGGTGGAGAAATTGTCGCCCCCGGACGAGCTTAATCACATCACCCACGGCGGCTTTTACGGCTGGCCCTTCAGCAACGGCTTCGGCACACCCGACCCCGACTACGGCAATCATGCAAGCAAGCCCCAGCAAGCGGAAAACCACCCGGTATACGGCTTTCGCCCCCACAACGCCGCGTTGGGCATAGTTTTCAACCGTAGCTCCAAGCTGCCGGCAGACTATCAACGCAGTGCTTTCGTCGCCCTGCACGGCTCCTGGAATCGTTCGACACCCGACGGCTATAAAGTGGTTTCACTGCACTGGAATGAAGACGGCGCTATTACTGAAAGAGACTTATTAACGGGTTTCTTAACGGGCAGGGGCAGGATTCTCGGCCGCCCCGCCGAACTCGCCCAGAGCAAAGACGGCAGCCTTTACATTAGCGACGACCATGCCGACACCCTGTACCGTCCATACCCGACTAGAAAGCCCGAACTAAATAGTCCCAGCAAATTGGCCCTACTGGCTTGACAAGCCGCAGCGAAATCGCCAAAATCCCCCGCCTTCAAAGATCGACCAATCAATGGCTATGTAGCTCAGCTGGTTAGAGCACAGCATTCATAATGCTGGGGTCGGCGGTTCAAGTCCGCCCGTAGCTACCAAATAAAATAACCGCATCGCCTCACGACGCTGCGGTTTTTTTATACCTGCTTTAAACGTGCTCAGACGAACTTCAGCCCCCTTAACACCGCCCTTTCTTTGCCTGACCGGGAGGACAAAAGCGTGATCCTGAATGTCCTTTATGTGAACCATTATATTGGTCGCCATGTTTTCCATTGGAACCCCTGTCATCCCGCTGTTCATCCGTTGCTATAGCCGCACCAACACCGCCACCCAGAGCGCCGCCGACAATCGCACCATCACGACCGCCCACTTCATTACCAATAGCCGCACCGACAGCTCCGCCCAGGCCGCCACCGATGGCCGCATCCAGCGTTGAATCACCCGCATTAGCCATAGCGGCTGACAACAGTAGTGTTATTAAAAATAGGGGGTTGATTTTCATGGAAAGGCCTTCTTTTCAGTAGTCGAATTGAAAGGATTATTACCGTTTACCCATTTGATTAAAGAGAGCAGAGTCACGCTTGCAGGAGATAGGAGGGCGGTTCTTACGGGTTTGTCTAAAACGATTTAGTCCAACAAATCACTGTCAAAGTAGAGCGAGCATCTGTTTATGCAAACGAGGCGTATCACGGTTAAAACGTAGCACTTCCGCTACGGCGATCCGGCACACGGCCAAGGGCTCAAGCGCTTCAGAACAGAGGGCATAAGGTTAACCGTTAAGCACCTTTAGACCCACCAAATCACCCTTACCCAGCCAAGTTCTAAACCCAACGGCCTTTAATGTATTCGGTCGCTTCCTGGATATTCATATCCCGAGTACCCGCACCCGTGCGCAAAAATAGCCGGGGGCCTCCTTCGCGGTTTAAATAGACGGGCCTTGGTGTCGGCTTAATAATGATACGGCAGATATCCTCTCCGTCAATCGTGTGGAAAACAATATGCAGGTACTGGCATAAATCGGCACCCAGATTGGTCGATACCACGGTGATGATCGCTTGCTCAAAGCCATCGGCATCGGACTTTTTCAACAGGGTGTAATCCAGTTTCAGCCCGCTGACTTCACCGTCATCACTGACACCAATTAATAAGGTGCCGCCAGTGCCATTCATAAACCCGGCAATGGTTTTTAATATCACTACTTCCAGCGCCTTGTTGGCCTGATTCTGGCGCAGATCCCAACGAAAGCTCGACTTGAATTCAAGCCGGGGCCCTTCACCCTGGGACAGAAGTAGCAGCAGATCTTTACCCAATTCCTGATTCAAATTGTCGATGGTATCCAACTTGCCGCGAATAAAGCGAAATACCAGGCCAAACAACAAACCCAGCACACCGCCAACAACGGTGTAATACAGCATTTTTGTATTGGTTTGACCGGTGAGTGATTTGACTAAATTTTGATGAATAAATTGCCACTGCGTTATCAGGCCATCATGCGATTCATACAGGTGATAAATGACCATATCGTTGATCGGCTGGATCAACAGCACCCCAAAAAGAACACCAACGAGAAGACTCAACAAATAACGAATCAGTACAGTTCTACGCACATCGACCACAAATGATTCCTTCCCATTACTTTGACTACCAAGGGCTAATTACAGGTAATGCTTTAGAAAACCCATACCGACACACAGACCTGCAACTCGTAAGCTGCGATGATGACAAACTATAGAACAGATAAACTGCCTTTTTATCGAACGACAGGACTTTGAGAAACTATGATTAAGCGCCTCATTTTCCGCATTATTGTATCCATGGTTATCACCACCGGCATTATGGCCTACATAGCCTCATCAAATGGCATTGATATTCGCCAATTTGTACCAAAACTTGAGCGCCTACAGTGGCCAAGCTTCAAACTGCCAACGATGCCTGATATCAAACTCCCCACTGGAGGCGAGCAAGGCTTACAACCTGCGACCATCAGCAAGGTGTACAAATGGCGTGGCAACGATGGCACCTGGCACTTTAGCGAGACCTTGCCGGAGGGTGTAACACCGGAGCAGGTGATTTTCCTCAATTCCGAGACCAACGTTATACAAGGCCTAACTCAGCTAGACAAAGTAATTACCGACATTGCCCCCATCAATGAGCAGCCTGCCACACAACAGCAAACCCCGTCGATGAACCTCAACCCCTACAGTAAAAAAGCGATCGACAAATTGCTGAACGATGCGAAGGGTGTGCAGGAAATAATGGACCAACGTAACCATGAACGGGAGCAAGCCACACAGGGCTTATAACCCCCCCCGACACCCTTCAGGTCACAGCCCCTCTTTTTCACATACCTGCCCCCAGGTATTTGACACGTCACCCCAAACATCCGTCAACACTTTGACGAAACCCAATCAAACCTCATTAACTCACTGTATTTATTCAACATTCTGTAGTGGCATAGTTAGTGCTTAAACACTTCCAGGTGGCTGCTATCCGTCCAGAAAGTGTCGAATGCAGCATTAGCACAAGATTAGCTGACACAAGGATTACCAAGGCTTGAATAAAACAGTAGCAATAATTGTCACCATAGTCGTTCTGCTGATAATCGGTGGCGGTGGTGCCTTCTTCTTTCTGAGTGATGATGGGGCAACTGCCGATAGCAGCTCCTCGAACAGTGCTATTGAAGCGCGGGGGGAAAGCTACTATTTAGCCCTCGAACCGCCCTTCATCGTTAACTTTGTCTATAAAGACACCCTGCGCTACCTGCAAATGACCCTGTCCGTAATGAGTCACGAGCCGAAGATCCTCGAGCAGGTCACTCACCACATGCCCGCCATTCGCCATCGCTTAATTATGTTGATCAGCAATAAAACCTTTAATGAGCTCAATGGTGAAGACAGCAAGGAGGTTCTGCGCGAAGAAATGCTGCTCGAAATCCGCAGTATCATTCAGGCCGAACAAAAYAAAGCCCATAATCCAGGACGAGTGGAAGCGGTGTATTTCACCGGTTATGTGATGCAGTAATGGCTGATTCAGAGACAGAATCAGGGGAAAGCACAGGGGCCGAAGATGTCCTCACTCAAGAAGAGATCGATGCCCTACTGACCAGCGTTGAAGACGATGAAGTCGGCGCTGAGTCCGGGAATGGCAGTGGCACTATCATTCCAGGCATCGGTCACGTACGTACCTTTGACTTTGCTCGCCAGGGTCAGTCACTCAGCGCCGGCCTGCCTCTGCTCAACGTTATTCACGAGCGCTTTGCCCTGCAATTGTGTGAAAGTATCTTTAACACCTTGCGCTGCTCTAACAACGTCAAATTTGTGGGTGCGCGAGGGACTTCATTTATCGACTACCTGCAGACCCTCGACCTGCCCACACACATTAATTTCATCAATCTCAAACCCTTGAAGGGTATCGCTCTAGCCGTATTCGACAACAACCTGATCACCAATGCCACGAGTAGTTTTTTCGGCGGCTCAATGAAAAATGAGCTGGCCACCGATAAGCCAGATTTCACGCCTTCCGAAATGCGCATTGGCAATATGTTGCTACAGAGCGTCATGCATGACTTACAGGTCAGCTGGAAAGCCGATATTGCTATCCACCCCGAGGCGAAACAGACCGAGACCAATCCCGATTTTGCCCAGCTAATGAACCCCGCAGAACAGCTGCTGGTCAATCGTTTTGACATTGTCTTTGAGGGCACTCAGGGCGTCTTCGAACTCGCCATGCCGATGGCGATGATTGAACCCTACCGAGAACAATTCTCGGTGACCTACCAGTCTGAAAAGCGCGAAGACCAGGGCACCTGGGCACCTGTCATTATCGATGAACTTAAAAACACCAGTGTAGAACTCAGCAGCACCCTGGGCACCGCGCAGCTATCGCTGGGCGAAGTCCTCAAACTTGAAAAGGGCGACATTATCCCCCTGGAGATGAGCGATGCAATCACCCTCTACGCCGAGGGAATCCCTGTTTTTGACGGTGAATACGGTGCTTTCAATGACAAAAACGCCATCAAAATACGCAACAAGAAGCATCGCCCCTAGCCAGCCGTGGGCAAGACACAAATAACGCAAAGTAGTGGAGACTCGACATGAGTGACGACGAAAACAACGAAACAGATAACAGCGAAATCAGCCTCGAGGCAGAAGCCCAACCAACGGCAAGCGAAGACTATGCCGCCGCACCGCTAAAGGATCTGAAAGCAGGCAGCCCAACCACTAGCAACACAGCACCGATTATGGACGACCAGGATATCAATCTCGATGTCATCCTTGATGTGCCTATCACTATTTCTGTCGAGATAGGCCGTACCCAGGTGCCAATTCGGGACTTGCTACGCTACTCCCAGGGCTCAGTGATTGAGTTGGACAGGTTAGTCAGCGAGCCTCTCGATGTACTGGTTAACAACACCCTCATTGCCCATGGGGAAGTCGTCGTCGTCGAAGAGCAATTCGGTATTCGCCTGACCGATGTAATCAGCCCCAGCGAGCGCGTTAAAAAACTCAAATGAACAGTCTCCTGCGTCTATCTGGGTTTTTCGCATTTACTTGTACGGCCGTCGTTCAAGCTGCGGAGCCCAGTACCAGCAAGGTGTCACTGACAGATACCTCCGGTTATTTTTTACAACTGGTCAGCGGCCTCGGCGTTGTACTGCTCAGCATTGCCGTTCTCGCCTGGCTGCTAAAACGCATTAATCGCCTGCCCAATCGCGACCTCAAAGACCTGGAATTGATCGCCTCCCTGTCCGTTGGTCAGCGTGAGCGCGTGGTCATTGTTCGCGCTGGCAACACGGAACTCGTACTGGGTGTTGCACCCGGCAGCATTTCCAAGCTGGGGGAGATCGCCTCTTCGCCAACTGCTGAACAAGATGAACCCGCAGGCGATGACGAACACCGAAAAGATGCTTTTTCTGCCCTTATCGCCAAAGTACGCAAGGACACCGCGCCATGAAACTGCTGGCCTCACTACTCGTACTCGGTGCAGCACTGCTGACTTCAAACCCAGCCTTTGCCGAGCAGGGCATCCCCCTTTTGACGGTGACCTCAGGGGCCGAGGGACAGCAGTCCTACAGCCTGAATATTCAAATCCTGTTGTTGATGACGGCTCTCAGTCTGCTACCTGCGGCCTTGATTGCAATGACATCGTTCACCCGTATTCTGGTGGTGTTCGCCATTCTTCGCCAGGCGCTGGGCACGGCACAGACACCCTCCAATCAAATCCTGCTTGGCCTGACATTGTTCACCACCTTATTCGTTATGACCCCAGTATTGGAAAAGGCCTATAACGAAGGGGTTGAACCCTATATGGAAGAAAAGCTGGGCTTTAACGAGGCCGCCACCAATGCCATCGCCCCCTTTCGCGAGTTTATGCTCAATCAGGTGAGGGAGAGCGACCTCGCCCTGTTTGTCGATATGGCCGGTGATGTACAGGTCGACGATATCAGAGACGTACCCTTAAAAGTGTTACTGCCCGCCTTTGTCGTCAGCGAATTAAAAACCGCCTTTCAAATCGGCTTTTTGATTTTTATTCCCTTTTTAATCATCGATCTCGTGGTCGCCAGTGTCCTGATGTCGATGGGCATGATGATGCTATCGCCCGTACTCATCTCCCTGCCCTTCAAAATCATGCTGTTTGTGTTGATTGACGGCTGGGCACTAATTGTCAGTACCCTGGCCGCTGGCTTTTATGTCTAATTTCTTATGCCTAATGTCGCAGGGCATCCCTAAAATAAGGAGAGCATCATGACACCTGAATCCGTTATAGATGTTGGCTACGACGCCATTCACGTCACCATGTTGCTGGCCGCACCACTGCTGCTGGCTGCCCTCTCCATCGGTCTGGCCATCGGTGTCTTTCAAGCGGCCACGCAAATTCAGGAAATGACCCTGAGCTTTATTCCCAAGCTCATCGCCATGGCCATCGCCGGCATGATCGCCGGGCCGTGGATGCTCAATATTCTGCTCAGTTTCACGCTCAACCTATACGCTAGTATTCCGGAAATAACCGGCTAGGGCAGCGGGAACGACAGTGGAGTTTTCAATCAATGACGTCATGCGCCTGATCACCAGCCTAATGTGGCCATTGCTACGTGTTGGTAGTTTTGTGATGGCCTCACCCGTACTCGGCGCGAAATCGATTCCGGTACGGGCCCGCATCATTCTCACACTCTGCATTGCCTGGATACTGGCCCCCATCGTCCAGACTCCCGACATCAACCCCGTCAGCGCAGCGGGGCTGTTAATCAGCCTGCAGCAAGTCGCCCTGGGGCTGGGTATGGGCTTTATTTTTCACATGGCTTTCTCCACAGTGGTTATTGCCGGGCAAAGCATCGCCATGGCCATGGGCCTGGGTTTTGCCTCCGCCGTCGACCCCCAGAATGGTGTACAGGTACCAGTCGTCAGTCAGTTTTATATGATTCTCGCGACGCTGGTTTTTCTCGCTCTCGATGGCCACCTGCTACTTATTCAAACCATTCACCACAGCTTTGAACTCTTACCCATCGGCGCTCAATGGCCTCGAGATCTAGCCTGGAAAATCGTCCAATGGGGTAGCCAGATGTTCGTCAGTGGCCTATTAATCGCCCTGCCCGCACTGGCCTCGTTATTGCTGGTCAACCTCGCCTTTGGCGTTATCACCCGCTCGGCACCGCAGCTGAATATTTTTGCCGTAGGCTTTCCCATCACCCTGCTGGCGGGCTTCGCTCTAATTCTTCTCAGCCTGCCGTCCTTTTTACCCCTGGTTTCCGCCGCCTTTGAAAGCGCTTTCAAACTCGTCCCGACCCTGTTGGTGCCTTAGATGGCCGAACATGAGAGCGGGCAGGAACGCACCGAAGAACCCACCCCCAAACGCCAGGAAGACGCAAAGAAGAAGGGGCAGCTGGCGCGTTCCCGCGAACTCAATACGATGATTTCTCTGCTGGTCGGTGCTAGCGGCCTGATCGTATTTGGTAGCGCCATGATCGGCGACCTCTCAGCCCAAATGGAAAACTACCTGAGCATGAGTCCCGCAGGCATGGACGATGCCGAGGTCTTTACCGCTACCGTCGGCCGTGCCCTCGGCAACGGCATCCTGATTTGTGTGCCCTTCTTTATGCTACTACTAGTCTCTGTCTTTGTCGGCCCCCTGGCCATGGGCGGCTGGGCCTTCAGTCCTTCGTCGATGGCCTTCAAAATCAGCAAACTCAACCCCCTGAAGGGCATCGCCAAAATGGTGTCGGCCAAATCATTAATGGAACTGGTAAAAGCCCTGGGTAAGTTTTTTTTGGTTGGCTCAATGGCAACAGTAGTCATCTGGCAAACCTTCGACCAGTTACTGATGCTCGCTAGTAAAGATATCAATACGGCTCTCAATCATTTTGCCAGTATCGCCGGCCTCTCCTTTCTTAGTTTTTGTACGGCGCTAATTTTAATCGCCGCCATCGATGTGCCCTTCCAGCTGTGGGAGCACAAGCGCCAGTTAAAAATGACCAAGCAGGAAATCAGGGACGAGAGCAAAGAGAGCGAAGGTCGACCCGAGGTAAAAAGCCAGATCCGTATGCTGCAGCGGGAAATGTCCCAGCGGCGCATGATGGACAACGTACCCACCGCCAACGTGGTGATCACCAACCCGACCCACTACGCCATCGCGCTGAAGTACGACGACCTCGGCTCACGCGCACCCGTGGTCGTCGCGAAGGGCAAGGGCGAGATCGCCCTGCGCATCCGCAAACTGGCCGAAGAACACGATGTACTGACCTTTTCTGCACCACCTCTGGCACGCGCCATTTATGCCAGCACCGAGATTGATCGCGAGATCCCAGCCCAGCTTTACCTCGCTGTGGCCCAGGTGCTGGCCTATGTTTACCAGCTGAAACTACCCGTAACACCCGGCCAGCCAACACCCATAAAACCCACCGATATTGCCATTCCCGACGCGCTATCCGTGCCTGAAGACAGCAACGCAGATAGTAGCGAAGAGAACAGCGGAGAGAACCAATGAATACCGCCACCACCAATGCCGGCGCTCCCCCCCCCAACCCCGCGCTGAAAATAATTGCCGGCCTCGGCACACCACTCATTGTGGTGATGATGCTGGCGATGATCATCCTGCCCCTGCCACCGGTGCTTTTGGATGTCTTCTTTACCTTTAACATTTCCTTCTCGCTGATCGTACTACTGGCCGTTATTTATGCCGAGCGGCCACTGGAATTCACTGTTTTCCCCACCGTGCTGCTCATTGCCACACTGCTACGACTGGCGCTGAATATCGCCTCAACACGGGTCGTTCTCCTCGAAGGTCATACTGGCACCGACGCTGCCGGCAAGGTGATCCAGGCCTTTGGCGACTTCGTGGTCGGCGGCAACTACACCGTGGGCCTGGTGGTGTTTGCGATCCTGGTGATTATCAATTTCGTGGTGATCACCAAGGGTGGCGGCCGTATTTCCGAGGTCTCGGCGCGCTTCACCCTCGATGCCATGCCCGGCAAGCAAATGGCCATCGACGCCGACCTCAATGCCGGCGCATTGACCCAGGAACAGGCTCGCATACGCCGCGAAGACATCGCCCGCGAGGCCGACTTCTACGGCTCCATGGACGGTGCCAGTAAATTCGTGCGTGGTGACGCGGTCGCCGGCATTCTTATTCTGGTCATCAACATCGTCGGCGGCATAGCCGTGGGCACCTTGCAACACGACCTGAGTATGTCCCAAGCGGCCCACAACTATGTGCTGCTGACCATCGGTGACGGCCTGGTCGCGCAAATCCCCTCRCTGCTRYTRTCGACRGCRGCGGCCATTATCGTCACCCGCGCCTCCGACGCCCAGGATATGGGCCAGCAGATGGGCTCCCAGCTGTTTCAATCGCCCAAAGCCCTCATTATTACAGCGTGCATTATGGCGAGTCTCGGCGTGATACCCGGTATGCCCAACCTGGTCTTTCTCTTTCTTGCCGCAGTCCTCGGCGGTGGCGCCTTCCTGATTATTCAAAAAGACAAAATAGAGCAACAGGTCGAACCTGTGGCCGAGCCCGTCGCCCCACCAGTAGAAAGTAAAGAACTGAGCTGGGATGATGTCACCACCGTCGATCCCATTGGCCTSGAAGTSGGTTATCGACTGATYCCCCTGGTCGATAAAAACCAGGACGGCGAACTCCTCGGTCGCGTCAAGGGCGTGCGCAAGAAACTCTCCCAAGACCTGGGTTTTCTGGTGCAGCCGGTGCATATCCGCGACAACCTCGACCTCTCGCCCAACGCCTATCGCATTACCCTCCACGGTGTGCCCCTGGGTGAGTCGGAAATCCACCCCGGTAAGGAGATGGCCATCAACCCCGGCCAGGTGTTTGGCACCTTGAAYGGSGTCGCCACCAAAGACCCCGCCTTCGGCCTCGAGGCYCTGTGGATAGAACCCAGCCTGCGCGATGARGCCCAAACCATGGGCTACACCGTGGTCGACTGCAGTACGGTGATCGCCACCCATCTCAGCGAACTACTGAAACAGCATGCCCACGAACTTCTCGGCCACGACGAGGTACAGCAGCTTCTCGAGCTACTCGCCAAATCCTCACCCAAGCTAGTGGAAAACCTGGTGCCCGGCACCCTGTCACTGAGTGTAGTACTCAAAGTGATGCAAAACCTGCTGGAGGAAAACATACCCATTAAAGATGTGCGCACTATCGCCGAATCCTTGGCGGAAAATGCGATAAAGAGTCAAGAAGCCGACGTTTTAACGGCACAGGCACGGGTTGCCTTAAGCCGCACTATCTACCAGCAGATCAATGGAATGGCGCCTGAACTGCAAGTTATGACCCTCGACCCCGAGTTGGAACAGATATTGCTAAACGTATTACAAGGCTCACCGACTAGCGGTGGGCTCGAACCCGGATTAGCAGACAATATGCTTCAACAGATCAGCAACTCAGCACAAGCACAGGCGACGCAGGGGCAAACCCCCGTACTGCTTGTAGCCACCGCTTTGCGCACCTGGCTATCGAATCTGGTAAGAGCAGCCAACCCGGGATTACACGTACTTTCCTATGAAGAAGTACCGCCCAGTAAACAGCTCAAGGTGATTCATTCCGTCGGTAGATAATTAATTAATAACGCGGGGCATGGGGCCCTGAGACCAGCGAAGAACAAGGAAGGCTGGTCAATTCGAAGAAGGTGGTAAATATGAAAATAAAGCGATTCACGGCTGAAACAATGCGCGAAGCAATTCGCAACGTGAGAGAAACCTGGGGGCCAGACGCTGTTATTCTCTCCAACAAAAAACTCGGCAACGGCGTTGAAATCACCGCCGCCATCGATTTTGAGGAAGAGGAAGTGGAGCAACTCGCCACCGACATGGCGCGGACACCAGCACGGCCAGAAGCTGCCGCCCAACGGCAAGCGGCAACCCATACCAGCCCTATTTCTAGCCCGCGATCGCCCTTATTAAACCCCCGCCCGAATAACAGTTATAACCCAGATTTGCTGTCAGATCTGCGCCAGGAGATATCAGACCTGCGTGGCCTTATTGAAGGCGAACTGACACAAATGGCCTGGCGAGAAATAGGCCAGAACAATCCTCGCAAAGCGGCATTAATGAGGAAACTCAACAGTCTCGGCCTGAAACGCGAACTGTGTACAAAGCTGGCATCCCAGAAYCCATTGCTCGGTAACGATGATGCCGCCTGGAAGAAAGCACTGATTGAACTTGCCGCAATGCTCACCGAAGGCGATCACAACTTGCTCGAAACCGGTGGCACCTATGCCATCATCGGCTCAACGGGCGTTGGTAAAACAACCACTGTCGCCAAGCTGGCCGCGCAATATGCCCTGCGCCACGGCACTGACAAAATAGGCCTCATTACCACTGACTGTTTCCGCATCGGCGGTGTTGACCAACTCAGCACTTTCGGTAAATTGCTCGATATCCCCGTCTTTCTGGCCACCGACCGGCTTGAGCTATCGGACATTCTCGACCAGTTGAGCGACAAAGAATTAGTATTAATCGACACCGCCGGCATGAGCCAGCGAGATATGGAACTGTCCAAGCAACTGGCCACATTAACCGGGGCCGGACACAACATTCAGTTCTATCTCACCCTGTCTGCCACGGCACAACAGGCCATTACCAGTGAAATCATGCGCGTGTTTAGCGATATCAAACTCGCCGGCACAGTAGTCACCAAGGTCGATGAAGCTGCCAGCCTTGGTGGCGTATTGAACGCACTCATCAGCTACCAACTGCCGACTTTCTTTATCAGCAATGGCCAAAAGGTACCCGAGGATCTTCACGTCGGCTCATCGATTGAGCTAGTAAAAATTGCCCGCGACTTATTGCAACGCAGTAACGCGCATCAACCTATAATAGATCCCGAGACGACAGATCCTGTCACTCACTCACCCCGTAACAGCGAGGAGAAACGACTCCATGGCTAATCATTCACCAAGAGCACCACAACAAAAACCCGTCAGGGTGATTGCGGTCACCAGCGGTAAGGGTGGTGTTGGTAAAACCAACATATCGGTCAACCTCGCCACTGCCTTTGCCAAACAGGGCAATAATGTATTGCTGATGGATGCCGACCTCGGTTTAGCCAATGTCGACATCCTTTTTGACCTCCATCCAAAATTCGACTTACGCCACGTTATCGCTGGCGAGCGCAGCCTGGATGAGATTATTGTCGATGCTCCCCTGGGCCTCAAAGTAATTCCAGCCTCCTCTGGCGTCTCCAGCATGGCCGATCTTTCGTCCGCTGAAAATGCAGGCTTGGTACGTGCCTTCAGTGAACTGCAATTCCCCGTTGATACGATGATTGTCGATACCGCAGCCGGTATTTCAGACAGCGTTATTACCTTCTGCAAAGCCTGCCAGGAAGTCGTGGTTGTGGTTTGCGATGAACCGACATCTATCACCGATGCCTACGCATTAATCAAAGTCATGAGCCGAGACCACGGCGTGAAACGTTTTCACATCCTCGCCAATATGGTCAACAGCAATGCCCACGGTGAAGAGCTGTTCCGCAAAATATCCCGCGTTACCGACCACTTTCTCGACATCGTCGCGGTACATATTGGCTCCATCCCCATGGACGATTACCTGCGTAAGGCCGTGCGCCACCAAATGCCGGTAATTGAGGCCTTTCCCCGCAGCCCATCTGCTCAGGCCATTACCCGACTCGCCAAAGCCATCGATAAATGGCCCGTGCCCGAGTTAGCCAGCGGCAATATGGAATTCTTTATTGAGCGYGTCGTCGGCTATCCCAATGAGGAATACGCTGCGTGACAAAAGCGGTTTTCTACGCTGACGAAGAATTCGGGAACAGTGAAAAACTGGTTAACGAATATCTTCACTTAGTGAAGAAAATCGCCTTTCATATCGCTGCCAGATTGCCCGCAGGCATCGACATCGACGACCTCACACAGGTCGGCTTAATCGGCCTTCTCGAAGCCGCAAAAAGCTACCGTACAGGCCGCGGCGCGAGCTTTGAAACCTTTGCAGGCATTCGTATTCGAGGTGCTATTCTCGACGAGGTACGCCGTTTTGACTGGTCGCCACGCAGCATCCAGCAAAARGCCCGCTGGTTGGCACAGGCCACTCGCAGTGCAGAAATTGAATTACAACGCTGCCCCAGAGACAGCGAAATCGCCGCTCAGCTAGGCATAGAGATGGGAGAGTATTACCAACTGTTGCGAGATACTGCAGTTTGTAAGGCCACTTTTGTCGACGCCACTGAAGTCGATTTACCCGACACGAAGACACCACAGGGCAACGTTCAGGACGCAGCGTTTCAAACGGCACTAGCMGACCACATCGAACAACTGCCCGAGCGCGAAAAAACACTCATGTCACTTTATTACGACGAAGAATTAAACCTCAAAGAAATCGGTGCCGTACTCGATATCAGCGAATCACGCGTCAGCCAAATTCATAGCCAGATACTCAACAAACTACGCTCCAGCCTGTTGTCCTGGACATCTGACACTGACGACGATAGCCGCTAACACGGACATTATTTGAATGGATATCCTCACCCTACTCGGCATAATCTTTGCGTTTACCGCCATTATCGGCGGCAATGCGCTGGAAGGTGGTCACCTCGATTCACTCCTGCAGCTCACTGCGTTTCTCATTGTCTTTGGCGGCACCCTGGGTGCGATCATGGTGCAAACCCCTCTCAAAGTCTTTATTCACGGTATTAAATTGCTGCGCTGGATTTTCTTCCCACCGAAGCTCGATCCAGCAACCACATTACAGAAGATTGTTGAGTGGAGTCAGGTCGCGCGTAAAGAGGGCCTTCTCGGTCTGGAAAATATTTCTGAAGAGGAAAACGAACCCTTTACCCAAAAATGCCTGCAACTACTCATCGACGGCAACGAACCCGAGTCCATACGCAGCACCATGGAAGTAGAGATTTCGACCAAAGAGTCCTTCGATATTAAAGGCGCAAAAGTGTATGAAGGCATGGGCGGCTACAGCCCCACTATCGGCATTATTGGTGCTGTACTGGGGCTTATCCATGTGATGAATAATCTGGCCGATCCATCCACYCTCGGCCCCGGTATTGCTGTCGCCTTTGTCGCTACAATTTATGGCGTTGGCATGGCCAACCTCTTTCTTCTGCCAGCAGCGGCCAAATTAAAGACACTTATTAGTGATCGCTGCCATGTTCAGGAAATGATTGTGGAAGGCATCGTTGCCATTGCGGAAGGTGAAAACCACCGCAATATCGAAGCAAAATTACGCGGCTACTTTTAACTCATTTATTATGGCTAGAAAACGCGCACCCGAAGAGCATGAAAACCATGAACGATGGCTTGTTTCTTACGCCGACTTCATTACTTTATTGTTCGCTTTTTTTGTGGTGATGTATTCCATTTCTTCAGTTAACGAAGGTAAGTTTCGCGTCCTGTCTCACTCCCTCGTCGCCTCCTTCTCCAGCCAAAGCCGGTCATTGAATCCCGTGCAATTCGGCACAGCCTCAACCTCACTCCCCATTTCACCCGCATCTTTAAATCGCACACCAATAAAACTCGACTTGCCAGAATCCATGAAAAAAGGGGCCATTAAAATTGATCAACCAGAGATGGCCAGAGAATCACCCGAAATTAATGAAATTGGTCAAAAAGTCAATAACGCGCTAAATGAATTRCTCAAAACAGAGCTTGTTTCTGTACGAAAATCAGAAAATTGGCTAGAGATAGAAATCAACAGTAAAGTCTTGTTTTCCAGCGGCAGCAGCGATCTATCGCCTAGCGCCAGACCCATGTTAAGAGCGCTGAGCAATGTACTGAAAGGTCGAAAAAACAAAGTTCACGTTGAGGGTTTTACCGACAATTTACCGATTAAAAATAGTATTTACCCCTCTAACTGGGAATTATCGGCGGCGCGCGCAGCCACTGTCGTACGACTTTTTGCTGCCTACGGTATGACGCCAACAAACCTTGCGTCCATTGGCTTCGGTCAGTACCAGCCCAAAGTGGCTAATGACACGCCTGAGGGACGATCGACAAATCGACGTGTTGTTATTGTCATCATCGCCACCGGTTTTGATCCACGCTTGAGAAATCGTTAACATGCATTAAACCGACTTCAAATAGCCAAATAAAAATAATTTGCAGGAGGCAAACATGGCTAATGAAATTACGCCCCCCGGCACGGCGCGCCCGCTGCGCACCCCGCCAGCAAAATCTGTTACCGACAAACAAAAAACTGTACCGACGCCTAAAAAAAAGTCCCGGGATGACGAGAAGAAACCGTCAGACGATGACGGACAAATCCATATTGATGAATATATTTGAACACCTTATTTTAAGCGCCGAATTCATATACCAGCCGCGACAACCCCAAACACTCAACACTACAAATCGAACTCTCTTTTACAAAATCGTCAGCGCATTTTAAATATAGTAATCAATAACGCCTTTGCCCTCTGAGCGCCCACCTTGTATTAGCCCCGGCTCGGTTTCCAGAATGATTGCTTCACTGCTATCGCCGTCAGGTGTCCGAGAACTCGAGTCTGCGAGCTGGTCTCTTTGCTGCTGTAGACTCTGATCAGAAACATCGGCATTAGCGAGCTGCATACCACTCTCGGCAAACATCTCACGTAAGCGCGGCAAAGCCGCTTCCAGGGCTTCTCGGGCAGCGGGGTTAGCCGCAAAAAGAGTCACACTCGTGCGCTCACCCTCAGTGGCAACCTTGACCTCGATACTGCCCAGCTCAGGAGGATTGAGGCGCAACTCAACCCCTGAATTATTCTGCCCAACCATCCAGCGTATGCGATTGCCAACCTCCACATCCCAGCCAGTCTGACCAGCAGGTGTTTGCAGGGTAAAAAAGCGCGGGGGGGCAGTTTCTTGGGTGGCACTGTATTTCGCCGATTCCGCACTGGGTGCCGCCAACGCTGAACTAACATTTGAAAAGTTGAGCCCCTGACTCGCAGACTCGCCCCCATCAGCCACGCTACTGGGTGCTAATGCCGGGCCAGCTAATTCCGGTTTGCCCGCCAAAGCGGCCATAATATTTTGCCGCACCTGTTCAAAATTTTCTTTGGGGCCAGGCGCATTGGCGACAGCTTCAGCCACAACCGGTGCTGAACCGTCTAGCAGTGGTTTTATCGCTTTTCCAGGCGCGCGCTCCAGGTCGACATCAGCATCTACGCGTTCGGTTTCAGCCTCCCCCGTCGAAACCAGTGTTTGCTTGGCCACCAAATCACGCAACAACTCAGGGCTGCCTACAGGTGCTGAAGCCGGCCTGGTGAGTACCTTCGCTGTTTCTGCGGCGTTAAGTAAGGCCGAACCTGAAACGTCCACATCCTCCGTATTTAGCCCATCTGTCTGGCGCAATGCTGCGGCCACCGATGCGGGGCTCATTTGCGCAGCTAACGCTTGTACTTGCGCTGCACGAGCTTCACTTTGAGCAACAAGCTCAAGGTCTTTTTCACCAAAAGATGAGATCGTAGACTCGGCGCTAGCCTGCTGCGGCAATAGCCCGTCTTCAGGCGGCGACTCGTTGCCGCTCGCCACTATCATCAACGTGGCTACAGAGGCTTCGCTATCCACATCCTTATCAGCGGCCAATAAGGCTCGTACGCCTTCGCCCAATGTGGCGAATGGCGCATCAACCGTCCGTTCTAACAAACCCTCTGCAGGTGCATTCTGCATGCCCTTATTATCGGCCAGGGCCTCTAGTCGAGTAGAAACCCTGGACGCTGCTTGCTCTTCCCTTGCGTCACCACTCCTTGCACGGCCCTCTACTACAGGCTTCGGTTTTTCCGCCGCAGAGCTCGCCGTTTCAGGCTTTCCAGTGGATTCACGTTGCCTGGCAGCGCGGTCATTTTTAAGCTCAGAGGCCTTACTGGATTCACCGCGCTTCTCAGCTTCAAAATGACTGGAGAATGCCCGGCTTCCATTTTCTCTATCGCCTGTCGAAGATGCCGAAGAACCACCTGTGAGCATTTTCGCACTCGGGCTGGCTGAAGCCGTCACTTGAACGGATAATGGCATATGAACCTCTCGTTTTATCTGTTACTGCTGATACAGGTAGAGATAATACGCCCCCAACTCTAAGCACTAAACGGCTAGAAACGGGCGGGCAACATCTCGAAAATCACCTTTCCAACTAGGTAATAGCAAAACGCGGGCCAGCTTTAATCTTGTGCGATGGRTTGTGTGGAGAGTTATTACATGGTTTTTAAAATAACAGGTGATAATCCGTCATTAGAGGGGTAGCGAGAAAGCAGTGCTTAGCCCCAGCCATCTTTTRAAGTGAGACTAGAACGTTCATCCTGTTCTTTTTGTTCGCGCTTATTGCGTTGTAGTAACTGCGCTTTTTGAACCTGCACCAGAGCCTGGGACAGGCTTTGGGTGCGCTGGTGTTTTTCAATCCACTGGGTTTGCCGCTCGGTAACTTTGACACCAAGATCGACCATAGTTTGGCGCTGGGACTCAATAGCATTATCCAAATGACCAAAAAAAGCGCGAAAATCACCCAACTGTCGAGCATTCATACCCGTAGCACCTGCGTTATTAAAACGCTCCCGATACTCTTCAAAGAAGCCTGTTAACTGCTCGAGCTGTGCCTGCTCTTTACTGTGATTGTCCTGTGCCTCACCCAGCTCKCGACCGGCCTTATCACAGGCGTGCTCTGCCATTTGCTCCAATTGTCGAAAGCGCTGAACTTTAGTCATTAGGCAACCCATTAATTCCTTGTGAAAGTGACGTAAAAGCACGCATTACGCAGGCACCTGCATGTTGCTAAGTAAGCCATCAAGCGCCATAAAACTCTGGTCTAAAGTCACACTTTGACCAGTCTCCTGTCGCAAAAAACCCTGTAGACGTGGATAGGCCTCTATCGCCTGGTCGATACGACTATCGCTACCACCGACATAAGCGCCAACACTGATAAGATCGCGATTCTGTTCATACAGGCTGTACAGCTGTTTAAAGTTTTGCACCCGCTTGAAACGCTCCGGGCCAACGAGCCGATTCATCACTCGGCTCACGGACGACTCAATATCAATCGCCGGATAGCGACCGGAATCAGCAATGCGCCGGGAAAGAATAATGTGTCCGTCGAGTATCGCCCGCGCCGAATCGACCACCGGGTCATTCTCGTCATCACCYTCCATCAAYACTGTGTAAATGGCGGTGATCGAACCCTTGCCAGCGATTTTCCCTGCTCGCTCCACCAGTTGCGGCAAGCGGGAAAACACCGAGGGCGGATAACCTCGCGTCACCGGCGGCTCGCCAATCGCCAACGCGATTTCACGCTGCGCCTGGGCAAAGCGAGTTAGCGAGTCCATTAACAGCAGGACATTGAGGCCCTGATCGCGAAAGTATTCGGCGATTGCTGTGGCGCGCCAGGCACCGTGTAAACGCATCAAAGGTGAGTCATCAGCCGGTGAGGCCACGACGACGGCYCGCGCCAARCCCGACGGGCCCAGTGTTTCTTCGATRAACTCCTGTACTTCACGACCTCGCTCACCAATCAAACCCACGACMACAACGTCGGCATCGGTGTACTGGGTCATCAAACCCAGCAAGGTACTTTTGCCGACACCACTACCGGCAAACAGACCAAGGCGCTGGCCTCGCCCAACAGTTAACAGCGCGTTAATCGCGCGTATGCCGACATCTAGAGGCTCAGTAATTAAGGCGCGTTTCAGGGGATTCACCGCCTGGCCCTGAAGTGCAGCATGACCTGTTAACACCGGCTTATCACCACCATCGAGAGGGTTGCCAGCACCATCAATCACACGACCAATCAAGGCATCGCCAACGGCAACTTCACTATCGCCGGGCACGGGGGTCACCAGGGCATTCGGCGTTAAACCGTGCACAGAACCAATCGGCATCAGAAATAAGCGCTCATCACCAAAACCCACAACCTCAGCTTCAACTGAAGCACCGGTAGCAGCGGTAATGTGACAGCGGCTGCCAATGGCCGCCTGACAACCCGTGGCTTCTAGCGTTAAACCGACCATTCTCACCAGCTTGCCCCTGACCATAGCCATGGGGTCAACCACTCGCGGTAGGATTTCACTACGCGCAGCCAGACGACGACTGATCAGTTCAGCCCCGATAATATCGCTGCCAKRGGGCTGACTCATTCTTCACCCTCCAAATCAGCCGATAGCAAGCCGGCAACAATCGCGTCGATGCGGGTTTGCAGAGTGGCATCAATAAATTCAGCGCTACTGTTGATCTGACAATCACCCCGCGCCAGGCTGCGGTCTTCAATAATGCGCCAATGCTGGGCCGGAGGATCATCCTTCAGGCCATCTTTAACGATGGCAACATCGTCTGGGTGAAGGTGCACGTCGACATCCCTTGCCGATGCCGACAGCACAGAGCAGGCCTGGCTTACCGTTTCAAGGATCAATTCTGGCTGAGTCTTTAATTCTTGCCTGACTATTTCTTTAGCAATAGCAGCCGCCAGCTTCGCCAGCTCAGTTTCCACATTTTCAGTAATTTGGCGAAAGGGGTGTGCGGCCTCATCGTAGAGTTGAGCCAGACGTTGCGCACCCTCTTGCAGAGTCTGATGCCCCGCATCAAGTCCCTCCCAGCGTCCGACTTCGTAACCCTTGGCGCGAGCCTGCTGCTCAATCGCATCGAGCTCTTCATCGGTGTGAACCTGGCGGGCCACATGTCCAACATTCGGGGCCTGCCAGCGTGTTAAGTCAGGCTGATCAATGGCACGTACTACCTTAGACAAACTCATCACCTCCGGTACCACCCAGGGTAATCTCACCCTCTTCGGCCAGACGTTGGGCAACGGCCAGGATTTCTTTCTGGGAGTCTTCCACTTCACTCAGGCGCACGGGGCCGCGGGTCTCGAGATCTTCTTCCATCATCTCGGCAGCACGCTTGGACATATTGCCAAAGATTTTCTTGCGCACCGGAGCATCGGCACCTTTTAGAGCGATAACCAATACATCGGAGGACACTTCGCGCAACAGGCGCTGAATGCCTCTATCTTCAACGTCGAGTAAATTTTCAAAGACAAACATCAGGTCTCGGACTTTATCGCTCATCTCCGAATCGACCTCGGCAATGGCCTCTATCAGCTCGGTTTCAAGACTGGAATCAATATAACTAAGAATATCTGCTGTCGACTGTAAACCACCGACAGCAGAGGCCTGAGAAAGACTACCTTCACGAAACTGTTTTTCGAGGATTTCATCCAACTCAACCAGAGCCGAAGGGTGGATAGCATCTAACTGGGCAATGCGAACCACCGCATCCTTACGGATTGCATCGGGTAGATGCTTAATCACTTCTGCCGACTGCTCACTATCGAGATAAGCGAGAACGATGGCAATAATTTGCGGGTGCTCGCCACGAATCATGGCGGCAACAGCGCGCGAGTCCATCCACTTTAACGACTCCACCCCCTTCGAATCACGGCCCATAATCACCGTATTAATCACGCCTTCTGCCTTGTCTTCACCCAGGGCTTCACGCAGTACTGTGCGTACAAACTCTTCGTTATCACCACTAAAAGTGGTTGCATCACCGAGAGACTCGGTAAACTGGCCAATCACTTCTTCAGCCTGCTGACGCGACACCGTGCGCAGGGTCGCCATCGCAGCGCCGATCTTGTGCACGTCTTTCGGAACCATATGCCGGAGTATTTGTGCCGCCGATTGCTCGCCAACACCGAGCAAAAAAACAGCCGCCTTTTCGACCCCTTTAAGGGCTTCGGCTTTATCCGCCATCCTGCACCCACTCACTCATTACGCTGGCTGCTCKCTTAGGGCTTTGACCCGCAATGGTCTGTGCCAGTTGCACCTGCTGATCATAGCTGGTGACACCCGCTGGTAACTGCGGCGCACCGCCAAGAGTGACCTGGTCAGCACCAAGTTGTAACTCGCCATTCACCGCTCGGCCCCCACTCTGTTTACCGATGCCTGCCAGATTCTTCATCACCGGCCGCAGGATACCGAAAACCAGTAAGAGAATACCGATGCCCCCGGCCGTTTGCTTGGCAATATCCAGCACCCAGGGCTCCTGCCAAATGGGGATCTCAGGCAGAGGCTCCATCAACTCAGGCTCAAGGAAAGACGCATTCATCACATTGACGCTATCCCCCCTCTCCTCATTGAAACCCACGGCCTCTTTCACCAGCTGCGTTAAACGCTCAATTTCTTCGTCGGGTATAGCGACACGCGTTACCTCACCGGCTTCATTCGTTTCCTGGCGATAGTCCAGCAGTACAGCTATAGATAGTTTTTTAATCGTCCCCGGCGCTTCCTTGATATGGCTAATCACTTTATCCAGCTCAAAATTGCGCGTCGTCTGTTTGGTCGTTTGCGTGGTAGCGCTGGTATTACTCGAGGCTGCTGTGTCGGCACCCGGTGTAGCTGCCGCCGCCGCAGGCTGATTTGACTGGGCCCCCGGCGCACCACCAAAGGCCTTGCTGTTATCACTACTGCGCTCTTCCGACGTTTGCTCGCTGCGCAACATCGTATTATTGGGGCCAAAGGTTTCGCTAGTACGTTCGATCGCCGTAAAGTCGACATCGGCCGTTACCTGAGCCCGCACCCTGCCAGCACCCATTATGGGCACCAGTAAATCGACAATGCGTTGGGAGTAACTTTCCTCAATACTACTGGCAAACGTAAAGTGTTCGGAGCCCATCGCCATAGCAGACGAACTACCGTTACCGGTTAACAAGTTGCCTTGCTGGTCGACCACTGTGACTTGCCCCGAGTCCATCCCCGACACACTGGAGGCCACCAGATGAATCACACCCGCAATCTGAGACTGGTTTAATTTGCGGCCCGGCAAAAGGCTGATTAGCACAGAAGCACTGGCGCCTTGCTGGTTACGTAGAAAGGCCGACTTTTTCGGAATGGCCAAATGCACTCGCGCACCTTTCACGCTATTAAGCGTAGAAATTGACCTTGCCAGCTCACCTTCCAAAGCACGGTTAAAGCGAGCCTTTTCAACAAAGCTACTGGTACCGAAGCTCTGCTCCTGGTCGAGTAACTCGTACCCCGGACTACTACTCTTTGGCAGCCCCTGACTGGCCAGCTGAAGGCGCAGGTTGTGCACTTTACCCGCAGGCACCGCAACCATTGAACCCTGCATGCGATAAGGGGTATTACCCTGCTCAAGAATCGTCACCACCTGAGCGGCATCGGCACCGCTCATGCCATCAAATAACGGCACATAATTAGGCTCTTTGGCCCAGGAATAAATACCGACGCCAAGGGCGATACTTGCCGCCAAACCGATCAACAGACCCAACTGTCGCACAATCGGCAAATTACTCATGCCGACAAACTGGCCGGCGATGTTATCCGGATTTACCAAAGCCATTTCAGCTTACTCCCCCGTATATTTTCTCGATATTCTGACTATRAATGAACATATTCGTGTCTTTCCCAAGCSTACTCACAGCATCATCATTCATGATTGAATTCATTTACACCGGCATATTCATAATGTCTTGGTAGGCCGATAAAAGCTTATTGCGCACTTGAGTCATTGCCTGAAAGGAAATRCTCGCTTCCTGCAATGCGACCATAACCTGGGGTAACTCCACCCCCTCGTCACCCCGCTGAAAACCCTCTTTCAGCGCTGTCGCATTCTGCATCGTGCCATTGGCTTTATCGATGGATTCAGCCAGCATTTTGCCAAATTCACTACCACCACTGCCCACGCCGCCAATGCTGTCTCCTTCGCCCGACTTCGCCGCCGCTTCGAGTACACGCATCTGAGATAACACTTGATTGATCGCTACCTGGCTCATTGTTTACTTCCTCAATTTTTGCTTATTCATCTTATTTCTTGGCACGCTATTGCTGACCCCTCCCTTACTAAAGAGCCTTACTAAAACGCCGCACTCAAGTGCCGTACAGGCCCGGCAGGCTAATACCCTCGTCGCGTAACTTGGCCAATTTGTAACGTAAGGTTCGCGGGCTAATACCCAGCCGTTCAGCTGTTTCCTTACGTCGACCACGCTCGGCTTTCAGGGCATCGACAATAATTTGCTGTTCGTGACCGCGCAGGTCATTCTCCAGTGCCGAACCATCGAGAGGCTCGCCTGCTGCTTCAACAGCGTCAGCGACCGGCAGTACCGACAAATTGCTGCCCGGATCTTCGAGAAAAATATCAGCCTCGTTCAAAGTTTCGCCAGAAAGCAAAATCATGGCGCGCTGCACCACATTGTGTAATTCACGAATATTGCCCGGCCAGGCATAGGCTTGCAGCATTTTCTCGGCCCCGGCAGACAGGCTCACAGACTGCCCATCAGCGCTTTGCTCTTCCACAAAACGACGTACCAAGGGCAGAATATCGCCCCGGCGTTCGCGCAAAGGGGCGAGGGGAATGGGGAATACATTCAAACGGTAAAATAGATCTTCGCGAAAACGCCCGGCAGTTACTTCGCCACGCAAATCTCGATTCGTTGTTGCCAGCACCCGCACATCGAGGGCAATAGCACCTTTRCCGCCGAGACGCTCGACTTCGCGCTCCTGTAGCACACGCAACAGTTTGGCCTGCAGGGCGACATCCATTTCCGAAATTTCATCGAGCAGTAATGTGCCACCCTGAGCCTGTTCAAACTTACCTGCGCGCGCTTGATGAGCACCGGTAAACGCACCCTTTTCATAACCAAAGAGAATCGACTCAAGCATGGTTTCTGGCAGAGCCGCACAGTTGATCGCTACAAAGRGGCCATCACAACGGCTAGAGTTGTCGTGAATAAAACGCGCCAGTACTTCTTTCCCGGTGCCCGACTCACCGCTCAACATGACGGTAGCATCAGAAGCGGCAACCCGTCGCGCCAGCTCGACGATCTGTTGTGCCTTTGGATCCTCGGCAATCATTTCACTCGAATCGGCAGCGCCTTTAGTCGTCGCAAAGCGGCTGACCATTTCAATCAGCACTTCAGCTTCGAAGGGCTTGATTAAGTAATCGGCAGCGCCATCGCGCATCGCCTCAACGGCCTTTTCGACACAGCCAAATGCCGTCATCAGCACCACGGGTAAATTCGGCCAGGTGCGTTTTATATTTTGTAATAGAGCGTGACCATCCATCGCTGCCATCTGCACATCGCTGACCACCAAGTCGACTGACTGGCGGTGCAACAGGGTCAGCGCTTCAATACCATCACAGGCAAACTTAACGCTGTAACCGGAAAATGTCAGCGTATCGCAGAGCGCCTCACGCAAGAGGTCGTCATCCTCGACCACCAAAATTGTTAAACCATTTTTACTCATAACAGGCCTCCACTAACACCTTGCACAGCTTGCTCAAGGGATTCAGAATTATCGAACAGGGCTATTTGTGTACTTTCAGGGCTTGGCTGCTCAGCTACAGGCTCACCGGCACCGATGTCCAGCAAGGGCAATTCCAGGCAGAAAACGGTGGCACCATCAGCACGAGTATCAAGGCTGATCTTTCCGCCATGACTGCGTACCGTCATCGCCACTACCGCCAGGCCCAGACCCGTGCCCTTCACACGAGTGGTAAAAAAGGGGTCAAAAATACGYTCTCGAATATCAGCGTCCACGCCGGGGCCGTTATCCGCAACGCTAATATGCAGCGCCCCGCCCTCCGTACTAATGTTGATATCGAGACAAAGGGTTTTATCGGCAACATCAATTGCGTTGTTGACTAAATTCAACACCGCGCCGATCAGCTCATCCCGATCGCCTTCTATTGTTTTATTACCGCTACCCAGTGCCACTTCGGTATTCAGTAGCCCACCCGACTTGTTGACCAGAGGTTCAATCAAGCCCAATAATTCATCGCTAAAGCTATGAAGTTCGATGGCTTCAAATACCACTGGGCCACCACGTACAAAGGTGAGCATACTGTTCACCAACCCTTCCATGTGACGCAGACTGTCGACCACTTTGGCAGATACCCGTTCACGCTCGGCAGCCGTTGCTGAGGGTCGAGCGAGATGGGAAACGTAGAGCAAAGCAGAACTTAGCGGCGTACGAATTTGATGGGCCAGACGGGCGGCCATTTCACCCAGGGCGGAGAGGCGTTTATCACGACTGACCGTTTCCTGAAGATCGTGCAAACGCGTGGTATCGGTAAGCAGAATTAGCTCTTCATCAGCGTCAGGCAGGGGCTGACGGCTGATCGACAAACGCAGACCATTGCCAAGTAATAGCTCAGTCGTGTTTTCACTCGCACTGCCCTCACGACTCGCTTGCGAAATAAGTAGCGCCCAGGCTTTACCGTGCAGAGATTGTTTTGCATCGAGAGCGCGAACAGGCCGGGTTTCACCACCCGCCTGCTGAAAGAAGGTTTCGGCGGCCGCGTTGGCCTGGGTAATAACGCCGCTGCCATCAACAACCACAACGCCACCGGGCAGCTCACTCATCAGTAAGGCTAGACGATTGGCCAAACGCTCTTTCTCTGCCAACTCCTGCAAGCGCTGGGAGCGGGCTTCAGCCAATTCCTGAGTCAGCGTACTCACTCTTACCTGTAACACACGATAACTCGTATCAAGCTCTTCAGAAACGCGATTAAACGTTTCGAAAACTTTTTCCAGTTGTTCTGTGGTTTGCGCTGCCTGTGCCATAGCTGCTCTGCCCTGCTGGTTTACGGTACAAATTAAGATGCCGTAAAGCCATTAAGCAACAACTATGCCTAGAATTAATTCATCTATATTTCAACAACTTAATAAAACAAAACAGAAGGTCGTCAAAAACCTGACACGGCATCCGAACGAAAAATGCCGAATTTACGAATCTTTTCAACCAGCGTTGTGCGCTGTAGTTTGAGCAACTTTGCTGCCCGCGCCACCACCCAATCACTATCGTCGAGTGCCTGACGGATCAAGTCTTCCTCAACCTGCCGCAGGTAATCTTTAAGGTCGAGCCCTTCTTCACCCAACAACGCCTGATGGGGCGACAACGGCATACTGCGCTCTTCGATGCCAATATCGGCCAGCATGATCTCCTCGGCCTCTTGGTTATCTACAGCATCGGTAACCCAGTCAACATTGCCGCGATACTTTTCGGGCAAATCTTTGGCACGCACCTGTTGACCTGGGTAGAGAATATTCAAACGTTCTACCAGGTTAGCCAGTTCACGTACGTTACCCGGCCAGGCGTAGCTTGCCAGGGCCGCCAGTGCACAGTCACTGAGCTGAATTGCTTGCTGYGCCCCCTGCCGAAACCGCTCGATGGTGTAATTAACCAACTGAGGAATATCGTCGGCACGATCCCGCAAGGGCGGCACGTCGATGGGAAACACATTCAAACGATAAAATAGATCAAGGCGAAAATGCCCCTCCGCAACCCTGTGTTCTAAATTTTGATGGGTAGCAGCAACCACCCGCACATTGGAGTGAATCGTCTTGCTACCGCCAACCCGCTCAAAGCATTTTTCCTGTAGGACACGCAGCAGTTTTACCTGCATTTCAAGAGACATATCACCAATTTCATCGAGAAAGAGCGTCCCCCCTTCCGCCAACTCAAAACGCCCCCGACGAGCGGTAATCGCTCCCGTAAACGCCCCTTTTTCATGACCAAATAATTCGGATTCCAATAAATCAGAGGGTATAGCACCACAGTTAACCGGCACAAAAGGACTATTAGCCCGTAAGGATTGTCGATGCAAAGTCTGGGCAACCACCTCTTTGCCGGTGCCCGACTCACCGAGAATCAACACCGTGGCATCACTGTGGGCAACTTGCTCAATCAAACGCCTGACAAGTTGCATACCACGGTTATCACCCACCAGACGATGCTTTCGAAGTGCGCCCGCACCCTTTAGCCCAGCTTCTGTTTTAAAGTCATTACTCATAGATAAGCGATACACTCATTGCGTTGATGGGTAAATACAGCTATCAAACCTCAGCCACTCTAGGTTTGACGCTGGGCAATACTGCGGCGATGGCACCTAAAAATAAATTTTTCCAAATCGTCCTGCAGAGCAGCGTTTAGCCCGACGAAGCGTACTTGCACGCGCTTGCTGGTATTCGCCAAGTCATCCTCCGGATCAGCCAGCACAGCGACCCCGTGAAATTTCAACGGTGATGGCAGCTCACTGCGCAAGTAAACCTCAATGCAAATATGCGCACCCGGGGGCGGGCAGTCCTCCGCTACCCACTCAATAGCAGCATGCCCCAGCCGAACCTGCGTTGGCGCAGGCAGAGGGCGCTGATTAGCAAGCAGCTGGCCAACAATCTCAAGCAGAAGGTTTAATTTAAGATCGAGGCGTTGTAACTCAGCGGCAGTTTGGGGAAGCTCTTCACCCGCCTCGGGTACAGCTTCACTCAGTGCCGCCAGAGCCTTGAGAAAACGACTGTTATCTTCGTTGATTTTCACCAGCTCGTTATCACCGGGCAGGGAATCTACACACTGCCAAACCAGAGAAATATGACTTTCGTAATACAAGCCCTGAAAGAATGAGTCTTTGCTCTCCATAGCGATACTGAGCTCCTGGCCCGCAGGCAATAGAGTAAGACAGAGGTGATGCGTAACTTATTATTTAACCTGAAAACACAAAGCGTCAAAAAACCAACACTTGCCCGCAAGAATGGGCCTCACGGGGGATTTTTGCAATAGAAAATATGAACTTATTAAACAGGGGAAGGGCCCGCAGAAAGATAAGCCCAATACGCAGAGTAAAACGGGAGGGCAGGGCTAAAACACCTTAGCTCTGCTTGCTAACATTCTGATAAGCACTAGCGGCACTACGGCCATTCTGCAAAGCGGCAAACTGCTGGGCGCTATCGCTACGGGCCCGCTGTACCAGACCGGYCAGCTGATCATTCAGCTGCATCAGTGTTTGCAGAGAGTCATTGACACCCTCCGCCTCCTCAACGGCAACGGGTTCTTTAAGACCCGCCATCATGCCCTCGCGGCGCTGCTTTTCCAGCTCGATAATACCCTCCCAATCGCCACGCTCAGCGGTTTCGAGCATATTCTTCGACACGACAATAGCATCTTGCAATTGTTGCTGACGCTGGGCACCGATAATCGGTAAATCACTCATCAGCTGGCCTCACTGTGTCTTGATGGCGCTTTTTTATATTCTTCCGGCATGTCGTTCCAGCCCTGAGCGACTTCACCCAATAAGCGGGCAACCTCTTCCAAAGCCTGCGTGCTATCGTCCATATTGGCTGTCAGCAAGCGACCTTCCATATAATCGTAGAGGTCTTTCAAGTTTTGCGCGACTTCGCCACCGACACTCATATCGAGTGAAGAGCGTAAGTTATCGACGATATTAATAGCGCGGCCAATTTTCTCACCCTTCAATGCCGTTTGCCCGCGCTCAATGGCCCCGCGAGCCACAGCAATATTATCGAGAGCGCCGCGAAACAACATTGAAATCAACATATGTGGACTGGCGTCATTAACGGCACCTTGAGACTGCACTTTGCGGTACTGGTTAATACTCATGTCTTTGCCTTCTCAATAGTCTGTTGTACTAAGTGCTTGTTATTCATCATTTCTTATTGTTACCAAAAAACGTGGGRAGATTTGCCAACTGTGCTTCCAGAAAGTTACTGGTGTTATTGAGCTGCGCCAATAGCGCATCGAGCTTGCCGAACTGGGAACGGTAACGAATCTCGATGGCTTCCATACGCCGATCMAGAGCAATGCCATCTTCATCAATCCTGTCAATTCTGTCCTGCAAACCGTCGATACGAATTTCAAGAATATTATTGGCACCAAGATAGCTATCGAGTAAATTATCGAGACCATCAGCCAGGCCGCGGGTGAAATTAACCGTACCCAATGAACCCGCTGTGGTCGCTGTGACCAACAAAGACAGGCCCTCGGCGTCCGAGCCCGCCACTGCGGTCAAACGCTGGCCAAGCCCCGTCGCACTGACGCCATTAATCGTGCCCTCAACATCAACGCCATCGGTACCCGCTGACACACTAAAACCTAAGGTCGTCGCGGTATCCGTATCAACCTCAGTAATCTCAACGGTAGAGTCCGACCCGTAGCGACTGGAGGTGATGCTAAAAGCACCCGTGGCATTGTCAAAAGTAACGGCAACGGTAATCCCGCCCGCCTTAAATGTTTCATCACCATTGATCTGGCTTTGCAACTCAGCAGCCAACTCATCACCAGTGGCATAGGTCGCTTGAGTGAGTGTAATTTCAGCACTTTGAATACCGTTAACTTTTAGCTTGAAGCTATCGTTAAGCCCCGTAATGTCCAGGTTTGGAAARCCCACGGCTGCTGCGCCAGTATTCACGCCTTGGCTGGCCGCCTGAGTAAGAACAACCGTATAGTCACCAACCGCCGTATCACTGGTCGATGAAAGATAGTTCAGCCCGTTATTACTAGCCACCCCCTGCACGGCAAAGAGCGCCGATAGCGCATCAAAATCGTCTTCTAGCACATTATCCAGGGCGGCCTGATTCAATACCAACTTGCCCTTATCATCGGTAGTAACACCGATACTGGCCAGGGTGTCATAAGCACCCGCGCCATTCACTGCGGCATTAATTTCACTGCGCAAACGCCCGCTAATACCGCGCATCGTSGCATCACCCAGYAAATAACCCGCCGCATCTGTCGCTGAGTCGTAACTCGTGAGGGAGTTTGCCGTATCAATAAAACCGTTGTACGCAGAAATAAAACTGTTCAAAGCGCCCTTAATAGACGCAGAATTCCGGGAAACATCAACCTCAACCGGCACACCGCTGGTTTCAGACTTTAATGTTATTTCCAGGCCACTCACCACGCCACTGACTTTGTTCGACGCGCTGGTAACCGCCAAACCATTGACCGTAAATGCAGCATCCTGTGCCGCCACTGTCTGACTCAGGTTGGTTGACGAGCCATTAAACGCAAAGGCCGACAAACCCGCCGCACCCGATTCAGTCACTGACACTTCAATACTATTTTCAGCACCGCTATCGGTCGACGCAAACAACAGACGGAAACCACTACCATCATTAATAATGGAGGCACTGACGCCAATATCAGCGTTATTGACGGCATCGCGCATGCCTTGCAAGGTGTTATTTGAACTGTCGATGGTTATCGAAGCGGCGGCCTTATCGGCATTGACGGTGAAGCCATCATAGGATTCGGGGCCGGGAACSGGCGAGGTATAGTCGGTGGTGCCAAAACGAAAGCTCAGCTCCCCTTCGCCAATCACCTCAGAGGTACTGGTATAACTGCCAGACGCTAATGAATGCGCCTTTGCCAACTGGCTGACTTCAATGGCATAAGAACCTGCCGCCGCCGAATTGCTGGCGCTAGCGCTGAGCACATCACCGTCACTTACCGTGGCATTGCGCCCGGCAAACGTCGACAGCTGCTGCAAACCGCTCAAGCTATTCTGCAAGCCCGACAAGGCCCCTTTCAAAGCACCAAAAGCCGATAACTGCCCAGCAAATTCGGTCGAGCGCTTAATCAGGCGATTTTCCGTAGGTGCTCTTTCGGCGGCCACCAGCTGAGTCACCAGAAGCTCGATATCCAATCCGGAGCCAATTCCGCTCGATGTAATTGCCATTTTATAGACCTACCAACACGTACATACCTATCTCTCGTATTCTCAAATCCGTCTATTTCATTCTTCTATTTCAATGTCGACATGCTCAAGGAAGACTTTAGCTCAACTGCCCATTTTTTATTTGCACAAAACACACCYTTGCACAAAACATACCAAACTATTGAAAAACGGAAAAAGTCATCACACCTGAGCCAAGCCCTTTAAAACCAAGCCCTGCTGGCTTTARATGTTTGGAAATGTATGGCTTAGCTGAACAGCAAACAGGCCCGGTGGCAAGGCGACTCCACAACGCGGCAAAGACCTGCCACAGTGTTGGCGGTAAGCCGCTAAAAACAATCAGGCCAGAACTTACCCGATGTCCGCTATGCCTGACTGCTCACCAGCAAGCCGGGCTTAAGCCCATCGGCACTATCTAGCGTCTCCTGTAAGTGCGCGGCAATGGCCAGGAAGTCTTTACTGGGAATGGTGCGTATTTCTTCACCGGACTTTTTGTCGCTGACCGTAATAACGGTACGGCCTGTTTCCTCATGTTGAGAAAAGACCACTGAGGTTTGGGCCAAATCATTCAGCTTRCGCARMGTATCCTGCACCAGGTTTTGATCTGGCTTTTGCKCATCGGCTGCTATTTCAATGGGCTGCTTTGCCGGTGGTGTCGTAGCGGCTTTGGCAAGAGAAGCGTTTGCCCCCCCACTCCCTGGCACAGACACGGCAGCCTTTGTCGACTGACCTGCATCGGCAGCCGTGGGCTGCGCTTTATACACAGCTGGTGAGGCTGATGTTAARTTGCTTGTATCCATAATATTTCCCTTTCTGGCAAGCCAAAAACCGACACTGTTAAAAACAGYGTCGGTTAMGGYRCCTAAAGACGATAAGCGATAAGGCTCATGTCATTCCCTGAATCTTACTGCAGCAGTGACAGTGCGTTTTGTGGCAGGGAGTTAGCCTGTCCCAAAATAGACACACCGGCCTGTTGCAGGATTTGTGCTCGTGTTARCGCAGCGGTTTCAGCAGCAAAATCAGCATCACGAATTCGGCTACGTGAAGCACTCAAGTTTTCACTGGTCGTTTGAATACTGGAGACCACCGAGTCAAAGCGGTTTTGAATCGCACCCAAAGAAGCACGGCTACTGTTAACCGTGGTTAACGCGTTGTCGATAGTGGTGATAGCGGCGTTGGCACCCGACACCGTCGAAATATCGGTAGCGGCAACAGTAGTACCTCCCAACGTTGTACCCAARGCGGTTGTTCCAGCGGTCAAACCGGCCCTGCTCGCGTTATTACCACCGATTACAAGATCGGCACCACTTGAGGCAATGGTCGTTATGGTGCCTCGCAGAGTTGATGTTACACCAGCACCACTTGTGCCCCCGGCCAAACCCTCACTGCCATCTGAGTCAGCACCCGATTCAACTAAAACAATATTACTGCCATCAGCCTTGGTAACATCAAACGACGTACCCGAACCCGAGGCCGTATAACCATCAAGCGCATTAATAGCGGCAGCCAGCTCGGTAGCTGTAATCGTGCCATCACCACTTGCGCTAGAAAGATCTACTGCCGTGCCATCCAAGGTCAATGCATAGGCAGCACCAACACCCGCACCATCAGTTGTTACAGCACCCGTGRCGAAGTCCGYTAYTRMTGTASMGTTCCCGTYAACATCRCCATTATAGTTTGAAACAGCAATCTCACTAGTCGCACTAGCYGCACTACTGGTAATGACTAACTTACCACCCGAGACACTTGCTACGGCACCTGTCAACTGGCCATTAATCGTASTCAGCATACCCGYAGAGTYGGWTCGATCATCATTCAACGTAAYCGTTTGAGCATTACCGCCATCAACAGACACGTCAAACGAAACTGAGTYGGTAGMAAAATYAAACGMACTTGGYTCATTATTAGTCGCCGTGTAAATCTCTGCCACCGCAGTGGTGACACCCACAACGTCACCAAAAGTTTGACTCGTTTGAACATTCGTGACCGTCGCAGTAACACCTAAGCCGGATGCAGTAATCGCATCACCAATCACTTTTGCATCGGCCGTCAGCGCACCCAGGTCGGCGCCATTAATGGTCAAATCACCCGCCACAAGGTCGGTCGACCCAACGATTGTGCTGTTGGTTGGTAAATCTGCAGTAAAAGCCTGCCCCAGTGCCGCCGTACGTGAACTAGCAATCGATGAAATGGTGACCGTTTCACCGGCATTCGCACCCACCTGAAAGGCCTGTGATGAAAAAGAGCCATCAAGCAGTTTAACGCCGTTAAAGGCACTGGTTGAGGCCACACGATCAATTTCAGAGATCAGCTCTGTCACTTCCAGCTGCAGGGCTGCACGGTCAGATGAGGAGTTAGTGGCGTTAGCCGACTGCACTGACAGTTCACGAATACGCTGCAAGTTGTTGGTAATGGCCGCCATGTCACCTTCAGCGGTTTGCGCCAGGGAGATACCGTCGTTAGCGTTTCGCGCTGCCTGGTTGAGACCACGGATTTGCGCGGTGAAACGCTCGGAAATCGCAAGACCCGCCGCATCGTCCTTCGCGCTGTTAATACGCAAGCCCGATGACAAACGCTGCAGAGAGGTATTCAAATCGCTCTGCGACGTGTTGAGGTTTCGCTGCGCCGTGAGTGAGGGAATATTACTGTTAATAAACTGGGGCATTTTATGGCTCCTGTGCAAACACGGAGTTTGCTTTTTGGCTGAAACACTTTGCTATTTATGGCTGCCTTACAATATTGARCGGTGTTGTTAGTACACCWGTAAGTGCTGCCTCCGCAAATGTTATCGACAGGGCTGGGGGAATCTTTAGGGGTTTTTAAAGAAAAGTCGGAAAGCGGTTTTTTTTGTGACGCAGGTCTACTTTCAAGGTGGCAATGGCACGTCTTAACGCACCACAAGCGGTAACAGACAACGTAGGGTTGTCATTAAATAAAGAGGGCGATATTCAGGTGCTTCCTAGCTCTCAGCTAAAGATGTTATTAAAGATAATCAAACAAGGAGAGCCCCTGCACCTTAACAAACACTTTCTGCGCGGCCTCCAGGGAGGTGGATTGGGCGCTGAGGCGACTAATGGCTTCGGCAAAGTCGAGATCCTGCACTTGCGAACGAGCTTCGCTCATACGCAGTAAAAAGTTTTCATTCACTTCGCTTTGGCTATCCAGGTTGTTCAGGCGCGAGCCAATGTTTGACCGCACACGCAGGAAGTTATCCAGGGCGCGGTCAATATTATTCAAGCCTGCACCCATCGCATTGTGAAACTTGGCATTATCGGCCGCTTCGGTAGAGGGGCCTTCCAGGGCACTGGCAATCGCTGAGAGAGTGGCAAATATATCTTGTTGCGCCGAGGGGCTAACGGTAAATACATCGCCATTGGCAGGCTCGCCTTCGATCACCAGCTCAACACTGTTAAACGAAATAGAGTCGCCCGACACATAATTACCCGATGCCACAAGCCCTGTCGCTGCGCCATTCACCGCATAGGTGACCGGCGCCGTTGGGCTGGCCTGACTAAAGCTCAGGGTGTAGACATCGCGCGTAAACCCACTGCTTTGGCTCAGTGATTTGACGAGCCCCGAACCCGTGTTCGCCGTTGCCGTACTTACCGTTAAAGCACCGTTACCGGTTTTTATCCGCTCGAATACATCGGTGCCTGAGTCGCTAACAGGTATGAAGGATGAGGGGCCCACCTGAATACGGCGCTGACCCTGGTCGCCGTGATAGGTCACGACACCACCACTGCTGCTAAAGGGCTGGGTATCGAGATTAAAACCGGCGAAGAGGTAGTCGCCACTGGCGTTGCGGGTGTTGGCCAAAGCCAGTAGCTCATCGACCCGCGCCCGCATTTCGGTGGCAATGGTGCCACGCGTTGCTTCAGACTGGGTGTCGTTGTTGGCCTGTATCATTAATTCGCGCACCCGCTGCAATACATTGACGGCACCCTGCATCGCGCCCTCTTCGAGAAAGAGCTCGGTGCGGGCAAAACCGTCATTGCGCAGGTGCTGACCAGTAACGGCAATTTGCTCTTCAATATCGAGTATTTTAACCGCGCCGGAGGGGTCGTCGGAGGGCTTCTGTATACGTTTGCCACTGGCAATTTGCTGCTGGGTGCGGGTCAGACTTTCTTGCTGTTCAAGAATAGCGTTAACACCCTGGCGAAAGATTTGCGCTGTCGAAATAGTCATTACAAGCTCCCTATCGGCTTAACGCCGCGTGGCATTCAACAGTGTTTGGAAAAGAGTATCGGTAATTGCCACCAGTTGGGCGGCTGCCTGGTAGGCCTGCTGTAAGCGCACTAGCTCAGCGGCCTCTTGCTCGAGGTTAACGCCAGACACTCGTTCGCGGGCGGCAACGGCGCTATCCATTAAACTGTCTTCAGCCTGTAAATTGGCCCTGGCCTGGCGGGTCGACACACCCACCCCGCCAACCATGCCGCTGTAGGCCTCGCCAAAGGTTGCCGAGCTGCCATCCAGCAAGCGTTCGCTTTGCATACCGGCCAATAGYAAGGCGTTGCGGTTGTCGCCAGGGGCACCGTTATTGGCCGACAGGGTAATGACATCACCGTTGTCGGGAATACCGCTGAGCGTAAAGCTCAAGCCACCAGACCCGGCAAAAGTAAATGTTTTGCCCCCGCTTTCGGTCGCCGGATTGAAGGCGATAGTACCGCCCGGCCCGCCAACAACGTCGTAACCTGGTATGCCCGCGTTATAGGTCAGGGTAATAGCGCCAGCCAACGGCAGGCCCGTGGGRCTTGTGACTTTCAAATCGGCGATTTCAGCCGAACCAGTATTGCCAAGCGACAGGGAAGAAAGTACCGGCGCTGCGGCGGCAAATTGATCGGGCGCAATAAGTTGCAGGCCAAAACCACCGGCCGCGCCATGAACGGGGCGTACCAGGTAGGTATCACCTGCGGCAGGTGAACCACCGGCAATAGTCACCGTTATACCGTCAAGCGTAAACGGCCCTGTACCACTGTTTGAGACGCCATCGGAGGTGCGCGTTAAATCCCATTGGGCACCGTCGTAAACCAACAGGTAGTCAGATGCTTTAAGGCCAGAAGCATTATCAATGCTTAAACTTACGGTGGCACCTCCCGTATTTTTGGTGGAGGGGATCACCGAAGAGCTGATCGGGGAGAAGAAATCACCACCCAACTGACCGTTTAAATCAACACCCAGTTGGTGCTGGGCATTGACCAGCTCGGTGATGCCCAGCGCCACTCGCCCCAACTCAGATAATGCGGGATCCAGTATCCGGGAGCGAAAATCAAGCACGCCCTGTAACTCACCCCCACTAATTTGACCGGATATTATCTCGGTAAAGCCTCCCGGCTTCGCCACACCAATTTCCAGGCGGCCCGGATAAAGGTCACTATCAACAACGATCAGGTTCTGGGCCTCACCGCCAATGACCAGAGCCTGCCCTTTGCCGAGAAAAACATTGATCGCACCATCAGACTGCTCAAGGCTGATAATGCCCACCTTTTCTGAAAGCTGCATCAACAAGGCATCGCGTTGATCCAGTAGATCGTTAGGGTTCGCGCCGGTACTCTGAGCCAACACAATATTACTATTCAGCGCCGCCAGATTATTCGCAAGACCATTAATTTCACCCACCGCAGAGGTCACACGATTATTGGCTTCACGTTCAAAACCCTGCAGGCTAGCATTGAGCTGAGTAAAGCGGTCGGTGAGAATTTCGGCATCGGAGAGGAGAATTTGCCGCGCCGAAAGACTACTGGGGTCGCTGGCGACACCCTGTACCGCATTAAAAAAACCTTCCAGCGCTGGYGCCAAACCGTTGTCACTATCGCCCACCAAGCTATCAAGACTTGAGGCCATTGATTCATAAGCCGTCGCAAAGCCAAGCTTGCTAGAACGCGTACGCAGCTCGTCCACCACGAAGCTATCGTAAGCCCTTCGTACAGTGCCAACCTCAACRCCACTACCCAGAAAAGAGTTACCGAGTCGCTGTGCTGGCAAGGTCGAAAAGTCAGCAATCTGGCGGCTATAGCCCTCGGTATTCACGTTGGCAATATTATGCCCCGCAGTGGCTAGCGCTTGCTGTATRGAACTCAAGCCCGATGTTGCGATACCTAATAAATTGGCCATGGGCTTAGCTCCTTTCTCCGTTAACGGTTAAACCTTTCGCCAGTGTTGTTGGCTCAACGCGGTCTAGCCGCTGCTTCACGGCGAGTATTTTTTCTGCATAAGCGGGGTCGGTGGCATAACCACTGCGCTGTAACGCCTCGGCAAAACCTTGGTCATCAACCGCTTTCAGGGCGTCGCTATAACGCGGCTGTTCACGTAGAAAAGTCACGTAGTCGTCAAAGGATTGTTCGAGTGATGCGTAGGCGCGAAACTCTGCGCGCTCACGTCGGGCAATGCCGTCGCGGTATTCGAGGGTCGCGGTGCTGGCTTTGTCACCCTGCCAGCTCGCATTGGCCTTAATACCAAAGAGATTAAAGCTGCTGCCACCGTCGTTGCGCGGCATGACTTTTTGCCCCCAACCGGTTTCCAGTGCCGCCTGGGCGATAAGCAGGTTTTCGCTAACACCGAGCTTTGCTGCGGCGCGTTGCGCGTAGGGGCGCAATTCATCGGCGAAGGCCTGGGGACTGGCAGGCGACCAGTTTGCGGATACTTGCGAGCGGGCTTGCTCAGCGCCTTGTTGAACAAACTCTGCCTTAACACGGGACTGGTCGATAGCCGAGGGACGACCCAGCGCCGCAAAGGGCGAGCGCACGGGCATTTGCAAGGGCGATCTTGCCCCTTCCTCCGACTCACTATCGGCCGTGGCCCCAGCTTGCATACCCTTCAACTGGCGCTCAATAACTTCAGCCAGGCCAATACCTTTGCCGTTGGCGATATTGAGTGAGATTTGCTGGTCGAACATGCCTTCGTAAAAGTCAGACTGCTCGCTTTCAAACAAGCCGCCTTCAGGCACCGTGTCTCGCATGGCCTTGAGCATCATCTGCACAAATACGGATTCAAACTGCTTGGCTGCACCAGACAGGGCTTCACTATCGCCATCGCGGGCCTGAGCACGCATCTGCTCAAAGCCGGAAAAGCTGTGATAGATTTGCTGGGCTGAAGCTTGTTGACTGGCGAGTGCTTGAATGGCCATGACTAAGTGCCTATATAATGATTAGCTCGGCGCGCAGGGCACCGGCTTGTTTAAGCGCTTCAAGAATCGACACCAGATCGCCAGGAGCAGCACCTATGTTGTTGACGGCTCTGACTACATCTTTCAGGGCGACACCGTCTTTTGCACCCATTATAAACATCGGGCTGTTTTCCTGGGTGATGGACACATCTGAACTGGGTGTCACCACGGTACGCCCGCGACGAGCAAAGGCAGCGGGCTGACTCACATCCAGTGATTCAGAAACCGATACGGTGAGGCTGCCATGAGACACGGCAACAGGCATGACGCGCACATGACTATCAATCACAATCGTGCCCGTACGTGCATTGACGATGACCCGAGCGGGTGCTTCGCCAGGCGTCACTTCAATGGCCTGCAACATGGCAACAAACGCCACCTTTTGCCCCGGGTTAGCGGGCGACCGCACTTGAACGGAGGAGCTGTCGATGGGGAGAGCAACACCCTCACCAACAACGGCATTAATTTTCTCAGCGACACGCATCGCGGTGGTGAAATCTGGCGTATTCAAATGCARCACCAGCGGCCCAGGCTGCGAGAAGGGCGTTTGCACTTCGCGTTCAACCGTCGCGCCGTTAGGGATACGTCCGACACTGGGGATATTGACAGTTACGCTAGAGCCATCGCCACCCTCAGCACCAAAACCACCCACCACCAGATTGCCCTGGGCAATAGCGTAGGTCTGACCATCTGCACCCTTTAATGGGGCCATCAATAAACTACCACCGCGCAAACTTTTCGCATTGGCAATGGACGATACGGTGATATCAATAGTTTGACCCGATTTGGCAAAGGCGGGTAATTCAGCGTGAATCATCACTGCGGCAACATTCTTTAACGAGGGGTTAACGCCGGGAGGGACAACCACACCAAACTTGGCCAGCATGCTTTTTAAACTCTGCACGGTAAAAGGTGCCGAGTTGGTCGAGTCACCGCTGCCATCCAAGCCAATTACCAAACCGTAACCCACCAGGTGGTTTGAACGCACACCGGCAATACTGGTGATATCTTTCAAACGATCTGCGGCCACAGGCAACGCAGAGCAAAGTAGCAGTATGGCCACAAGACTCGGCAAACGTAGACGCTTAAGATTCAACATTATTTTTTGCACCTGCAACACCTTGTTCATCATTATCGGATCCTGCTCAGTGGGTCTATCCACTCTAAAAAAACATGTGGTTAGAAGGGCCACAGAGGGCTCATAAAGAAGCGCACCATCCAGCCGCTGACATTGGCTTCATTTAATGAACCCTTGCCACCATAGGAAATTTTGGCATTGGCAACATGCGTGGAGAGCACGACGTTGTCAGAACTCACATCAGAGGGACGCACGATGCCTTTAATACGAATAAACTCGGCACCCTGATTTATTTCTATCCACTTTTCACCCTGCACCACAAGATTGCCGTTGGGCAGCACCTGAGAAACCGTTACCGCAATACTGCCGCTAAGGTGGTTACTCTGGTTGCTTTTGCCTTCGCCCTCGAATTCAGAGCTCGAATCAACCCCGATACCAAGGTCTTCGAGCAGATGACCAAAAAGCGTCGGTGACGGCAGCTCTGTTTTACTCTCTTTATCAATTTCTGTTTTACTGGTTTTCGCGGCGTCTGTTTGCTCGACCAGCACGACCTGAATAATATCGCCGACACGACTCGCACGTAGGTCTTCAAATAGCACGAGGTCATAACCCGCCTGATAAAGACTGCCCGTATGCTGCTCGGGTCGAACCATCACCACCGGCGCTGTCGGCTCATAACTTGGTGCTATTGGCTGCGGTGTTACCGCACAGGCACTCAACATAGTCGTCGCGCTGAGCAGGGCCAATAAGAAGAGGCGCTTTGGCAGCCCAGTTTTATTCGCTGTTTTGATCATGATTTTCATAACGCCGTCCTGTCCCCGTTCAATCGTGGCTTACAGGTTATTACTGATGTACTGAAGCATTTGGTCGGTGGTGGAAATGGCCTTGGAGTTCATTTCGTAGGCACGCTGGGTTTCGATCATCGACACCAGCTCTTCCACGACATTRACGTTTGAGCTTTCAATGTAGCCTTGCATAATTGAACCCAGTCCGTTCAGCCCGGGATTACCCGTCTGCGGGCTACCGCTGGAACCCGATTCCAGGTAGAGGTTCTTACCAATGGCCTGCAGGCCCGCAGGGTTAACAAAATCGGCCAGCTGTAAAGTGCCCACCTGAGAGGGCTCGGTATCACCGGGCGACAACACCGAAACAACGCCATCACTACCGATAGTGATCGACTGGGCATCCTGTGGAATAGTGATGGAAGGCTCTATGGGATAGCCGTTGGAGGTAACCATCTGGCCATCTGAGTCGAGAGCCATCGAACCGTCGCGGGTGTAGGAAATAGTGCCGTCGGGCATCAATACCTGAATAAAACCCTTACCTTCAATCGCCACATCGAGAGAGTTTTCCGTGGTCTCAAGGTTGCCCTGGGTAAAGAGTTTTTCAGTGGCAACGACTCGCACCCCCGTACCCTGCATCAAACCTGATGGCAGCTGGGTATCCTGAGATGATTGAGCGCCGACCTGACGTAGGTTTTGATAGAGCAAGTCTTCAAAAACGGCCCGACCGCGCTTGTAACCGGCGGTGCTGACGTTGGCCAGGTTATTTGAAATGGTCGCCATACGGGTTTGTTGTGCGTCTAACCCTGTCTTTGCTATCCACAGTGATTCTTGCATTTTACTTCCCCAAAATTTCTTTATTTACCTGGCAATCGACGGCCAGCGATCAACGACTAACTAAAGGATCAATTCATTTTCATCAGCTCTGTCGAAGAGCGGTCATTATCGGCAGCGGTTTTCATCATTTTGATCTGGGTTTCATAACTTCTTTGCAGCTCTATCATCTTTACCATGGTGGAGATGGTGTTGACATTACTGGCCTCAAGAGCACCCGAAACCAGGGTGACGCTAGCGTCCTCTTGAGCCGTGGCCCCGCCTTTGAGGCGCAACAAGCCATCCTTGCCTTTAAACAGGGCATCGTCATCAAGACTGACCAGTTTGATACGACCCACCACTGCTAGCGTGTCCGGACCCTGGCCGAGAGGCTGAATAGAGATAGTGCCGTCAGCAGCAATTTCCATTTTGCTATGGGGCGGTATGGCCATAGGCCCGCCGTCACCAATAATTGCCTGGCCCGCGCCATTGGTGAGCTGACCGAGAGAGTCAAGGCGCAAGTCACCCCGGCGGGTGTAGGCTTCACCGCCACCGTCAGCCTGCACCACTATCCAGCCAGCACCATTAACCGCTACATCGAGATCGACCCCAGTGTTTTGCAGGGCTCCAAAGCTGGTATCAACACCAGCGCGCTCATACACCGGCGCACCGCCGCCATTGACCGCACCGGGAAGGGTTACCGATTTGAACATCGACAAATCGGCACGAAAGCCCGTGGTACTGGCATTGGCCAGATTGTGTGTAACATCGGCCATACCGCGCATAATCTCGCTAGCGCTAACCATTGATGTATAGAGGTAGTTACCCATGACTGCTCAGCCTTCCCGTGCTTAACGTAAGTTGATAACGGTTTGTGTAACGGCATCTTCCGTTTGAATCACCTGGGCGTTGGCCTGGAAATTGCGCTGCGCGGTGATCATGTTCACCAACTGCTGAGTGATATCAACATTAGAGTCCTCCAGCGCACCGGATTGAATCAAACCCAGACCCGCAGTACCCGGCTCACTAATAGTCGCCACACCCGATGCAAAGGTTTCCGCCCAGGCCGTGCCACCCAGTGGCTGCAAGCCCTGCTGGTTAGCAAAGTTGGCCAGAGCTACCTGACCCAGAGCAAAAGACTGGCCGTTGGTATAACGGGCGAAAATTATGCCGGAGTCGGAGATTTCAACACCCCGCAACTGCCCTGAGGAGAAACCGTTTTGGGCAATAAAACTCACCCCGAAATCACTACCAAACTGCGTGGTGGTCGACAGGTCAACCTTGAAGGACTGGGGTGACACRGCACCCGTCGCATTGCCAGAAGAATCCACCGGCGCCCAGCTGGTCACGGTCACTTCGACCGGCAGGGTAGCCGCATCAAATTGACCCGTATTATTGAAAGTCATCGTCTGAGGTGTCGCCCCCGCCGGGGTAACACCATCAATAGTGACATGGGCTTCCCATTCATTGGCCGTTGGCGTTTTAACAAAATAGGTCGTCAAGTCRTGGGGGTTACCCAAGCTATCGTATATCGTCAAAGAGGTAGAACCATTGTACATATCAGCACTGGGGGCTGTCGGCGGCGAGGCAAAAGCATCGAAGGGCGCATTAAAGGCCAGCAAAGGCACGACCTCGCGAGAATCCAGGTTGGCCGTAATATCAATTGCAGAACTGGGAATAGGTTCGATTTGCGAGGTTGTCAGACGCACGTCATCGATCAAACCGGTAATTTGCCCCGTCGTATCTGCCCCGAAAGCCTGTAAGCGCAAGCCCTCGTTATTGGTGACGAAGCCCTCAGAGTCGACCGCAAAAGCACCCGAACGCGTGAAGCGAGTAACACCGCCATCGTCAAGCATAAAAAAGCCCGAGCCACTAATGGCCAGATCCAGCGAGCTATCGGTAAAACTGATATTGCCCTGGGTAAACTGCTGGGCAATCGACGTTAGCTGAACGCCTCGACCAATGGAGTTGGACGCCACACCCAGGGCACTGGCGGCGAACACGTCAGCAAACTCACCCCGCGACTGCTTGAAGCCCGATGTGGAGCTGTTAGCGATGTTGTTACCAATAATGCCGAGCTGAGATGAGGCCGCTCGAATACCTGATACTGCTGTTTCAAATCCCATGACTAAATCCTCTTAAGCTTATAAGTACTGGAGAACATCGGCGTAAGACACCGAATCTCCACCATCCAGATTCAAACTAATTTCCGATCCACCTGCGCCAATCGAGACACTGGTAACACGGGCCGATGCGAAGGCAGGTAGTGCCTCCACTGCGCCGTCGACCAGGCCGCTGGCTATCACTTGATAATTCCCCGACGCAATAGAAGTACCGTCATCGAGCAAACCATCCCAGGAAAACTTGTGAATACCCGCGTCCACATTTCCGATATCAAGAACCTTGACCAGCTGTCCACTACTATCCGACACCTGTATCTGCACACCCGACGCGCTGACAGGTATGGCTACCACACCCTCTATCTCCTCACCCGGGACAAAAGCGGCCTGGTTGGATGCACTGATCACATCGCGGCCCACCAGAGAAGAGGCCTGAATAGCGCGGGTGGACATCATTGACTCACCCATTCCTGACAATGAAGTCTGCATGTCCTGAATACCCGAGACCGTGCTGAACTGGGCAATTTGCGACAGGAACTCGAAGTTGTCCATCGGCTTGGTGGGGTCTTGATTGTTGAGCTGAGCCACCAGCAGGCGCATAAACTCAGCCTGACCCAGTTCTTCTTTCTTCTTTACCGCCGAACCCAAACCACCGGTTTGCTCGACACCTAAAATAGTTGCAAGATCAGATTGCATCGCCCTTCTCCTTAACGACCCAGACTCAAAGTCTGCACCAGTAATTGTTTTGCCGTATTCATCGCTTCAACGCTATTTTGATAGGCACGAGAGGCGGCAATCATATTGGCCATTTCTTCGACAGTATTGACGTTGCTGTGATGAATATAGCCGTCGCCGTCTGCCAGCGCGTGGTGCGGTGCATACTCTTTTCTGCCGGGAGGCCCTGTTTCAACAACGCCTTCAACAGTGACGCCCACAGCACCTTTATGATCACCGAAGGGCTTCATCATGGTGGCAAATATTGGCTGGCGCGAACGATAGACATCATCGGCGCTACCACTCACCACTTCTGAATTTGCCAAATTACTGGCAATCGTATCGAGCCACACGGTATGCGCTGCCAGCGCTGATCCCGAAACTCGCATTACACCTTCTAAGCTCATTGCTTAATCTCCCCTTAAAGCCAGCATCATGCTTTTAATCTTGCCATCCAGAAAACGCAGATTAACTTGATAGCGCAGCGCATTTTCGGCATAGGCCGTTTGCTCTTTCGGCATATCAACCGTATTACCATTAATGGATGACTGAGCGGGCTTGCGGTAAAAAACAGCTGTTTGAAAACGCGAGTTCGACGCCATATGACGCTCGTGACTCTGCTCTAACCTATCCACACCTGCGGCACGTAGCGCTGAGCGGAAGTCCACATCTCGCGCTCTGTAACCCGGTGTTTCAGCATTGGCAATATTGGCAGCCAGCAACTCTGCCCTTTGGGCGTGAAAATAGAGGCCCTGAGCTTGCTTGCCGAGTATTGATCCAATTTGAGCAGACATATTTTTCTTTCCCGATCATCGTTTAAAATCGCACTGACAAAGTTATTGCAACCCCCATGCCAAAACAATTAACTCTTATACTTCAGCATGTTATGAGAACAAAGCCCTCAAAAAGACCTTGCGGCGGCAAGGGACTGCCGGACGACGGCAAAGCCTATGCCGCGCCCCGGCGGGTTTTAAAAGGGATGGTAAAGAGCGCCTCAAAAATATGCGGCCCGGATATTGCAACACTTCTTACAGAACAGCGACACAACACCGGTATCGATGACAAACACAGACAAAAGACGCCAAAAAATTGACTATTGATTATTCAAAACGCCCCACCCTCCGCACTGTGATCCAGCGACTCACCGCCGTCACACGCACTATCAGCACACTCGCGCCCACACTCGCACCTATAATAATGGCGCTTGCGCTACTCGGCGCACTGCTGCCTAAAGTCGCTTTAGCTGGGGAAGAGGAATTTCAATCGATCGACAGCATTAGATCCGCGGCTGAAGGCTTACTCGCGCAGCACCCTGACATCCAGAATCGAGCCAACACGACCATCAGTATCGGCAAAATTGACGCTCGCTTAACACTGCCTGTTTGCGGCAGTCCGCTCGAAACCTTCTTACCTTCGAATGCAAAAATACAAAGTAAGACCACCGTCGGCGTACGTTGTACGGGGCCACGCCCCTGGACACTCTATGTTTCCGCTAATATCACCACGATCAGCCAGATTCTGGTTGCCACTACCTACCTTCAACGCGGCCACGTTATCAGCGCTGATGACATTTCACTGAAATCAAGAAATGCTAGCCAACTCAACACCGCCTACCTAAACAAGCCCGAACAGATTGTTGGCAAGGTTCTCAAAAAAAACCTGGCCAGTAACGCTGTATTCACCAGCGCAATACTGGCAGAGCCCCAAATCATCAAAAAAGGCCAGCGAGTCGATTTACAGGCTGGCAAGCAGGGCTTAATGGTTAGTGTTACCGCTATCGCTTTGACCGGCGGTGCTGTTGGGGAAAGGATTCGCGTGCAAAATTTGTCATCCAGTAAAATTGTTGAAGGCACTATTCTAGCCTCCGGCGTGATTCAAGCAGACTAACAACGAAAGTGGATGACTTTTAATCCACCAGAATATTAAAGTTTTTCGTAAAGATGCCGATAAGCTAATTGTCAGTGTCTAGGCACTGCAAACCGGGAAGGACGAGCACCATGGAAATCAGACAAACAGCAAGTAGCAACTCAGGACTCAGCACCAGCACCAGCACTGAAAAGAAAGCTGGTGCCACACATAATGTCGCCCCCGAAAAAGGCAGCTCTCAGCCACAGGCCGAGGGCCTAAGCACCGTTACGGTTACCGACTCTGCCCTCAAGTTGCTACAGGTCGAAAAAACCCTCGCCGAAATGCCAGGTTTTGACGCCGAAAAAGTCGCTAGCATCAAGCAAGCCCTGAGCGATGGCTCCTACACCATCAACACGGATAGCATTGCCAAAAAACTGATTACGTTTGAACAGGACATGCCCTAGTTCATTGCGAACCCTGGCAGCACCTTCTGCAAACATTCTAGCAATCAATCCGGTATTGACGCGTGAAAGATTTTATTCGCCTATTAGACAAGACAACCTCACTGACTCACGAACTTCTCTACGCGCTCGGCGAGGAGAGGGCCGCTCTCTCTGAACAAGATACAACGATTCTCGAAACAGCCATCGAGAAGAAGCTTGCTACCGCCCAGGCATTACAATCTATGGAGCAACAACGCGATGCAGCCCTCGCAAAACAAGGGCTTACACCCGGCTTAGCAGGCTTGCAAGCCTTCCTGGCTAACCACACTGACCAGAAGCTCCACGACAGCTGGCAAGCGCTTTGCGAAGCGAGTCAACGCTGCAAGGAAGAGAATCTACTAGTCGGCACTATGATCAGGAAAAACCAGCTAGTCACCGAGCAAGCACTGCAGGTGTTGCGCCGCGGCAGTATTGAAACCGTACAAACTTACAGCGCAAACGGCACACCTCCTCGGCAGTCGTTGTCTAGCCCTCTGGGCAAAGCCTGAAAGATACGCCCACGAATCGACGCCGGCTCTTAATAAGCGAAGCCCCACGACAGACGTCAGGTCAACACGCTAATATAGCCTCCCGCCATACCAACCAAAGCTGATGCCAGAAGAAAACGCTGTACCTACCGATCCCGCTCGCCCTGCCCTGCGTGGTGACGGAATAAAAATAAGTGCACACAAACTGCTAATCCTCAAAGCATTGCAGGAGAGCCGCTGCCAGCTGAACTTATCAATAGCAGGCAACAACGGGGAGTTCGTCAGTATTGTTTTGGCCATCGACACAAAAGGCGATTGGATCGAGTTAGATGAACTCGCTGACAGCACTGGCCACTCAGCACTTATTGAAAAGAAAAACTATCAGGTAAGCGGTTGGCTAAAAGGGATTAACGTCGATTTCGAGGCCCGTATTCTCAGCCATCACAAAGAGAACGGGCTAGTTCGCTATCGCTCAACACTACCCGATACGATATATCAATCTCAACGCCGCTCTAGCTACCGAGCCCCCGTGAGTATGATGTCCTCCCCGGAAGTCCATTTGATTCTGAGCGACAACCAGGTAGTAACAGGACAAATCAGCGACATTTCAGCTAACGGGGCTTTGCTCACCATCCCAGGCGAGAGCGAATTAAAACCCGGCGACAAGATTGAACAATGCATTTTCAAAACATTAGATAATAAAACGATTATTGTCGAAGCGGAGGTGCGAAGAAAAATTGACACCGAACACAGCTCAAGAAATAAAATAGGCTGCCACTTTGTCAATCTCGACCCACCAACAACGCAGACAATCCTAAACTACACCGCCGCCGTCGAAAGATTAAACGCACGCCGTCGTTAAAATGATTAAAAGCCACTTCGCCCTGCCTTTACACGAGTAAGGGCAAGCCACAGCTATTGAGCTATAACGCAACCATCGCGGCCATTATTTTTCACCTCGTACATAGCGGCGTCGGCTCTTTCAAATAAAATCTCGCCCGTATCACCTTCCCGAAGTTGAGCGATGCCGATAGAAAGGGAGACATCAACCGACTGACCATGACTGTGGAATCCACAACGCTTCACCGCATCACAGAAACCCTGAGCCACGGACTTTGCATCTTCAGCAGATGTACCAGGCAGTAATAAAACAAACTCGTCACCACCGTAGCGCGCAATAAAGTCAGTGTCTCGCACTCTGCCCGCCATTAATTTGGCGATAGTTTGCAGCACCCTATCACCCGCTTTATGCCCGAAGGTGTCATTAACATATTTAAATTTATCGATATCGATCAACAACAATGACAGTGGAAAGCCAATACGCTGGCTGCGGGCTAACTCCTCATCGAAGCGCTTATCAAAACCACCTCGATTAGCAACACCGGTAAGGGGGTCCAGCGCCAGCACCTGCTGTTTTTCCATCAACTGATGGCGGAGACCTTCCACTTCGACATTCATTTCCTGCGCCTGGCGAGTCAGGTTATCTATTTTATCTCTCGCTTCTTCAAGTTGTTTTTTTTCAGCTTCAACATAATCCGACACTTTGGCTGACAATCGCTCCGTGCGGGTACGGATAATTTTTTTAAGCAGCTCCATATCAGTATTTTCATTAACAGCTGCTTCAATACCCGACACCTCGCCTCCCACCTCCGCTTGAATTTTATCAACACTTTCCAGTGACGCATCAATATCAATCGATTCGCCAATACCCTCTTCCAAGCTTTTAAGGTGTAGCCTCAATTGCGACAAAAACTGCTCAGTAAACTGACGCTCTTCCTCAATTTGTCGAGCAACATCAATGACCAGGCCTAAAGCCTCACCAAGCACCACCTCCAGATCATCCATACTGGCAATGCGGCTAAGGTCATTTCGAACACTTTCAACCCGACTATCATCGGACTCTAATAGGTTGAGCTGGTCAAGCAGCTTACCCAACGCTGAGCCGACAACATCCAGCACATAGGCGAGCGAACATTCCCCTTGAGGCTCCGGCGATGACACCGAAATACTCAAATCCGGTGCAGAGATCGACGTACTTAAACCGATATCAGCAAGCAAAGGGATAATTTTTTCAACTTGCCCGACAGTCTCCTGCAACGAGGAGGCGAGCATTAAATTTTCTTTAATACGTGAAATCTGTTTCACGTCAGGAAAGCAACCTTCAATCGCCGAAAATAACTCGACAGCAGATTTTTTTATTGAGTGTTCAAACTCATTGGCAAAAGCCACATCCCCAGACACTATGTACTTAAGAAAGTGGGCAGCACTTTCTTTAAATTCTGCCGAGGGCGCACTTTCATGGAGAGACGTTCTTAGCTGCTCCAGCAGGTAATCCAGCTTCTGATCTCGACCCTCGGCAAGTCTTGTTAACTCAACGGCCAAGCGCGTTAATAGCGCTGCTTTACCATTGCCATTTGTCGCACCTGAAACTGCGGATTTATCCTGCATTTTTCCCTCTTTGTAACGAACCACAGTAAAGCTTTACTGCCCTTTGTCCAAAAATTGCTGATAAAAAACACAACTAACAACACTAATACCACAATCTTATACCGTCACATCCATGACACCACCGTCAAAAAAGCGGCTACCTATCCGTCATAAACCCTTTTATTGATTGAGTTTAACAAACTTTCCACGAATAAATAACCAGCCCTCAGACAAAACCCAGTGGCGGCATAATTACTGCATTCACAAAACCACACTCACTTATAGATGGTTGATTTTCCCGTCATGAATAAGCCAGCACATCTTCAAGAAAACGTCACCGACGACACCATCAGAAAAAACAAGGTTAACCGTAACTTGAGCCCTTCCTTTGCCAAGATTCAGGCTCTGGGGAATAAGCCCCCTCCAATCAATATCAAAACTTCCGTGAGTGAGGAGGAGAGCAGGCCGCGTACCGACGAAACCAAACTGGCATCCTTGAAGACTCATCATACTGCGACTGACAATAATGCCGCCGGCGAGCAACCGCCATTTCTGGCTATACCCTCAACATCAGAAACCAGACTCCCATCGCCCGCAAATCCCGCTCGACTTACACCCTGGATAATTGCCAGTATCACCTTAACCATGGCGCTATTCAGCGGAAATTACGCCTGGGATACCCAACAGAAAGTCGACAAGTTAAGCCACCGCCTTGAGATTCTTGAAACCAGACCAACACCCCCCGAAGTCGTCAACCTGCCAGGAAACAGCGATACGCTAGCCAGAACTGAACAAGAAATCCTCACATTAAGCCACAGCCAGGAACAACTAAGCACCGCCATCGAGGCCCTTCAAAACACATCCACTACCGACATAGAACAAGCCAGCTCGCGCCTAACGACGCTGGAAGCAGCACTCGCCGACTTAAATAGCAAAGTTAAGAATGCCGAACTCAATAACGAGATAAACCAAGCACCAGTAATTCGAACTGATGCCAGCCAGCCCAATACTAAAATATCGAATGAAACAAAGGACGGCAAAGTCATTGTCGCTCTAGCAGACAACAACGCTGCCAATAATAGCGCTGTAGAAAGCTGGTTTATTAATATCGCGAGTTTTTCCGATGCTAAAACCGCCAACAGCATCTTTGAAAAAGCACATAAAATAGAAGCGAAAACATCCATTCAGCCCATTACTGTCAATGGCAAAACGTTATATCGAATTAGGGCCGATGGCTTTACATCGAGAGAAAAGGCTGAACAACAAGCCCAAGACTTACAAACCCAACTTGGCCTTACAGGTTTATGGATTAGTCGCGACTAGCCGCCAATAAGACCCGGGGTATTAATCTGTTTTTTTCGGGCCAGGGGGAGCCATCGTCGGGAAGCTCAGCGGCGTCACATTACCGCCTTTATAGTCCGTGACTTTACAGGCTCCTTCTTTATCCACTTCATCGATACGAACCACTGAGTGCAAAGGAATGTAACTGCGCTTAACGCTGGCAAACTCATTTTTGAGCTTTTCTTCGCCCGGATCGACAATCATTTTCGAGCGTTCATCAAACACAAACTCTTCAACTTCCAGAAAGCCCATCAAGTCACTCTGATAGACAGAGCGCACGTACAGCTCAAAGACCTGTCCCTGATTAAAGAATATGACTTTATAGATTGGATTTTTGGACATAATATTTACAGCTTACTGAATGAGAGAGTAGAAAAGGCGCGGTATTCTAGCACATAGGGCACTCTTTTTTCCTTTGATTATCGTCCTGCACAACTAGGCTATACGCCGAAGAAGGCCTATAATCGCCGCCCTTGCCAACCACGTCCGAGCCCCCATGGCAGATACCCCGATAAAAAAACTTCACATCGTCACTCACGGCTGCCAAATGAATGAGTACGATTCGGCACGCATGGGCGATCTGCTCGGCGACAGTCACCAGATGGTGCAAACTGACGACCCCAAAGAGGCCGACGTACTGCTGCTCAATACCTGCTCCATTCGGGAAAAGGCGGAGGACAAAGTATTCCACCAGCTGGGCCGCTGGAAGAAACTCAAAGAGGCCAATCCCGACCTTATTATTGGTGTCGGCGGCTGCGTTGCTAGCCAGGAGGGCGAAACCATTGCCCGCCGCGCGCCCCACGTCGACCTGATTTTTGGGCCACAAACCCTGCACCGCCTGCCCGATATGATGCAACAGCGTCAACAGGGCAACAGCGCGGTTATTGATGTTAGCTTCCCCGRAATCGAAAAGTTCGACCAACTGCCCCTGCCCGAAGCCGATGGCGTATCGGCCTATGTGTCGATTATGGAAGGCTGCTCAAAATACTGTACTTTCTGCGTCGTACCCTACACCCGTGGTGAAGAAGTGAGCCGCCCCACCGCCGACATTCTTGGCGAAGTGGCCCATCTGGCCAACCAGGGCGTACGAGAGGTTAACCTGCTCGGCCAAAATGTGAATGCCTTTCGCGGTGAAATGCCGGGGCGCGACAGTCTCTGCGATCTCGCCGAGCTGATCACCTATGTTGCGCAAATCGATGGCATTGACCGCATTCGCTTTACCACCTCCCACCCGATGGAGTTTTCCCAGTCGTTAATTGACGTTTATGGGGAAGTGCCCGAGCTGGTCAACCACCTGCACCTGCCCGTACAAAGTGGTTCCGACCGTATTCTCAGCGCAATGAAACGCGGCCATACCTGGCTAGAATATAAGTCAATCATCCGTAAAATTCGTGCTATTCGCCCCGATATCAGCCTGTCGTCCGACTTCATTATCGGCTTCCCCGGTGAGACGGAAGCCGACTTTGCCGACACCATGAAGCTGATCGAAGGCATTGGCTTCGACCACTCCTTCAGCTTCGTCTACAGCGCTCGCCCCGGTACCCTCGCCGCCGACTTTGCCGATACCACCCCCGAAGAAACCAAGAAGCAGCGCCTGAAAATACTGCAGGATCGCATCATTCAGCAGGCTATGGCGATTAGTCGACGCATGGTCGGCACCACCCAGCGCGTATTAGTGTCGGGTATTTCTCGCAAAGATCCGGGGCAGCTACAGGGTCGCACCGAGAATAATCGCGTGGTCAATTTCACCTGCAGCGACCAACAACTCATCGGCCAGTTTGTCGATATTGAAATTACCGAAGCGCTGCCTAACTCACTGCGCGGCGCGCTCATTGATTAAAAACCCCCGCAAAGAGGCCGGCCAGACATAACGACATCCGCTAAGCGAACCAATGTCATCGGCACTATCGGTCTATACATTCTCTCGCAGGCGGTTTTCATCCTACGATAAAATCGCTATGCTTAGCCCCAAACCGCACCCTAAACCTATACCAAGACAGGCGCTCAATCGCACCCTTTGAATACCCTACCCGCCGCTGACACCATCACTCTCGAACCCAACGACCCCCGCCGTCTGGCCAACCTTTGCGGCCAGCTTGATGAGCACCTGCACCAGATAGAACGACGCCTCGATGTCGAGATTCGCAATCGCGGCAATGTCTTCGCCATTTACGGCGACGCCCAGCACGCGCAACTTGCGGTCTCTCTGCTCCACGCACTCTATGGGGAAACTCGCGATCAACAAAACCTGTCACCCGAAACGGTACATCTTTATCTTCAACAGTCCAACCTGGAATCGACAATGGAAGACAGCACCGAGCACCCGGCTGCTAGCAACGTTAAAAACTTTAGCGTGATTCACACCAAAAAAGGCAAGGTCATCCCCCGGGGGATTAACCAGCAAAATTATGTGCGGGCCATTCAAACCCACGACATCAACTTTGGTGTCGGCCCGGCGGGTACGGGCAAAACCTATCTTGCCGTCGCCTGTGCGGTGGAAGCCTATTTACGCAATGAAGTAGAACGCATTCTACTGGTGCGCCCCGCCGTTGAAGCGGGGGAAAAGCTTGGCTTCCTGCCCGGTGATTTATCTCAGAAAGTCGACCCTTATCTGCGCCCCCTCTACGATGCACTGTACGAAATGTTCGGCGTTGAAAAGGTCGACAAGCTAATTGAAAAGAGCGTTATCGAAGTCGCACCCCTCGCTTACATGCGTGGCCGCACCCTCAATAGCGCCTTTATTATTCTCGACGAAAGCCAGAACACTACCCGCGAACAGATGAAAATGTTCCTCACGCGTATCGGCTTTGGTGCCACTGCGGTTATCACCGGTGACACCACACAAATCGACCTGCCAAGGGGCACCCGCTCTGGTCTGATTCACGCCTGCCAGGTGCTCGATGGAGTTGAAGGCATTACTTTTACCCACTTTCAATCGAAAGATGTGGTGCGTCACCCCCTGGTACAAAAAATCGTCGACGCTTACGACGTTTACGAAAGTAAAAACACGGACGACGATTAATGCACAACAAGACCATTATCGACGTCGACAATGTCAGCGGTGAAGAGGCGCCCGAGCCTCCGTCGATACGCCACTGGATTTGCGTCGCACTGGGCGATCAAAAGCCCGAAGCTGAAATTAGCGTGCGCATTGTGAGCGCCGCAGAGAGTGCCGAACTGAATTTGCACTATCGTGGCAAAGAAGGGCCGACCAATGTGCTCTCATTTCCGGCGGATATTCCCGACTTTGTCGAATCAGCGCTACTGGGCGACATCGTCATTTGCGCCGCCATCGTGCGCCAAGAAGCCACTGAGCAACACAAAACACTTGAGGCCCACTGGGCACATATGCTGGTTCACGGCACCTTGCATTTACTCGGCCACGACCACATTGAAGAGGCCGACGCTGAAACAATGGAAGCCCTGGAAACCAGTGTTTTATGTAAACTCAACTTTCCCCCTCCTTATCTATCCACCCCCCTATTAAAAGAAGAGACTCTACTACCATGACCGAAGACAGTACCAACGGGCAGGCCCGCTCCTGGATGGGACGACTTGCCCGCATTTTTTCATCGACACCCGCCACCCGTGATGACATCACTGAAATTCTACGTAGCGCCTATGACGACAAGGTGATTGACAGCGAGGCGCTGGAAATAATGGAAGGCGCGCTGAGTGTTGCCGACCAGCAGGTGCGAGAGATTATGGTCCCGCGCTCGCGCATGACGGTGATACCCGAAACGGCTGACATAGAAGAAATACTGACACTGGTTACCGAGTCCAAGCACTCGCGCTTCCCTGTCATTGGCGAGTCCATTGACGATATTAAAGGCATCTTGCTCGCCAAAGAGTTATTGCCGCTATTACTTGAAGGCAAAGAGAACTTTGCCATTGCCGATGTTATCCGTCCGGCCAATATCATCCCCGAGAGCAAGCGGCTCAATGTCCTGCTTAAAGAATTTAGAGAACAGCGCTATCACATGGCCATCGTGATGGATGAATATGCCAGCGTTGCCGGCCTGGTCACTATTGAAGATATTCTGGAAGAGATTGTTGGTGAGATCGAAGACGAAACAGATCTGGAAGAACAACACCCAATACAGCGCCAGGAGGACGCCAGCTACCAGCTACCGGCCCTCACCACCATTGAAGATTTCAACGAGTTTTTCAACGCCGGCTTTAATGAGGACGAGTTCGACACCATTGGCGGGCTTGTTACTCAGGCTTTCGGCCACCTGCCAAAAGTGGGGGAAGAAGTTTCCCTCGACGCCTACGACTTTACCGTCATCGCCGGGGATGAACGACAAATCCATCAACTGGCACTAAAATGCCACGCCACGAAGCCACATACTAGCCAACAATAAAAATCGGGAAATATAAGAATTCAAACCATGCCCAAACGCAGATCCAGCTTTTCGTCCTTTTTACTGGCGCTTTTTAGCGGCGCACTATTACCATTGGCGCTAGCCCCTTTCTCCTGGTGGCCAACAGCCGTGTTCAGTATCTGCGCACTGTGCTTTTTATGTCGTGGGCGGGGAATGTGGGGCGTATTTTCTTTATCCCTGGCTTTCGGCTTCGGCCTGTATGGGGTCGGCGCCAGCTGGATTTATGTCAGTATTCACGATTACGGCCATGCCTCTATCGCTCTGGCTAGCCTTCTCACCGGGCTTTTTGCCCTTGCCATGGCTATTATTTTCGCCCTGCCCCTCTCTCTGTTTGGCCTATTCCGCAATGCGCCACCGCAAGCCGTCCTTTTTGCTTTTCCCGCACTCTGGGTATTGGGCGAATGGTTTAGGGGATGGTTCCTCACTGGCTTTCCCTGGCTCAATGTTGGTTACGGGCTGATCGATACCTGGCTAGTCGGCTGGGCACCGCTTTTTGGCGCACTAGCACTAAGCGGCATTGCCGCGTTTGGCGGCACCCTGCTAAGCCTGATTGGCGAGCGCAAACAGCACAAAAGTATGGTTAGCACTGGGCTAATGATACTTGCCCTGCTCTGTGCCGGTGGCGTCTATCTGGAAATCAAGCCCTGGACTTACCCAACGGGGAAAAGGCTGGACGTCGCCTTGGTACAAGCCGATTTACCTTTATTGGAGAAGTGGAATGACGAAGAATTAAAACGAATCCTGCAGAATTTCAAACAGGAGAATGAGTCTCTACTCGACCAGGATCTGATTATCTGGCCGGAGTCTGCTCTACCTACCCTGCAAAGCAATATCAGCGGCTTTCTCGGCGATATCGACAGCAACTTGAAACAACACCATGTCGGATTACTGACAGGCATCCCCAGCAATACCGACACCAACCACTACTACAACTCGGTGATTAGCCTCGGCAGGGCAAGTGGCACCTATCAAAAACGCCGCTTAGTACCCTTCGGTGAATACGTGCCACTGGAACGTTGGCTGCGCGGCACCATTGGCTTTTTTGATTTGCCGATGTCAGCCTTTAGTGCTGGGGCCGCCCAACAGCGCCCCATTCGCCTCGGCACGGTACAGATTGCTACCGCCATTTGCTATGAAATTGCCTACGCCGATCTACTCGCCCGCGACGCTCGCGATGCCAACATTTTGCTCACCATCAGCAATGACACCTGGTTCGGCAAATCCATCGGCCCCCACCAGCACTTACAAATCGCCCGCATGCGCGCGGTGGAAAATGCCAAGCCCCTGCTGCGCGTCACTAATGACGGCATCACTGCCATCATCAGCCCCCGAGGTAAAGTGCTCGAAGAGCTGCCCCGCTTTCAGTCGGGCGTATTAAAAACCAAAGTAACACCCTATAAGGGTGCCAGCCCTTTCAGCCAATATGGCTCCCGGCCCATTGTTGGCCTCTGCTTTGCCATCCTTATTGTGCTGCGTCTGTTTCGGCGCTTTCGCTAGGTTCGGTTCAAGAAGCAGGGCTACAGTGCCGGCTAGTCGATGCGAATACTAAACTCACCTTGCAAGCGGGTATCTTCACCCGGCACATCGAAGCTGATCTGGCCATCGACTCGCCCATCGACAGGCGCACCAAATTGCAGCTGCAAATTATAACCACTGGTCAATACCGTGGTTTGAAGTTCACCCTCGGCATCGCGCCAGCGATAGTGCACATGGGGATGGCCAAAAGACGCGTCATCACTGGCCACATCGATGCGGCGATCAAGCGGCAACTCGCCTTCGGGTAGAAATAGAAACAGCAAAAGGCTCGGATTAGAACTCCAGCTATCACCCTGATAAATCGCCAGGGTATTCCCCCACTCAGAGGACGTTAGCTGTACCGACGAACCAACAATTTCACCACTGACTTGCGCAGCAAGAGTAACAGGGCCGGTATTTTTGCTGCTGGCACGCAGGGCATCGGATGCTGAATCTAGCCCCTGCGACAACCCTGCAGCCCCCTGCTCAAAGCCCTCTCTCAGGCTTTCGCTCAACACATCGACACTTTCTGACAAGGCGGCACCCATATCCGTCATGGCCTGCCCCACACCTTCAGCCATCACTTCGCCAAAAGTATTCATCGCCTCTTTTAACATCGCCCCCATCATGCCGGTGCTGGTGGTATTAAAATCCACCTTCCAGACACCATCAACCGGCACCAGCCGGGTATCAAAACTAAACTTCACCGGCCTGTTGTTGAACTCACCCGCCATAGTGGTCGGCACCGCCGCCATATCGGAAGATGCCATGGCCTCAGCAAAGGTAATACTATCGATGCGATTACCCTCGGCCTCGAAATTCATGGTGCTGCCCTCCAGACTACCGGGCACGGCCAGCTCCTCCGCCCGCGCACGATCGCCCATCTCCATCGCCTGCCAGAAATCAGCGGCGACCTCCCCAGGCTCGGCATTTTTCTCACCTCCGCCGCAAGCACTTAATAACAGTGCTAAAAACAAATTCAGCACGACAATTTTTGTTGATGTCATAGTCTTGTTTCCTAACTTTTATCGCTTTATAAATTCTGATTTTACGTTTCATTCGCTAGGCAAAAGACCAGCGACCCAGGATCTGCAAATTTTGACCGCTATTAAGCCATAAGAAAACAACGACGGCGACAGTTGCCACCTGCCCTTCTGGCCGTCTTTCCCCTATAATTTCGCCCTCACAAATTTACCATCCGTTTTCACCCCCTATCTTCACGAAGCATCGGCAACTCTGGACCCGCACAATGGAAGAACATTACCACCCCAAAGCCATCGAGCAAGCAACACAGGCCTTCTGGCAAGAGAACCAGTCCTTCCAGGTGAGCGAAAAACCCGGTCAGGAAAAGTACTACTGCCTGGCGATGTTTCCCTACCCCAGCGGCAAGCTGCATATGGGCCATGTGCGCAACTACACGATTAGCGACGTGATTAGTCGCTACCAGCGCATGCTCGGTAAAAATGTGCTGCAGCCCATGGGTTGGGATGCCTTCGGTTTGCCGGCCGAAAATGCCGCGATTAAAAACAATACCGCACCAGCGCCCTGGACCTACGAAAACATCGATTACATGAAAACCCAGCTCAACTCACTCGGTTATGCCTACGACTGGCAGCGCGAACTCACCACTTGTAAGCCCGACTATTACAAATGGGAACAGTGGTTTTTCACTCGCCTCTACGAAAAAAAACTGGTCTATAAAAAAACCAGCGCCGTTAACTGGTGTCCGGTCGACCAAACAGTGCTGGCTAATGAACAGGTCATCGATGGCTGCTGCTGGCGCTGTGACACCGTGGTCGAGCGCAAAGAGATCCCCCAGTGGTTTATTAAAATCACCGCCTACGCGGAAGAATTACTCGACGGCCTCGACAAGCTCGATGCCTGGCCCGAACAAGTACGCACCATGCAGCGCAACTGGATTGGCAAGAGCCAGGGCGTAGAAATGACCTTCGCCTTAGAAAACACCGTCGCTGATATTAAGAGCTTCGATGTTTACTCCACGCGCCCCGACACCTTAATGGGCGTGACCTATCTCAGCCTCGCCGCTGAACACCCTATTGCCCTCGCGCTGGCGGCAGACAATGCAAAAATCGCCGACTTTATCGCCGAGTGCAAACGCCAGTCGATGGCCGAAGCCGATATGGCGACCATGGAAAAGGCCGGTATCGACACGGGCATTAAAGCCATCCACCCCCTCACTGGCGACGTCGTACCGGTGTGGATCGCCAATTATGTGTTGATGGATTACGGCTCCGGTGCGGTGATGGCCGTGCCCGCCCACGACCAGCGAGACTGGGAGTTCGCCACCAAATACAAGCTGCCCATTCAGCAAGTGATTGCACCGAGCGATGACAGCCCCTGCGATATCAGCAGCGAAGCATTTACCCTCAAAGGCCAGCTCATTAACTCGGGCGCTTTTGATGGTATGGACTTCGAGCAGGCTTTCGAGGCCATTGCCCAGGCACTGGTCGAATGCAATAGCGGCCGCGTCACCACCAATTATCGTCTGCGCGACTGGGGTGTTTCCCGTCAGCGCTACTGGGGTTCGCCCATTCCCATGGCCTACAATTCGGACGGCATCGAAATTCCCGTGCCGCTCGACAAACTGCCCGTACTGTTGCCCGAAGATGTCGAGATGGACGGCGTACACTCGCCCATCAAAGCCGACCTCGAATGGAAGAAAACCACCCTTGATGGCCAGGCCGTCGAAAAAGAAACCGATACCTTCGACACCTTTATGGAGTCCTCCTGGTATTACGCCCGCTTCACCTGCCCCGACTATAACGAGGGCATGCTCAACCCCGAACAAGCCAATTACTGGCTGCCGGTTGACCAATATGTCGGCGGCATTGAACACGCCATTCTTCACCTCTTGTACGCGCGTTTTTACCACAAGCTGATGCGCGACGAGGGTCTGGTCGAGTGCGATGAGCCTTTCACCAAGCTGCTGTGCCAGGGCATGGTTTTGAAAGACGGCAGAAAAATGTCCAAGTCCAAGGGCAATACCGTCGACCCCCAGCCACTGATTGACCAGTACGGTGCCGATACCGTGCGCCTGTTCACTATGTTTGCCGCGCCACCCGAGCAATCCCTCGAGTGGTCGGATGAAGGTGTTGCCGGTGCCAATCGCTTTCTGCGTCGCCTGTGGAAACTGCTACACGCCCATCTCGCCAAAGGCGACGTGCCTGCGCTCGACGTGGCCAGTCTCACCGACGACGAAGCCAAGGTACGACGCAAAACCCACCAAACTATCGCCAAGGTCAGTGACGACTACGGCCGCCGCCAAACCTTCAATACCGCCATTGCCGCCGTCATGGAACTGCTCAATGAGCTGACCCGCCTGTCCGACGATGCGCCGCAGTTAATGGCCATTGAAAGAGAAGCACTGGAAGCCGCCGTGTTATTGCTGGCCCCCATCGCGCCTCATATCTGCCACACTCTGTGGCATGAACTCGGCCATGACGAAGCCGTGCTCAACGCAAAGTGGCCCGAGGTTGACGACGACGCCCTGGTCGAAAGCAGTATAAAATTAATGGTGCAGGTCAATGGTAAAGTACGCGGGGAAATCATCGTGCCTGCCGATGCCGATAAAGACAGCATCGAAAGCGCCGCGCTGGCCGAACCCAATGCCCAGCGCTTTACGGAAGGCAAGACGATCCGTAAAGTCATTGTGGTGCCTGGCCGACTGGTCAACATCGTTGCCAATTAATTATTATCGTACACTGAATACGGAACCACTCGCCTTTATGAATAAGCCATTAMAACTGAGCGCTATTTTCTTATTGCTAACCTTGTCCGCCTGCGGCTGGCAGCTACGTGGCGCCAGCGGTGAGGCCACTATTGATCGCCTCTACCTCAGCACCAACACACCGAATAGCGAATTTACACGAATATTTACACGCTATTTACGCAGTAGCGGCACCGAGCTGGTCGCCAGTGCCACCGACGCCGAGTACACCCTCAGAATTATCAGAGAAAAATCGAAACGCCGCACCGCCACCGTTAGCGCCAGCGCCCGTATCTCCGAGCGCCTGCTGGAGGAACAGGTGGAATACCTGGTTGCCAAACCGGATGGCACCGTTGCAATCGAACGCTCTACAGCCTCTGTTGAACGTATTTACGAGTACAACGAAGACAATGTGCTGGCCACAGAGGATGAAGCACAACTGCTAAAGCATGAGATGTACATCGACCTCTCTCGGAAAATCACCAATCGCTTACGGCACCTCAACAACGGTGCTACGAGCACCCCCCCCGCACAAAGCGCCCCCTAACACGCCATGCGCCTGCACCCGGATAAACTCTCAAGGCAGCTTAAACAGAGCCTTGAACCCATTTACGTCCTGACCGGCGATGAACCCTTACTGATCCAGGAGGCGGCCGATGCCATTCGCGGCCAGGCCCGCGCCAAGGGCTTTACCGAACGCGAGCTATTCAACGCTGAAGCGCGCTTCGACTGGCAGCAGGTACTGACCGAAGCCAATAGCCTGTCGCTGTTTGCCGATAAAAAAATACTCGAGTTACGCATTCCCTCAGGCAAACCCGGGCGCGAGGGTGGCCAGTTTTTTCAGGACTATTGCAGCAACATTAGTGCTGACAACTTGCTACTAGTCATCCTCCCCAAAGTTGACAAGGCTTCGCAAAACACTAAGTGGTTTAAAGCGCTCGATGCACACGGTGCCATTGTGCAGGTCTGGCCGGTCAACGCGGCGCAAATGCCCCAGTGGATTAAACATCGCCTCGACCAGGCTGGCATTCACGCCAACCATCAGGCGATTGAAATACTTGCCGAGCGCGTCGAAGGTAATTTACTGGCGGCCATTCAGGAAATTGAAAAGCTGAAATTACTCGCACCCGAGGGCGAGATCGATAGTGAAATGATGTCCTCCGTGGTCACTGACAGTGCCCGCTACAATGTCTTCACCATGATTGACCGCATCCTCGACGGCGACAGCGTCGGCGCAATACGCACCTTGCGCGGCTTGCGCGATGAGGGCACCGAGCCCACAGCCATACTCTGGGCGCTAACACGGGAGCTGCGCATACTGATTAAAGCCAGCGAGCAAGCAGCCAGTGGCGAGTCCATCGACAGTGCCCTGCGTAAACTGCGCGTGTGGGACAAGCACCAACCACTGGTGCGCAAAGCGTTGCGTCGCACCCGCCCCGCCCAGCTAACGATGCTGCTGCGTCAGGCCGGTGGTATCGACCGCGCCGTTAAGGGCATGCGCGACGCCCTGCCCTGGGACGAACTCACCAGCATGGTATTGAGCATGAGCGGTGCCAACCCTGTGCACCCGAGTAATTTGCGCCTGGCCCTGCGTGAATAATCCGCACTGACAAACAAGCACTGAATACTGCACTGGCGACCACCGACCGCCAAACCAACACACTAATAAGAGATACCGCCATGATCAATCGAGAAATCCATTTCGCCCAACGGCCCTCCCTGCAACCCACTCTCGACTGCTTCAAACTGGTAGAAAATGAGCTGAACGAATCGTTGGAAGATGGGCAGGTACTGGTCAAAAACCTGTGGATGTCTGTCGACCCCTACATGCGTCCGCGCATGAATGATGTGAAAAGTTACATCCCGCCGTTTCAAATTGATCAGGTTCTGGAAGGCGGTGCTATCGGCGTTATCCTGCAATCAAAAAACCCAAAGTTCCCCATCGGCACCCATGTCGAAAGCATGAATGGCTGGCGCGAGCACTTCATCTCCAACGGTAAGGGCCTGGGTATTCGCAACACCTCAAGCATTGCCCCGCAGGACTATATCGGCATCCTCGGCATGCCCGGCATTACTGCCTATGTCGGCACCAAAATACTCGGCGAAGCGAAAGCGGGCGAAACCGTGTACGTCTCTGGCGCTGGCGGCGCAGTGGGCTCGCTGGTTTGTCAGATTGCCAAAGCGCTGGGTTGTACCGTGGTTGGCAGCGCCGGTTCCGATGAAAAGGTCGACTGGCTATTGAACACGGCAAAAATTGATGCCGCTTTTAATTACAAAACAACAGACGACTTTGCGGGCAAACTCGCCGCACTCTGCCCCAAAGGCATTCATCTGTTTTTTGACAATGTCGGCGGCTCTCAGCTCGACGGCGCGCTATTAAGCATGCGTAAAAATGGCCGAGCGATTCTCTGCGGCACTATCGAAGATTACAATGAAGCCCCAGAAAAACGCCACGGCGTCACCAACATGTTTAAAGTTGTAACCCTCGGCGTCACCGTTAAAGGCTTTGTGGTACTCGATTATATGGCCGAATACCACAAAGCCTTTATCGAAGATATGGCAAGCTGGCGCAGTGAGGGCAAAATCGTCTGGCAAGAAACTATTTTTGAAGGTATAGCCAGTGCACCTGAGGCCTTTCTAGGACTATTTAGTGGCGCCAATTTAGGCAAAATGCTGGTTAAACTGGCGGACAGCTAAAACCCCACTGTCATCACCATGCAACTCAGCATCAACACAAAGCACAGGAACTAAGCCTTTATGGGCAAACGCAACCTCAGCAGCCGAGTCAACGACTCACACTACGCCCCACGCTATTGGCTTTCCTGGCTCGTTGTTGGGCTTTCTTGGCTCTTGGCAAAACTACCGGGAAGCGTACAACGCAGCTTCTCGAATGGACTGGCACGCCTACTGATCAAAATTCGCTCCTCGCGCATTAAAACGATTCGTCGTAATATCGAGCTATGTTTTCCTGATTTATCCGCCCATCAACAACGCGAACTGGCAGAGAAAAATCTCGCTTCCACCATTTTATTACTTTTCGATTTGCTGGATCTTATCTGGAACTCTTCTGAAAATATCGACAAACGCGGCGAGTTCCACGGAGAGGAGTATTTAAGGGCCGCCATCGACAGCGGCAAGCCCCTCATCATTCTCGCCGGACACTTCAATGGCTTTATCCTGGGTTTTGCGCGCCTCGCCCAGTTTTTCCCCTACAACATCGTTTATCGCCGCATGGACAACCCAGTACTCGAAGCACAACTTTATCAACGAGTAACACGGAAACATTCGATTACCGCAATTCACCGTAAAGAAATAACGCACATGTTGTCTAGACTAAAAAACAAAGGAGTGGTGGTGATTGTTCCAGATCAGGATTTCGGAAAAAAACGCAGCGTTTTTATCCCCTTTTTTGGCATCCAGACGGCAACCATTACCGCAATACCCCAATATGCAAAAATAGCTGGCGCCAATGTACTGACCATGAACACCTATCGGGAAGAGGGCGGTCGCTACCGTGTTGAGCTCGAACCCGTACTGGACAACTTCCCTTCGGGGGATGACGTAGCCGACACCGAGCGCTGGAGTGCGTGGCTGGAAGAAAGTATTCGCCGCCAGCCAGAAGATTATTTCTGGCTGCACAAGCGTTTTAAGACCCGACCCGAAGGCGAAAAGAGAATCTATTAAAGGCACTTCGAAACCTGCAATAGCGCCCCTACTCCCGCCACTGCAAATAAAACTGCCGCGCGGTGCGGCCACTTTTTGAGGCTCGAGTCATGGCAAACTGTTTCGCCGATAAATGCAGGGCGTCTCTATCACCGCTAAAACCAACAAACAAGCTATCGACAATGGCCAGGTATTGCTTTGTGTTATTGGGGTAAAACGATAGCCACAGGCCAAAGCGGTCGGCCAACGAGAGTTTCTCCTCCACCGTATCGCCGTAGTGCAGCTCACCCTCGATCAACGCCACACCGGCATTATCTTTTTTGTGCTCAGTAATAATATGCCGGCGATTCGAGGTCGCACAGACCAGCACATTTTCTGGCGGCAGCTCAATCGAGCCCTCGAGCACGCTTTTCAGATGCTTGTACGCTGTCTCGCCCTCATCGAAGGAGAGGTCGTCGCAGAAGATAATAAAACGCTGGGGCAAGTCGTGCAGCTCATCAACCACTTCGCAAAGGTTGGCGAGATCATCTTTGTCCATTTCAATCACCCGCAAACCCTGGGGGCCGTAGTGATTGAGCGCGGCCTTAATAAGTGAAGATTTTCCCGTACCCCGACTGCCCCACAGCAGCATATTATTGGCGCTATCGCCGCGTAGAAAGCACTCGATATTATCTCTAAAAGCCGCGCTCTGGCGTTCGATGCCAAGCAGGTCGTCAAAACTCACCCTGTCGAGTCGCCTCACGGCGCGCAAACGCGCACTTGTGGGTCGCCAAATAGCGGCCTGTGTCGAGCTCCAATCAATACTCATAACTTCTGTTTTTCATAGGCAGAACGGTATTGATGAATAAAGGCCAGACGCCCGCCCAACAAAGATAGAAACAAACACCCCAGACCCAAACCTGTCGCATTAGCCAGCATATCGGCAAGCTCTGCCGAACGATAGTCTGTCAGTGATTGCAGGCCTTCAATAAGTAGACCATAAGCCAACAGAGCCGCGTGCAGCGTCCAGCTCAACAAGGCACCGGGGAAAGCTAGCCAGGCACTGATATAAAGTAGCGCGTAAGAACTGAGGTGTATCACTTTATCCGCGCCCAAAAACCATGGCGTGTCATCAGGGCCGGGAGCCTGTAAACAGCCCCAGGCGACCGATAGCAATAAAATGACCAACCCGACACGGGCGATTTTATAAAGCGGCTTTTCAAATATGTGCTTCACTTGCTATTCTCTACCTCAGAAGGGGTGTAAGACGAAAGTATACAACGGCTTGTGGGGCAGACTCGGCAACCTAACAAACGATTACCACTTTCGACAATTGTAAAGACCTTGTCATACTTGCCAAAGAGACCAACTCTTGTTAGCCTTTCCCGCCTTTTGTGGATCAATTAGTCAGCAAGAAGGGCGCGCACTCACTAAATAAAATTGACATTACTACATAAGAGAAAGAGAGGTTGTTATGGATCAAGGTCTGGGATATTGGTTAACCAAACGCGAAATGATTTCAGGACAGCGTATGGCCGTGATCGACCGCCATAAACGCTTTACCTACAAAGAACTCAACCGCCGCTGTAACCGACTGGCCAACGCCTTGCGTGATAGTGGTGTTCGCCCAGGCGACCGTATTTGCTCGCTGCTGCAAAATGGCCACGAACAGCTGGAATTAATTTTCGCCGTTGCCAAGCTAGGCGCCATCTACCTGCCCATCAATTTCCGCCTAACAGTGCCTGAAATTGAATACATCGTCGAAGACTCGGGTGCCACCACTTTTTTATATCACCACGAGTTTGCCAACCTGGCAGAAGGCCTGGCCAAAGTCGTCAACTTCCACAAAACTGTTTACTGTGGACGCAGCACGACTTGCGACGACGAAGCTGAGTACGAAGCCTTTCTCGATGCCGCATCGGATGAAGAGATCAACGCCACGGTCGGTGCCGACGATGTCGCCCTGTTGATGTACACCTCAGGCACTACCGGCCGCCCCAAAGGCGCAATGCTAACCCACGCCAACCATATGGCTAACGTCCACCACACCACCCAACGCCTGCCCATTCACGCCGAGACTATAGCCCTGGGCGTGACCCCTATGTTCCACATTGGCGGCACTAGCGTGACGGTATTACCGACGCTTTATCAAGGTGGCTGTGTTGTCACGCTACCCGCATTTGACGCCGTCGACGTGCTCGAGCTGACCGAAAAAGAAAAACTCACTAGCCTTTTCTGCGTGCCCTCTATGTGGCAGATGATTGTTGAAGAGCTAGAGAAGAAAGACTACGACTTAAGCTCCGTTGAATTTTTGATGACCGGCGCCGCACCAACGCCCTTGAATATTCTCAAGTTCTTCCAGGCCCGCAACCTGTCGATTTACGAAGGCTTTGGCATGACCGAAATGGCACCTCTGGTAGCCATTCTCGACAAGTGGGATTGCGAGCGTAAAAACGGTTCTGTTGGCTACCCCGCCTTCCATGTCGACATTCGCATTATTGATGACAATGGCAGCGACCTGCCCGCAACCCAAGTCGGTGAAATTCTCTGCCGTGGCCCCAACATGCTGAAAGGCTACTGGAACAAGCCCGAAGCCACATCTGAGGCACTCGCTGGCGGCTGGTACCACAGTGGCGACCTAGGTTATCTCGATGACGAAGGCTATCTCTACGTGGTTGATCGCAAGAAAGACATGATCATCAGCGGTGGTGAGAATGTTTATCCCGCCGAACTTGAGCAGGCCATTTATCTGCATGAAGCTGTTGCAGAAGTTGCGGTTATCGGCCTCCCACATGAGAAGTGGCAGGAAGTTCCCGCCGCCTGCATCGTATTGAAAGAAGGTGCCAGCATGACAGAAGAGGAATTAATCGCCTTCTGTAACGAACGTCTGGCTCGCTTTAAGGTGCCAAAAACGGCCTTCTTCATTGATGAGCTACCCAAATCTGGCGCGGGTAAAATCCTCAAGACCGAACTGCGGAAAACGTTTGGCGGTATTACCGTAGCGGCAAAATAAAAGCTTACACTTTTATTTAATCGTAAAAAAACCCGCATTTTGCGGGTTTTTTAGCCTTGATTTTCAAACGACCTGCCCATTTAACGCCGTCCAAAACTCAAATGGCACGGCGGGACAGGCCTTATTTTTAGCTAAAGCTTTAACTCTTCAAAACGGCTGCAATCGACTGCGCCAGATAATCAATGTTTACCTGACTAATACCGGCAATATTGACGCGGCTCGAACCGACCATATAAATGCTGAACTGCTCACGCAATTGATCAACCTGCGTACCGCTTAATCCAAGGAAAGAAAACATGCCGTGTTGCCTGGCAATAAATGAAAAGTCTGTATCGACACCCTGCCCATTGAGTTTATCAACCAGCAACACCCGCAGCTGATTAATGCGACTACGCATGGCGGTAAGCTCGTCTTCCCAGTTTTGATGCAACACCGGGGCACCCAGGATTTCGCCAACAATGGCTCCACCGTGGGAAGGCGGCATGGAGTAATTACCGCGCACGACATTATTAATGTGGGTAAGTGATGCATCAGCCTGAGTCGCGTTGTCACCCAATATTGACAGGCTGCCAACCCGCTCACGATAGAGGCCGAAGTTTTTTGAGCAGGAACTCGCTACCAACAGCTCGGGCAAATGCTCTGCCATATAGCGAATGCCATAAGCATCTTCATCGAGGCCACGACCAAAACCCTGGTAGGCAAGATCAATAAATGGCAAGAAACCATTCTTTGCTGCCAGTACTGTCAATTCTCGCCACTGCTTTTCACTGAGATCGGCGCCGCAGGGGTTGTGGCAGCAGCCATGTAATAAAACAATATCGCCACGGCCCACATTGGCCAGAGCAGACATCATTTCATCAAATTTAATGCCGTCACTACCCGCCTCGTAATAAGGGTATTCGGCAAGCTTTAAACCGGCATTGCCCAGCAGAGGAAGATGGTTTGCCCAGGTTGGGTCACTCACCCAAACCGTGGCATCGTCAGAGCAACGCTTTAAAAACTCCGCTCCCACTCGCAAGGCACCACAGCCACCGGGCGTTAACACTGTACGCACACGCTCTGCCTGTAGTGCTGAATGTTGCGCGCCAAAAATCAAATCACGAATTCCGGTATTAAACTCCGCCGGACCGGCCGGGCCAATATAGGCCTTGGTCAGTTCTTTTTCAGCACAATTATGTTCAGCAATTTTAACTGCCGCCATAATTGGCGTTGCACCCGTCTCGTCTTTATAAACACCGACACCGAGGTCAACTTTATTGGGGCTATGGTCTTTATTCGCCAGAGCAATCAAACCAAGAATAGGGTCGGGAGCAAGTGCATTAAGTGATGAAAACATAGCGATCTCAGAAAATATTTATGAATAGAGGATAGTCAGCAGAAGCTGAACCGAACCTCTCTATTGTAGCTATAAAGCGTATTGGGAGAGAAGACTTAACGCATTGACCGAGCACAAACCAACGAGAAAAATTTAGGCATTCAACGCTTGCAGCCGCTCCAGAGTACCCACATCACACCATTCACCCTTGTAAAGCTCAGCGCTAATATGACCCGCACGAAAAGCAGGTGCAAAGACATCGCGCAAGGGAAAGGCCTGACCGCGACTCGAAGTGGAAAACAATTGTGGATCAATGATGCTCAAACCGCTAAAGGTGTAGCTTTGTTTCCCCTGACGCTTTTCAGCAACCCGCGGCCCGGCCAAAATGCCATTTAACACATCGTCTTTATTAGGCTGCGAACTGGAAAAATAATAATCACCCTGGGGATTGTGCTCAGGATTTGCCACCAGCACCAAATGTGCGAGACAKCCTTTTTCAAGCGGTGCCGACAGCAATTGTTCGAAAGGATAGTYCGTCCACACATCGCCATTCACCAGTAGAAAAGGGGCTGTCCCCAGCAGCGGTAAGGCAAAACAAATACCGCCCCCCGTCTCCAGCGGCTCGGTCTCGCGCGACCAATGAATACAGACGCCGTATTGGTTACCATCACCCAAATAAGCCTCAAGCTTTTCGCCCAGCCAGGCCGTGTTAATCACCACGTCTTTAACGCCCGCCCGCGCCAGGGCTTCAAGGTGATAGACGATTAAGGGTTTACCACGGACTTCAAGCAGAGGCTTGGGGGTATGCTCGGTCAACGGCCGCAGGCGCTTACCAAAGCCTGCGGCGAGGATCATTGCTTTCACACTTGTTCACCGGCTGACTGCCAGGCCTGATACCAACTTTGCTCAACAATCTGCGGTTCGAGCTGATCAATAAACCAGCGATAGAAACCCTGAGTCTCGGGGTATTTTTGCGCCACTTCTAGCACGTAGCGCATCACTAAGGGCAGGTCATTTAAATAACTCGCCTTACCATCACGCAGCGACAGTCGGGCAAAAATACCCAGCACTTTTAAATGCCTCTGCAAGCCCATTAAGTCGAACCAGCGTAGAAATGTCTCACTATCGGGCACCGTGACTGCCTGCTCACCACCCAAGGTCTGGGCCAACAGTTTGCCGCGAAAGCCTTCAACACGTTGCTCAACGACAGCCCGAGGCCAACGGATGTAGCAGTCGCGCAGCAACGACACCAGGTCATAAGTCAGCGGACCATAAACCGCGTCCTGAAAGTCGATAACGCCAACATCACCATCATCCAGCTCAAGTAAGTTGCGCGAGTGGTAATCGCGATGCACCACCACCWGGGGTTGTTCGGCGGCGCTGTTCTGTAAAACAGTAAATAATTCATCGAGTAAACCTCGAGCCTGAGCATCAARTTCAACGCTGAGCAGTCCGGCCACAAACCACTCGGGGAAGAGTTCCAGCTCCCGCYGCAGCAGCGCGGCATCGTAGGCGGGGAATAGCCTGTTATCGGCAGGGAGTTTTTGTATTTGAAGTAGCGTCGCCTCGGCGCGGTCATAAAGCCCGCTTTGCGCTTTACTATTAAGCACATCGAGATACAGACAATCGCCCAGGTCTTCTTGAAGAAGAAAGCCACGGGCATAATCCACCGCAAAAATTTTCGGCACGTGTACACCACCGCTCGCCATGGCACTGGCAATATTGACAAAAGCCTGATTGTCTTCGTGCTCGGGAGGAGCCAGTGCGGCAATAAAGGATGGTTGAGTATTCGTTCTGAAATAAGCTCGAAAACCGGCATCGCCTGTTACCGCAGTCAGCTGTAAACCGCTAGCGGGCAATTCACCCGGCAGAAATTCACCAAGCCAATTTTTCAGAGAGTCTAAATCACGCATAAAAACCCAATACAAGTGCCGAGAAAGCACTTATTTTAGCCTAAAGCCCTTCGCGGTACTCGCACCCTCGTTTACTTTAGGTAAAATGATGGATCAGATTGATAAGTACTGATGAGCCCACTCAAGGCCGCAACCGGATAACAAGAATGCCATCGACCTTTTTCACCAGGTTCTACCATCGACGTGCTATGCCTTTTCGAACGACAGCCCTCTATTTCCTCGGTCTTAGCTGTGGACTACTCAGCACCGCGAACGCATTGGGCGAAGCGACCGAAGAAGAGCAGGAAGCGCCCACACCCAACACTCACATTGAATGGCGCTGCGACACCACACCCGACGGAAGTTGGAGCTGCGCCGAATACGCAGCTCCTGGCCCGGCCTTTGCCAAACCACCGCACAGGGCTCTCAAGCGCCGACCCTCCGCGACTGCCAAAAAGAATGCCAAAACAAATGAACCCCGCGTCAGCATGCCTCGCAATCTCGACTGGGTCGACGAAACAGCCCTCACCGATGAACAAAAACAAAGCCAGACCGATGGTTGCTGCGGGCGCTATATTGAGCCGGCCAGAGATTACCCCGATGCCGAGCTGAATCCCGACGACGCGCCTTTACGCGCCAGCTCAACCACCACCGAAGCCCAGGACAATGTCGCCACCATGAAAGGCGATGTACAAATATCTCAAGGTCATCGGCAGGTACGCAGCGATACCGCAGTACTTGACCAGGATGCCCGCACAGCCACTCTTGAAGGCAACGTACAGCTTCGCGAACCGGGCCTGTTAATGCTCGGCAAAAAAGCCCATTTTAATCTCGATTCTGGCGAACTCGCTGTTAATGATGCCACCTGGGTTTTTCATGGGCCCGCTATACGCGGCACAGCAGGCACCGTGGCACGCAAAGAAGAGGGCATGATTTTCATCGACAATGCCACCTATACCACCTGCGAACCCGGCAACAACACCTGGACTATGGTCTCTAGCAATATCGCCATCGACCCTCAAACAGGAATGGCCACTGCCAAGCATGTACGTATTAAAGTCAAAGACGTACCCATACTGTATCTGCCCTGGATCCGCTATCCCATCGATGACCGTCGCGCCAGTGGCCTGCTTTTTCCCGAGATCGCTTTCAGCGATTCCAACGGCACTGATTATGCGCAGCCGATTTACCTCAATTTGGCGCCCAACTACGATGCCACCATTACGCCACGCTATTTACAGGAACGCGGGGAGATGCTGGAACTCGAGCTGCGCCACCTCTCGCSACTCACTGAAACCACGCTTGGTGGAGGCTGGCTAGGCGATGACGACGGCGGAGATGATGACGACGCCAACCCGACAAAACCCTACCTGGGTGAAGATCGCTGGCTAGTAAACATGGATCATCGTGGTGGTACAGGCAAACGCTGGGGCACCCTGATCGACTATACAAAAGTGAGTGACGAAGACTATTTCCGCGATATTGGCAATGCCACTCTCGAAGCCAGTAGCCAAACCCACCTCAAGCAATTTGCCGGGCTGAGCTACATGACTGATCATTGGCGCCTTGGTGTCAGTGGCACCGAGTATCAAACGATCATCAGCAACACTCACGAACAGTACAAACAACTACCTCGCGTGTCTGCTGATGGCAACTATCGTATCCAGGCCGGCGCTCAAGACTTTGTGTTCAATTTGAAAAACCAGTTCACTGTCTTTGATCACGACGACAACTCGCTGGTCACGGGCAACCGCCTGCGTTCAGATTATTCAGTCACTCTCGATAAACAATGGATGTGGGGTTATTTTCGCCCAACATTTAAACTCAAACACCTGAGTTATGATCTTGACGACCCTCTCACGGTGGGCGGTGACAACAAGCCCACGACAACAGTGCCCGTGGGCATTATTGATGCAGGCCTCTTCTTCGAGCGCGTATCCGACTTGTTCGGCAGCCACACACAAACCCTCGAACCACGCCTCTATTACCTCAATGCCAAAAGCAAAGATCAGAGCGACAATCCAGACTTCGATACCGACGAGCTGACTTTTAGTTACCAGCAACTATTTCGTGATGAGCGTTTTTCCGGTAGAGACCGTATTAGCGATGCCGAACAAGTCACCGTAGCCCTAACAACGCGGCTCATAGACTCGAGCACTGGCATCGAACGTTTACATGCCAGTATCGGCCAGGTCTTTTATCTGGCCGATAGAGAAGTCGCCCTTAACTACGCCGCCACCAATGAAGAGCTTCAACGTGATGACTCCGACCTCGCAGCGGAGTTCGGCGCCCGGCTCAATAAGCATTGGCGTTTTCAATCTGACATTCTCTATAACGACAGTAGTGATCTCGTTAATAAAGGCAGCTTTAGCCTGCGCTATCGCGGCCAGGAAAGAGCATTATTCAATGCGAGTTATCGCTACACTCGCGAAGACCCACGCTACCTAAACAGCGTGGAATACGATGCCGACATTGAGCAGGCAGACATTTCAGCCTACCTGCCAATTAGCCGACGCTGGAGCTTGATCGGTCGCTGGAACCACGATTTAACCAACAGCCGGGAACTCGAGGTTTTCGGCGGCATCGAATACAACAGCTGCTGCTGGCGCACCGCACTCGTTGTCCGCCACTGGCTGGATAGAGATGATGACGAGCTAATCCCTGAAAATGAGCTCGAATACGACGATGGTATTTTCCTTCAAATTCAATTAAAAGGCCTCGCAGGTACCGGCGGGACTCTTGACAGTATTCTGAGTGATGGCATTTATGGCTATGAACCAAGGTAGGCAGACCCCAATGCAAAAAACACCCGCACGGCTCAAGGGCCTAAAAACCCTAAGYTTGTCTCTTTTGTTCACGGCCACCAGCAGCTGGGCAGAGCCCACACCCCTCGATGGCATTGCCGCCATTGTTAATGAAGACATCGTGCTGGAAAGTGAACTGCGCACTCACACTGAACAGTACTATCAGCAAATACAGCGTCAGGCAGCTGAGCAACAACAGCAGCAACAAGTCCCGCCGAGAGAAGCCCTTGTTTCTCAAGTCCTGGACAAACTCATCCTCGATCGCATTCAACTCGAGATGGCTGAAAGAGCCGGCATCAAAATTGGTGACAAAGAACTCAATGACGCTCTGATCCGCTCAGCTGATCAGCAGAACATGACACTCGATCAGTTTGTCGCGATGGCCCACAAAGACGGCCTGACGCTAAGCCAGCTACGCAAACAGTTTAGCCAGGACATGCTCATCAGCCGCGTGCAGCAGGGCATGGTTAARCGCCGTATAGAAATCAGCGAYCAGGAGGTTGATAACTTCCTCAACTCGGAAGAAGGGCAACTCATGACCTCGCCCGAYCTGAGAGTCGGACATATCCTGCTAATGCTACCCTCATCGGCAAATGCYAGYGAGCTMGAMRMMGCCCTCGACCAGGCAGGCAARCTTCGCCAGCAAGCTATCGACAGCGAYGATTTCCGCAATATAGCCATTCTCAATTCCCGTGGGCCTAACGCYCTCAAAGGTGGCGACCTGGGCTGGCGAAAAGCGATGCAATTACCGCCCTTGTTCAGCCAGGCTCTGRCCGAACTTGAACCCGGTGATATATCCCCKCCCCTGCAGAGTGACGCGGGCATTCATTTATTAAAGTTGTACGAACGACGCGGTGGCGGCGAACAACTCATACAGCAAACCAAAATGCGGCACATACTGGTCAAACCCAATGAAATACTGACGAAAGAAGCGGCCCGCCAGGAAATCGTCGMCTTACGCGAACGAATATTTGCCGGCGAAGATTTTGCCGACCTGGCCCGAGAGTTTTCCGAAGATCCAGGCACTGCACTTAAAGGTGGCGACCTTGGCTGGTCGACAGCTGGGCAATTCGTACCTATCTTCGAAAGCACCGCTGCCGAACTTAAAATCGATGAGATCAGCCAACCGATTTTCAGCCAGTTTGGCTGGCATATTATTGAGCTCACCGGTCGACGCAGTGAAGACTTCAGCGAAACGCTCATTACCAATCAAGCACGTAATGCTCTCGGTCAACGCAAGTATGCAGAGGAACTCCCCGTCTGGTTACAGGAGATCCGCAGCGGAGCCTACGTTGATATAAGACTGTGACACTCCGGCTGGCCATCACGCCAGGAGAGCCCGCCGGCATTGGCCCAGACCTGTTAATCCAGCGAGTACAAAATGGCTGCGAGCATGAACTCGTCGCCATCGCCGACCCACAAATGCTGCAAGATAGAGCACAGCAACTGGGGCTGCCCCTTACTCTACGCGCTGTAGAAGACTCGCCCCGGCCCCTGGCTCCGGGCGAATTAGCCATAGAACCCTGCCCCCTCGCTGCGATTGCTGTGCCGGGGCAAGCTGACAAGCAGAATGCTTCCGCTGTCATTCAAAGCCTCGACAAAGCGATTACCGGCTGCCTGGATAAAACGTATGACGCACTCATCACCGGCCCAATCAACAAAGCCGTGATTAACGATGCGGGCATCCCTTTTAGTGGACACACCGAATATTTAGCCGCTCACAGCAATACCGAGCACGTCGTAATGATGCTGGCCACAGAGGGCTTGCGAGTTGCGCTGGCGACAACGCATCTGCCTTTGAGCGAAGTCGCTGCAGCCATCACCACGGAACAACTCGAAACTTCTTTGCGCATTTTACAGCGCGAGCTGATTGATAAATTTGCCATCCGCCAACCTCGCCTACTGGTCTGCGGCCTCAACCCCCATGCTGGCGAGAACGGCCATCTGGGTCGAGAAGAAATTTCCGTCATCACGCCACTGCTAGAAAAACTCAGAGCCGAGGGCTTTAACCTAATCGGGCCGCTGCCGGCTGACAGTCTCTTCACCCCAAAATACCTGGATAATGCCGACGCTGTGCTGGCCATGTATCACGACCAGGGCTTGCCAGTACTCAAATACCAGGGCTTTGGCAAAGCGGTCAACATTACACTTGGCCTGCCCTTTATCCGCACATCGGTTGACCACGGTACAGCCCTGGAACTCGCGGGTAGCGGGAAAGCGAGCACTGGCAGTATTACTTGCGCTATCGACTGCGCAGCACAGCTTGCGCAGTCTTCCAACTAGAACCTCACAGCGGAAAGCCTACACAAGTATCTTGCCATGACTAAACCGACATCACGCAATACCCATCAAGCGAAAAAACGCTTCGGCCAAAACTTCTTAGTTGACGGTAATATTATCAACCGAATTATTCGCGCCATTAATCCGCAGGCGGGAGAGCACCTGGTAGAAATTGGCCCGGGACTTGGCGCACTCACCAATCACCTGGTCGACAAAAACTGCCGGCTAGATGTGGTCGAAATTGATCGTGAYCTCGCGCAAAAACTAGAGGCCCAATACATAGACTCGCCTCGCTTTAAACTGCACCTTATCGATGCGTTAAAAGCAGACTTTGGCGCCCTGGCCAGCCCCGACCAACCTCTACGTATCATCGGCAACTTGCCCTACAACATTTCGACACCGCTCCTCTTTCATTTGCTGACATTTAAACCCTGTATTAACGATATGCATTTTATGTTGCAAAAAGAGGTTGTTGATCGCCTAGCCTCGCAAGAAGGCCGAAAGACCTATGGTCGCCTCAGTATCATGGTGCAATATCACTGCCATGTTGAGCCGCTGTTTGTCGTGCCACCATCCGCCTTTAACCCGGCACCTAAAGTCGAGTCGGCTATCGTGCGCTTACGGCCAAGATCGAGAACCACGACGGTGACCGATCCCCGTTTTTTTGCACAAATGGTTAATGCCTGTTTTCAACAGCGGCGCAAAACTATACGCAACGGGCTCAAGCTAGTACTGAAAGAATTACCTGTAGACTGTTTACAGAACATCGACCTGGGGCGACGCCCAGAAACCTTCTCCGTCGAGGAATTTATTGACCTCGCCAATCAACTGAGCGCATTTCGATAGAGGGCAAACAACTATGGAAGAAATGTTAATTAAAGTTACGGTTGCAACAGAATACCTGCCACACCAATCAAACCCAGGTAAAAAACAATATACCTTCGCCTACCACATTACGATGACCAACGAAGGACCTATTGGCGCTCAGTTAATCAGCCGCCATTGGATCATCATGGATGGCAACGGCATACGCCGTGAAGTTAAGGGCACAGGTGTTGTTGGTGAACAGCCACTAATATCGCCAGGCGAAAGTTACCAGTACAGTAGCGGCGCAGTGCTTGAAACTGTCGTTGGCACAATGCAGGGTAGCTACCATATGCAAAGTGATGATGGCCAGGGATTTGAAGTAGACATACCTGTTTTCACACTCGCCTTACCTAATGCGCTTAACTGAGCAAGGTGCATGACTATTTACGCGGTCGGAGACTTGCAAGGCTGTCTTGAACCTCTTCTCTGTCTACTAAAAGAGGTCAACTTCGACCCACAAAACGATCAGCTATGGGCTGCGGGGGATATCGTTAATCGCGGACCCCAATCCCTTGAAACACTGCGCTTTGTTAAAGGCTTAGGTAAGGCTTTTAGAATGGTTTTGGGCAACCACGACCTCCATCTTCTTGCTGCTGCCCGGGGTATAAAGCGCCTCAACCCGAAGGACACTTTGCAGGAAATCCTCGACGCGCCAGACTGTGATGAATTACTGCACTGGCTACGGCAACAACCCCTACTGATAAGCGAACATGGCTTCGTCATGGTTCACGCGGGGATTCCACCCCAATGGTGCCTAAGCACTGCACTGTTACGAGCCAAACAAGTAGAGAAGGTGTTGCGAAGCAATAATCCTCAGCCTTTTTTTGAACATATGTATGGCAATACGCCAAGTCGCTGGGATATGACACAGAGCAAAAATGTACAGCTGCGAACCATTACAAACTATTTCACACGCATGCGCTTTTGTAGCGCCAGCGGAGAGTTAGAGCTCAGTACAAAAAAAGGCCCCGAAGATGCACCGAAAGGTTTTGCCCCCTGGTATAGCCACCCAGCACGTAGAACGCTAACTGAGCATATTATTTTCGGGCACTGGGCGGCCCTTGAAGGCGAAGCACCTAACTCAGGCTTATACCCCCTCGACACTGGCTGTGTCTGGGGTGATCGCTTGCGTCTAATGAACTTGAGCACTCGAGCATATACCCATTGCCAGTGCACCTAGATTGACCCGAAGACTTACTGCAGGAAATTACAGGCACAAAAAAACCGGAACAAGTCCGGCTTCTTTGTGCCTGTAGAGGGCTTATTCTTCCACTTCTTCAAATTCTTCTTCTGGCTCGACGGCGCGATCAACGAGTTCGATATAAGCCATTGGTGCTTTATCGCCAGTACGGTAACCGCACTTCAGGATACGCGTGTAGCCACCAGGACGATCTTCAAAGCGAGGGCCGAGTTCACCAAATAATTTACCGACAGCTTCCTTACTGCGTAAGCGGTCAAAGGCCAGACGACGATTGGCAACACTGTCTGTTTTAGAAAGCGTGATAAGAGGCTCGGCGACACGGCGCAATTCTTTGGCCTTGGGCAGAGTGGTTTTGATCACTTCGTGCTCAACCAACGATGCTGCCATATTACGAAACATGGCTTTGCGGTGAGAGCTATTACGGTTGAGTTGACGGCCACTGTGACGATGACGCATAAGACTTGCTTCCTATCCTGACGTGAACTGGCTATAACTAGCCAGATCCAGTTAAATTAAATGCTTTCGCTTTCTTGCTTCAAGCTGGCTGGTGGCCAGTTCTCAAGCCGCATGCCTAATGAAAGACCGCGTGAGGCGAGTACATCTTTGATTTCAGTGAGCGACTTCTTGCCAAGGTTTGGCGTTTTCAATAGCTCAACTTCGGTACGCTGTATCAAGTCACCGATGTAATATATAGTTTCTGCTTTGAGACAGTTAGCAGAGCGAACCGTCAATTCTAAATCATCTACTGGGCGTAGTAGAATTGGGTCAATCTCGTCTTCACGCTGCTCAGGCTCAACTTGCTTCTCACGCTCAAGATCAACAAAGACGGCCAGTTGTTGCTGAAGTATTGTGGCAGCACGACGTATCGCCTCTTCAGGATCAATTGTGCCATTCGTTTCGAGGTCCAGGATCAGCTTGTCCAAATCAGTACGCTGTTCAACACGTGCACTTTCGACTACATAAGACACACGGCGAACTGGGCTGTAGGAGGCATCGAGTTGTAGGCGGCCAATGGCACGTGTTTCTTCTTCATCGGTCTCGCGGGAATCTGCTGGTTGATAGCCGCGGCCTCTAGCAATGCGAAGTCGCATGCTGAGTGATACATCGCCAGAAATATTGGCGATGACATAATCTGGATTCATGATTTCAACACTGGCATCCGTTTGAATATCACCAGCAGTGAGGTGACCAGGGCCAGACTTACTCAGTGTTAATTCTGCTTCATTTTTACCATGCATAACGATGGCAACATCTTTGAGATTAAGGAGGATCTCAATGACGTCTTCCTGAACACCCTCGATCGCTGAATACTCGTGCAATACACCGTCAATTTCTACTTCGACGATGGCACAACCGGGCATGGAGGATAACAGTATGCGCCGCAGTGCATTACCTAGCGTATGACCAAAACCACGCTCCAGTGGCTCGAGCACAATTTTAGCGTGTGTCGAATCATATTCTGTAACGTCGATTGTTCGAGGTGTCAGAAGTTCCGTTAATGTGTTTTGCATACTCGTCTCTATATCCGCGTTAACAAGCCCTGAATTCGAAGAAAAACCTTACTTGGAATAAAGTTCTACGATGAGATTTTCATTGATCTCAGCTGGCAAATCACCGCGATCAGGGATGCGTTTGAAGGTGCCCTCAAGTTTATTGACATCAACATCAACCCACTCGATTTCACTGCGCTGTGCAGCAAGCTGTAATGACGACTGTATACGAAGTTGGCTTTTGGCTTTCTCACGGATACTTATCACATCACCTTCGCTAACACGGAAAGATGCGATATTGGCTTTACGGCCATTTACCAGGACTGAGTTGTGCGCCACTAATTGACGAGATTCAGCACGCGTGGAACCGAAACCCATGCGATAAACGACATTATCGAGACGTCTTTCTAGCAGGTTAAGAAGGTTCTCACCTGTCGCACCGGGTATACGCGCTGATTCTTTGTAGTAATTACGAAATTGCTTTTCAAGAACACCGTAAATACGACGAACCTTTTGCTTTTCACGTAATTGAACACCGTAATCAGATAGTCGGCTGCGGCGGGCGCCGTGCTGACCGGGGATACTTTCTGCACGACACTTGGACTCAAGAGGACGAATTCCGCTCTTCAGAAAAAGATCTGTTCCTTCGCGACGTGAGAGTTTACAGGTTGGGCCGAGATATCTTGCCATCGATGATAATCCTCTAAATTAAACGCGTCGTTTCTTGGGTGGTCGACAGCCATTGTGTGGAATCGGCGTCACGTCAGTAATGTTGGTTATTTTTAGGCCGGCATTATTAAGTGCACGGACGGCAGACTCTCTGCCAGGACCAGGACCTTTTACTTCAACATCAAGGTTCTGCAAGCCATATTCCTGAGCCGCGACTGCAGCCCGCTCAGCAGCGACCTGCGCGGCAAATGGCGTGCTCTTTCTAGAACCGCGAAATCCGGAACCACCAGAAGTTGCCCAGCTCAGCGCATTGCCCTGGCGGTCAGTAATGGTAACGATGGTGTTATTAAACGAAGCATGTATATGTGCAATGCCGTCGATAACGGTGCGGTTAACTTTCTTTCGCGGTGATTTGGTCGGAGTCTTTGCCATAACCTAATATTCCTGAATTAGCTGTCGCTTAGCGCTTAATAGGCTTGCGAGGGCCTTTACGTGTGCGCGCATTGGTTTTAGTTCGCTGCCCACGTAGAGGCAAATTGCGACGATGGCGTATGCCACGGAAACAACCGAGGTCCATCAACCGCTTAATATTCATACTGACTTCACGTCTCAGGTCACCTTCAACCACGTTTTCAGCGACGGCAGTCCGTACAGCATCAAGTTGCTGCTCTGACAGTTCTGATATTTTGATCGACTCTTCGATACCAACACTAGAACAAATTTTCTTAGCACTCGTTCTACCAATGCCGAAAACATAAGTCAGCGATATAACTGCATGCTTGTGATCGGGTATATTGACTCCGGCAATACGGGCCATCCACTTTACTCCCAGTAAATCTTAAATAGTAACTGATAACGTTTTAAACTAGCCTGGGCTTACGCCCCAACACGACACCCAGCAAAAACGGGCGCGAAACAATATCTCTTTAGGCAACGAAAATCAATCTCTTTTGAAAAAACATTAACCTTGGCGTTGCTTGTGACGAGGGTCTGTCACACAGATCACTCGAACGACACCTTTGCGTTTAACAATTTTACAGTTGCGGCAAATCTTTTTTACCGATGCTCTTACTTTCATGATGAAACCCTATCGTAAAATTTAGCGGCCGCTGCCGCCCTGACCTTTCATATTGGCCTTCTTCATCACCGAGTCATATTGGTTCGACATAAGGTGAGATTGAACCTGGGCCATGAAATCCATTGTTACTACCACAGCAATCAGCAATGAAGTACCACCTAGATAAAACGGGACGTTAAAGTACACATTCAAAAACTGCGGCAGGAGGCAAACACCTGCAATGTAGGCACCACCGACCATCGTTAAACGAGTCACAACACCATCAATATATTTAGCCGTTTGCTGGCCCGGACGTATACCCGGCAAATATGCCCCGCCCTTCTTCAAGTTATCAGCCACTTCTTTTGGGTTAAAGGTAAGTGCCGTATAGAAAAAACAAAAGAAAACAATTAACGCTGTAAATAAAATAATGTGTAATGGCTGACCCGGCCCCAAAAACAGGGATACATCTTGCAACCAATCAGGTGCACCTGCACCTTGCCCAAACATTGCAGCCAACGTAGAGGGAAACAAAAGAATACTACTGGCAAAGATCGCCGGTATAACACCTGCCATGTTCACTTTTAGGGGCAAGTGAGTACTTTGCTGGCCATAAGCCTTACCTCTCGCCTGCTGACGCTGCGCATAATTCACGGTGATGCGACGCTGACCACGCTCAATAAACACAACGAAGTAAACAACTGCCACTGCAAGAATACCGACAATCAGCAAAACAATAATATTCAAATCACCTGTACGCGCAGACTCAAATGCCTGACCCAGTGCACGGGGTAAACCGGCAACAATGCCCGCAAAAATCAACATTGAAATGCCATTACCAATACCGCGCTCGGTAATCTGCTCACCAAGCCACATCATGAAAACTGCGCCGGTAACCAGTGAGGTAATCGCCACCAGAAAGAAGCTGGCTCCACCATAGTAGGCAAGGCCTTGCCCGGCTAATCCGTAAGCCATGCCTGTACCTTGTACAAGAGCGAGCAATACCGTTGCGTAGCGTGTGTACTGGGTAATCTTCCGCCGACCTGCATCGCCTTCTTTCTTAAGCTGTTCCAGCGCAGGGGTCACTGCCGTCAACAACTGCATAATAATTGACGCGGATATATAGGGCATGATGCCGAGAGCCAATATGCTCATTCGCTCGAGCGCGCCACCGGAGAACATGTTGAACATGCCGAGGATCGTGCCCTGACTTTGGCTAAACAGCTCAGCCATACGGTCGGGGTCGATACCGGGCACAGGTATGTGCGTACCGATACGATAGATAACTATAGCCAGCAACAAAAAGCGAAGGCGAGCCCAAAGCTCGCCCAGTCCCTTCTGATTGCCTTGCGGCATATTTRCACCCTTAGCCATCCGATCAGTCCGCCTTGCTATTCGTCGACCTTACCGCCAGCGGCTTCCAGAGCAGCTTTAGCGCCCTGTGTGATTCCAAGCCCCTGGACGACAATTGATTTACTCAGCTCACCCGACAAGAAGATCTTGACGCGGGAAATGCCATGGTTAATTAAACCAGCGGCGCGAAGTGTTTCAAGATTAGCGACATCGCCGCCAACGAGGTTTAATTCAGAAAGGCGGATTTGCGCACTAACTCGAGATACCCGCGAAGTAAAACCGTATTTAGGTAGCCGCTTTTGTAAAGGCATCTGACCACCCTCAAACCCGGGCTTTACACTACCACCAGAACGAGACTTTTGACCTTTATGGCCACGACCACAGGTTTTACCCAGGCCACTACCAATACCGCGTCCCACGCGCTTTGCAGCGTGAGTTCGTCCTGGGGCTGGGCTCAATGTATTGAGACGCATCTTATACTTCCTCGACTTTAACCATGTAGAAGACCTTAGCCGCCATTCCGCGTACTGAAGGGGTATCTTCTAGCTCTACAGTATGACCAATACGACGCAAGCCCAGGCCTTTAATGCAGTTCTTATGGCCAGGTAAGCGACCAATCGTGCTGCGTGTTTGAGTTACTTTAATTTTAGCCATGCTAGTTTCCAAATAGTCATACAGGTAAAGAGTGCTACTCGCTAATCTGCTCTACCGTTTTACCGCGTTTTGCTGCGACATCTTCTGGTGAACGCATAGTCTGCAGGCCTTTAAATGTGGCSCGTACAACGTTAACCGGATTAGTTGAACCGTAGCACTTGGCCAGTACATTTTGTACGCCAGCTAACTCTAATACTGCTCGCATTGCACCACCAGCGATAATGCCGGTGCCTTCTGAGGCAGGCTGCAAATAAACTTTAGATGCACCATGATTAGCTTTAATAGGATACTGAATGGTGTTGCCATCGAGTCCCACTGTAATCATGTTGCGGCGAGCTGCTTCCATTGCCTTTTGAATAGCCAAAGGTACTTCACGCGCCTTGCCTCGACCGAAACCTACGCGGCCATTGCCATCGCCAACTACCGTCAAAGCTGTGAAGCCAAAAATACGTCCGCCTTTAACCGTCTTGGCGACACGATTGACTTCGACTAATTTTTCCATCAGCCCTTCGTTCGGATCGGTGTTTCTCTGGTTATTCTTTGCCATGTCTATACCTTTAAAATTCCAGTCCGCCAGCACGAGCGGCATCAGCAAGGGCCTTTACTCGACCGTGATATTTAAAACCGCTACGATCAAAGGCTACTTTGGTAATACCAGCCGCTTTGGCTCGATCGGCAATCAGACTGCCTACCAARRTTGCTGCRTCAGTGTTACCACTGCTACCTTCGGGCGCAATCGCCTTATCAAGTGTCGATGCAGTTGCCACTATATTGTCGCCATTTTCACYGGCRACRATSACCTGKGCATARATRTGYTGMGGYGTGCGRTTAACACAGAGKCGMGASATRCCMAGCTCRCGGATTTTTGCTCGCCCACGGCGCGCACGGCGTAATCTTGTTTGCTTTTTATCACTCATCACTTGAACCTATTTCTTCTTCGCTTCTTTACGAACAACATGCTCGTCCGCATACCTTACGCCCTTGCCTTTATAGGGCTCGGGTGGACGGTAGGCACGAATCTCTGATGCCACCTGACCCAGCAACTGCTTGTCCGCAGACTTGAGTACTAGCTCGGTTTGAGTTTTTGCCTCAGCACTTACACCTTTGGGCAGCTCATAAGCAACCGGGTGAGAGAAACCGAGAGTCAAATTTAGTGTATTGCCCTGTACGGCAACACGGTAACCAACGCCGACTAACTGCAGCTTTTTCTCAAAGCCTGTAGAAACACCGGTGACCATGTTATTGACCAGAGCCCGAACTGTACCAGCCTGGCTCAGCGCTGTACGACTACCGTCTTTAGCGCTAAAGCTAAGTACGTTATCAGCCTCAGTCACTGCAACAGCATGGTTGTAAGCCAGATTTAACTGCCCGCCGGAACCCTTTATGGAGATCTCGCCGGCACTCAGCTTGACCTCGACGCCTTTGGGTATCGCCACTGGGTTTTTTGCTACTCTAGACATCTTAGTTAATTCCCGTTAAAAGACGGTGCAAAGCACTTCGCCGCCAACGCCAGCACTACGTGCTGCGCGGTCGGTCATAACACCTTTGCTTGTAGAGACGATGGCAATGCCAAGGCCCGCACGAACATTCGGTAATTCAGTAGCACCGGCATAGCGACGCAAACCGGGGCGGCTGAAACGATCGATTTCTTCGATAACAGGCCGGCCTTCAAAATATTTAAGCTCAATAGTAAGCTCAGCCTTGGTTCCATCAGCAACATTGAAGCCGCTTATATAACCTTCTTCCTGCAGCACGTTAGCTACCGCTATCTTCAACTTGGAAGATGGCATAGTGACACTGACTTTGGAGCGCGAATGGGCGTTCCGAATGCGGGTCAACATATCTGATAAAGGATCTTGCATACTCATGTCTAATTCCTCTTCCCGGCTCTACCAGCTAGCCTTAACAAGACCAGGCACATCGCCGCGCATCGCTGCTTCGCGAAGCTTGTTACGGCAAAGACCAAATTTTCTGTAGACACCGTGTGGGCGTCCAGTAATCTGACAACGACGTCGCTGGCGTGAAGCACTGGAATCGCGCGGCATCTTCTGTAGCTGCAACTGCGCTTCCCAACGCTCTTCAGGCGTCGACTCTACATTAGCGATAACAGCTTTGATTGCAGCTCGCTTCTGAGCGTATTTGGCAACTAACTTGGTGCGTTTTTTCTCACGCTCAACCATCGATGTTTTAGCCATGACTATTTATCACCTTTAAGGGGAAAGTTGAAYGCTCTCAGCAGGGCGCGTCCTTCGTCGTTATTACGAGCCGTTGTCGTGATCGTAATATCGAGCCCGCGCAACTTGTCGATTTTATCGTAGTCGATTTCGGGGAAGATGATCTGCTCAGTAACACCCATTGCGAAGTTTCCACGACCGTCAAAGGACTTGGGGCTAATGCCACGGAAGTCACGGATTCGAGGRATGGCAATATCRACCAGTCGCTCCAGGAATTCGTACATGCGCTCGCTACGCAAAGTGACCTTACAACCGATCGGCCAACCTTCACGTACTTTAAAGCCAGCAATAGATTTGCGCGCCAGATTAACGACAACCTTCTGGCCAGCAATAGTTTCGAGATCCCGCACCGCATGCTCAAGGGCTTTTTTATCTGCCAGAGCTTCYCCAACACCCATATTGAGGGTGATTTTTGTGATGCGAGGAACTTCCATCACATTGTCCAGACCCAGCTCTTCTTTGAGTTTGGCCGCGATTTCTGTCTTGTATAGTTCTTTGAGCCTTGCCATCTACTTTACCCTACTTGGCGTCCACGGCCTGGCCGTTGGATTTAAATACTCGAATTTTTTTGCCGTCTTCCGACACGTTAAAACCGACTCGGTCGGCCTTGCTACTCTCTGGATTAAAGATAGCCAGATTTGACGCGTCGATCGGCGCTTCTTTCTCAATAATACCGCCCTGTACACCCATCTGCGGGTTAGGCTTCTGGTGCTTCTTGATAATCTGTATTCCTGACACCAACAAACGGCCATCAGACAACACYTGGAGGACCTTGCCTCGCTTACCTTTATCACGACCGGCAATAACGATTACGTCATCATCGCGCCTGATTTTTTTCATCGCCATAATATTTGCCTGCTAAACCTAAAGTACTTCGGGAGCCAATGAGATAATCTTCATAAAGCGTTCGCTACGCAGCTCGCGTGTTACCGGTCCAAAAATACGCGTACCGATCGGTGCATTCTGTGCGTTTAAAAGCACAGCTGCGTTATCGGCAAACTTGATCAGACTTCCGTCGGAGCGACGAACACCTTTACGAGTGCGAACCACAACAGCRTTCATTACCTGACCTTTTTTCACCTTACCCCGTGGGATAGCTTCTTTGACAGTGACCTTAATGATGTCACCCACTGAAGCGTAACGACGGTGTGAACCGCCCAAGACCTTGATGCACATAACTCTTCGCGCACCGCTGTTGTCGGCCACTTCGAGATAACTTTGTGTCTGTATCATTCTCTACTCCAAACCTGTGCCACGCGGCGAGTTAAACTTCGGTAGCGCGCTCGTCGATGTTAACCAAAGCCCAGGACTTGGTTTTAGATAGAGGGCGAGTTTCTGCGATGGTGACAAGATCACCAGTGCGGCACTCATTAGCCTCATCGTGTGCCTTCAGCTTTGTGGATCGGCTGATGTATTTGCCGTAGAGCGCGTGCTTTACCCGCCGCTCAATCAAAACCGTGACGGTTTTATCCATTTTGTCACTGACGACTCTGCCGGATAGGGTCCGCGCCGTATTGCTTGCTGTCATTACTGACCACCTGCTGCTTCGTTGGCTTTCTCGGTAAGGACGGTCTTAATACGCGCCACATTACGTCGTGCAATTTTCATTTCATGACTTTCATTAAGCTGACCGGTAGAGCGCTTCATTCTCAGTTTGAACTGAGTTTCCAGCTCACCGAGGATAGCTGCGTTCAGCTCTTCGGGGTTCTTCTCACGAAGTTCACTCGCTTTCATCACATTACCGTCCGCTTAACAAAGGTTGTCTTGATAGGCAGTTTAGCCGCTGCTAACTCGAAAGCCTCACGCGCGATCTCTTCAGTAACACCTTCCATCTCATATAAAACGCGTCCAGGCTGAATTAACGCAACCCAGTATTCAACGTTACCCTTACCCTTACCCATTCGCACTTCGAGAGGCTTTTGAGTAATTGGCTTATCGGGGAAAACACGGATCCAGATTTTTCCGCCACGCTTCACGTGWCGTGTCATGGCGCGTCGTGCCGCCTCAATCTGGCGCGCTGTCAGTCGACCTCGACCCACAGCTTTCAGCCCGTATTCGCCAAAGCTAATCTTACTKCCGCGTTGCGCCAGGCCACGATTSCGRCCTTTGTGCATCTTGCGGTATTTTGTTCGTTTCGGTTGCAGCATCTCGCTCGACCCTTATTCGCAAATTACTTCTTTTTAGCCTGGGCAGGCTCTGCTTCGTCACTACCCAGTACTTCGCCTTTAAATATCCAAACCTTGACACCGATGATGCCGTAGGTTGTTGCCGCTTCTTCATGCGCATAGTCAATATCAGCGCGGAAGGTGTGCAAGGGCACGCGGCCTTCGCGATACCATTCAGAGCGTGCAATTTCAGCACCGCCCAAACGACCACCAATCTGAATYTTGACACCCTTCGCACCCTGGCGAATGGCGTTTTGTACAGCGCGCTTCATGGCACGACGGAACATAACGCGGCGCTCTAGCTGCTGACACACGTTCTGTGCAACCAGTGTTGCGTCAAGATCCGGCTTGCGGATTTCTTCAATATTGATATGAACCGGCACACCCATCTCGGCGGAGACAGCTGCACGCAGCTTATCAACGTCTTCACCACGCTTGCCGATAACAATACCGGGGCGAGCCGTATGAATGGTGATCCTGGCCGATGCCGAGGGGCGCTCTATATCAATACGACTAACAGAGGCGTGAGCCAGGCGCTTTTGAATCATGCTGCGCACACGCAGATCACTATTCAGCTTTACTGCGTAGTCTGCCTTGTCGGCGTACCAGACTGAGGTATGTTTTTTAACAATACCAAGTCTTATACCAATTGGATGTACTTTCTGACCCATGTCAGCTCCTAAGCCTAATTATCCAGCAACTTTTACGGTGATATGACATGAACGCTTCAAGATTCGATCAGCGCGCCCCTTTGCTCTGGGCATAAGACGCTTCATGGTCACACCCTCATCGACGAAGATCGTTGAAACTTTCAACTCATCAACATCGGCACCTTCATTGTGCTCGGCGTTTGCAATGGCCGACTCGAGMACTTTCTTTACAATAGTCGCGCCTTTGCGATTACTAAAAGAAAGGATATCGAGAGCCTGCTCTACCGGCTTTCCACGCACCTGATCCGCGATCAGGCGAGCTTTTTGCGCTGATAACTGAGCGCCTTTTAATTTTGCAGCTACTTCCACAATAATTACCCCTTCAAGCCAGCGACTARCGCCGCGCCTGTTTGTCAGCAACGTGTCCGCGATAGGTTCGCGTCGGCGCGAACTCACCCAATTTGTGCCCGACCATTTCTTCCGTGACCATTACGGGAACATGTAGACGCCCGTTATGAACGGCGATTGTTAAACCCACCATCTGAGGCAGGATCATTGAGCGACGCGACCAGGTTTTGATGGGCCGGCGATCATTTTTCTCTGCTGCAACTTCCACCTTTTTAATCAGGTGAAAATCAATGAATGGTCCTTTTTTCAGCGAACGTGCCACAATTATATCCTCGTATTAATAGCGCGTTATTTACCGCGACGACGAACAATCATACTGTCAGTTCGCTTGTTTTTACGGGTCTTGTACCCTTTTGTTGGCATACCCCAAGGGCTAACGGGATGACGRCCACCAGAGGTACGACCTTCACCACCACCATGCGGGTGATCAACCGGGTTCATCACCACGCCACGAACGGTTGGACGAACACCGCGCCAGCGAGATGCACCCGCCTTACCCAGCGAGCGCAAACTATGCTCACTGTTGGAAACTTCACCGAGTGTTGCACGACAATCGGATAACACTTTGCGCATTTCACCACTGCGCAAACGCAGGGTTGCATGTCGACCTTCGCGAGCCACCAACTGCAGCGAAGTACCGGCACTGCGGGCAAGCTGCGCGCCTTTACCTGGCTTCATCTCAGCACAGTGCAGAACACTACCTACTGGGATATTGCGCAGCGGCAAGGTATTGCCAACCTTAATAGCAGCAGCGGCGCCAGACTCAAGCACATCGCCTGCAACCAGGCCTTTTGGCGCGATRATGTAACGACGCTCGCCATCTTTATAACAAAGCAATGCGATATTCGCGGTGCGGTTTGGATCGTACTCGAGACGCTCTACGGTCGCGGGAATACCATCTTTATTGCGCTTAAAGTCAATAACACGGTAATGCTGCTTGTGGCCACCACCGATGTGTCTAACACTGATACGACCAGCGTTATTACGACCACCACTCTTGCTCTTCTTCTCAAGCARAGGCGCGTAGGGCGCACCCTTATGCAAGTCTGTGTGCACCACACTAACAACATGTCGGCGCCCGGGGGAGGTCGGCTTTCTCTTAACTATTGGCATAGTAAACGCTCCTTACCCAATCGCCATAAAATCGATATCCTGACCGGCAGCCAGATTAACGTAGGCTTTTTTCCAGTCAGAACATTTACCAAGACCACTCTTGTTGCGCTTGGTCTTGCCTTTGACATTCACTACRCGAACATCTTTAACCTGCACTTCGAACAAAGCCTCTACTGCTGCTTTGACATCGCGCTTAGTCGCCGTGGTCGCCACCTTGAAAACYACCTGATTACCTGCGTCGGCAACCATACTGGCTTTTTCTGTCACGTGCGGCGCCAACAATACTTTGAAGATGCGTTCTTTGTTCATCCCAGCATCTCCTCAATCTTTTTAAGCGCAGGCACAGTCACCATTACCTTTTCGCAGCGAATCAATGTCACCGGATCAACACCGAGGGCATCACGCACCTCAACCTTGTGCAGGTTGCGAGCAGAGAGATAAAGGTTTTCGTTAACTTCTTCAGTCACAATTAGCACATCGCTCAGGCCAAACTCACCGAGACGACTCACCAATGCTTTTGTCTTGGGCTCTTCGATATCGAAAGACTCGACTACCACCAGACGATCCTGACGTGCCAACTCAGATAATATGGAGCGCATTGCAGCCCGATACATCTTACGATTCAATTTCTGCGAGTGATCCTGAGGACGGGCGGCAAATGTCACACCACCTGAACGCCAGATTGGGCTTCGAATAGTACCCGATCGCGCACGACCAGTACCTTTTTGACGCCAGGGCTTCTTGCCGCCACCCGCCACATCGGAACGTGTTTTTTGTGCGCGCGTACCCTGGCGAGCGCCGGCCATATAGGCTACGACAGCCTGATGCACCAGATCACCATTAAATTCTTTACCGAAGGCTTCATCAGACACATTAATTGTGCCATTTACGCCTGYCGGTGTCGCAATATTCAACTCCATAGCTAACCCCTCAGACCTTAACCGCTGGTCGAACGATGACTGTTCCGCCGGTTGCGCCAGGCACAGCACCTTTAACCAACAATATGTTGCGCTCAGCATCGACACGAATCACTTCGAGATTCTGCGTCGTCACATTGCGCGAGCCCATGTGRCCAGCCATTTTCTTGCCTTTAAAGACACGACCGGGCGTTTGGTTTTGACCGATAGAACCCGGCGCTCTGTGAGCCAACGAGTTACCGTGGGTAGCGTCCTGCATCTGGAAGTTCCAGCGCTTGATCACACCAGCAAAGCCCTTACCCTTTGAAACACCCGAGACATCGACATTTTGACCGACCTCGAATTGCTCGACTGTCAGCTGACCACCCGCTTCAGGGGCTTCCTGATCGGCATCAAGACGAAACTCCCAAAGGCCAMGACCCGCTTCTGAWCCTGCTTTTGCATAGTGACCGGCTTGCGCTTTTGTCACTCGAGAGACACGACGAGARCCTGTAGTTACCTGCACAGAGGTATAACCATCAACTTCTTCGGACTTTAATTGAGTAACCCTATTTGGCTCAACCTCAATCACCGTCACCGGCACAGAAGCACCTTCATCGGTAAAGACACGGCTCATGCCGCACTTACGACCTACTATTCCAATTTTCATTTTTTACCTCTTCGTGTACGGGGCTGTTACCCGCTATGGCCGCCCTTCTCAGAGCGTTACACTTCCGGGCCAGGCCCGGCGAATAATTAACCTAAGCTTATTTGCACATCCACACCAGCTGCCAGATCCAACTTCATCAAGGCGTCAACAGTCTTTTCTGTTGGCTCGACAATATCTAACAAGCGCTTGTGGGTACGAATCTCATACTGATCTCGCGCATCCTTATTGACGTGCGGCGAGGTCAAAATCGTAAACCTTTCCTTGCGAGTCGGCATCGGGATTGGCCCGCGGATCTGCGCACCCGTACGGCGTACAGTTGCCACTATTTCCTCGGCGGAGGCATCGATCAGCTTATGATCGAAGGCCTTGAGACAAATTCTAATCGATTGACCCTGCATTGAAATCAGATCTCCAGATCTAGTCGTTTAGCCCCAGCAAACAGTTGCTAGTAGCTCGAAAAACGGAGGCGGAATGTTATAGGCGATTCCAAAGACTGTCAAGACAAAATCTAATCGAAAGGCAAATAATTTAAGCCTCCAGCTATTGCCCAGCGCAGTCACCTTATATGAACTACATTAAGTCAGCACCCAATGCGCAATATCCAGCGCAATTAAGAGGCGCGATAGTACACGCATTACCATTAAATAACTTTATTTCTTTATATCTGGCCTATCTCCTCTATTTACTGTTCAACCAGCTGTCTATATTAGCTATAATGCCGCGCTATTTTTCGTCCCATTAACTCGAGCAAAACAATGACTGACTTAAGCCTCTATAGAAACATTGGTATTTTCGCCCACGTCGATGCTGGCAAAACCACCACCACTGAACGCATCTTGAAGTTAACGGGCAAAATTCATAAAACCGGTGAAGTCCACGATGGCGCTGCGACCACTGACTTTATGGAGCAGGAACAAGAGCGCGGCATCACCATCCAGTCTGCTGCCACCACCTGTTACTGGAAAGACCACCGCTTTAACATTATCGACACACCAGGGCACGTTGACTTCACGATCGAGGTTTATCGCTCACTGAAAGTACTCGACGGCGGTGTTGGCGTTTTCTGTGGCTCGGGCGGTGTAGAACCCCAGTCGGAAACAAACTGGCGTTACGCTAACGAATCAGAAGTTGCTCGCATCATCTTCGTCAACAAGCTCGACCGCATGGGTGCTGATTTTTTACGCGTTGTCACCCAGGTTAAAAAGGTGCTCGGCGCCAACCCTCTGGTCATGGTGCTGCCAATTGGTGTCGAAGAAAACTTTGTTGGTGTTGTCGATCTGTTGAGCCGCAAAGCCTTCATCTGGGACGACAGCGGCCTGCCAGAGAACTTCGAGACCACCGATGTTCCCGAAGACATGGTTGACCTGGTTGAAGAATACCGCGAAAAACTCATCGAGATGGCCGTTGAACAAGATGACGACGTGATGATGACCTACATGGAAGGCGAAGAACCCGCCATGGAAGACATCAAAGCCTGCATCCGCAAAGGTACCATCGCCCTCGACTTCTTCCCCACCTACTGCGGCTCTGCTTTTAAGAACAAAGGCGTACAGGTTATTCTCGACGCCGTTGTCGACTACCTGCCCAGCCCCACTGAAGTTAAGCCACAGCCGCTGACTGACGAAGACGGGGAAGATACCGGCGAAGTTGCCACCGTCTCAATCGAAGAACCCTTCAAAGCGCTGGCTTTCAAAATCATGGAAGATCGCTTTGGCGCACTCACCTTCGTACGCGTTTATTCTGGTGTGCTCAACAAGGGCGACACCATTCTCAACTCCTATACCGGCAAAACAGAGCGCGTAGGCCGCATGGTTGAAATGCACGCGGACGATCGCAACGAGATTAGCAGCGCCCAGGCAGGCGACATTATCGCCATTGTCGGCATGAAGAACGTGCAAACCGGCCATACCCTCTGCGACCCCAAGCACCCCGTTACGCTTGAGCCGATGATCTTCCCAGAGCCCGTTATCTCCATTGCCGTCAAGCCAAAAGATAAGGGCGGCTCGGAAAAAATGGGCATCGCGATTGGCAAAATGATTGCAGAAGACCCTTCTTTCCGCGTTGAAACCGACCAGGATTCCGGCGAGACCATTCTCAAAGGCATGGGCGAACTGCACCTCGATATTAAAGTCGACATCCTCAAGCGAACTTACGACGTTGAACTCGAAGTCGGTCAGCCACAGGTTGCCTACCGCGAAACCATCACGCAAGAGATCGATGATAGCTACACCCACAAGAAACAATCCGGCGGTTCCGGCCAGTTCGGTAAAATCGACTATCGCATTAAGCCCGGCGAACCCGGCACTGGCTACGTCTTTAACTCGGTGGTGGTCGGCGGTAACGTCCCTAAGGAATTCTTCCCCGCTATTGAGAAGGGATTCAGAGGCATGATGGCGCAAGGCCCTCTGGCGGAGTTCCCCGTACTGGATGTTGAAATCGAGCTCTACGATGGCGGCTTCCACGCTGTCGATTCATCGGCTGTCGCTTTTGAGATCGCCGCCAAAGGTGCTTACCGCCAGTCCATGCCCAAAGCCGGCCCCCAGCTCATCGAGCCGATCATGAAAGTCGACGTATTCACACCGGATGATCACATTGGCGACGTTATTGGCGACCTCAACCGCCGTCGCGGTATGATCAAGGATCAGGAAAAAGGTGTTACCGGCGTACGCGTTAAAGCCGACGTACCACTGGCAGAAATGTTCGGTTATATCGGCACACTACGCACCATGACATCGGGTCGCGGTCAGTTCTCCATGGAGTTCTCCCACTACCTGCCTTGCCCGAAGAATGTTTCTGAGCAAGTCATCGAAGAAGCCAGGGAAAGAAAAGCGGCGAAATAATTTAGCTTTTCTTCCTCTAAAAACCCCGCTGGTTTAACTCGCGGGGTTTTTTATTGCCGATAGTTAAACCAGCGGCCTAGCAACACATAAACCCCAGCCATAAAAAAGACCGCCTTGCTGGCGGCCTTTTTTATGGGGAAGCGTCTAAGACTTATTCGAAAATCTTAGCCACAACACCCGCACCAACAGTACGGCCACCTTCACGAATAGCGAAGCGCAGACCGTCTTCCATGGCGATAGGAGCAATCAGGGTAACAACCATTTGCACGTTGTCGCCGGGCATGACCATTTCAACGCCTTCGGGCAGCTCACAAGCACCGGTAACGTCTGTAGTACGGAAGTAGAACTGGGGGCGATAGCCTTTAAAGAAAGGCGTGTGTCGACCACCTTCGTCTTTGCTCAGTACGTAGACTTCGGCTTCAAACTTGGTGTGAGGCAGGATGCTACCTGGCGCTGCCAGAACCTGACCGCGCTCAACGTCTTCACGCTTGGTGCCACGCAGTAGTACGCCGACGTTCTCACCAGCACGACCTTCGTCGAGTAGCTTGCGGAACATTTCAACACCGGTACAGGTGGTTTTTTCGGTGTCTTTAATACCGATGATTTCGATTTCATCACCGACGTTGACGATGCCGCGCTCAATACGACCCGTAACAACGGTGCCGCGACCGGAGATGGAGAAGACGTCTTCAATGGGCATGAGGAAGTCGCCATCAATGGCACGCTCAGGCTCAGGGATATAGCTATCAAGAGCTTCAACCAGCTTCTTAACAGCAGTGGTACCCAGCTCGTGCTCATCTTCGCCGTTGAGGGCCATTAATGCAGAACCTGCAATAATGGGCGTGTCGTCACCGGGGAATTCGTAAGCGTCGAGCAGCTCGCGCAGTTCCATTTCAACCAGCTCGAGCATTTCTTCGTATTCTTCAGAGCCAACGCCGCCGCAATCTTCAGCCAGCAGGTCTGCTTTGTTGAGGAAGACGATAACGTAGGGTACGCCAACCTGACGTGAAAGCAGGATGTGCTCACGGGTCTGGGGCATGGGGCCGTCGGTGGCACCACAAACTAGAATAGCGCCGTCCATTTGAGCGGCACCAGTAATCATGTTTTTAACGTAGTCGGCGTGGCCGGGGCAGTCGACGTGAGCGTAGTGACGAACCTCTGAATCGTACTCAACGTGGGAGGTGGCAATCGTAATGCCGCGCTCGCGCTCTTCAGGAGCGTTATCGATGCCGTCAAAGGCAACCATTTCGCCACCCCAAACTTCGGCACAGACCCGTGTGAGGGCTGCTGTGAGTGTGGTTTTACCGTGGTCAACGTGGCCAATTGTACCTACGTTGACGTGGGGCTTATTACGTTCGAACTTCTCTTTTCCCATTGCCGCTCTCCTCGAATCAGGACTATCTAAACAAACCAACGCACCCATTTAATACCGGACGCAATCAACAAATATGGAGCTCATAATCGGAATTGAACCGATGACCTCTTCCTTACCAAGGAAGTGCTCTACCCCTGAGCTATATGAGCCTCAATAAACCTAATAGCGCGGGATCTGGAGCGGGTAGCGGGAATCGAACCCGCATCATCAGCTTGGAAGGCTGAGGTTCTACCACTAAACTATACCCGCAACGCTACCCGCTTGTGCCTGCAACCCGCTAAACTAGCAACTGGTTACCTGCAGTTATATGGTGGAGGGGGGTGGATTCGAACCACCGAAGCTTACGCGTCAGATTTACAGTCTGATCCCTTTGGCCACTCGGGAACCCCTCCCCAAAAAGGTCGTGCATTTTCCTTGCTCTGCTGCCACTTGTCAACAGAACATACCGCCCTTGCGCTATCGAGAGCGGCATTAAGAAAATTTGGAGCTGGCGAGAGGAGTCGAACCCCCGACCGGCTGATTACAAGTCAGCTGCTCTACCAACTGAGCTACGCCAGCGCATTACCCTAAAAAGGATGCGCGATTCTAGGGGAAGTCATCAAGGGAAGCAACCTCCGCAGGGCATATTTCATGAATTAACGCGGTAATAACTCGACAACCACCAGTGAWGTCAAAAACAACTGCCTTAATCAAGCTATTCTACCTGTCCTTCTTGCCCTGTAGCTGAACACGCCACGTCCTTGCGCGTCACAGTCGGGAATTTTTCCGCCATATCTCGCCAGAAATTTTGCGACAGCTTTACATCCTCCAGCCTTTGTAATTCTATCCAATAGCGCACAACTCGCGTCTCTATGGTTTTTAGCTCCACCCCGTGCCCTGCGGCCAGCAGCCTCTCAAACCTGCGCCCCGCATTACTGTGGGAGCCAAAGTAGCCCAGAGACAAGCTATTCTGTAGATCACCTTTATAGTAAAGCGAACTTCTTACCCCACCCTCTTTTAAGATGGCTTGCTGCTCTTTAGCCATTGCCTGCGTTTCAAATGGCCCCATGTAAACCAGATAACGCACTACCCCCTCTGCCACGGCTTGTACTTTTGCCTCCACACCCACTGCCTGCTGTAATTTTTCTAACAATGCATTAGCATCCTGACCCCTATCAAACCGACCCAGAGCAACACACTGCAATCCRAGTCCTACTTCTGAAATCACTTCGGGTTCGGACTTAGGCTGCGGCCTGGATTCGAGCAAAGCGCCTTTCTCTGACACGCCCTCCTGAAAACTATCGCCCTCATTAACTTTTTGGCTATCAACAAGTTCCGAGCTCCCAGCATCCGCAACAGTTTGCTGACCAACATTTTCATACTTCATTGAGGACTCAATTCCACCCAACTCATGCGCCCCCAATTCTTCCGGTACAAGCTCGTCGAGCCACCGCGCCTCTGCAGTGCGCAATCCCCGTGTCGCTGGCGTTATTTCCAGCTCCGACAGCAGAACAATTTCGCTTGCCAGCCCCACCTGCCAATGCCCTTCATCCAATATCCCTTTGGGTGTAGAGTCTTCCTGACTACTAAACCAGAACAAGGCCATGACATTCGCTGTTAATGCACTGATCAGAAGCCACTTAATCATCAACAGCACCAATCATGGCAAGGCCAGCGCCAAACCATCCAATACTAAATCGGGTTTGTAGACGACAGTATTAGGTAGCCGTGCTAACAGCAACTCGGCRCCTCCCCCGGTCAGAACTATATTGATCGAGCCCTGCTCWTCACTTGTTTCCAGTATTACTTTCTCAATCAAAGCCAACGTCATGGCAAAGCAGCCGCTTTGCACAGCAGAATCTGTACTTTGACCATAATCGACGCCGGGCACTTGTGAAAAATTTACACGAACACCACTGGTACCGCCGAATAGCGCATCGACCATCATTTGCTGACCCGGCACGATGTAGCCACCCAAGTGAACGGCTTTTTCATTAATGAAGTCGAAGGTCAGCGCACTCCCTGCATCAACGACGACACAGCGTTGACGAAATAAATCCCAGCCCGCCAGTACAGCAAGCCAGCGATCAACGCCAAGTTTCTCTGGCTTCTCATAACCGGATGTCACTTCACCCACGGACGGGCAAGCGAGAGCAAACTCAACTTCTACCCCAAGGGCTTCAGTAATGACAGATTCGAGTCGCCGCCCCACCACACCACCTGCAACATTTGACACCCTTACACGGCCTGGTTGATAGGGGCGCAAGGCCATGAAAGCCGACCAATCCTTACTGCCTGTCTCAATGACGCCACGCTTTACAATTTCAGCACCCGCAGTCAAGCGCCACTTAGCCCGCGAATTACCGATATCAATATCAACTATCATCGTCGCTCCGCAGGCTGATCTCACCACCCGAATAAGATTCAACAACCCCATCGACTTCAATCTGGATTGCCCCTGTCACGCTGACGCCTCTGCCCAGCCCTCGCACCGTCATACGCGGCGTGGTGAGCTTTATGGGACTGTCTCGATAGGCATCCAAATACTCCCACTGATCACGATAGGCCGAAAACCCACGCGCGGAATACGTATCTAAAGTGAGCAGCAATTCAGACAATAGGGCACTGACCAGCGCATTGCGGCTTATCTGTCCATCATTAGCAAGATCGGCCCAGGGCTGATCAATAGCCGCCTCTTCGCTCATACCAAGGTTAATGCCGACACCGACGATTACCTGGCAGTCGCCGACAGGGTCGCCCATCATTTCGAGTAAAACACCACCCACTTTTCGCCTACCAAGAAGTATGTCGTTAGGCCATTTAAGGGCGACATTTTTGACACCGAAAGATTCGATGACACGCGCAACAACTACGCCAACAGCAAGACTTAAGCCTTCCAGAGCGGCCACGCCTTCATCGAAATGCCACGACAGGGACAAATAGACATTACGCCCGAAAGGGCTCACCCACTCCCGCCCGTGGCGACCTCGTCCCTGGCTCTGGCGTTCAGCCAGGCATGCAAAGCCCCTTCCAGCACCTGCATCGACCTTGCCACGAACAAAAGAGTTGGTGGAATCAATATTATCCAGTAGCTGCAATTCTCCCAACAGCCTTGTTGCTACGAGCGGCATGGCCTCTACTATGCTGGCATGGGATAACAATTCAATACCATTCTCAATGTAGTAGCCCTGCCCCTTTAATTTTTTTATTGGAACACCCCACTCCTGCAGCTGATTCAGGTGCTTCCACACTGCGGTACGACTGATACCAAGATGCCCACCGATTGTCGCCCCTGAAACCAGCTCACCCTGAGCCAGCATACTCAAGGTTTCTTTCCACGCCTTATCCATAACAAAAGTTTTTTAGCATCGGAGCTCTGAAACAATGGAGTAGGAACCAAATATTGCTCAGCAGGAGGCTAGGAAATAAATCTGCTAGAAATTGAGTTTTCAAATAAAAGAGGCACCGCTTCAGATGGACTTGCATATCCTGTGATGGTAGCGCAAGCAGCCGTCAAATTATATGGTGCCCGAACACTCTACTGACCACCAAAGAATAGGCATTAAATTCAATCAATACACCGACACACAATTGAGTACATTTTCAAGTAACGCCCACGCACACTTTTCTAAGCTGAAAATGTGCAATTGTCAGGATTCGCTGCCAGCGTCTAAGCATTGGAAACCTGTCCAGCGAGCAATCTCGGACATCAGCCCGTGGGGCAGCTATATATCATTCACGAGACTCTGAAAACAAAATCACCCAGGAGCACGCCATTGTCAGAACCAAAAGAAAAAACGACCGGCAGGCTCGCGGGTGACACAGACAGGGGTAAGTGGATGCTTGCTGTACTCGATTAAGCACATCACCTCTAGCAGAGTTTACCTACACCATCATTTGGTTGGTCTTGCAGACGCTAAAGTAACAGTCAGTACCTTCTCAAAAATCGAGCGCACCTCTGCACAGAAGATAAGCTGCTTCATGCCTTGCCAGGCCATA
>NVWE01000012.1 GCA_002746135.1 Cellvibrionales bacterium | reverse complement strand
ACCATTGGTGATCTGATCAAGCAGCAGATGGAAAACAAGGGCAACTAAGCCGTTGTGATTCACCTGGAAAAAGGGCGACTTCGGTCGCCCTTTTTTGTGCCTGAAGCCTGTGCCCGCAAGACCTGACGGGTGCTTATCCTGCAGGCCGCAGAGCATGATGGTCCGCTAGCTCTTCGTCCCCGGGCAGACGGCTACCGTGCCGTTGCGCTTGACCGGTCAGCGGCACATCTCATCTGGAAGCCTGAGGCTCCCCCAGCCAAACACGGGATCATGTCCGGTTGCGCCCAGATCCTGACTGTAACCCTGCATGACGTTGTACAGAATCGCCCGTGACATATTCGGGTTGAGGCGCAGGTAGAGCGCAGCTACTGCTACCGCGTAGGGCGTAGCAAAAGAGGTGCCCGAGCGGTATTGGCCGTCTTCCCCGGGGCTGGCTGTCCAGATATCCACGCCGGGAGCAGAAAAGTCCAGGTAGTCGCCCTGGTTGGCAAAGGAATACACCCGATTGGCCGCATCGATGGCCGTTATCGCAATGACCGCCGGGTGACCGGCAGGGAAGGCAACATCGTTCTGCAGCTTGTCGTTACCTGCCGCGGCAAAGATCAGCAGCCCCTGATGACTGCCGAGCTCGAGGATCCGATTCAGTACGCTATTGGTCCTTGAACCGGACAGGGAGATATTGACCAGCCTGACCTGTTGGGCCAGCAGCCAGTCCAGTGCGCGCGCCATGGCTTCGGTGGTGGCCACACTGCCATGGTCGAACTGCTCCAGAACCGAAGCGGCGATGAGATCGGCGTCGGGCAGCAAGCCACCCAGTGCGGCGGACCGACCATTGCCCACCAGCAGCACGGCAATGGCGGTCGCATGTGCCTGGTCACCGCCAGGCCGGTTGCGATGGAAGGCCTGAAGGGTGATGCGCTGGCCAAGCAGATCGGGATGGTCGAGGGCGACGTCACCATCGATCAGGCCGATTCGCAGGGGTGCTGCGCCGGATGTCTGGCAATCCGGCGACGGCGGCCAGTTGATTTTCTCCCTGGCGTACTGCCGCGGTGCCGAGGCGTTCTGATAGTGATCATTGCGATCGATCTCGGCAAAGGGGAAGCGTCGACGCAAGTGTTCGATCGCCTCGTTCAGGGGCTGGCTATCGGTTTTGATAACCAGCAGGCTCTGCCCCAGTGTCATCAGGCTATGTAGCGCTACCAGGCGGTAGTCCTGGCGTTCAATCTCGGCTGATACCTGCTCGAGATGGGCACTGTCCATCAACAGGACGATTTCCCCGGCGGTATGCCCGGTGGCGGGCTGCGGGGGCGCCAAAGGCGCAAAGGTGCAGGTGCGGATATCAACGGCCATGGGCTGCGCCTGTGACCACTGGTCCCTTTGCCTGAATACCGGATAGATCTGCTGTGGCTTGATGCGGCTGTCGGAGGGCAGCAGGAACCTGGTCTGTCGTTTGTCCTGGCTCAGCAGCTGCAAGGCAATCAACTCCCCTTGAACCTCTATGAACCACTGCTGGCTGCCGGTTTGCGCGTCCAGGTGAATGGGTAACACCACTGCCTGGCCCGGGTACACGCATTGACCGGTCGGTGCCCTCAACCCGGGTGAGGTGGGCAGGGGCATGCGTTCGGTGCTTTGCCTGGCAGGCGACGCAGGTGCAGGGGTGTCCGGGAGCGCCCCTGGCATGGCTGCCGGGTCGCGAACTGGCACTGTGCTGTGTGCGGGATGGGTTTCGGCTGCCGACGCGATCAGACTGACGCCCGAGCCCCATCCGAGACCCAGGCAGACAGCGAGCATCAGATGTTTCACCCTACTGGACCTGTAGTGATTCGATAATGCTTTGCGCTTCCAGGCGGGCCAGCGCCTGCTTGTCCGTATCGTCCACGACAAGTTGGTAGATACCCAGGGCAGAAGGGCCGTTGATGATCAGGCTGTTGCTGTCCAGCAGCACTGCTCGAATCTGTTGCTCGGTGGCGGAGGGCACAAAGGTCACGCTGACCAGAGTACCGGTGATACCAGCCTCGCTGCCGCCGCCGGCCGGAGTGAAATGGACACTTTCATCATTCTGCCAGGTCAGGGCCGTCTGTAGCACCAGCATGAACGAGGCGGCGATCGCCGCCATCCGCCATCCCTGCTTTACGGGTTTGGGCTCCGTACTGTTGAGTTGCTGTTGCAAGCGTCGTAACCCCAATTCGCCGGGGCTGTTGGTACTGTCCCGCTGGCTCTCCATGTGTTCGCGCAGGGCGCGCAGGAAGGCCAGCTCTTCGCGCAGTTCAGGATGCTCGGTCAGGGCCTGCTCGACGTCATCGGTTTCTTCAGCGCTGAGCGTGCCGTTCAGATAGAACGGCAGCAGCATCTCGGCATCACGTTCAGTCATCATCACGTGTCGCTCCCATCAGTCGGTTCAAACATTGCTTCATGGCTTTCTTTGCATGGAACATGCGTGTCTTCACCGTATTTTCGGGGCAGTCCACTATCGTGGCGATCTCGCTGTAGGACATCTCCTGGAAAAAGGTCAGCTCCATGACCGCCCGGTGCGGCGTACTCAAGGTACCGATGCAGTGCCGGACCTGCGCGGCCTGTTCGTTACCTATGAGGCAACTGACTATTCCGGGACTGTCGTCGGTCATTTCCGCCATCATTTCATCATCCAGTTGCTGGGGTCTGATCTTTCTGAGCCGATCAACCACCTTGTAATAGGCGATGCTGAACAGCCAGGTGGACACCTTGGAGCGTCCCTGAAAGCTGTCGGCCTTGTTCCAGACCTCCATGAATACCTCATTGAGGACGTCTACGGCCTCGAAGGCATCATTCATCTTGGTCAGGATGAAACTGAACAGGCGCTTCTCGTGGGCCTGGTAGAAACTGGCCAGTGCCTGTTTGTCCCGCCGGGCAATCCGTTGCAACAGGGCTTGATCGTCTTGGCTCATGTTCAGGGCGTCTGTATGGATTGTCGTGGTGAAACGCCGATCACATTACCCCTATGGTCGAATGCGCGCAGTTGCCACTGGTAGGTCGATAAGGGCGATAGCCGGTCGAGACTCATGACGGACAAGTCCAGCGCGGTTTCCGTGGCGGGCACCAGCTTGCCGGTCAGCGGCACTTGCTCCCCGCGTCTGAACACCTCAAGCTGATAGGCGTGGGCATTGGCCAGGGGTTGCCAGGCAAACCGCGTACCGGCACCCAGCACCGCATTCTGCAATGGCTGCATGACGGTCAGCGTCTGTAGCTCAACCACCGACGGAGCCAGACTGTTGTCGATGACGTAATAGCGCAAAACGGGAATATCAATCCGGGCGGTGGTGTCCTGAACCGAGAACGCCAGCAGATACAGCCCCTGCCGGTCGGTCGGCAGCAGCGGACTGACAACCGGTATCCTGCCCTCGCCGGCACTGATCAGACTTTGCCGTACCACCTGCAACACACGGCCCGAGCCGTCACCCAGGCTGGCGGTGGGATCGATGATTCGCCATTCACCTCGCAGCACGCCGCTGCTCTGAAAGCTGACGTTGGCCACGGCCCGCAATGGCGCGTGCTGTTCGACCACGTCGGTGCGCACGTCACTCTCGAAGCTCAGGTCTATGCGTCTGACGGTCAGACCGTCCGCGCCACTGTTGCCGGCATAAACAGCGACGCTGCTGCGCTGCGCAGTCTGGGTATCACTGAACTCTCGCACTATCGTCACGCTACCTGCAGGGCTGTTGGCTATGCGCCGGGCCAGTCCAACGTTGAGCTGGATAACCTCATTGAAGCGCAGGCTGGCGCTTTGTCCGGCGGTCAGCACCGAGGACTGGGTCAGCGTACCGCCCACGGCCGCCACGGTGGTGCCGCCGATCTGCAGCAAGGCGCTGGGCGAGCTTACCTGGCGAACAAAAGGGCCCGGGCTGGCGGTATTGGTTTCCGTCCGGTTGATCTGCCAGACCAGTCTGACGGGCAGGGCGCTGTTTGCCGGAAGGGTCAGTGTGCCCGGGTTGACACTCACCGAAGTGATATCTGCGCGTGCCTCACTGGCAAGGCCTGAAGCCATCAGGACCAGGCTAAAAACTGCCGGCCAGAGGCGCGCTGATACGCAGAACGGCAAAGATCTGGTAGCCATCCCGGCCTGTGCTGTGCAAGGTTGTTTCATCATTGTTCTCCATTGAACCTCTCAAGGCTAGAGCTACGCCTGGCTTGGTCTGTGTCGCCTGCAGAAGCGTCCAGCCTATTTGGGCACTGATATAGTGCCTATCAGGTAAGTCGTGGTCGCCACGGGCGAGGTTCACATTGTAATCAAGGCTGAAATCCAGCCTGTCCGGGATCAGCAGGGCCTGTACACCCATATTGAAGTTGGTGCTGTAACTGCGGAGCCCTTCGGCCTCGGTGYCGAAGATGCCGTATTGAATGTCCGAGTTGAACGACAGGCGCTCGCTCATCTGCCGGCTCGCTGCCAGTGACAGAAAGCGGCTTTGGGTTCCCGCGCCCAGTTCAGAGCGGTCGTTGAAGTCCGCGTGGGTGTAGGAGCCCGACCACTGCCACTTCTGGTAAGTGGAGCCGCCGCCCAGGGTCAGGGATTCGGCCAGATTGTCCGTCTCGAAGCCCTGGTAGTTTTCCGGGGTTGTTTGTCTGTCAAGTCTGCCGATCAGGCCCGTTACCTGCAGGTATGGGGAGCCTAGCCAGGCAGTGGAGCCCGATTGCTGGTCGAAGGCATAGCCGCCACTCCAGGACAGGCTACGCAGACGGTCAGTCGGCAAGGCCTCGAGTTCGTCAACATTATTGGTTTCATGGGACAGTTGCAGATTGGCAAAGAGTTTGCCCCAGTACAGATCACCGAACAGGGACGCGACGTCCCGATCAGCCGCCAGCCCCGGGTTCGCCATACTGGCGAAAAAGGTGTCGATTCGCTGATATTCGGCGCCCAGCAATATATCTGCTGGCTGACCTCGCCAGTTCAGRCTCGAAAAGGGCCTGACGTCTGCCTTCACACGCCAGGCATCGCTGTTTTCCATCAGGTTGGTCATGTCGCCCAGATCAGGGTTGAAACGACTGTGGGCGTGCTCCGCAGTCAGGTTCAAGCGGCTCTGCCAATAGGACTTTTCCAGCTTGAGACCCCAACCCGAGCCCCTGCTGGTGCTGGAGAAGTCGGTGATGCCCAGGCCTGTGGTGCTGCCTTCTCCTTCGTAGTACATGGCGGTGACAGCGAGGGAGCTGGTGTCCTCGGAGAATGGCTGTATCCGGGTCGTCATGCCCTGAATACGATTGCGCGGATCACTGACGCCATCCAGGTGACGAGCGCCGACAACGGCGTCCGGGCGCAGGGCAAAAAACTGGGTGGAAAGCCGGTTGCTGTTGCCGCCGGCCTGAACCGACAGCCCGCGGCGTTGCTGCGGCGCGAACAACAAGGTATCCAGCCGCAGGCTGTGGTGACCCAGATTCACGCCGGTGTGGATGTTTTCACCCTGGTGTTGAGCACTCAGGGCGTATTCACCAATGTCCAGGGTCTCGCCGGTGAGCGACAGCGACCTGGGTGATTGCAACAGGTAGTTGCCCTGAGCGTTCATCTGCCAGTTCCCGCCCTGCAGCTGGGCGGTGCTGACACCAGCACCGGTGAGCTGCAGTCGGTCCGGTGCGTCCGCCAGGTTCCGCTCAAGAACACGGTAACTGGCTTCGAGATTGTTATTGGACGCATAACTGCCCGAACGCAACCATCGCTCGGCCGCTGCCACCTGTTCGGCATCTGGAAGACCGGGTCTGTTCTCGCCGGCCGTGGGGGACTGGGTAATCTGCCAATGACCGACCGTGGTACTGCTGCCATCCGGCTCGAGCAACACCAGGCGTATGCTGTGATCGCCGGCGGCCAGTGGTTCGGGTGGGGTATACAGGAAGTTCCCGTCATCAAAGGACAGGAAAGCCGTGATGTCGATGCCGTCCATTTCGACCGCCAGCCGGGCCAGGGTCATTATGTCGATATCATCCGCGAGGGTGATCATGAACACATGGCCTGGCCCCGGACTGGACACAAGCTCGGCCTGCAATCCATCGGCGCGTGCCAGAGCGGCGTATGTTAATGGCGGGGTAGACGCGTCTTTCGGCGATCTTTCGGTCGAGGTGTAATTCCATATTGCCCGTGCCTTTAAATTCCTCAAAAATAACTTCGTCCATTTTCGAGCCGGTATCGACCAGTGCGGTGGCAATAATGGTTAAGCTGCCACCGTGCTCGATATTGCGCGCAGCACCAAAGAAACGCTTGGGTTTCTCCAGGGCGTGGGCATCGACACCACCGGTTAAGACTTTACCAGAAGAGGGCACTACGGTGTTGTAGGCACGAGCCAGGCGGGTGATGGAGTCGAGCAGGATAACGACATCCTTTTTGTGTTCGACCAGGCGCTTGGCCTTTTCAATGACCATTTCTGCCACTTGCACATGACGGGCGGGCGGCTCATCAAAGGTCGATGCCACGACTTCACCACGCACGGTGCGCTGCATTTCGGTGACTTCCTCGGGGCGCTCATCGATCAATAGGACGATGATGATGGCCTCGGGGTTATTGCGCACAATGGACTGGGCGATGTGCTGCATCATGATGGTTTTACCGGCTTTCGGTGGCGCGACGATCAAACCGCGCTGGCCCTTGCCGATGGGGGCAACCAGGTCGATGATGCGACCGGTTAAATCTTCTGAGCTACCGTTGCCCGCTTCGAGCACCATGCGCTCGTCGGGAAACAGGGGAGTGAGGTTTTCAAAGAGAATTTTGTTGCGGGCATTTTCAGGGCGGTCGTAGTTGATTTGATCAACTTTCAACAGGGCAAAATAGCGTTCGCCCTCTTTGGGTGGCCTGATCTTGCCGGAAATACTGTCACCAGTGCGTAGGTTGAAACGGCGGATTTGACTGGGTGAAACATAAATATCATCGGGCCCTGCGAGATAAGAACCGTCTGATGAGCGCAGAAAACCAAAACCATCGGGGAGGATTTCCAGTACGCCATCGCTGTAAATATCTTCGCCGCTTTTCGCATGGCGCTTGAGGATGGTGAATATAATGTCCTGCTTGCGTAAACGGCCGAGGTTCTCAAGGCCAGTTTCTTCGCCGATTTTGATTAACTCATCGATGGGTTTGGTTTTAAGGTCAGTCAGATTCATAGATATGTTGTTCTAGGTTTTATGAGATAGGGAGTTCAGTCTTGATAGACTATTTGGATGAAATAAAGAATAAAGTGCGCCGACTGGCGAAATACGTAATTTGGAATTGTTATGTGTTTAGCACCCGGGAAGGCTTTTTAGGAAAAGGTTTAGCAAAGGGGGTGCTAGTAAGAGTCGACGTTAATTTGGCGATTATAGTGCTTGCCTGATAAAAGACAAGTGCTTTCTTGGTGTTGTAGATTGAGCACCAGCGAGATGAAAAGCTGGCGCTCACATTGTTCTTTACAAGCTAGCGTCAATAAACTCTTTCAGCTGGGCCTTGGACAGTGCGCCAATTTTGGTCTCGTGCAAAGCACCGTCTTTAAACATCATCAGCGTGGGAATACTGCGGACATTGTATTTTGCTGCGACTTCGCGATTGGCATCGACATCAACTTTACAGATTTTTATCTGCGTGCCGTATTCGTCAGCCAGCTCGTCCAAAAGAGGGGCAATCATTTTACAGGGGCCACACCAGCTAGCCCAAAAGTCGACAAGTACCGGTGTGCCAGCGGCGATAACGTCAGCTTCAAAGGCGTCATCAGTAGTGTGAACGATTTTGTCGCCCATAAATATTTCCCCAGTTGGTTTATTTGATAGCAGGATAAACTGCAATTTTTGCATCATAACACCCCACCCTTGCTGCAAACAAACCACTAATCAGTAAGGTGGGAGAGCTTAGAACTCGGCCAGAACACTATCCAGAAAACGGTGCCCAAGGGCGGTGCAGCTCAGTCTTCCCGCTGAATATGGTTCGACTAGCTTTTTGGTCTCGAGAGCTAGCCAGTGAGCTTCGATCCGTTTTAGAGGGAGGCCGGTACGCTCGGCAAACAGGTGGGCAGGTACGCCTTGTTTTAGCCGTAAGGCGTTCATCAAAAACTCGAGGGGAAGCTCTGTTTCATCCAGCGAGAATTGGTCAGCGAGATAACTCTTATTTTGGGTAAGCCGCGATAAGTAGTCTGCTGGTTGGCGAGTTTTACGGGTACGGATGATTTGTTGCTTGTTAATATCGGTGATTTTACCGTGGGCCCCAGCGCCGATACCGAGGTAATCACCAAACTGCCAGTAGTTACAGTTGTGTTGTGATTGGCGTTGCGGGCGTGCGTAAGCACTGATTTCGTAGGCGCTAAAACCGGCACTGTCTAATAGTGCATGGCCACTGCGTTGAATATTTTCGAGGGTATTTTCTACCGGTAATAAGGGCGGCTGACTGTGAAAAGCGGTGTTTGGCTCAATCGTTAATTGATACCAGGACAGGTGTTCAGGTTGTAGATCGATAGCCTGCTGCAAGTCGGCGATAGCCTGTTCGGGTGTTTGTTCGGGCAGACCGTGCATTAAATCAAGATTGATATTATCGAAGCCGGCTTGTCGAGCAATGTCTATGGCGCTTAATGCTTCTGTGCCATTGTGTATGCGGCCCAGGCGCTTGAGGTGAGCGTCGTTAAAGCTTTGTATACCAATGGAGAGTCGGTTAATCCCCGCTTCTCGAAAGCCCCTAAATTTTTGTTGCTCAACGGTACCGGGGTTGGCTTCAAGGGTGATTTCAATGGTTGGTGAAAAGTCGATCAGTTGTTCGGCGTCATGGAGTATACGAGAAATGGCTGCTGCGGAAAAAAGACTCGGCGTACCACCACCAAAAAAGATGGAGACCAGTTGTCGGCCTTGAACTTGTTCAGCGCTGGCTTCTGCGGCGAGGTCTTCCAGTAGCGCGTCCACATAGTCCTTTTCGGGCAGGGCCTCGCCGTTATTCGTGTGGGAGTTAAAGTCACAATAGGGACACTTTCTGACGCACCAGGGAATGTGCACATAGAGTGATAGGGGCGGTAAGCGCAGAGGATTCATCAGTCTACAGCGAAAATTTAACGGGCTATTGGCTAAGTTGGGCGAGTAAACCCTGCAGGGCTTTGGCGCGGTGACTGCGGGTGTTTTTCTCCGCTTTGCTCAATTCGGCGGAGGAGAGGCCGGTTGTAGGGTCGAGGAAAAGGGGGTCATAGCCGAAGCCGTTAGTACCCTGAGGCTCTGTCAGAATGCGACCCTCCCAGGTGCCCTGGCAAATTAGGGGGGTGGGGTCGAGCGGGTGGCGCAGATAAACCAGTACACACTGAAAGCGGGCGCTGCGTTGTTCGTGGGGTACATCGTGCAGGCGCTCGAGGAGTTCTTGGTTGTTTTTGGCATCATTAGCGTTAGCGCCGGAAAAACGTGCCGAGTAAATACCTGGCGCACCATCGAGAAAGTCGACCTCAAGCCCGGAGTCATCGGCGATAGCGGGAAGATTGGCGATTTTCGATGCGTGTCGCGCTTTTATAATGGCGTTTTCAACAAAACTGAGGCCAGTTTCTTCAACTTCTGATACCTTAAATCGCGCTTGGGGCAGGATGTCCAGCTGTTGCTTCGCCAGCAATTGCTGGAATTCTTTGAGTTTGCCGGCGTTGTTGCTAGCCAGTACGATCTTTGTGTTCATTTTTATCCGATCTTTAAAATACATTGCCTGTTTTTCTGGATGCTATTTTAGCAGTACAAAATAGAGGGGGCGGTGAAAAATAATACTTTATTCGTCGTGATAAAACCGTCGCTGAAAACGGATGTTATGGGCTGGTTTGTCGGGGTCTGGTTTGATGCTGATTTTAAAGGTCATGGCATCTTCGTTTTCAAAGCGGAAGGGGGCGAGGTAATAAACGACCTTGCCTTCACGCACTTCGAAAAACTTAAGCGTCTGTTGTTGGGCGATGATATTGGCAACATGGCCTTTCACCAAAGCCGTGGAGCCGCCCTGAGCTCCGTCTTTGACCACGGCGAGATTAACCAGCCCCCAATCCTTACCACGGGTGATGTTGTAACTTGCGGCAACTTCTGGGGTTATAAAGCGGCTGTTAAAGGCGCTGTAAAAAATTTTAACATCGCCAAAGGTTTTAAAGGGTTGATCGGCGGCAAGGGTATACAGGCTAGTACTGAGGCTCAGTAGCAAGAATGCCGGGATTAGTAAGCATTTCTTCATTATTTTTCTCCGGGAACTTTTCTGTCTATTGTAATCACGACTATAGTCGCGGTGGGTTATTTGGCCAAATGGTAAATGGCCGTTTCTCCAAACAAGTTGGGCCATAATCCTTTGAGTTGTTTATCGGGAAAGCGTTCTGTGACCACTTCACGATGGAGAATACGAATGTTTCTTTTTTCACACAGCATGTCAAAATCATGCACCGTACAGAAGTGGATATTGGGTGTGTCGTACCACTGGTGGCTCAATTGTTTGGTCACGGGCATACGGCCGCGCAGCATCAGATAACTGCGAGTACGAATGTTGCCAAAGTTGGGGAAAGTGACAATGCATTCTTTGCCGACGCGCAGCATTTCGTCAATAAGCTGGTCGGGGCGGCGCATTACCTGCAATGAATAGGTCATGATGACGGTATCAAAACTGTCGTTTTGAAAGTTACCTAGCCCCTCATTCAGGTCGGTTTCGATAACGTTAACACCTCGGCCAATACACGCGGTGATTTGGTCGGCATCGATTTCGAGGCCGTAGCCACTGGCCTGTCGATTGTCAGCCAGGCTGCTCATCAGCGTACCGTCACCACAACCAAGGTCGAGAACGCGGCCGTCCATGGGGATCCATTGCTGGAGTATGTCGAGATCGATACGCAGCATCAGGACACCACCTCTTCTGTGTTGATCGCGCCAATCTCTTTGGCGATGCGGGTCATATAAGCGCGGAAAACCCCTTCGTAGCGATCATTGGGTAGCAAAAAAGCATCGTGGCCCATGTCGGACTCTATCTCGGCGTAGGCGACATCTTTGTTGGCAGCGATGAGGGCTTTGACAATTTCATGTGAGCGGGCAGGGGCAAAGCGCCAGTCGCTGGAAAAAGACACTACCAAAAATTTGCAAAGAGCGTTACTGAAGGCTTTGGCGGGGTTTCCACCGTATTCTCGAGCGAGGTCGAAGTAGTCGAGAATTTTGGTCATGAGTAAGTAGGTATTGGCATCAAAGTCGGTGGCAAAACGATCCCCTTGATGGCGCAGGTAGCTTTCGACTTGAAACTCAATGGGTGTATCGAGGCCCTGTTGAAAGGTGCCGGAACGCAATTCGCGGCCGAAGCGTTCTTCCATCAGCGCATCGGACAAGTAAGTCACGTGGCCGATCATGCGTGCCAGTGCCAGACCGCTGCGGGGGCTGGTGTCGTGCTCAATGTAATCGCCATCGTGAAAGTTGGTATCACTGCGAATGGCGCGACGAGCTAGTTCGTTAAAGGCAATATTCTGTGCCGTTAGATCGGCGGCGGAGGCAATCACCACACAATGACGCAGGCGCTCGGGGTATTCCAGGGCCCAACGCATGGCGGTCATGCCGCCGAGACTACCGCCGACAATGGCCGCCCACTGTGTAATGCCGAGCCGATCGGCGAGCTTTGCCTGGCTGGTCACCCAATCGCGGACCCGCAGTGGCGGGAAGTCTTTACCCCAGGGTTGGCCTGTTTCGGGGTTAATTGAACGAGGTCCGGTGCTGCCGTGGCAGCCGCCAATATTGTTTAGTGAAACGACGAAAAAGTGTCGAGTATCGATAGGCTTGCCGGGGCCGATGTAAGCGTCCCACCAACCGGGCCGGGTATCTGCGGTGGAGTGATAACCGGCAGCGTGGTGGTGACCACTAAGGGCATGACAAATTAGTACGCCATTACTTTTGTCAGCATTGAGCTCGCCGTAGGTCTCAACCACCAGCTCGTAACTTTGCAGGCTGCGACCGCAACTGAGCTCCAGTGGCGCGTCAAAGGTGAAGTGCTGCGGACTGACAAGGCCGACGGAGTCAGCGGGAAAAGCCTCAGGCATGGATTAAATTTCAGCAGTAAAAGCGGGAGTCTAAAGAGGCTGGCGAGGCACTGCAAGGCATGGCGGCCACCGGACAGGTATTTCTTGTTTTTCAGGGCGGAGATATTTGCGCTGTGGGAGGCAGTTTTTGTGGGCCGGTGATTTCCAGGGTTTTCTGACGACTCGATTCCCCCCGGATAAGCGATACCCGGGTTTTGGCAACGCCGAAGGTTTTGGCGATATATTTGAGCAARTGTTTATTGGCCTTGCCATCGGCTGGCGGCGCGCTAATTTGCACTTTCAATCGCTCTCCATAGAGACCAGCGAGCGCATCGCGACTGGCTTTAGGCAGTACAGCACTAAGGTCGTGTCATCTTTCCACTGGAAGTGCGACACCGAAGCTCTGGCTGCTAGATACCCGGTACCAGGCCGGGCGGAAGCTGAGTCGATGCAGCGAAGTTGCCAATCACTATTCTCAGCACATTAATCAATAAAAACATAAGGATGGGTGACAGGTCGATACCGCCCATATTGGGTAGGATTTTGCGGAAGGGGGCCATCACCGGCTCCATCAGCTGCCAGATTAAAGCGATGGCGGGATGGTGGCTCTGGGGCAATATCCAGCTGACAATAATGGCGGCAAAGAGCCCGTAGAAAAAAATGTTTAGCAGCATTGACGCAATACCAATGAGGGCCCACACCAGGGCCGTCGTCAACGGGATAAGACCGCCGCCAGCGACCAGCAGGGTGAGCTCCATGGCCGCTAGTTGTATAGCCAGTGCAACGAGCAGGCTGGCGAAGTCGATATTGTTTACTGGGGGGATGATTTTGCGAATTGGCCCCAGGGGGAGTTGAGTGGCTTTGACAATAAATTGCGACACCGGGTTGTAAAAGTTGGCYTTGCAYAWTTGCAGTAAAAAACGCAGYARMACRATYARYAGRTARAGGCTGGAAAGCGCCTGAATTAAGTAAATGCCAACTTCTGTCATTGAATCCATGGGTGTCCCGTTAGGTGTTCTTTGCGTTAATTGAGTGAAGTAATTAATCCGTGAGTTCTTTAGCCATTTCCTGAGCGCGATCATAAGCCGCGGCAATGGCTTGTTCAAAGTGCTCCGGCAGTTGGTTATCGAGCAAGCTGTTAATGGCTTTTTCGGTGGTGCCGGCGGGCGAAGTGACGCGCTTGCGCAATTCACCGGCATCAACATCACTGGCTATAGCCATGCGTGCCGCGCCAAGAGCGGTTTGCAGGGTGAGTTGGCGAGCTGTCTCTGCATCGAGTCCCAGTTTAACGCCTGCTTCTGTCATGGCTTCTATCACCAGGAAAAAGTAGGCGGGGCCACTGCCCGATAACGCCGTGACTTTGTCGACATCATCTTCACTGTCCAGCCAGCTAACAGTGCCGACTGCGGCGAGAATATCACCGGCTTGTTGGCGCTGTGTTGGATTGACCAGGGCCGTGGCAAACAGTCCGCTGGCACCGCTTTGAACCAGGGCAGGAGTGTTGGGCATGCAGCGAATAATGGGCACTTCAGCACCGAGCCAACTTTGCAGCGCGGCGGCGGTAATACCGGCGGCGATGGAAATGACTAAAGGCTTGTGGGCAAGGGCGGGTGCTAAGCCACTGGCCACAGTTTTCATCACCTGAGGTTTGACGGCGAGAATAATGATATCTGCAGCGGTGGCAGCAGTGTTATTTTCGGTGTGGGTGGTGATACCGAAAGCGGCTTCCAGTCGTTTGCCGCTCTCTGCCAGCGGATCGCAGACAACAATGCGATCAGCGGGGTAGCCTTTTTCAATTAGGCCGCCGATCAAACTGGTGGCCATATTGCCACCGCCAATAAATACCAGTTTGGCTTCGCTCACGAATAATGTCCTGTTTGGTTTTAAGGTTGAAATTAAGGTTTGGCTTGCGTCCGGGGACCGAAAATTGCCGTGCCGACACGAACAATGGTCGACCCTTCGGCAATGGCTGCAGTCATATCTCCGGACATGCCCATGGAAAGTGTATCTAAACTCGTGAGGCAGGCGGAACTCTTTTTCAAATTATCGAGTAATTCGGCGGCCTGACGATARGGCTGGCGTTGCGCATTGAGCAGATCGCGAGGTTGGGGTATGACCATCAGGCCGCGCAATTTCAGCTGAGGTAATTCGGCAATTGCCAGGGCCAGCTCAAGGCAGTGCTCGGGATCGACACCTGACTTACTGGTTTCGCGGTCAATATTAACCTGTATGCAGACATTGAGAGGGGGCAGGTGTGGGGGCCGTTGTGCACTGAGCCGCCGGGCGGTTTTAATTCGCTCGATGGAATGTACCCAGCTGAAATGCCGGGCGATGTCCTGTGTTTTGTTTGATTGTATTGGCCCGATAAAATGCCAGCAGGGATCGAGATCCTCCAGTGTCGCAATTTTTTCAAGCGCTTCCTGTAAATAGTTTTCGCCAAAATTGTTCAGGCCGGCTTGCCAGGCGAGGCGTAGAGTCTGGCTGTTTTGCCCTTTGCTGACGGCCAAAAGCATGATCGCGTCGACACTTCTATGGAATTGCTTCGCGCTTTGTTGCAGCGAGGCCGAGACCTGCTTTATGTTGTCGGTAATATTGTGCATAGTTTGGCCGCGGGCTGCTGAATCGCGGTCATTCACCTTATCGGAAACAGTGGAATTGAGTAATGGATATTACGGAACTCTTGGCATTTAGTGCCAAACAAGGGGCATCGGATTTACACTTGTCGGCGGGCTTGCCACCGATGATTCGGGTGGACGGGGATATTCGGCGCATCAATTTGCCTGCGATGGAACATAAAGATGTACACAGTCTCATTTACGAGATTATGAACGATAAGCAGCGCCGGGACTATGAAGAATTCCTCGAAACAGACTTCTCTTTCGAGGTGCCGGGCGTGGCGCGTTTCCGGGTTAATGCCTTCAACCAGAACCGAGGTGCTGGCGCGGTATTTAGAACCATTCCGTCGACGGTTTTGACTCTGGAAGACTTGGGTTTTGGGCAAATATTTCGCGATATTTCTTCTTTGCCTCGCGGTCTTGTTCTGGTCACGGGCCCCACAGGTTCTGGTAAAAGTACTACCCTGGCGGCGATGATTGATTTTGTTAACGATAATCGTTACGACCATATTTTGACCATTGAAGACCCTATTGAATTTGTTCATGAAAGTAAAAAATGCCTGATTAACCAGCGTGAAGTGCATAAAGATACCCACGGTTTCAGTGAAGCACTACGATCTGCATTGCGGGAAGACCCGGATATTATTTTAGTCGGTGAGATGAGGGATCTGGAGACAATTCGCTTAGCGTTGACTGCAGCAGAGACTGGGCATCTGGTATTTGGTACTTTGCACACCACCTCCGCCGCTAAAACCATTGACCGTGTGGTCGATGTTTTTCCCGCAGCGGAAAAATCGATGGTTCGCTCAATGCTGTCTGAATCCCTGCGCGCAGTGATATCCCAGTCTCTGCTGAAAAAAATTGGCGGTGGTCGCGTTGCCGCAAACGAGATCATGATTGGCACTCCGGCTATTCGCAATCTGATTCGGGAGGATAAGGTTGCACAAATGTACTCTGCAATTCAGACCGGTGCGGGCCACGGCATGATCACCATGGACCAGTGCCTGACAAAAATGGTGCAGCAAAAGGTTGTTACCTCCGAGGCGGCAAGGGAGCAAGCCAAGGTGCCAGAAGATTTTTAAGGTTTGTGAGCGGTTTGTTAACCCCGTCAGGGCTAGGTTGTCTTTTGTTTCGTATTGATAATAGTGTGAGGACAAAGTAATGGATTTTTATGCACTGCTCAAATTAATGGTCGATAAGGGGGCGTCAGACCTGTTTATTACCGAGGGCATGCCGCCCTCTATCAAGGTCAATGGCAAGGTCATTCCCGTGGGTAAAACCAAACTGACGGGGGAAATGTCCCTGGAGCTGGTTGAAAGCATTATGAATGACAAGCAGCGGGTCGAATATGGCGAGACCAAAGAGCTCAATTTTGCTATTGAGACCGATGCCGTTAAGGGTGCTCGTTTCCGTGTTAGCGCTTTCTATCAGCGCAACCATTCGGGCATGGTGTTACGCCGTATAGAAACGCTGATACCGACCACTGAAGAGTTATTGTTGCCACCTATATTGAACGAGCTGGTGTTGACCAAGCGAGGCATCATTATTTTTGTCGGTGCCACGGGCACCGGTAAATCCACCTCACTAGCGGCGATGATTGGTTATCGCAATCGTAATACCAAAGGGCATATTATTTCGATTGAAGACCCCATTGAATTCGTCCATCAACATGACGGCTGTATTATTACCCAGCGAGAAGTGGGCATTGATACTGAATCCTTTGACGTGGCTTTGAAAAACAGCCTGCGTCAGGCGCCCGATGTGATTCTCATCGGTGAAATTCGCACCCGTGAAACCATGGAGCACGCCATCAGTTTTGCTGAAACGGGCCATTTGGTATTGGCAACCCTGCATGCCAACAACGCCAACCAGGCTCTGGATCGCATTCAGCACTTCTTCCCGGCTGATCGTCACAACCAGTTGTGGATGGACCTGTCTCTTAATCTTCGAGCCATGTTGGCCCAGCAGTTACTGCCCACGACCGATGGCACAGGTCGTAGAGCGGTGGTTGAAATTCTAATTAATACACCCCTGGTTTCCGACATGATTCGCAAGGGTGAAGTGCATAAGATCAAAGAGCTGATGTCACGCTCCAAAGATTTGGGCATGTGCACCTTCGATCAGGCGCTATTCGAGCTCTATGAGCAGGGTGTGATTACCTATGACGATGCACTGGCATCTGCCGATTCGAAAAATGATCTGCGCTTGCTGATTAAGCTGGAGTCGGGGACTGATGTGGATCAGCTTGAAGAAGTGGCAGATGGTTTAATGGTTGAAGATGATGATGATGGTGTCGAGTCTTTTCAAGTGTTTAAATAAGAACGCTTTTTACTCAGATTCTGCTCTTTGGCGGGTGCTTGTCAACAGCCTCTTATGGCAAGAGCCCAAGTTCGGGGCTTTGTAGCCAGGTCTCAAGGATTAAACAGGCCGCTTCACTGTCTACCGGGTTTTCCCGGTAGCTGCTGGGGCGTTCGCCCCTCGATTTCGCCTCTGCTGTTGATAATCGCTCGTCAACCATTCTAACGGGGAGCACCATACGCCCTTGCAGACGGCGGGCAAACTTTCTCGCCCTTTGGCAAAAGGGACTTTCACTGCCATCCATATTCAACGGCAGGCCGACGATCAGCGTATCGGGTTGCCACTGCTTAATATGATCGGCAATTTGTTGCCAACTTGGCTGACCGTCTCTGGCCTTAAGGACGGCCAATGGTCGACCGGAGGCCGTGAGTGTCTGGCCAACGGCGAGACCTATCTGGCGGGTGCCAAAGTCAAAGGCCATTGCACAGATGGGTTTGTTGCTGTCCAGCTTAGGCGTGCCCCGCGCTATTACTGAGCTGGCTGAGGTTAATGCCGATGCTTGCAGCGGCGACGTCAGCGCGCTCCTCCAGAGGGGTGTTGAAGAGTAGTTGTGGCAGTAGTTTTGTGTCGGGCGGAACCGTTAGCCAGGCGTTGTCGAGCAACTCCTGTTCCAGCTGCCCACCCACCCAGCCCGCATAACCGAGGGCGACTAAGGCCGCGTCCGGCCCCTGGTCGCAGGCCATATCATTAATGATATCTCTTGAGGTGGTGAGGTAAATGTTGTCGCTAATGGGGGCTGTTGCTTGCCATTCTCGTTCTGCGAGTGGGTGCAAAACGAAGCCTTGTTGTTCTTCAACAGGGCCGCCACAAAGTAGCGTTTGTGTGCCGTTTGGTGGCGAATAATCGAGATCGAGCTGCTCGAACACTTGGCTTAGAGGCATTCCCAGCGGGCGATTAATAGTAATCCCCATCGCACCCTCTTCAGAGTGTTGGCAGATATAAACCACGGAGTGGACAAAGTTGGGATCCAGTAAGCCCGGCATCGCGATTAACAGCTGGCCGCGCAAATTCGTTCCGTCATTTTCTTTAGGGAGAGGTTGTAGCTTGTTAGAGGCAAGGGTTTCCATAGGTTTTAGTATTGGGCGAAAGCGTTGAAATTTCAAGTTTGCTCGGTGTAGATAGTGAATGGTTTAGTTTGCCGAGGTGATGACCCGATTGCCGGGCATATAGCGCCAGGTGCGAGTGATTTCCATTTTATTCCACTCTGACATGCGTTGTGGGAAAGGTGCAAAGGGTGCGGCCAGTCGCACGGTGGTAATGGCCGCCTGGTCGAGGCTGGGGTGGCCCGAACTTGAGACAATTTCGATGTTTTCCACGGAACCATCGGGCAGCAAGGTGACGACCAGGAGTATGTCGCCATACAGTTTTCCCAGACGAGCGCGCTCTGGGTAATAAAGGTTGCCCGTTTCTTCGACTTTTTCTATCCAGTAATTGAGATAGGCGGCATGGTCGGCGGCTTTGGTGCTAGCGGAGGTCAGCCGGAGTGTTTTCGGTATTTTGTTATAGGCCTGTTTTTGCTGATCAAGGCGAGCATGGAGGCTGCTGACGGCATCCAGAGGGAGAACCGGCGGGGTATCTCTATCGCTGTTATGTTCCTGCCCCTGTTCAGAGGGTTTGTCATCAATGGCTCGGCTATCACTGCGTGTGGTGATGAGGTTTTGCTGGTTGTGCTCACCTACTTGCTGCAGTGGTTCCGTCGGAGGGACTGGCTGGGTGTCGCGCAACACGCTGTCGTCATAGGGTGATTGTTTATCGGTGGTGACTTCGCGGCGTTCAAGCAATTCACCACTGCCGAGCTGGTTGGCCTGGGCTAGCATTGAGGCCTCATTATTCTCCTGATCGGTGGGTCGCTGTGCCAGTGTGACTTCAAGGCTGGGCGGAGCGGCGGAGCGCTGCATAAAAGCGAAGCCGATGCCAAAAATCACAATGGCGTGAATCGCGATGGCGAGAAACAGGGCAAACCCCAGACGGTCGCTACCATCGTTGGGGTCAGTCAGTTGAAAATGAGTATCCGTTAATGACGAGATTACGACATCCTGTTTTTTTATTTGTTAGCTAGCTTGACCCGTTGGCTAATGGCGGCCATCAATCGGGCGCCAATTTGCGTGTTCTGTTCGCGGTCAATCTCACGGGCACAAGTGGGGCTGGTGACATTGATTTCAGTTAGATAATTGCCAATCACGTCGAGACCGGCAAACAAAAAGCCCTTCTCGCGTAAGGCGGGGGCAACCTGGGCAACGATCTCCAAATCACGCTTACTTAAAGGCTGAACAATACCACGACCACCGGCAGCAAGATTGCCACGTGTTTCACCTTTTGCGGGTACGCGTGCCAAACAGAAGGGCACAGGTTCACCATCAATCACCAGTATGCGTTTATCGCCCTCGGTGATTTGCGGAATGTAGCGCTGTACCATAATTGTTCTGTTACCCAGTTCACTGAGGGTTTCGATAATGACACTAACATTAGGGTCGTCCTGGCGCGCGCGAAAAATACCGGTGCCGCCCATACCGTCGAGGGGTTTGTAGATCACATCACCGTGTTCCTGATGGAAAGCCCGAAGTCGGGCGGGATCGCGACTGACCAGTAAGGGGGGCGTGCAGTCAGGGAACTGGGTGGCAAATATTTTCTCGTTACAGTCACGCAGGCTTTGGGGCTTGTTGACAACGAGAGTGCCCTCGCGCTCTGCTGCTTCGAGAATATAGGTGGCGTAAATAAATTCACTGTCGAAGGGTGGATCTTTGCGCATCAAAATACAGTCGAGTTCAGCGAGGGGTCGGTCGATGGGCTCGCCGAGTTCGAACCAGTGCTCGGCATTGTCATAAACCTTGAGGGCGCGTTGTCTGGCAACGGCTCTGCCATTAACGAGGGCGAGGTCGTCCATTTCCATATAAAAAAGTGACCAGCCTTGCGCCTGGGCGGCTAATAATAATGCCAGGGTGGTGTCTTTTTTGACATTAATCCCGTCAATGGGGTCCATGACTACGCCAAGAGAGTTATTCATAGGGCTCACTGTTGATTTACTGTGTGGGGGCATAGCTTATAAAGGATGCCCGATGGTGCTGACAAGTCCTTTTATTTGCGAAGCCTGTCTAGCAAATAGATTTAGTCCTTAGCCGTTGATGGCTAATGGCGTTTTATTGTGTTAAAAATTCGGCTTCAATTTACCTGCAAAAATATGCTGCTATACAACGAGATTAAGGAGGGTGCATGTCTGTCAATTTTGAAGCCTTAAAAGTAATGATTATCGACGACAGCAACACGATAAGACGCACGGCAGAGACGATCCTGTCTAAGGCGGGTTGCGACGTAGTTACGGCCATTGATGGCTTTGACTCCCTGGCGAAAATTGTCGATGTGGTACCGGATGTTATTTTCGTCGATATTATGATGCCGCGTCTGGATGGTTATCAGACCTGTGCCCTGATAAAAAACAATCATGAATTTAAGCAGACGCCGGTCATTATGCTGTCGAGCAAAGACGGCTTATTTGATAAAGCCAAGGGTCGGATTGTTGGTGCCGATGAATACCTGACAAAGCCTTTCAGTAAAAATGAGCTCTTCGAAGTGCTGGAAAGGATTGTTGCAGCTAAAGCAATGGAAGATTCTCCCGCCTAGGGAATAGTGGAAAATAATTATGGCCAGAGTGCTAATAGTGGACGATTCACAGACTGAAGTATTTAAGCTCAAAGAAATGCTCGAAAAAAATGGCCACTCCGTACTGACTGCTGAATCGGGCGAGGACGGCGTAAAGGTGGCGACAGATGAGCAGCCTGATGTGGTGCTAATGGATATTGTTATGCCGGGTTTGAACGGCTTTCAGGCAACACGGCAGCTGACCAAAGCCAGCGCTACGGCTCACATCCCTGTCATTATGGTGACCATGAAAAGCCAGGAAACCGACAGAGTCTGGGGTTCTCGTCAAGGAGCTCGAGCCTACCTCACCAAGCCGGTGGTGGAAAAAGATCTCGTTAATACGATAGCAGAATTTGTCACCTGCTGAACTGGATCTGCTGATGTCAATCGAGAGCGTTTTACAGGTCATGAAYACTCTAAATCAGCACTTTGCTGCTGGTGCGCGGTCTTTGCCTGCGCAAATGGATTATGTGCCGCTTATACCCGTTATCAGTTTTACTGTGCTCGGTTATGATTGGGCTGTACCCTTGGGCGAAGTGGCAGAATTGATTGAAATTCAAGGCTGTACACCGTTACCAGGCGTTAAACCCTGGGTAATTGGAGTATCGAACCTCAGAGGAAAACTGTTACCCGTCATTGATTTTGCTCAGTTTCTAGGTGGCCAATTATCGGCGGTAAGCCGACAGCAGCGTATAGTGGTGCTGGATAGACAAAGTGTTTTCGTGGGACTGGTTGTCGATGAAATTAAAGGTATGCGGCATTTTAGTCGTGATGCCTACGAGGCGAATAACCAGGATCTTGAAGAAGCCCTACAACCGTTTGTTCCAGGTTTTTATCACATGGATGATGCCCGTACGCTGCTATTCAGTCCAGACGCCCTCATTGAACACCCGTCGTTTCAGGWTGTTGCTCTCGCGTAGATGAGCTGTTGAGATTATAGCCAATAACTAAAGATATCCAGGAGTTAGTAAATGATCCAAGGAAAGCCAAAAACCAGCCTGCCACTTATTGGGCTTGTTGTCGTAATGATAGTACTCGCCGCCTATTTGGGCTTCTTTGCTGTCAATCTGGCCTCCCGCGTTGAAAAAGAACGTTCCAGTTTACAGGCAGCTTCCGAGGTTAAGGTATTAGCGTATCGTATCGCTGATTTGTCGAGCGCAGCAGCCGGTGGTAATGCGGATGCCTATACTCAGTTACGGGCTGCAGTTGATAGCGTTATTGGTTTGCGCGCATCACTCAATCTGGGTGRTGGTAGCGAAAATGCGCGAGTCAGCAGTTTCAATGAGGTTTGGGCGACGGTTGAAAGCAGTGCAAATGTCGTACTACAGCGCCAGGAAAGAAGCCTTTATCTGAATGAAGTTGCCACAGCGCTGGATGAAAATCTGCCCAAACTACAGGCTGATTTGACCAAAATAGTTAATATTTTACTGCGCGCGAACGCTTCAGCTGATCAAGTTGCCGTTGCTCAAGCACAGAAATGGCGTGTCGAGCGGATTGCCCGAAATATCGACAAGATGCGTGCTGGCGATGCCAAAGGGGTGGCCGCCGCTGCGGATCAATTTAATGCTGATGCCAGAACCCTTGGTGCTGTCCTTACCGGGATGAAAAAAGGCGATGGCCGTATTGGCGTTAGTAAAATAACCATTGGGAGTGCCGTGCCTATTGTTGCGGCAGCAGTTAAGCGGTTTGGTTTTGTTAGCAATTCTATCGAAGGTATTTATGCGGCAGCGCCGGCTCTTGCCGAGGCGCGCCAGGCATTGATTGATATTCGGGAAAAAACGCCATTGTTAGTAGAGCAAAGTGCTTTGCTAGCAGAGGGTCTTGGCGGCACTGAAGCCGGCGATAGCCCCTATGCAAATAATGCAGTTGCCGCTGTCGCGGGAATATTGCTGATACTTGGTCTCGCTATTTTAGGCCTGATAACCCTCCGTAATACGAAGAGCCAGCTCAGGGTGACGGCAGGTGATCACAAGGACAATCAGGAGGCAATTTTACGCCTCTTAAATGAACTGGAGGGTTTGGGTGAGGGCGATCTGCGTGCAGAAGTAACTGTCACGGAGGACTTTACGGGTGCCATCGCCGATGCCATTAACTTTGCCATTATCCAGCTCCGAGAGCTTGTTGCGCGCATTGTTGATACAGCGGAAAACGTTTCTTCTTCAGCCAATGATTCACGTATGACTGTTGTGCAATTAACAGAGCTTTCTGAGCATCAGGCGCAGGAGATCGCAGCGGCATCGGCAGCTATCAATGAAATGGCGATTACTATTGATCAGGTCTCAGCCAATGCCATTGAGTCCGCTGGCGTTGCAGACCGATCTGTATCGATCGCCAGCAACGGCGCCAAGGTGGTCCGTAGCACGATTGGTGGTATGGACCGTATTCGTGAGCAAATTCAGGATACAGCGAAAAGAATTAAACGCCTGGGTGAAAGCTCGCAGGAAATTGGCGATATTGTTTCACTGATTAATGATATTGCCGATCAAACTAATATTCTGTCCCTAAACGCGGCTATTCAGGCCTCTATGGCGGGTGATGCGGGGCGCGGTTTCGCCGTAGTTGCTGACGAAGTCCAGCGCCTTGCTGAGCGCTCGGCTGGTGCCAGTAAACAAATTTCCGCCTTGGTGAAAACCATTCAGACGGATACTAATGAAGCGGTTTCCTCAATGGAGCAAACCACTGCCGAAGTGGTTTCTGGCGCTGCGCTGACTCAAAATGCGGGCGTGGCATTGAGTGAAATTGAGACGGTATCGAGTAGTCTCGCAGAGCTGATTCAAGATATTTCGACCGCGGCACGTCATCAGTCAACCACGGCGGGTCATGTCTCCAAAACGATGAACGTGATTCAGGATATTACGACGCAAACGTTGAGCGGCACCAGTCGTACCGCGGCGTCAGTTGGCAACTTGACGGATTTGGCCGTTGAGTTGAGAGAATCGGTTTCTGGTTTTAAACTGCCTGACGATTACCTGGATAGCAGTAACAAAGGGGCTCCACTGGATGTTGCTAGTGAGAGCGGCAGCTATGGACGTGCTAGCGCGATACCGCCCTTGCCGAGTAGAGCTCCCGCTGTTGCTGCCAGTGTTGCACCGGCGCAACCATCTTCTGCCCCCGAACCTTTACAACATAAGGCTCCAGCCCATGTTGAAGGTGTGCTTGCCAATAGCAGCGCGGCGATGGATGAAATAGATGCCTATTCAGAAAGTGCCATCGATGACATTACTGACTTTTCCGCCACTGATGACTTTGCCGAGCTTGAAGGCGAGTCTGACGTCTTGAAAAAGACCACTGTTTCCGATTTGGAGGCAGAACTGGCGGGGATTGATCTGGGCGAGTTCGATATTGATTTTGAGGACGATGGCCGAATCTGAAGTTGAGTAAGCATCATGTTAAAAACGCCCAAGGATCTCTCTTCCCGCGATGTTGGTGTCGGGCCTGGGCAATCTGAAGAATTGTTATTGAGTGACAGGCAGTATCGTCTGTGGGCGGAGATGCTCGAAAATAAGACGGGGGTGCGTATTGCCAGCCACCGAGATGATTTTGTTAGACGACAAATTGCTCGTAGGATTAGTGAGCTGGGCTTTGATGATGTCGACGATTACTTTCGGGAAGTCTCGCAGTCCGGAGCTGGCACTCGAGAGTGGGGTGTTTTGCTCGATCGTTTGCTGGTCAAGGAAAGCCAGTTTTTCCGCCACCAGGCTTCCCATGCGTTTTTTAAAACCCGCTTGATGTYGCACCTGCAGTCACCGCAGCAGGGGCAGCGTTACAGTGTCTGCAGTGTCGGTTGTTCGACGGGGGAGGAGGTGTATTCACTGGCAATGAATGCATTTGATAATTACGCCAGTGTTGGCCAAACACCGGGTTTTAGCATCGTTGGCATTGATGTGAGTAGCGAAGCTATTAAATCGGCACGTCGCGGTGTTTACCCGAACCGCCACCTTGAAAGTGTGCCCCGTGAACTACTTGATCAGTACTTTGGTGAGGCGAGTAGCGGGTCAATGGTAGTGGATACTGAGCTTAAAAAGAGAGTCGGCTTTTTCGTCAGTAATATGTTTGATGAAAACTGCCCGGGTTTTGCCAGCCCTTTGGATGTCATATTCTGTCAGAACGTGTTGATCTATTTAAAAAACTGGCGACGCAGAGACTTGTTAAATAGTTTCGTCGCAAAACTTAAGCCGGGTGGCTATCTGATCGTCGGGCCAGGGGAGCTTAATGACTGGCAGCCAGAGGGCTTAAGCCGGGTGGTTTATTCGGGTATTCAAGCGTTTGAAAAGCCGTTGTAGAAAGGGATGCTAGCTGTAAAACAATGACCACTAAAATGACATATAGCCTGAGAGGCCTTGAGTGGCTGGTCGATGAACTCGATACCAGTCTTGGTCTTGCCAGAGAAGCGCTGCTTGCTTATCGGTCGGCCCCAGAGGATTCGTCGCAGCTGAGTTTTGCTCTTGGTTATCTGCATCAGGTTAGCGGTTCACTGACGATGGCCCAGTGTTATGGCGCGGTATTGCTTGCCAAAGAGATGGAAATCTCGCTAAAGCAGTTGCTGGATGAATCTTCAAGCAATGTTGCAGATACCTGTGAAGCGCTAGAGTTGACCATGCTCGCGTTGCCCAATTATGTGCGTGATTTGCTTGATGGTTGTGACGACACTCTCGCCCAACTGATGAGGCAGGTTAACGAATTGCGCGCTGTCAGAGCTGAGCCATTGATTTCGTCGTCGGCCTTGTTTATGCCGAACATGGCGATGTTTGACCAGCGACTATTGGGGCAGGAAGAACAGCAGAGTAGTACTTCGGCAGCTAATAAAGAGTTACTCGAGAAACTGCAGAAGGCGTATCAATATGCGCTGCTGAGTTATTTGAAGCAGCGGGAAGTCGACCATAACCAACAAAAAATAATTGCGGTATTAAAACGATTACAGAGCACATTTAAAGGCGAATCAAGCGAAGTTTTTTGGCGTGTTGCCAGTGTTTTTTTTGCGGGGCTAGCGGCTAATAATATTAGCCAAGGTAGTGCGACCCGGCATTTGCTTTGGGAGTTAGATAAAACCCTACGTTCTTTGGTCAATACTGATGAACCCCGTGCTGCGGATAGACAAACCAAAGAGCTATTGCGCAACCTCCTCTTTTATATAGCGCTAGTGCCGGGTGACAGCGTTGCTCTGAATGCAATAAAAGAAGAGTTTACACTGGGTCAGGCCTTTCCTTCTTTGGTGCTGAGTGAGCGTGATGGTGCTTTGCAAACACGGCTAGATGGCGTCGTTGTCGCGGCTCTTAGTGAGGCCTTATCGGCAGAAATTACTTTATTACGTGGTGCCAGTAGTTCTTTGCTGGAAGGTGAGTCCGCCTACCGTAGTAAGCTCGACGCAATAAAAATCACAACGCAGAGATTGGCAACGACCTTAATGATGGTGGGCCAAATTAAACTTTCGCAAAGTTTATTAGACGTTGAGGAAATGGCCGATCAGGCGATGTCTTCAGGTGCGGATAGTACTCCTGAGCTAGCAATGGCAATGACTCGCTTGCAGAGCATTCAGCAAAGCTTGCAGGACTGGGCCCTGAATTATGCTGCAGCACCACTGGCCAGTGACCTACTTGCCGAAACAGCTTATGTTGTGGACGATGCCCAGCGCTCTCTGATTCGCGAAGTGCGCAATAACTTTGAAAGTATTAAAGACGCCATTGTTGGCTACATTGCCTCTCAGTGGGATGGCAAATTTCTTTTAGAGATACCCGGGCAGTTTGAGCATATTTTTGGTGCTGTTGAAGTCATCGGCTTAAAACGAGTGGCTGTTATTGTCGAGCAGCTCGGTAATTACATTACCCGYGAGTTGTTGCAGAGAGAAGAGGCTCCCGAGTGGTCGGCTTTAGATGCACTTGCTGATGCAATAACGGGGTTTGAATATTACCTCGAGGCTATTGATAAGGGTCGCGAAGGTGAGCAGCGCGATATGCTGCGACTCACCGCACAAGCGATGGAAAAGCTGGGTTTTACTGTCGAGCTTGATACGGAACGAAACGCAGAGCCACCGGCTGTTGATGAGCTGATCGATGAAGCAGAACTGCTCCCTGATGCGACGGCGCTGGATAGCGAAGAAGATGAAGATGAAATTGATCCGGAGATCAAAGAAATCTTTATTGAAGAGGCGCGAGAGGTGCTGGCCGAGCTCGAAACACACTACCCGACCTGGCTGCACAACCAGTCTGACCACAATACTTTAAATGATTTGCGCCGGGGCTTTCATACCCTCAAGGGCAGCGGTCGAATGGTGAAGGCCAATGTGATTGGTGATTTGGCCTGGGCCATTGAGAATATGCTTAACAAGGTTCTCGATGCTTCCGGGCTTGTTGCCCCCGAAACGGTGGAGCTACTTGACCTGACGCTAGCCTTAATCCCTTCTCTAGTTGATGACTTTGACGGTGACAAACAACAACTATCACCCTATTGCTCGGGTCTTATTACTGCAGCAGAAGCGCTGACCAAGGGTGAGCCGGCGAGTCTGCCCCAGGCTGATGAGCAGAGCTTTGATCTGGGCACAGAAGAGCAGCCCGCTGTTGATTTATCAGGCCTTACGGCAGAAGAACACGACGATGTGGTGCAAATAGAGGCTGAAGAGAAAGCTGAGGTTCAGCCCGTTGTGCATATTTTTGTTGGCGAGGCGAATACTTACATTAATACATTGGCCAATTTTCTCGATAACTTCCAGCAGCCAGGCGAAGGTTTGCGTTTAGTGCCTGCCGATGTGCAACGTGCATTGCATACCTTGCAAGCGAGTGCGGGAATGGCAGGTTTTGTCGCTGCCTCTGAGCTTGCAGGCACCCTTGAGGATTTCCTCATCGTATTATTTGCGCGTGGTCAGAGTATAAACAGCAGCATTATTGCCCTGTTAATGAATGGGGTGGAGCACTTTCGGGAGGCTTTAGTACGGCTAGAGGCTGGGGAGGACGAAGATAGTGCTAGCTTGAATGAGTACCGAGCCCGTGTTGACCATGTGCGGGCAAATTGGCAAGAGCAGAGGGTCACTAGCGCGGAGCCCCGAGGCCTTGCCCGATTGAAACAGCTGATGGTCGCTGGCCTGGAGCATGTACTGGTTGCCGATACCTTACTCGAGCAATGGGGTGAGCAGCCGGGGTTTAGCCAGCAAGATATTGACGCTTTGCTAAAAGAGCTAGCAGAGCTGGGCGCAGCTGCAGAGGAGTCGGACGTTTCCTCATTATCTACTCTGTGTGCTGAGTTTTCGCGAGCACTGGGCAGTCTTGTCGGTTCCAGTAAGGGCTTCAGTGATGATGTTAAGAGCATTTTCAAATCTGCCCATGAGCAAATCCTGAATATGATGGATAGTGTTGCCATCGGCCAGATGGTCGGCCCGGCTCCAGAAGCGCTTTTGGTGCAGCTAGTGGAACTGCACCAAAAGCTGTCTGATGAGACGGCAGTACTCTCTCAATCGACGGATGACAATGAACTTGGCCGCCGCATGGCGGGTGAAGAGCATGATCCTGATGTCTTGCCATTTTTCCTTGAAGAAGCGGATGACCTGCTGGAGGACATTGATAACGCGATACAGGCCTGGCGGGATGAGCCGGGCGATACTAGCCAGGGCGCAGTGTTAAATCGAGTCTTACATACGCTAAAAGGCGGTGCCAGACTGGCGGGTTTGAGGCTGTTGGGTGATCTCAGTCACGATCTCGAAGCCCTTATTATTGAGCAAGAAGGTCAGTTAGCGAACGCTGATATGGCGGTGTTTGACCAGCTGTTTACACGCTATGACGAGCTGGTCAGCGTGCTGGACAGGGTTAAATTGGGTGATGATGAACTGCCTACCGAAGAGCTGGCAGCACCGSCACCAGAAATCGCTTCAGAGCTAGAACTTGTAGAGCCGTCCTTGCCAGAGCCAGAGGTACCTGTAACAACCGAGGCCTCGGAACCTGTCATTCAGGATCCGGAGGGTGGCGATGATCTCGCCAGCCGCATGGCGGGTGAAGAGTATGATCCCGATGTGCTGCCATTTTTCCTTGAAGAAGCGGATGACCTGCTTGAAGATATTGATAACGCGATACAGGCTTGGCGGGATGAGCCGAGCGATACCAGCCAGGGAGCGGTGTTAAATCGAGTTCTACACACGCTGAAAGGCGGTGCCAGACTGGCGGGATTGAGGCTGTTGGGTGATCTCAGTCACGATCTCGAAGCCCTTATTATTGAGCAAGAAGGTCAGTTAGCGAACGGTGATATGGCGGTGTTTGACCTGCTGTTTACACGCTATGACGAACTGGTCAGCGTGCTGGACAGGGTTAAGCCAGGCGGTGATGCTCTACCTGCTGAAGAATTGTTAGAGTCAGAAACAGAAGTAGAAACAGAAATTGTACTTGAGTCTGCGGCGACGCCGGAGCTTCCCGCTACCCTTGAAGTCGTTGAAAATAAACCTGCTGAGGCCGGTGTACCTGGCATAGCCAGCCTTGATGTGAAGGCTCCAGTTGATGGGCCGCAAGTAGCGGTCGATTTGCCGCTTGCGGCTATGCCAGCACCCGAGCTGCGGGTTCAAGCTGCGGCGCGGCCGAAACGTGCAACGGTGGTGCAGGAATCGGTAAAAATTCCTGCACAGGTACTGGATAATTTAGTCAATCTGGCGGGAGAGGCCAGCATTGCGCGGGGCCGTGTTGAGCAGGGGGTTGGTGAGTCAGCCTCGGCTCTGGATGAAATGGAAGAAACAATTGCGCGCTTGCGTAATCAGGTGCGCCAGCTGGGTCGCCAAACAGAGGCGCAAATACAGTTTCGCCGAGAGCAGATTGAATCCTCAGAAAGTGCAGATTTTGATCCTTTAGAGCTGGATCGTTATTCGGAATTACAAGAACTATCTCGAGGGCTGGAAGAATCGGGTTCCGATTTACAGGATTTAAAAGACACCTTATTAGAAAAATCCCAGGCCGTGGAAGGCTTGTTGTTAATGCAGTCCCGTATTACTCAGGACCTGCAAGAAAACCTGATGAAAACACGCTTGGTGCCTTTTTCACGACTAGTCCCGCGTTTGCGGCGCATTGTGCGGCAGGTGGGGCAGGAGCTGGGCAAGCAAGTTAATCTGGGCTTGAATAACATCGAAGGCGAAATGGATCGCTCGGTGTTGGAAAAAATAATTACTCCGATAGAGCATATGTTGCGTAACGCCATGGACCACGGCATAGAAARTACGGAACAGCGATTGGCTGCGGGTAAGCCTGAGGAAGGCAACATTTCACTCTCCTTTCAGCGTGAAGGAGGTGAGGTGGTGATTACGGTCGCGGATGATGGCAAGGGGCTTGATGTTGCCGCCATTCGAGAGAAGGCGGTGAGTAAAAAGATTATTGCTGCAGATACACAAGCGACCGATAGTGAGTTGTTACGGCTGATTTTTCAGCCCGGTTTCTCTACGGCGACCACAGTAAGTCAGGTCTCGGGTCGCGGCGTGGGCATGGACGTGGTGAAAACAGAAGTTCATAAATTGGGCGGTTCTATTTCCATTGAGTCGGAGCTTGGATTGGGTGTGGAATTTACAATTCGACTACCATTCACCGTTTCCGTTAATAAAGCCTTGCTGGTGAAAGATGGTAAGAATATTTATGCCCTGCCGCTGAACAGTATTGCTGGTGTTACTCAGCTAGACGAAGGGGAGGTTGATGATTTTTATAAACAGCCAAATCAGCGACTTGAATATGCCGGCCTTGATTACGAGGTTTGCCCCCTCGGTAGCTTACTGTATAGCGGACAAGAAGCCCCTAAAGCGGGGGTTGGCAAAGCAGCATTGGTTCTGATCGAGGCGGATAATTATCGTTACGCCGTCCATGTCGAGGCCATTGAGGGCCACCAGGAAATTATTGTTAAGGGTTTGGGAGCCCAGTTTRACAATGTGCCCGGGGTGGCGGGGGCGACGATTCTTGCCAATGGTAATGTCGTCGTTATTCTTGATTTACCCGCGATTCTTAGGACAGTGGGCGAGCGATCTATTCTTGAGGGACCATCGCTGGCGTTAGAAGAGCGCTCAACTAATAAGGCATTGAGTGTGGATGTGGGAGCAAAAACAATAATGGTAGTCGATGACTCCGTTACGGTTCGCAAAGTGACCTCCCGTGTTCTTGAGAGAGAAGGCTTCCTCGTCGTGACGGCGAAAGATGGTGTTGAAGCAACCGAAATACTCGCCCAGGCGAAGCCCGATCTGATGTTGCTCGATATAGAAATGCCGCGTATGGATGGCTTCGAAGTGGCGCGTGTGGTTCGCTCATCGAAAGACTTTTCTCGCCTGCCCATCATCATGATTAGCTCGCGTACGGGTGAAAAACACCAACAGCGAGCAAGAGATCTTGGCGTTAATAAGTTTTTAGGCAAGCCTTACCAGGAAGATCAATTGCTGAACCTACTGGATGAGTTGCTCGATTTTGGTTTCGCTTAAATTCAAAAACGGTAAAGGCATGGCATTGCCTCGTATTGGTATTGTGCTGGCTGAAGTGCGGCAGCGTACGGCAGTGCAGGCCATCGTCGAAGCTCAGGGCTTGAGCGTTAATCACTGCAGTGATCTGGCTTGGGAAAGCGCTCTGCGCGTGGCGGAAAGTGATATCGATATCTGGTTGACGGAAGAAAAAAATTGGGCAAAAAACGTATCTAATTCTACTGATCGACAAGTGYGGGTTGTTCGTATAAATACTGATAGGCCGGTCGAGTCTGTGCCCTGGCAGCARGCTGTGGGCCGYGAGCTCACAGCGTTGGCGCAAGATTATCAACAGATGTGTGAGGCGAATCGGGCACAAAACGTCTGGYTATTGGCTGCGTCTGCGGGGGGATTACATGCGGTTCGAGCATTCTTAGAAGGCCTGGATTCTTTTTATGACGTCGCTTTTGTTTATGCTCAACATATTGAGTCGGAACAGGCCAATCAGCTGGTCAAAATGATTACTCGAAATACGCCCTGGCGAGCCCAGATGGCACTTGATGGTAATTTACTGACAACGGGGAGTGTGACAGTTGTACCTCCTGCTAAATGCATATCMTTGTCCGATGGTCGAGTGATGACGGGCACATCTTCATGGCCTGGCCCCTACGCACCGAGTATTAACGGGGTTGCGGAGGAATTGGCTAATGAATACGGTGTAGCCTGCGGCATGATTGTATTCAGCGGTATGGGTGACGACGGTGTTGCAGGCTCGCGGTTGATCCGGGAAAAGGGGGGTAGTGTGCTGGTGCAGTCCCCCGCTGACTGCGCAGTGCCGGCTTTGTCTGAAGCTGTTATCAARTACGGCGCTTTTGACCAGAGCGGTCATATTGATCAGTTGCGAAACGCATTTATTCAGTTGCTAAGCCCCTCGCCCGGTCGTTCCGGCGTGAGGGATCAAGGGGTTGTTTGTGGTGGAAAATAAAACAGTGGTGAACGCTGAGGCTACAGAGGYCGAGGCATCATTATTACAAGTGAACAGCTTGCTACTACCGGTGATCGGTACGATGTTATTAGTGCCCCAACTTTCTGTTGCGGAGGTGTTAAGCTCGAATGACCTGGGTTTTAAAGATGTGAGCTTAGATAAAACAAGGGGTAGCCCCCATGGTTATGGCTGGGTTCGCTGGCGCGAGCAAAGTATTCCCCTTCTATCCTTTGATAGTATTTACAGTGGGCGGCGTCCATCATTGGGCCATGGCTTGAAGATTGTTATTTGCAATGCGGTGTTTGCGGCGGCGGCAACAGGATTCTATGCGCTCGTCGTTACCGGCTTCCCCCGTGCCTTGCGTTTGAGTATGGATGCAGAAATGGTGATCGAGGGTTCGAGGAGTGACCAGCAGGGTGTGAAAATGCGGGTGATGATTGACGGTGAAGAAGCGCTAGTTCCTGATTTCGAGCTCATTGAGCAAGTCGTTGGTGAAATCGTCAAGAATCAAGCGCCGTAGAATTATAGGCCCTGTGATTTTACAAAAAATAATAAAAATGGCTTCAGAGAGTGATACTGAAACTCTGAAATGTATCGTGAATAAACCTGTCTGAGTCCGACGCTATACCGATGTTGCCGAGTTGCGATTAATGGCAGATAAACAGGCTATTGTTGTGAGTGCTTGATATCACGCGAGAGTAATTGATGGTGCTTGAAAAAAATCAATAGGGGTGGGATTAACTGCGTTATGCCTTAGCGCGATCGCGCTGTGTTTTGAGGGCAGCGGAGGAAAAGAGCTATGGTAGACTTCGTGATTAAAATCCAGTCAAAATAATACGAGGAGCACCGCTATGTTGGGTCAGATGATGGACGACGCGCTAACCATTACATCGATTATGAAATTCGCTGCTCGGGTTTTTCCCGACACCGAAATCGTTTCAGTGACGGGTGATAACCCTCGGCACCGTACTACCTTTGGTGAGGCTTTTACCCGCGTTCACCAGTTAGCGAATGCCTTGGCAAAACTTGGCTGTGCCCCGGGTGACCGTATCGCCACTTTGGCCTGGAACGACTATCGTCATTTTGAATTGTATTATGGGATCAGCTGCTCTGGCTATGTTTGCCATACTATTAATCCGCGCCTCTTCCCCGAGCAGGTTTCTTATATAGCGAATCACGCCGAAGACCAGTGGGTTTTTGTCGATCCCGCATTTGTGCCCATGTTGGAGCAACTACAGGCTGAATTAAAAACAGTGCGTGGATTCGTGATACTGACCAGTAAGGCAGCCATGCCTGAAACTTCGTTAAAAAATGTACGTTGCTACGAAGAGCTAATTGAAGCAGAACCAGTAAATTACGACTGGCCCGAACTCGATGAAAACAGCGCGAGTAGTCTTTGCTATACCTCAGGTACTACCGGCAACCCAAAAGGCGTGCTGTATTCCCACCGCAGTACGGTGCTGCACTGTTTGGGGACAAGCTCAAAGGCAACGCTAGGCCTCGATCCCGACGAAACCATTATGCCAGTCGTGCCCATGTTTCATGTCAATGCCTGGGGTACTGTTTATGGTGCAGCTGCGGCAGGTACCAAACTGGTTTTCCCGGGGCCAAAAATGGGCGATGGCGAAACCCTTGCTTCACTAATCAATGAAGAGGGTGTGACCTTTGCGCTGGGTGTGCCGACWGTGTGGTTGGCGTTGGTTAATTATTTACAGGAATCAGGTAGTAAAGTTGAAACCTTAGAGCGACTGGTAGTGGGTGGTGCTGCATGCCCACGGTCACTCATGGAGGCGATGGATGCCTACAGTGTCGCCATGCATGTTGGCTGGGGTATGACCGAAATGAGCCCGCTGGGGACTTATAACACCCTCTTGCCGTGGATGAATGACTTGCCCGACGATGAAAAGATGGCCTATCGCCTGAAAGCTGGCCGCTTAATTTACGGCGTTGAAATGCGTATTGTCGATGAAGATGCAAAAGAATTACCCTGGGATGGGGATGCGTCAGGCCGCCTGGAGGTGAGGGGGCCGTGGATTTGTAAAAGCTATTACAAGCTGGAAGATTCAGATGCACACTTGCCCGATGGCTGGTTTGATACGGGTGATGTAGCGACCATCGACAAATATGGTTTTATGCAGATTACTGACCGTACTAAAGATGTTATTAAATCGGGTGGTGAGTGGATTAGCTCCATTGATGTTGAAAACGCCGCCATGGGTCACGAAGATGTTGCTGAGGCCGCTGTTATTGGCGTACCCCACCCGAAGTGGACAGAGCGACCCCTGTTGATTGTGGTTAAGCGCCCCGATAGTGATCCTAAAAAAGAAGACTTACTGGCTTACCTCGACGGCAAAATTGCTAAGTGGTGGATTCCAGAAGACTGCCTTTTTGTTGATGAAATCCCACATACTGCAACGGGTAAAGTGAGCAAGAAAGATTTGCGCGAAGCATTCAGTGACTACAGTTATGAATGAATTCTCTATTATTCAATCAGTTTTTAATTCAGTAAATTAAATAATTTTACCTACAGGCTAACTATGTCAGTCCCACTATTAAATGATCGTGACGTTGAGTTTTTACTTTATGAATTTCTTGATACGGAAAAGCTTTTAGAGCGACCTCGCTACAGTGAGCACTCCAGAGAAATCTTTGACGCCTCATTACGAACTGCAAAAACCATCGCCGAAAAATACTTTGCTAATCATTTGGTAGAGGGTGATGCAAATGAACCGACGCTGGTAGATGGTGTTGTTAAAATGATTCCTGAAACGAAAGTAGCATGGGATGAATTTGCTAATGCCGGTTTTTTAGCGGCCCACCAGGATTACGACGAGGGTGGCATGCAAATGCCCGAGGTGGTTTTTCGTATGGTCATGGCCTATGTTAATGCGGCCAACATTGGTACAGCGGCTTATCCATTTGTTGCGACGGGGTCTGCAAATTTAATACGAGCGTTCGGTTCTGACGAACAAAAAAAGAAATTTTTAACTTTGATTATGGACGGCCGCAGTAATGGCACTATGTGCCTGACCGAGCCGGGCCAAGGATCAGCTCTGGGAGATATTACGACCATGGCCGAGCCGGCAAAAGATGGTACCTATCGCATCTTTGGCCAGAAAATGTTTATTTCCTGTGCCGACCACGACATCGCAGGTAATGTAATTCACATGGTGCTGGCGAAAATTAAAGGTGCCCCTCCCGGGGTCAAAGGTATCTCCCTTTTTATTGTGCCGAAATTTTTAGTCAATGATGACGGCACACCCGGAGAGCGAAATGATGTTGTTGTTGCTGGGCTCAACCATAAAATGGGCTATCGCAACACGACCAATGCCGCATTGAACTTTGGTGAAAAAGATGGCGCTATTGGCTATCTGGTCGGTGAGGCGAATAAAGGCCTTGGTTACATGTTTCAAATGATGAATGAGGCGCGCATAGGTGTTGCTCTYGGCGCAGCCGCGATCGCTTATCAGGGCTTTAACCATTCTTTAGACTATGCGCGTCAACGGCCGCAAGGACGCCTGCCATCATGCAAGGATCAGCTTTCACCGCAGGTTATGTTAGTAGAACATGCCGATGTGCGCCGCTTGTTATTGGCACAAAAAGCCTATGCTGAAGGCTCTATGGCAATGTGTATGTTTGGTAGTAGTTTGTTTGAAAACCAGAACAGCGCGCCAACGGAGGCGTTGCGAACACGTAATGCACAGCTATTGGATTTATTAACCCCTATCATTAAGTCATGGCCATCAAAGTATGGTTGTATATCCAATGACATGGCGATTCAGGTTTTAGGTGGTGCTGGGTACACGCGTGAATATCCAGTGGAACAACTCTACCGAGATCAACGTCTCAACCCTATTCATGAGGGGGCGGAGGCTATTCATGGCCTCGATTTATTGGGTCGCAAACTAAATTTATACGGTGGGGCTGGCTACCGGTTTTTTAAAGAAGATATCACGCAAGACATAACTCGTGCTAAAACCTTAGAGTCAGTCAAAAAACTAGCAGTGCAGCTAGAAAATGCGGTGGTATTATTGGATAAAACGACGCAGTCACTGCAGCAGCAAATAGCAGAAGATATAGATTGCGGCCTGGCAAACGCAACGGTCTACCTTGATATGTTTGGTCGAATTGTCGGTGCCTGGATTTGGTTGAAACAAGGCTTGATTGCGACAACGGCATTGAAATCAGAACCACATGAAAGTGATGAACGTTTTTACCGAGGAAAATTACAGGCAGCTAACTACTACATTGAATGGGAGTTGCCAGTGGTAGAGCACTATGCAGTGTTATTACAGGCAGGAAATAGTGTGACTTTTGAAATGAAAGATGAGTGGTTTTAAATAGTTTAATTAGATACATGCGGTGAGCCGCTAGCAAAGATTTTCTTTCTAGTGGCGTGAATTATCTGAGCTGCCCTTCTTGGATTTGTTTCGCTGTTTCTTTCGGTGATACTCCCCTCTGACTTTGAACTCCTTTAGGTAAGTTCGTTCGAACTCTTCCCTTGGTAAAGGGCGACTGATTAGATAGCCTTGTACAGTGCTGCAGCCAAGTTCTTTTACGATGGCCATTTGTTGTTCGTTTTCTATTCCTTCTGCAATAGTTGTAAGTCCTAGGCTATCTGCCAAAGCAATAATACCTTTAACGATGGGTTTGTCATCGGGATTTATTTCAATCTCTTTGATAAAAGAACGATCGATTTTCAAGATATCAACGGGAAGGTTCTTCAAATAGTGGAGCGACGAATAGCCGGTGCCGAAATCATCAATAGCTAATGCAAAGCCCATGCTTTTGAGAGTGAGTAGTTCCTTTTTACAATTTTCTGGGTCATCCATGAGCATACTTTCAGTTAACTCAAGTTCGATGAGGGCAGAGGGGACGTTTGTTTTTTCAAGTTGATGTTTTAGAAAATCAGATAATATTCCGGGAGTCTCAATGTCTTTAGCCGATAAATTAATAGTCAATTTGACATCAAATTGTTGAGACTGCCATTCACTTATTTGTTTAAATGCCTGACGGATTACCCAGAATGTTAAATCTGTGATTAATCCTGTTTCTTCGGCGAGGGGTATAAATTCAGCCGGGCTTAGGACTCCATGTGTAGGATGTTCCCAGCGGACGAGCGTTTCAGCAGCGATAATCTGGTTTGATTTGAGATCAAGTTGTGGCTGATAGTGAAGAGTTAGTTGCTCATGGCTAATTGCATAACGTAATTGCTGTTCAAGCTCCAATCGTCTTGAAACTTTATCGGCCATCCCCTGTTGGTAAAAGCTGTAATTATTCCGGCTCTTTTTTGCACTGAACATTGCGAGGTCTGCATGCTTGAGCAGTGAGTTAATATCGTCGCCATCTTCAGGGTATATGGAAATTCCTAAGCTCGCGGTGACGAACATTTTTTGCTGGATAAAGACAAAAGGATTACTTATTGAGCTGCAAATATTTTGTGCAATGGTGCTTATTGATTCGGGACTGTCAATATTTTCAAGCACAATAGTAAATTCATCACCACCAAGCCGCGCGACAAGGTCGCTTGCACGGACAGTACTTTGTAAGCGGTCAGCAACCGCTTTGAGTAATAAGTCGCCAATATTATGTCCAAGAGAATCATTGATGTTTTTAAAATGGTCGAGATCCATGAAGAGTAGGGCAAAACGCGAATTATCAAGTTTTGCCCGATTAAGTATTAAGCGTAGATCCTGCATTAATTTACTGCGATTTGGCAGGCCAGTAAGGGGGTCATGATAGGCGAGCTCCTTAACGCGCTTTTCAACACGATTAGCCTGTAATAACCGTGAAACCCTTTCTTTGAGGACTGTGAAGTTTAAGGGTTTGGATATATAGTCAGTAGCGCCAGAAATAAATGCTTTATTGATAGCCTCGTCATCYTCAAGAGATGTGATCATCAAGATGGGCGTTTCATTTAAATTAGGAAGTGTGCGGATAGTTTTACATGCTTCGAAGCCGTCAATCTCAGGCATGATGGCATCCATCAGTATGAGGTCGGGTGTGTCTTGCTTGCAAAAGCTTATAGCTTGACGCCCATTTCTTGCTTCAAAAATAAGAAATTTTTGATCGGTAAACATGTTTTTTAAGGCAAGGCGTATTGTACGATCATCGTCAACAATAAGAAGTTTATGTTTTTGCTGGTTAATATCTTCTGTATTTGAAAGAGGATTTAGAATATTATTTTCGATGTCATGTTTTAAAATTTGAAAATCATTAACTAAGGCTTCAATGTAAATATCGCATTGGTGCAATTGTTTGTTTTTAGCGAGATGTTCAATTATTTTTGCGGTTTCAAGGAAATTATCTGCGCCAAAGTTACTTGCGCTACCTTTTAAGGTATGGGCGAGCTCTCGAACATTTTTTGAGTTGCCTCTCTGTAATGCTTGTTTAAGTGAGTCTATGTAAATGGGTGAGTCTTCAAGAAAGGCTTCTAGCATTTTGATGACGATATCGCCGATACCTTCGAACAGGTCTTCCATTATTTGAGGGTTGTAAGCTAACGCCTCGACTTCTTCAGGCAGGCTTGATTCGGGACTAGTGAAGTTATCTTCTGGAATTTCTGCATCCGCATTTGACAGCCAATGTATGAGCTCGTTGCGAAGTTTGTCAAGTCGTAATGGTTTCCCTATTGACCCATTCATTCCGGCGAGACTGTATTTACTTTGGTCCTCAGTCGAGGTGTTTGCACTCATGGCAATGATGGGTACTTGTGAATTTATTTCTAATTTGCGGATTTCTTGGGTTGCCTCAAACCCATCCATTACAGGCATATTACAATCCATTAGAATTAGGCTGTAGTTATGCCGTTGTGCTTTTGTAACTGCATCCTGGCCATTAATTGCGATGTCCGATCGATAGCCAAGTTTGTTCAGCATTTCTCTGGCAACTTGTTGGTTCACCCTGTTGTCGTCCACAATAAGTATATTTTCGTCTGCGTAACTAGCCGTATTTTGGACTTTTGCTCGTATCACCTGTTGTTCAGGGTTGATGGTGGATGTGCTAGCTTTAATATTAAAGAGCTGATCAAAAGAAGATCGCAATAACGGTTTTTCAATGGTTATAAAGTGATGTGATTCAAGCTTGAGCGATCTAAATGGATTAACAAGAATAGCAACTGTTACATTTTTTGTAGAGGTAAGCAGAGATAATAAGGGTAGAAATTCCTGCTCGTTCAGATAATAAAGTTCTTCGTCAACAATAATAAATTCGAAGTCAACTTCAGTCTTTTCAAGGCGGGAAATTTCTAACTGAGCAGCACGTAAACTCCCTGTGCTAATACAAAGGAATCCATTGGTTTGTATGGCGGAGGTGGTAAATAACCTAACAACCACACTTGAAGTGATCAATAAAGCATGCCTTTGCTCGTCAAGTGATAACCCGATGTGATTCCCGGGTTTTGCGATTAGACGTTCAACCGGTATGGTAAAGGAGAACGTAGATCCTTTCGCAGGCACGCTGTTGAGCGTTATATCGCCACCCATCAGCTCGATGAGTTGTTTACAAATTGTTAGCCCAAGCCCGGTGCCGATATAAGCTTTTGTGGTCGAAGAGTCGGCCTGGGTGAATGCGTCAAATATGCTCGACTGGCTTTGTTCTTCAATGCCGATCCCTGTATCACGCACTTCAAATTCAATTTCAGGAAGGGGGTCATGCTTATAGCGAATACGTAAGAATACTTCACCGGTATCCGTAAACTTTATAGCATTGCCTAACAAGTTTATAAGCACCTGTCGTGTTTTGGCGGCATCAATACGCACGATATATGATATTACATTGTCTTCAATATCGTAGCCGAAGTTTAATTTTTTACTCAGGGCCTGGGTGGACAGAAGTTGAATAACTTCTTCGGTAAGGTCACGAATATTCGTTTCCTGTAAATGAACATCCATATTCCCTGTTTCCATTTTCGAGAAATCAAGGATGTCTTCAATTAGGTCGAGTAGATTTTCTCCAGAATTTTTTGCAACATCAATATATTCAGCTTGTCGAGCACTAAGCCGAGTTTCATTAATTAAATCCATCATGCCGAGTACGGCATTAAGTGGTGTGCGCAATTCATGGGTAACATTCGCCACGAACTCACCCTTAACTCTAGCGGTTTCTAGGGCTTTATCATGTGCTGTTTGAAGTTCTTCTTCTCTATTTTCAATGCCATCCATCATCGTATTGAAGGCATGCTGCATTTTGGCAACATCAGGCTGGCCTCCCAAGGTGGCGCGAATGGCAGTGTTACCCTGTTCAGCCTGACCCATTACCAAAGCAAGCTGCTCGACCGGCTTAGTAATTCGMCGTGAGATTCGATACAGCGTTAAAATGATTAAAATTGCAATTGCGAAGGCTACAACAAAGCTGGTTTGATAGGTTTTACGTTGCATTAATTGTAGCGGGGCTTTGCTCATTGAGAGGGTAACGTAGCCCAATAAGGTGTTCGCCTCTTCGGTCTCTTGATAAATGTCGCTCAATTCGTCATCAAAGCCAGCTTCGGAAAAAACGGGAGCAGAAAAAACCCATTCACTTTCATCCTCAAAAACATGGATAGCTGCATCTTTGTGGAGTGAGGTTTCTACAGCGCCCATATCAATATTCCGAGTGCTATATAAGACTGTTCCGTCTAGCGCTTTGAGTTGTATAACTTCAATGTCTGGGAAGCCTGCTATTGATTTTACAGCACTCTGAGCAGCATATTCACTTTGATAAAGTAGGGCTAGTTTACTTTGAGAAGCAAACGTTTGGGTTATTTGCATACCCTGAGCATGCATCTGTTTTTTAAGGATATCGTTAGTATTACGACCTACAGCAAAGGAAACGAGGGTCGACATCAGGATAACGGCCATGATGAAAATAATGATCAGCTGTTGACTGAATTGAAGGTTTAGTAGTTTCTTTCTCGTTTTTTTAAGCATTAGTCAATACCCCTATAGCAGCCGGTAGACGTTTAGTCCACGGATGTTGTTGGGTATGATGCCGAGGTGCTTACTGGTGCGTTTATTGACAATAAGGTGCACATTCTTAAGAGGGGCTAAGCCAGTGCTTGGCGAGTTATTTTGCTTCTCGTGTTGCTGTGCAATTTCGGCTAGAGCTCTACCCATTTTCTCATTGTCTGGATAGACAGAGAATAGTGCTCCGCGTTTGACGTGGCTAGGATTGGATGAGAAAACGACGATTTTTTTCTTCCAAGCAGCTTCTAGAATTAACATCAATATACTCGGGTCATTGAGGTTGGCGCCGCGCATAAGCCAAATAGCATCGTTGCTTGTAGCCTGGGTTATTATATTGAGGTATTTGTCGGCAGCTTGTTGTAGAGATTCCGCCTCTTCTCTCTGCAACGTTTTTCCTTGTTGTTCTAAGTATGCTTCAGCGCGTTTCAGCTGATCGCGTCGGTTGAAATCGGCAACAACATAAATATTGTCGACGAAGGGGGCCATTGTTAACAAGTTCGATAAAAGAACTTCGGGATCAGGGGTCATTGAAACACCTGAAACAGGTTGCTCTGTTTTTGTTATAGCTCCTGCAACGATAGGAACAGGTAACTTTAGCTGGCTTGCCTCATTAAGTGATTTCTTTCCCAGGGTTATCAATATATCGGGCTGATATTTTTTAACTCCTTTACSSAWKRYSWCWKTTTKRTCGTTGGATGTGAGCTCGATTTTTTGAGTTGTGCCGGGGTAGCTTTCGCGTATCCCTTTAATAATATCCTGGTATATTTTGTTGTAAGGGGCTTTGACTGTGGGGTAGACGACAAGCAAGCCGGATGACAAGGCATTGCAGGGCAAAAATAGCTGCCCGATTAAAGTCAAGACGAGCAGTGATGAGCCTATCCATTGGCAAATTGATGAGCTATCCCTTTTTACAAAATGTAAAAGCATCATTGAAAAATCTTTAGATTAAGTTTTAAAATTTATAGCGAATATCACCATAAATACGACGACGTTCCAGGGGGAGGTCGTTGCTAATAGCGGGTAAGGGTTGTCCGTTGATACTGGGCTCTCGGGCATCATCATTAAAAATATTTTTGCCAATCAGGCTTAGTTCTAACTTGTCAGTAAAGGACTTGCGAAGCGTAAAGTCGATAGTCGTGTAATCTTCAATATCTTTTCTACTGTCGTTAAATGCTCGACTCCTGTCCATGACGCGATTGGCCTGCAGGCTAATGCTCCACCCGTTCGCGAAGGCGGTGTTGGTTCGTATATAGAATTGTTGTCCTGGTGCATTGGCGGTATCAGCGTTATTAAGCTCATCCTCTGATTTTTGCCACGAATAATTGCTCAGCACAGATAGATAGTCATTCACCTGCCACGATACTTCGAGCTCAAGGCCATGGCCCTCTTGCTCTCCAGTATTCTGTGCAGTGCGAGTTCCGTTAGAGTTGGGGACAAACTGAATGATGTCTTTCCAGTAATACTGGAAGAGGTTGAGATCAAGGCTTAAGTTGTAAGTGGGTTTGTAGTTAAAAGCCAGTTCGTAACTTTTTAGTGTTTCCGGTTCGAGGTCAGGATTACCGAGAAGGGCTGGGTTGGCTCGAGCTTCGGTTTCTGCAAAGGAAGGCGCTCTAAAAGCTTCTCCGTAAAGTGCTTTTACTGTCAGGTTATGTCGTGCTGACCAGACGAGTGCGACCCGAGGGTTTGTGGTGTCTCCAAAATCTGAGTAATGGTCAAAGCGTATGCCTGTTGTTAGCTCCCAATCATCAGCTAAATACCACACATCCTGGATAAAAACATGGCTATTTTCACGTTCGTTTTCATCAAGGAAAACAAGGGGTGTATCACTAACGTCGACGAGAGGGCTGCCCGGGAAAATGGGAAGACCGGTGGCAGGGTCAATTCCGAAGTTCTTTTCTTCTTTTGTTTTATAGATGTCACCAAAATAATAGCCAATGCCGCCCATGAGTTCATGATGAGCAATACCGTGGTAGTTTGCACTTAGGTTGGCGCGGTAATGGCGTTCGTAAACCTCAGGATTGCCTATGAGTCCGTCGGGGTAGAGGTACGGGTTTGAAGGGGTCGCTGTTGTGCCTGGTGGTAAGAGGATTAAGTCTTCATCGACTTCCTGGCTGGTCTGCAGATAGCTGATAGTTGCYTTAATACCAATATTTTGAGTGAAGTCGATATTGTTATAGCTAAGGTCAGTATTATAGCGCTTGCTGGCGACTTGCCCTTTTTGGTCTATAGCTTGAGCCACACCAGCACCAAGGCCAAGGTGCTGCCTTACTTGGCTACCAGCGCGAAAAGTAAATTTACCATAGGTGAGTTCTAGACGGGTATCAATGGCCTCGCTTTCCAAGTTAATGCTGCCAGGTGCTAGAGATGCGTTTGTACCCGTCAGRAAATCTAAGCCTGACTGGGCATCGCTGTTGATTATTTCACTACTACCATCAGTTTTACGGGCTTCAATTATCGCCATATAGCTGAGTCCGTTAGCTTCCCCGCCGGTTTGTAGCCAAAAATTCTGGCTGTTTGATGTGCCGTAGCGCAAGCCACTTGAGGTGCCAGAAACTTCTGCTGGCGTTCGGGTAATGATGTTAATAACCCCCGCGAAGGCGTCAGCACCGTAAACTGCCGACCCTGGGCCGCGAATGATTTCAATACGAGATATTGCCTCAACTGGCATTCCGCCCCAGGCTAAACTTCGATCGCCCTGGAAAAGGTTGGTCAGGGGAATGCCATTAATCAACATAAGTACCTGCGGGTTAGTGCCGGTATGAATGCCTCTAAAGCTGTAAATAGGCGTGTAGCCAGCATTTYTTGAAACRTGTAAGCCGGGAACTGTTTCTAAAATTTCATCGATATCTATTGCTCCTATTTGGAGAATATCCTTTGCGGTCATAACGGATGCGACAGCTGGCGCTTTCGATATCGGTTGGGCCGTTCCGGTTGCAATGCTAATAAACTCTTCGTCGCCAAAAAATGAGGCAAGCTCATTTACATCTTCTCCGATGGCCCATAATGGCTGGATAAATGTTATTAAGAGCGCTAGAGTCGATAAACGATGGAAAAACACTTTAGTTACTCCATTTACGAGTAGTGGTACAAGTAGACTTTATGCGGTCCGTGCTAAGGGGGAAAAAGCCGCCCTCGACCTGAGATCTGGAGTCTATATAGCAGGGGAGGATTCCGGCTACAAAAGCTAAAGTCGTCATGTAGTAATATTCATCAGCTGTTAAATTAGCGTCTGCAGCGGTGGCTGCATTAAGAGCCGCGATATTAATTTTGTACTTGTAACGCGAGTTTTTTAAATAATCTTCAATTTCGAAAGCCAGCCGTACAAATTGACCTTGGCTTGCTCCTTGTTCAGTGAGAAACTTCAAGACGGGAGCTATCCGTTCATCGCTGTTTACCAGGGGCCTTCCGTAACCACTGATGCTGCGGTTTGTTTTGAATTCTTTTTTTACTATCGCCTCGATGGATATGCCTTTGTTTTTTTGCTGCGCTGCTCTATAGAGAAAGTCAATTGCACCTTTAATAGGCTTTAATCCATAAATGGTTGCTTCGGAAGTTGCGATGCCAGCAGATACGGCTAGCGCACCTGTCGATCTTGCAGTACCTGCAAGAGCTGCAACTCGGTTATTCCATAATCGAGGATCGGGAAAGCTAGTGCTTAGCATCCACAAACCCTCAATAATGCGCGCATTTTGAGGTGAATATACGCCGGTAATAGCGTAGTAGAGGTATTCCATCCAGCTATAGTTGCTCAGCTCTGAAAAAACATCTTTTCCACGGAGTACCACGCGTTCACCCGGGAACCATGCCCCCATTTCGGTTCGCCAGTTGTCCTCGTAGGCTTTGAGCCGCTCGGGGCCTGTGAGTGTGGTTGTTGTTTTCTCAATCATCATTTGTTCTCGAGCCTGGATCATTAGTGAGGGTAAGACCGTCGCCAAAAAAGGGATAGCGACTCCATCCCATTTTTTCTTGCTCAAGGGCATGAGCGGCTGCGCCAGGAAGTCTGAGCATAAGGAATAGAATTTCGGCCTGTTCAGGCTCAAAACCAAGGGCAAATAATGTTGCTGCAGCAACACCGGAAAAAGCCAGGGGTGACTGAGCGTGTTGCTCTAGTGTTTGGCGGTGGGATTGCAGCCAAACAAGAATGTCATCTTGTTCAATGTCGACAAGGTGCTTAAGCAATTGTTGCACGGGCTTTGGGCAACTTGCTCCGTTTGGATCAAAGCCGGGTATATGCTCCATCTCTGGCCAGACATCACTGCGCTCATCGCGCGGTGGGTTTTGAATAATGTCGATCCAGCTTTCCAGGTCAGCACCACATTGCTGCCAATACTGCATGGCAATAAAGACTTCTCGGGCCCCGCCAAGGTTGCCGGCACCGATAGAAATAGCGGCAATCAATGCTGAGGCCCGGGTCGAGCCCCCCACTCCCGCATTCATGGCCCCACGCACACTGTGGTCGCGTGGGCCTGGGTTGGCTAGAGCTACTGCGAGCCCTTCGAGGGTGCGGGCTTGGGTTTTACTGGGCGGGTCTAGTTTGAAGAGGAGCCAAAGGTACTCAATAATACTGACTTTGCCGAGCAGGTCTCCGTAGACATCAAAACCTGCGCAATAGCTTTTTGACGCTGCAAAAGGGTTATCGGGTTCGGCTTCTTCACGCCAAATTTCAGTGGTGATTTGTTCGAGTTTCTTTTCGTCTTGGTCTGTCATATTTTCTGTTGTAGCGCCTGGGTGCGAATACCAATGGGCGGGGCTTCATTCTGGTCAATCCGTATGTCCAGCAGAGTGGGCCCCTGTTTTTTAAAAAAGGCCTGGCAATCAAGTTTTAGCAGATCGTCGGCAGAATAAATAATATGGCCTTCAACGCCCATAGCTTGGGCGAAGGCGGCGAAGTCGGTTACTGGCAGGCTAAAGGCTATTTCTTCGGCACCACTCATACGTTGACCGTGCTTGACCATGCCGTAGGCACTGTCATTGAGTATCACAAAGACGATGGGGAGTTTTTCTTCAACGGCGACGGTTATTTCCTGACCATTCATTAACAGGCTACCGTCACCAGTAATACAGGCCACGGGCTTGTCGGGGCGAGCAAGCGCGGTGCCAATAGCGCTGCCAATGGCCCAACCCATGGAGGCAAAGTTGAGAGAGGCGCGGAACAGCCCGCCTTTGGCATCTCTGCGCCCTGAAATACGTCGGTCATGGGGGTGTAAATAGTGGGTCGCCCAGGAAAAACTTGCGCCAACATCGGCTAGATAATGAGTGTTTGCCGGAAAGATATTGGGCAGTTCTCGCATAAGTCGTTGAGGCTTGATGGGGCTGGCGTCGCAACGATATTTTTCTTCGTCGTCCAGCGAAAACTGCCGTTGCAGTTCTTCGTTGACTGCTTCTGGCTGGCTGGCTTCATTTGCAGAGGCCGGTTTAAAGGGTCTGTCAAAGCCCTTGTTGGCAAAGCGTTTCAGTACGGCTTCGAAAATACTCTCGATGCGGCCTCTAACATGTAGGGTCGCCATGAGGGTTTTGGTCAGGTTTGATTCGCTGGACTCAATATCGATAATGCGTTGCTGATGACGCTCGGGTTCCCAGCCTTGGCTGGCCCACTCACTGAGCTCTGCGCCAATGATAAAGATGCGGTCGACTTCAGGGTCAGTGAGTAGTTGTTGTGCTCTTTGGTGGCCAGAGAATCCAATAACCCCGCGAAATAAGGGGTGGTAGGGGCTGACCAAGCCTTTACCGTGGGGAGTGACGACCAGTTGCGCATTCAGGCCGAGTGCCAGGTTGAGAATCAGGCCAATAGCTTCCCCAGCACCATCGCCAATAACAAATAGAGGTTTTTTAGCCAGCTTGAGTTCGCTGTAGAGTCGTCCCACGGCTTCGCTATCAAATAATGCTGGTTTACGTAGCAGGTCGGGTAAATCGACCCGGGGTAGTGGATTGGCGGGTGTGGAGCGCATGACATCGATGGGGATACTCAAATGTACCGGCCCCATAGGCTCGGCAAAGGCCGTCATAATAGCGGTGGTGAGTTTGTGCTCGAATTGCTCTGGGTGCGAGACTAGCGTGCTATATCTGCAACAGTGGTTGAACAGTTCAACCGTATTTATACCCGTGCAGGACGACTCCTGGAAAGCCGATGTACCAAAACCTGAAAGAGCAGTTTGGGCTGTAATCACTAGCATCGGTACATTATTTTCATAGGCCGATGCGACACCGGTGATCAGGTTCGTTGCCCCGGGTCCTGTGGTGGCACAACACACGCCCAGTTTGCCAGAGTTACGCCAGTAGCCATCGGCCATAAAGGCGGAGCCGGTCTCATGCCGAGCAGTGATTGCACGGGGTCCRCCGCGGCGCTCACTACGAGCGAGTGCGTTGTATAAAGGCTCTATCGCACCCCCGGGAATACCAAAAACATACTCGACGCCGAGTTGCTCAAGGTAACTGAGGAGTAGATCTCCGTATTCGTGCGCGATAGTTCCTTCTGCTCGGTCTGGTTCACTTTCTTTGCAAATAGTCATGACCAATAATCACATTTAATATCAGCATGTTGAAGGGTTTTGTTCGTGTGGTTTGCATAGTATCGGGAGTCGAGGAYAAATAGCAAGATCAATAACCSAAGGTATTCGGTAGAATGCGCTTTTTCAGCCTGCTTGCAGTGTATGGGCATAAGTCTTTGTGGCGGTAAGTAAGGGATTKGATGATGTACAGGAAGAAAATATGACTGATCTCGATATGAATTTAGAAAATTGGTGKCARCYCKYYASYAAMGYCMKRGGCTTTCGGGCTAACCCCCGCTTGATAGAGCGCGCTGAAGGCTGTTTTCTCTACACCGCCGATGGCCGCGATGTGCTCGATATTACCGCTGGTTTGTGGTGTGCCAATCTCGGTCACAGCCGTAAAGAAGTGGCCGATGCGGTCCATAAGCAATTGATGGATATGGACTTCTGTCCGCCCTTTCAGTTTGGTTCGCCGGTAACCTTTCGCTTTGCCGAGAAATTGGTGGAGCACGCCCCTGAAGGTTTGAACCGTGTATTTTTTACCAACTCGGGTTCAGAGTCGGTTGAAACCGCAATGAAAATTGCCCACCGCTATCAACTGGCCCGCGGCAAGGCTAGCAAAACTCGCTTTATCTCCCGCGAGCGCGGCTATCACGGGGTCAATGTCGGCAGCACTTCACTGCAGGGCATCCCCAATAACCGCAAGGGTTTCCCTACACTGGAAAATGTCGACTTTCTGCCTGATCCGCTCGATATTCCCAATAATGCCTTTAGTCGCGGCCTGCCTGAAAAGGGCGTTGAGAAGCTCGATGCGTTGGAAAAAATCATTGCCACTCGCGGTGCAGAAAATATCTGTGCACTGATTATCGAACCCATCGTTGGTGCCGGCGGCATGGTGCCGCCGCCCAAAGGCTATCTTGAGCGCGCCCGCCAGATTTGTGACGACAATGACATTCTGCTGATTTTCGACGAAGTGGTAACCGGCTATGGCCGCACCGGCTCGGCCTTTGCCGCCGTTGAATTTGGTGTCACCCCCGACCTGATGACCACGGCCAAGGCCATTAATGGCGGCACAGTACCCATGGGCGGTGTGTTTATTAAAGAAGAAATCCAGCAGACCATTTTTGATGCTGCGCCGGGCGGCATGCCGGAGATTTTCCACGGCAACACCTACGCCGGTGCGCCAGTGGGTGCAGCGGCGGGACTGGCGGCCTTTGAAATTTATGAGCGTGAGGGTTTGTTAACCCGTGCCTCCGGCCCCATCGGTCAGTACTGGGAAGACGCCCTGCACAGCCTGCGCGACATTCCCCATATTATCGATATTCGTAACTATGGTTTGTTGGGTGCGATCACTTTTGCCCCGAATGCTGAAAAATACCCTACCGGCGTCGGTGTGCCCGTTCACAATAAGTGCTTTGAAAATGGCCTGCTGTGTCGTGCCGTAGCCGATAATATGGTGATGTCACCGCCACTGACGATTAGCGAAGCGGAGATTGATTTGTTTATCGAGCGTCTGCGTCAATCGATTAGTGATGTGCTGGGCTAATTGAATCTTGTGTTGAGGGTGATTTCGGCCCTCAAGGTTAGCGTCTAATGCTAGCCTTCAAGACTGTCTTTTAGGGCGGCCATAAAGCGCGCAGCCTCGCCGCCGGTGATCAACCGGTGATCAAAACTCAGTGACAAGGGCATGACCGGTACAACCTTCGGCTTGCCCTCGACGGCGCAGACCTCGTCGCGAATCACCCCGGCGGCGAGGATGGCCACGGTGGGCAACACGATCACCGGGTTGGCATAGCGCCCGGCGATAGTGCCGAAATTACTCAGGGTGATGGTGGGCTTTTGCATTTCATCGACGGGAATGCGGCGCTTTAGGGCATCTTTTTTCAAACGATTCAAACCACTGCGCAGGTCTTTGTCACGGCGATTGGCAACATCGCGCAGCACTGGCACAAACAGACCGCCGGGGGTATCGACGGCCATGCCGACATCGATGGTTGTGAGACTGCGATAAGTCATCGCCTCGGCGTCGAACCAGCTATTGAGTAAAGGTTCTGCCTGGCAAGCCGCCACCATGGCGCGTAATAAGCGGATGGTGGCATCTTCCTGTGTACGCCAATTACCCAGCTGAGCATCGTCGTTAATAGTCACCGCCACCACTTCTGCGCGGGAGGCGGACATGGCCAACGACATAAAGCGACGCACGCCTTTGAGTGGCGTGGAGGGCCCCTTTTCACTCTCGAGTCGAGCGACTCTTTCGACATCCTCTACGGTGATCAAATTTTGCTGTCCGCTACCGCTAACCTTACTGATATCGACTTTCAGGCGCTCGGCCAGGGCGCGGATAGCGGGTGTGGCGCGAATGCTGCGATGGTGGCGGGGTACCTCGGGTGAGCCAATAATGAAGTGTTCGTCTATGTTCGCCTGGGGGCTGGTCGTTTGTAGCTCGCCGACCACGGTGGCGTTATCGGTTTCGTCACTGACAAATTCCAGTAGAGGTTCGCCAAGGTGGACGATATCACCGGGTTGGCCAAAGGTGGCGGCAATAATCCCGGCCTGGGGGGAGGGGATTTCTACAATGGCTTTGGCAGTTTCAACGGTCACTAAAAGTTGATCGGTGCTGATGGTATCGCCGGGAGCGACGTTCCATTCGATAATTTCCGCTTCTTGCAAACCTTCACCGAGATCGGGCAGCTTAAAGAACTTCATGGGACATCCTTTGATCGGGCTTTGGGCTAGCCAAAGGCGAGTACGCGTTCAATCGCGGCTTTGATGTCGGCCGCGCTGGGTAAATATAAAGCCTCCTTTTTGGCATAGGGCATGACGGTGTCGTAGCCGCCAACCCGCAGCACCGGGGCTTCAAGGTCGAGCAGGGCGTATTCAGCCAGTTGCGCGGCGATTTCACCGCCAATACCCCCCGTTTTTGGAGCTTCGTGGGCGATCACGCAACGCCCGGTTTTGGCCACTGACTGCAAGATGGTGTTCATGTCGATAGGGCTTACCGTGGCAACATCGATGAGCTCCACCGCTATCCCCTGCGCGCTTAATTGATCCACCACCTGAGTACACTCGCTAATCAATGCGCCCCAGCTGACCAGGGTAATATCTTCACCCTCACGCAGGGTAAAGCAGGTATCCAGAGGCAGTGCCTGGCCATCGTCGCAAATGTGTTGGGTTTGAGCACGATAAATACGTTTCGGCTCGAGAAATATCACCGGGTCGGGGTCGCGAATGGCAGCGAGCAACAAACCATAGGCTCGAGTTGCCGAAGAGGGGATTACTACCCGTAGACCGGGAATATGGGCTAGCAGAGCCTCGGTGCTTTCGGAGTGATGTTCTGGGGCGTGTATGCCGCCACCAAAGGGCATGCGTACCACCAATGGGCAAGTGAGACGGCCGCGAGTGCGGTTGCGCATGCGTGCGGCGTGGCAAATAATTTGCTCTAGTGCGGCAAACATAAAACCCATAAACTGAATTTCAGCCACCGGCTTTAAGCCCTGAGTGGCCATGCCGACACTGAGCCCGGCAATTAGGCCCTCGGCCAGTGGGGTGTCGAGCACCCGTTCGCTGCCAAAGGCTTGCTTGAGATCGAGAGTGGCGCGAAATACGCCACCATTGGTGGCCACATCTTCACCGAGTATGACAACGGTAGGGTCTCGAGCCATTTCGTGGTGCAGGGCCAGGTTGATGGCCTCGACCAATACGCACTTTGTCATACCCTCTCTGGTCGCAGTGCTGCTGTCCGCTGGCTTGAGCGGGTCAACTTTTGGGGTGTCGTTTGCGGATAAGTTACTAGTCATATCAATCTCCCCGCAGTGCGCTGGCTTCTTTACCCTGTAGCCCGACGCGCTGGGGTTCAAGAGTGTAGGGCAGGAAGGCGTGGAGGTAGTCGATAATAGCCGTGGCGGGCTCTGCATCTACCGAGAGGTATTCATCAACCGCGGTATCGACTACTTGTAGGCATTGCTGCTGGAGCGCTTTTTCCTGGCCCGCATTCCACAGGCCTTGTTGGTGTAAAAACTGCTGAAATCGCAAAATCGGCTCCTCTTGCCAGTGAGCTTTGAGCTCATCGGCATCGCGATAGCGCGAGGCATCATCGGCCGTGGTGTGGTCAGATAAACGATAGCTTAGAGCTTCGATCAAGGTGGGTTGTTTATCTTTGCGAGCACGCTCAATGGCTTGATGGATGGCGTCATAAACGGCAATGGGATCGTTGCCATCGACCTGTATACCCTCGATGCCAGCGGCGATGGCTTTTTGCGCCAGGGTGGCGGCGCGAGTTTGTTGCTCCAGAGGTACGGATATCGCCCAGCGATTGTTGTTAATAACAAAGACGATGGGTAAATCCCACACGCCGGCGAGGTTCAGGGCCTCCATAAAATCGCCCTTTGAGGTGGCGCCGTCACCACAGGTGGTGACGACAACACTGTCTTCTCCCTTTATCTTTAAGGCGACTGCTACACCGGCAGCTTGAGTTAGCTGGGTGGCGATGGGCACACAGGTAGGCAGATCTCGCGATGCCGTGTTGAGGTTTCCTCCGCGTTCATCACCCCCCCAATACATAAAAATTTCAGCGAGGGAAATGCCACGAATAATCTGCGCTGGCGTATCGCGGTAATAGGGCACCAGCACATCGTGCTTGGCCATTGCCAGCCCGATGCAGACGCTGATGGCCTCTTGCCCGAGAATTGATGGGTAAGTTCCCATTTGCCCGGTGCGCTGCAGGGCAATCGCCTTTTGGTCGAGCAGGCGCGCAAGCACCATATTTTCGTAGATGGCGAGCAACAGGATGGTATTAGATGTCCACTCGGGAAGGGGCAAGTCGAGCTTACCTTGAGGGTCGAGATACTGTAACAACCGGATGGAAAACTGCTGGCGTCCGCGCATGACTGGTCTCCTAGTAGGGTTGGTTTACCCTGCCACAATGGCTTGCTGCTTGCGCTTAGAAAGGGACTCCTGGATGACTGTAGGCGGAGCCGTATTTGGGCCGTCAGCGATGCGTTGTTGGGCGAATAACAACGCGGTCTGCAGAGGTGTTAGAGCTTTACCGTGTGTAACGCTGGGGAGGGTTAAGAGTTTGCGAATAGTGGAGGGTATGCGACGAAGTTTTTCATTAATACATGCTTGATTCTCTCCAGAAAAACGCATGGCGGCGTAAATTAGGCCACCTGCGTTAATGGCGAAATCGGGCACGTAGAGAATCCCCCGGTCGCGTAGCAGCTCTTCATCGCTATCCTCAATGAGCTGGTTATTGGCGGCACCGGCGATAATGGCGCAGCGCAGGTGGGGGATGGTGCTGACGTTGATAATGCCACCGAGCCCACAGGGCGAAAAAATTTCGCAAGCCTGTTGATAGATGGCGTCACCGACCACCACTCGTGCATTAAAGCGCTGCTCGGCGAACTGGGTTTTACGGGGGTCGAGATCACTGACAATTAAGTGAGCTCCGGCTCGGTGCAGACGTTCCGCCAACGCCATACCGACGTGCCCCAATCCTTGAATGGCAATGCGGGCCTGCGTTAATGTACTACTGGAAAAATGAATGTTAAAGGCCTCTTTCATACCCTGGTATAAACCCTCCGCAGTGTAGGGGCTGCAGTCGCCAATTTTGCTGCTTGAGCTGATGAAGGGGGTGCGAGTAGCCATGGTGTCCATATCGAGAAGAGTGGTGCCGCTGTCCATGGCGGTAATGTAGTGACCCTTCAGTGTTGCAATAAAGTCTCCCATTCGAGTGAACAGTAACTTGCGATTGACCACATGGGCGGGCTGCATAATGACGGCTTTACCCCCGCCAAATGACAAACCTGCGAGCGCAGCTTTGTAGCTCATACATTGGGCCAGGCGTGCAGCGTCTTCAAAGGCGGCTTGCTCGTCGGGGTAGGCAACGAAGCGACAGCCCCCGATAGCGGGGCCTAAGGTGGTGTCGTGAATAGCGATAATGGCCTGTAGCCCACAGGTTTCATCATTGATTAGATGAAAATCTGAGAGGCCGTATTTGCTCAGTGTCTCGAACATCTCGTATCCTCCGTGGTCCATAGAGGCGGCTTCATCGGGGGTGGCAGGAGCATAGGGCATGTCAATGCTCTACAAACGTACCGCCTGTATAAACCTATAGACCATCTGGGTAGTAAAATGCTGCAAAAATAATAATTAATCTGTCATCAGGTTTGAAATAGTGCGTGCTCTGAACCAGAGTCATTAGAAGACAATGGGTAATTTGCCGCGAATGTTTGGAATTACGTCCTTAACATCGGCCATTTTCCGACAATCATTCGGTTAATTGTTAGTCTTAAGGCTAGCATCTATGTTCTATTAGTGGATAAAGAAGAAGGTGGGGGGAGAGGGTTTTGATACGCTATGACTGGCGAGTATTCACGTATACTCAGGCTCGAAAAGAGAAATTGCAGCGTAAAAAAGGAAGGGTAGAGAATGAAAAGCCAGGCTGCTGTCGCATTTAAAGCGGGTCAAGCATTAGAAATTCATGAGGTGGATTTACAAGGCCCGCGTGCGGGTGAAGTTCTCGTCGAAATTAAGGCGACGGGCGTGTGCCACACCGATGCGTTTACTCTGTCGGGAGATGATCCCGAAGGCGCGTTCCCGGCCATTCTCGGTCACGAGGGCGCAGGCATTGTGCGCGAAGTCGGCGCTGGGGTGACCTCCGTGAAGCCGGGCGATCATGTGATTCCACTGTACACGCCGGAATGTCGCGAGTGCAATTTTTGCCTGCACCCCAAAACCAACCTTTGCCAGGCAATTCGCGAAACTCAGGGTATGGGCGTGATGCCCGATGGCAACAGCCGCTTCTCTCTCGACGGTGAGCCGATTCTGCATTATATGGGCTGCTCTTCCTTTTCCAATTACACCGTTCTGCCTGAAATTGCTCTGGCAAAAATCCGCGAAGACGCACCTTTTGACAAGGTTTGCTACATCGGTTGTGGTGTTACCACCGGTGTTGGTGCTGTAGTTTTCAAAGCGCAGGTCAAACCGGGCTCTACGGTGGTGGTCTTTGGCCTCGGTGGTATTGGTCTGAATGTAGTGCAGGGCGCACGTATGGTCGGTGCCGGCAAAATTATCGGCGTCGATACTAATCCTGCGAAGGTTGCCCTGGCGAAAAAATTTGGCATGACCGATTTTATTAATCCGAAAGCAACGCCACAGGTGGTGGAAGCCATTCTCGACCTGACGGGCGGCGGCGCTGACTACAGCTTTGAGTGCATCGGCAATGTTGAGGTGATGCGCCAGGCTCTGGAATGTTGTCATAAGGGCTGGGGTGAGTCTTACATTATCGGCGTTGCCGGTGCTGGGCAGGAAATTGCCACCCGCCCCTTTCAATTAGTTACCGGTCGCTCCTGGCACGGGGTTGCCTTTGGTGGTGCGCGGGGCCGAACCGACGTGCCGACCATCGTCGATTGGTATATGGAAGGTAAAATCAACATTGATGATTTAATCACCCACACCATGCCTTTAAGTGAAATAAACCAGGCTTTTGATTTAATGCACCGAGGTGAAAGTATTCGCTCGGTGGTGTTGTATTAGATAAGGTTTTTACAGCAGTTCAAATTGATGAGAATAAAACGGATAAAGGGATAGTTAACATGAGCGATAACACAGCGATAAGCGGTAAAAAATACCAGAACATCCTCGAAACCGTTGGTAATACGCCACTGGTTAAGATCAACAAGCTGGGGCCTGCGGGCGTTAATATCTACGCCAAAATTGAAGCTTTCAACCCTATGGGTTCGGTTAAAGACCGGCTGGCGCTGGCGGTGATCGAACGTGCCGAGCAAACCGGGGCCTTAAAACCGGGACAAACGGTGATTGAAGCCACCAGTGGCAATACCGGCATTGGCCTGGCCATGGTGTGCGCGCAAAAGGGCTATCCACTGGTAGTGACCATGGCCGAGAGCTTTAGTGTTGAGCGGCGCAAGATGATGCGCTTTCTCGGGGCAAGAGTAGTACTCACTCCCGCTGTCGAGAAGGGCAGTGGCATGCTGAAAAAAGCAGTGGAGCTGGCCGAGACTCACGACTGGTTTCTGTGTCGCCAGTTTGAAAACGAAGCGAATGCGGATATGCACTCGCGCACCACCGCGCCAGAAATCCTCGCCTGTTTTGAAGGCGAAAAACTCGATTACTGGGTGTCTGGCTACGGCACCGGCGGTACCTTGAAAGGTGTTGCTCGCACGTTGCGCGAAAAAAGCCCGCAGACAAAAATTATAGTTTGTGAGCCTGAAAGCGCGGCTTTGTTGAGCAGTCATGTGCCCCAGGAAGCGGGCGAGAGTGAGTCAACTTACAAGAGCCACGGCAGCTTTAGCCCCCATCCCATGCAGGGCTGGACACCGGATTTTATCTCCCAGTTAACGCAAGATGCTGTTGCTAGCGATCTGGTTGACGAGGTGCTGACGATTCCCGGGCCAGAGGCTCTGCGACTCTCGCGGGAGCTGGCCGTGAAGGAAGGCATATTTGTCGGTATCTCCGCCGGGGCGACCATGGCCGGCGCACTAAAAGTCGCCGAGTCGGCAGCACCCGGTAGTAATATTGTCTGCATGTTGCCCGACACTGGTGAGCGTTATTTATCGACGCCATTATTTGATGGCATCAGTGCTGAGATGGATGACGAAGAAAAAATGCTGGCGGCTTCAACGCCGGCTTCACAACTGGATGCCTAGCTTGAGGGACTATTTTGTGGAGAGCATAAGCTATTGAATAAGTGGGAAGATGAAACACCTTCAAGCGGTGATGACGAAGAGGTATCCCACCCCTTTGACACGCTAACCCCAAGCTTTTTAATCGACGCGGTCGAGAGTCTTGGCTTCTATTGTGATGGGCGTTTATTTCCTCTCAACAGCTATGAAAATCGGGTCTACCAAGTGGGCATTGAAGATGCCACGCCGATGATCGCTAAGTTCTATCGACCCCAACGCTGGAGTGAAGCGCAAATTCGTGAAGAGCACGAATTCTGCTTTGAACTGGTCGAGCAAGAATTGCCCGTAGTGCCCCCTTGGCGCAATGAAGCCGGTGAAAGCCTGTTCGTGTTGGGCGATTTTTTCTTTGCTTTGTTTGAACGGCGCGGAGGCCACGCCCCTGAGCTGGATGATCTCGACAACCTGTTTACGCTGGGTCGTTTGATGGGTCGCATTCACGCCGTGGGTGCGGTTAAAGCCTTTCAGCATCGCCCGGGTATCACCATCGACGATTACGGCCATGCTAGTGTTGCCCTAGTTGGCGAACGGTTTATTCCCGCCTCTCTAAAAGATTCTTACCTTTCCCTGACGACTGATCTACTGCAGACCATAGAGGCGCAATTTGCCCAGGTCAGTGATCTGACCTTAATTCGCAGTCACGGAGACTGCCACGGCGGTAATATTCTCTGGCGCGATGATACAGCCAACTTCGTCGACTTTGACGATGCGCGCATGGCGCCAGCGGTTCAGGATTTATGGATGTTGCTCTGCGGTGATAGGCCACGGCAAACTGCGCAGTTGTCGGAAGTGGTTGAGGGCTATAACGAATTCTTTACCTTTCACCCTAAAGAGTTGCGCCTGATCGAGCCCTTGCGTACTTTGCGTATGCTTCACTACGCGGCCTGGCTGGCGCGTCGTTGGACGGATCCGGCCTTTCCCCGCGCCTTCCCCTGGTTTAATAGCGAGCGTTACTGGGGCGAACATATTCTCGAATTGCGTGAGCAATATGCTGCGCTGCAAGAGCCACCGCTGGCCTTATTTTAAAGGCTTAATTTCAGCAGCTGATCAGTAAGCAAGCTGATGACGGCTGTGGATAAGTAGTGAAGAAGCTGTGCAAGTGCGGTGGATAAGCGGGAGGCAAAAAAATACCCGGTGGGGCAGGCAATGCGCCGCAAGCCGGGTATCGGATGTTTCGCTAACCAGAGCTTAGCCCATAGGTGGCAAGGTCATCACCATACCCTCAACATCATCACTGACTTTCATCTGGCAGCACAGGCGTGAGGTATTGGTCAGGCCGTGAGCGGTATCGAGCAGGTCTTCTTCGGCTTCACACACTTCGCCAGATTTTGCGTACCAACTTTCGTCGACGATAACGTGGCAAGTGGCGCAGGCTAAAGAACCGCCGCAGGCAGCGAGCATGGGCATGTCCTTGTCTTTGGCAACTTCCATGACGGTGGCGCCGTTAGTGGCTTCAACGGCGACTTTTTCACCATCGGGCTTAATAAAAGTAATTGTTGTCATTGGGTGCATCTCCTCAGGGTTGTTGTGAAAGTTAGTTGTGCTTAGATAAATTGGTCGGCTATAAAGTGGGCACGCCGGATGTTGTTGAGTGTTCAAAGTTCAGTGCCTGCCCCGGGTTAATGATCAAATAAGCAGCGTGAGCTGCCTGGGCCGCTTCCGAAAAACCACTGAGAATAAGCTTGAGTTTGTGGGGGTAGTCGGCAATATCGCCGACCGCGAAAATACCCTCAATATTGGTCGCGCAAGTGCTTGGTTCAACCTTAATGACACCATTGAGAATATCCAGGCCCCAGTCATTGATCGGGCCTAACTTAGTGGCGAGGCCAAAAAACGATAACAGGTGGTCGGCTTCAATACGTCGCTCATCGCCATCCAGGGTTTTGACGACGACTGTTTTGAGTTTGTCGCCGTCGCCTTCTAGTGATGCGAGTTGATAGGGAATCACCAGTTCGATTTTTCCCTCGTCAGCTAAGGCTTTCATTTGCGCAACGGATTCGGGAATAGCGCGGAAGCGGTCGCGGCGATGGATGACGTAAACCTCGGCGGCAACGTCGGCCAGTGACAGTGCCCAGTCGACGGCAGAATCGCCACCCCCTGCGATAACAATACGCTGGCCGCGAAAGTCTTCGCGCTTTTGCACCATGTAGTGCACCGAGTTGGCCTCGAACTGTTCAATGTTATCTAGCGGTGGTTTGTTGGGGCCAAAAGCACCAGCACCGGCGGCAATGATGACTGCTTTGGCCTGAATTTTAAGGCCGGTGGATGTGCTTAAATACCAGTGCTCGCCAATCTTATCCAGCTCCGTGACTTGTTGGTTGAGGTGGATGGTGGGGTTAAAAGGCTCGACCTGTTTCTCGAGTCGCTCAATCAGATCAACCGCATTAATGCCGGGTGCGGCGGGAATATCGAACAAAGGCTTTTCCGGATACAGAGCCGTGCACTGCCCACCAGTGGCTGGCAATGCATCAATAACATGGCAAGACATTTTTAACATACCGCATTGAAAAACGCTGAACAGGCCAATGGGGCCGGCGCCAATAATGGCAACGTCGGTGCTGTGTAATTCGCTCAAAGCTGTTTCCCTCGTTATAGGCCGCATTACGTCAGGCGAGGCGAATTAATTCGCGCCGCAATCGGGTGGATATCCCCTATTCAAAAACGATCGTTTTATTGCCGTGGACTAATACGCGATCTTCCAGGTGGTAGCGCAAGCCCCTGGCCAGCACCATTTTTTCAACATCTTTGCCGATCCTGACCATGTCATCAATGCTGTCGTGATGGCTAATGCGGGCAACATCCTGATCGATAATCGGTCCAGCATCAAGTTCGTCGGTGACATAGTGGCAGGTGGCCCCGATGAGCTTCACGCCCCGTTCGGCGGCCTGGTGGTAGGGTCTGGCACCGGCAAATGCGGGTAAAAAACTGTGGTGAATATTGATAATGCGCCCGGCGTAAAGGGAGCAAATTTCGGGAGGCAGTATCTGCATATAGCGGGCGAGAACAATAACATCGGGCTGCATGTCGTCGAGCAGGCTCATAATGCGGGCGAAGTGCTCGGTCTTGGTATCGGGTGTTACTGGCTCGTGGTGGTAGGGCAGGCTGTGCCATTCCACATAGCTGCGCAGGTCGTTGTGGTTGGAGATCACCCCGGTGATGTCGTAGGACAACTCTTTACTGCGCCAGCGATAGAGCAGGTCTGATAGGCAGTGGGCCTGTTTACTGGCTAGCAGGGCGACACGCTTGGGTTTGGCGGTTTGCGTAATGCGCCATTCCATTGCAAATTTTTTCGCGAGTGGCGCAAAGCGTGTGCGCAACTCGTCAACGCCGTAGGGCAGCGACTGAGCGGCGATAACCTGACGGGTAAAAAACCAGCTGGAATCGGGGTCGAGGTAGTGATTGGCCTCGGTAATCAGTCCGCCTTCCTGGGCGAGAAATGAACTGACGGCGGCAACGATGCCGACTTTGTCGGGGCAGGCAATGATCAGGCGATAACTATCTTGGGACATGGTTGGCTCTTAAAAGAAGTGCTTTTAAAGAATGAGGCTATTGTAGCGAAGTAGCCGCTCGATGCTATTGCTCGAAACCGGCGAACTGGCAAAACGCATCGACATCTTCACGGCCGCTGACCAAACTATTGGCAGCGTGGTCGGGGTCAATATGGCCGAGGGCCATACCGTTAAAAATAAAATAGTCATCGGAAATATCGAGTACATCGTGCAGCACAGGCTGTACATCCTGCCAGAAACCCTGGGCGCAGGTATGTAGGTCAAACTCCCGAGCGGCAAGCATCACGTTGCCCATAAAAATGCCGAGGTCGCCGAGTTGCCCGGGCATCAGGCAGCGAGGGATGGAGAAAAATAATCCAACCGGCGCACCGAAAAAATAAAAGTTCTGCAGTAATTGTTCGTTGCGTCTGACCTTGTCTTTGCGGTCGATACCCAATGCATCATAGAGCCCCATGCCGATGGCATAGCGTCGAGATTTATAGGGCTGAATAAAGTTTTCGGTGGGTGTTTGAAACTCTTTTTCTCGACTGCCGATGGGGTGCTCTTCCGCAAAGGCGAGGGACTCTTTAATCACGCGCTCAAGCAGCTTTCCACTGACGGCGTGCACCTGCCAGGGCTGCATGTTACTGCCCGAGGGTGCATGGCGGGCGAGGTCGATAACCTGGCGAACGGTGGCTTCGGCCACGGGTTTATCGAGAAAGCCCCGGGCTGAAATACGGCTGTGTATGGCGTCGGTGAGTTGCATTATTGTAGTGTTCTCTTAGTAACGAATTTGTTTGTGCTTTAGTGCGAAGGCTTGAGTGTTTTTACACCCTCAGGGGTGCTGAGTAAAACAACGTCAGCTGGGCGTAGGGCAAACAAACCGTTGGTGACAACACCGGTAATATTATTGAGTTTTTCTTCCAGCGCCTTCGGTGCGGCGATGGGGTGCAGACGTTGCACATCGAGTATTACATTACCGTTATCGGTGACCACGCCCTGGCGATAGACCGCTTCGCCGCCGAGCTTGAAAATCTCCCGCGCAACATAACTGCGCGCCATAGGGATTACTTCTACGGGCACGGCAAATTCACCGAGGTGATCAACCCACTTACTTTGGTCGGCAATACACACAAAGTCACCAGCGGCTGCGGCAATAATTTTTTCGCGAGTGAGTGCCCCACCCCCGCCTTTAATGAGTTCCAGTGCGGGGTTCACTTCGTCAGCACCGTCGACATAAATTTGTACACCGCCGCTCGTATTTAATTCGAGCACATTAATACCGTGGTCGCGCAGGCGCTGGGCGCTCGCTTCGGAGCTGGCAACCGTGCCTTTGATGTAACCCTTGTGCTGGGCCAGTAAATCGATAAAACAGTTGGCCGTTGAGCCGGTGCCAATGCCGAGGTAGCTATCGTCTTCGAGGTGTTTAAGCACATAGTCGATGGCGGCTTGGGCGGCGGCTTGTTTGAGTTGATCTTGCGATGTTTGATGTTTAGACATGGTGAGCTCCGGCAATAGGTTTGTATTATATCTGAGCGGGGAAAGCTGTTGTCGATACAATGGCGGAGAATTTATCGACGAGGTTGATGTTCGCACTGGCTTTAGCCTTGTTGAAAAACTACGATTGCGCCTGAGCACGACACTACACCTAAACCAACGGATAAGAACCAGCATGCCAAAAAGCTATGTGAAGAGAATTCTCGATGCACGCATCTACGACTTGGCCGTAGAAACGCCGATTGATGAAGCGCCTATTTTATCGGCGCGCATCGACAACCGGGTGCTGTTAAAGCGCGAAGATTTACAACCGGTGTTCTCCTTCAAACTGCGCGGGGCCTATAACAAAATGCGCCAGCTCAATGAAGCTGAGCGAGCGGCGGGGGTGATTGCTGCTTCGGCGGGTAATCACGCTCAGGGGCTGGCAATGGCAGCGAAAAAACTGGGTGTTAAAGCAACCATTGTGATGCCCCGCACCACGCCGCAAATTAAAATCGACGCGGTACGTGCCCGTGGTGCCAAGGTCGTTTTGCAGGGTGATACCTACGATGGTGCGGCCCAACATGCGCAGAAGTTGGTTGATGAAAAAGGCCTGGTGTATATCCACCCCTTTGACGACCCCGACGTAATTGCCGGGCAGGGCACGGTGGCGGTGGAAATTCTGCGCCAGCATCCTGGCCCGCTCAATGCCATTTTTGTGCCGGTGGGTGGTGGTGGCTTGTGTGCCGGCATCGTCGCCTATGTGAAATATGTACGCCCTGAGATCAAAGTTATCGCAGTGGAATCCGAAGATGCAGCCTGTTTGGCCGCGGCGATGGAAAAAGGTAGGCGGGTAACCCTAAAAGAGGTAGGCCTTTTTGCCGATGGCACAGCGGTGGCGCAAATTGGTAAGGAAACTTTTCGCATACTGCGTGACACCATTGATGGTGTGATTACCGTATCAACCGATGAAATCTGCGCGGCGATTAAAGATATTTTTGATGACACCCGTTCTATCTGCGAACCCGCGGGTGCGCTCGGTTTAGCCGGGCTGAAAAAATATGTGCAGCAAAGTGGCTGTAGTGGCGAAACATTATTGGCTATTGATAGCGGTGCCAATATGAACTTTGATCGCCTACGCTATATTTCTGAGCGCACTGAAATTGGTGAAAAGCGGGAGGCTGTACTGGCGGTGACGATTCCCGAAAAACCGGGTAGTTTTAAGCGGTTCTGCCAGGCACTGAGCCAGCGTATGGTCAGCGAATTTAATTATCGCTATGCCGATGCTGGCGATGCCCACATTTTTGTCGGCATTCAGGTGACCTCCGATGCGGACCGCCAGGCTCTGGTCGATGATCTGCTCGCCAAGGATTATGCGGTGGTCGATATGACCGATAACGAGATTGCGAAATTGCATATCCGTCATATGGTGGGTGGGCGTGCCCCAGAAATTGCCAATGAAGTAGTGTATCGCTTTGAGTTCCCCGAGCGCCCGGGGGCGCTGTCGAATTTTCTCGGCAAGTTGGGCGGGCGCTGGAATATTTCAATGTTCCACTACCGTAACCATGGTTCAGCTTACGGCCGGGTATTAGTTGGCCTGCAGGTGCCCGTGGGTGAGCGCCGTGATGTTGGTGCTTTTCTCGGTGCCCTCGATTATCCCTATCAGGAAGAAACGAAGAACGATGCCTATCGATTTTTCCTCGGCCAGTAAGGGGCTTTACTTCAGGTCAAAGTTTCTTACTGATACGAATAAGCTCTTTATCGGTAGCGATAATATCAAGGGGAATATCCCAACTTTGTGCTTGCAGCTGCTCGACTTCCTGACAGTGGTGGGCGAGGCCAATTAACAGCGGTCGTTTAAGGCCCCTGTTACTTTGGCTTACATTAAGTCGGGCAAGCGTACGGTCATAAAAACCACCGCCCATACCCATGCGGTTACCACAGCGATCAAACCCCACCAACGGTAGTAAAATAATATCCAGCGTCCAGACCGGTGGCACTGTGTTGATACCCAGTTGAGGCTCAATAATTCCAAAGCGATTCGGCCGTAGCTTTGGTTGGTTGCGATGGCTGGCGAAATAAAGGCGATTGTATTTCAGCGGGTGCAGTACCGGTAGGTAGGTTTGCTGACCGCGTTTTTCCGCCTGATTAATGGCGACTTGAGGCGATACTTCCCCATCGTTGGCCAGGTAATAGGCGATACGCTGGGCGTGCTGAAATTTTTTAAGCTGGTTTAGGCGCTGGCTAATATTGGTGGCCGCGATTTGTTGTTGTCGAGCAGATAGTGCACGTCGTCGTTGACGGAGGGTGCTGCGATTTATGAGGCTTTTATTAGAGATGCTTCCTACCCCGTACAAGAACTGTATGAATAGTTATTAGGATAGCAATAAAAAAGGCCCGGGAGTGCCGCTGTCAATGTGGCCCTGAACCCGACGGTTCAAGGTGGGGGACGCCGTGCAACATTAGGCTCTCCGTCAAGCGGATATGCACACCAGCAGCGCGGGTAATCCCCCTAGGTGTAAAAATCGGCTCAAGAACTTCTTGACTGGCAAACACCCCAGGTCGGTGCATTATAGCCCAGAGTTAAGGGGTGGGAATGCTTTAACTTCGCCAGGCTTGTGTCACGGTTGGCAAAGTAGCTGTGATACTTGATCAGCTCTCAGGTGAGAGAGCTTGCAGTGCCTGAAATACTTTATTGTCGAGGCGCTCGAGGTCTTTGTTGCTGGTCTCACTTTCAGTGGCCCGGTGCTGTGAATCGAGCAGATCGTAGGACAAATTGAGAGCGGCCATAATGGCAATACGCTCCAGGCCAATCACATTACCGCCCTGGCGAATGGTGCGCATGCGTTGGTCTAGCTCAAGAGCAGCGCTTAGCAGAGCGTCGCGTTGGTCGGGGGGGCAGTGCACCTGATACTCTTTGTCGAGCACCAGAATCGTTACGTTATCACTTGTACTCACTGGCGCTAACCTTCGTGGTTGAGGGCTTTGAGGCGGGTAATCATACTTTCTACCCGTGAGCGAGCCTGCTCGCTTTTTTCCATTAACTGACCTTTTTCCTTCAGCAAGCTCGACTCGCGTTGTCGCAGCCCCGCATTTTCTTTTTGCAGGCGTTCGCTCAGCACTACGAGCTGATCAATCTTGTTTTCAAGGTCAGATAGAACGTCACTACTCATAGATGTATCTTCGCTTAAGCAAATAATCGGAAAAGATCAGCTCACTATAGTTGCGATCACGCACACGGGTCAATAATCTTAATGTAGATTCGAGAATTAATCGTTTACTTCATCACTGGGTCACGCTTATTCCTATACCTTGGGTTAGCGCAATGGCAGGAACTACTGCCAGTTTGGGCGGTGGATAATGCTAGAATGGCTGTTTTTTAGGAAACCTTAACTGATGGATTTTGAGCACTATTGCCGCGTTTTTACCGTCGTTGGCTTGACCACGAATCCTGCTGAATTACAGGCCGTATTGTGTGGCCGGTTGAGTGGCGGGCAGCAGCTGAGTGATAAAAAATTATTGGAGGTTGCCGCAGATCTTCTCGATGCGAGTGCGAGCAGTTTGACGGCCATAGAAGGCGAAGTCCGTCAGCTCTATAAAGACACCGTCGAACAGCTTGAAGACGATGCAGGGGTGTTTGAGCTACTCCTACCTGATGACGACGATTCTTTACACGAGCGGATTGAAACATTGAGTCGTTGGTGTCAAAACTATCTTTCCGGTCTGGGGCAATCAGGCCTATCGGGTGATGCAACCCTGGCTGAGGATGTCTCGGAGGCCATGCGTGACCTTGCCGCGATAGCGATGGCTGATAGTGGCAATAGCGATGATGAACTTGACCCTTATGCCAGTTCTATTGATGAGCAGGACGAAGTTAGTTTTTTTGAGCTGGTTGAATATGTCCGTGTCGCGGTTACTTTGATTTATGCGGAAATTAGACTGATGAATAACCCGGAGGGCAAAACAATACATTGAGTTTTTCTTCAATGCCCGTCAAAAAATAGGGGCTGGTTCACGTTATTGAGCTTGCTGTCAGAAAGGGCAAGTCGTTATAGATTTAAATCATGTTCAATTAATAAAAAGTATCAATAATACAGACCTACAAAAAAGCGCGGTATTAATCTACATACATACAAACAGGCGCACATAGGTAAGGAATGTAGGGCATGGCAGAATCTTCTTTCGCTCTTGTTGATGAAGAGCTAACTTTCGCAACCGATGAGGTTATCGTCTCCAAGACTGATTTGTCTGGCAGGATAACTTACGCTAATGATGTTTTTTGCCGTATGGCTGAAAGAGTAACGAGTGACGTCATTGGCAAACCGCACAACCTGATTCGTCACCCGGATATGCCTCGGATTGTCTTTAAGTTGTTGTGGGATGCTCTGCAACAGGAAGAAGAGATTTTTGCCTATGTGAAAAATCGTTCGAAGACGGGCAAGTATTACTGGGTACTGGCTCACGTGACACCAAGCTATGATCAAGACCACAAACTGAACGGATACCACTCTAACCGGCGATGTCCTGATCGTCATTGGGTGCGAGAGATAGAAAAGTTGTATCAGGCCTTGCTTGACGAAGAGAGTAAACACGAAAACCCGGATCAGGGCATCAGCGCTAGCGCTAGCTTGCTCACTAAAATCCTGGATGAAAAGGGTCACTCCTACCCCGAGTTTATTTGGACAACGATGGAGGGCTTATGATGAAGCTATTTAAAAAATCAAAAACAGAGTCTTCTGAAACAAACAGCTCATCCGACGAAGTGGATCAACTTCGCAAAGAAATATTGCGCTATAAAGCAGCTTTTGCCCAGATTGACGACGTGACCGCGAGAGCGAGCTTGGGAGATTTGAGTGCCCGGGTTGTCGACTGGGATGAATTCGGTGATCTGTCGCCCACCATGTCTCATGTCAATAAAATGCTCGACTTGGCCGACTCTTTTGTTCGAGAGTCTGATGCAACACTGGCGCATGCCGCAAAAGGGTTGTTTTATCGCAGTTATATTCAGTGCGGTGTATTGGGTGATTATCGCAGAGCCGCTGCAAATATTAAGTCCACCCAACATCATATGGCAGAGCTTGAAACTGAGCGTAAAGATGAGATGTCTCAGCTCGCCGACAACCTTGAATCCGAAGTTAAAACAGCGGTTGATCATGTTCAGCAAAGTAGTAAAACCATGCTGGCCAAAACGGTAGATATGTCGGCAAATCTTCAAGAGGTTGGCCAACAGACAAATACCGTTGTCGATTTATCGGATGATACGAGTCGTAATGTTGAATTCTGTGCTATAGCGGTAGAGGGCATGTCGACGTCTGCCCAGGAAATCTCCCAGCAATCGGAGTCTTCATTGAAGGCAACGGTTGAAGCAGAAAGGGAGGTTGAGAAAACGACAGTGATTGTTAATGCACTGGCCGATGGCGTGGAAGAAATTAGTGACATTGCCAATGTTATTAAAGAGATTGCCGCACAAACGAATTTGCTAGCACTGAATGCCTCTATTGAGGCGGCCAGAGCAGGGGAAGCCGGTAAAGGCTTTGCAGTCGTCGCCTCTGAAGTGAAAGATCTTGCCAGTCAGACTGCTCATGCAACAGGACGTGTTGATACGCAAATAACCAGTATTCAGCAGATGGCAATAGACACTGCGGCGGCAATAGGGAAAATTGGCTTGTCTATTCGGGAGTCGAGTGAGATTTCAAAGACTGTTGCCAGTGCGGCTGAAAAACAGCTCACGGCTACTCAGGAAATTAGTCACAATATTCAAGAGGCGGCTCAGGCAACGAAAAAGTCATCGGGCAATATTATTGAAGTGGCGACAAAAACCAGCGACTGCCGCTTATTGGTCGAACAAGTGACCAGTGAGTCTAGTGGTGTTGCCGAGGCGACTCAATTGCTGTCGGATAAAGTCGCCACTATATTGGCTAACCTTAGGAGCTATGAGGTCTTTAACCGGTGATAGGACGCTCGCGAAACATCACCGTCGAAGGGCTGTAAGACCGATAGCATAAGTGAAACATTTTTGGGCAGTGTGCAGGATATTTAGTCGTGCATACTGCCGAATGGTTTTGGCAATCCTGTCGCTACGGAGGCGGGCAGATAAATTCAAGCGTTTCTTCATGGATAACAAGCTCGCAACGATTCCTTTTGGCGATTTTCCGTGCGATATTTAAATAGATAATTTTGTCGTCGTCATCGCAACGATGACGAAATTCCTCCCGGGACATGATTATTATTTCCCCGCGCACCATTTTTTCGAATTCTTCGTGAAGGTCAGCCGTCGGCATCATTAAGTCCTCATGAATTTTTATAGCGTAAGGGTAACAGATAGAAAATCGGTAGGGACGCACCTGCTTGCCACTTGGGCAGAGGGCTTTTCCATGAGAAGATTCAGCCCTATATTTTGACGTGACGTCAATTTCCCCATACGTGTTTAGTCTGAAACCTAGTTTAAGAGGAAGTGATGATTAGTAGTAATGAGTTTGCTCGCCGGCGCAAAGAATTAATGGCCATGATTGGCAAAGATGCCATTGCTATTGTACCTGCGGCACCGGAGCGTACCCGCAGTCGAGATACGCTCTACCCCTACCGTCAGGACAGTGACTTCCACTACTTGTGTGGTTTTCCCGAGCCCGAAGCGGTGCTGGCATTAATCCCCGGCCGTTCGCAGGGACAGTTTGTTTTATTTTGCCGCGAACGCGATAGAGAGCGAGAAACCTGGGATGGTTATCGCGCTGGGCCGGAGGGCGCTTGTGAGCAGTACGGGGCTGACGATGCTTTCCCGATTACCGATATGGACGATATTTTGCCCGGTCTGCTGGAAGGCAAAAGCAAAGTCTATTCTGCCATTGGTAAAGACAAGGAGTTCGACCAGCACTTAATGGAGTGGGTGAATAGCATCCGTGCCAAGGCGCGCACTGGTGCTGTGCCCCCCGGCGAGTTTGTTGATCTTGACCACCTATTGCATGAAAACCGCCTGTTTAAAAAACCAGCCGAGCTGAAACTTATGCGCAAGGCGGCGAAAATATCTGCCGAAGCCCATTGTCGCGCCATGCGCGCTTCAAAACCGGGTCTTAATGAATATCAGTTGCAGGCAGAAATCGAACATACCTTCGCCATGGAAGGGGCCAGCTTCCCCGCCTACACCTCAATAGTGGGGGGTGGCGACAACGCCTGTATTCTGCATTATGTTGAAAATAATCAGCTCCTCAATGATGGTGACCTGGTGCTGATTGATGCTGGTTGTGAATACCAGCACTACGCAGCGGACATTACTCGTACCTTTCCCGTCAACGGTCGCTTTAGTTCGGAGCAAAAGGCGATTTATGAACTGGTGTTAAAAGCGCAGTTGGCGGGTATCGAGGCGGCACGGGTGGGCAATCACTGGGACGCTCCCCACCAAGCTACCGTCGAGGTGATTACCGCCGGCCTCGTTAAGCTGGGTCTGCTCAAAGGCAGTGTTAAAAAACTCATCGCTGCTGGCGCTTATAGCGAGTTTTATATGCACCGTGCCGGGCATTGGCTGGGAATGGATGTGCATGATGTTGGCGACTATAAGGTCGATGGTGAATGGCGCTTGTTCGAACCGGGCATGGTGATGACCATTGAACCCGGCATTTATATCGCCCCCGATTGTAAAAAGGTCGCCAAAAAATGGCGGGGTATTGGTATACGCATTGAAGACGACGTGGCGATTACGCGCAAAGGTACCGAAGTTTTGACGGCTGGTGTGCCTAAAACAGTGGATGAAATTGAAGCGTTGATGGCGGGTTAATATTTTTGAGCTTTTCTGTGTGCGTCAATTCACAATTGCTCGTTTTCGGTTAGAGGAACGCGCTGGGAAGGAGTAGTGTCTTACTCGAATGCTTTCCGCCTCAGGTCATGGGTAAAAAAGACCGGTGATGCTGCAGGTTGGAAAATAATTATAGAGACTACCTGCGGAGAATCAGACGATCATGGCACTGTTCAATAAAAAGGGTAAAGCTGTTAACGAAGCCGATAGCAAGCCGATAGCGGATACGAATCAATCTATTCCAGCTACGCCTGTAACCGTTAGTAATGAGCCAGACCCGGCTGCCATGGCAGTGCTGCGTAAATTAGCGGCGGGTGATTTGAGCGCGTCTGCTTCGGTGCCTGATTCTGAACTGGGCGAGCTGGTCGAAAAAGTTCGACTGAAGTTTGGTGAATCGGCTGGACAGACGTCGGCTTTGGTTGAAACCTTGCAGAGTGATCTGGGTACGGCTATGACCCAGGGTAAACAGTTAGTTGACGCCTTTAAGAATGAAGGTAAGAGCGAATTAAAGAATGCTCAGGCCCTGAATAAAAAATTGGGTGACATGGCGAATGCGATGGAAGAGCTTTCTTCTAAGGTTATCGATATTACCCAGCAAGCCGATAGTTCACAGGACAATGTACATGCTTTGTCGCAAACGGCCAGCGACCTTTCTGTCGCGGCCAGTGACATAGCCTCTAAAACGCAGGTGGCTTGTGATATTACGACTCGCGCTGTGACCAACGTTGAAAAAGCCTCAGGCTTATTCGCCGGTCTGGAGTCGGCGGCTGCGGAAATCATGAAAGTCACCAACACGATTACCGAAGTATCTGATCAAACTAAACTACTGGCACTTAATGCCACTATTGAGGCGGCACGAGCGGGAGATGCTGGTCAGGGTTTTGCTGTTGTTGCCAGTGAGGTTAAAGAACTAGCGGCCCAAACCAACGTGGCCAATACCGATATCAAGAAGAAGATCGACATTATTCACGACGCCATACAAAGCAGTGTGGTATCGATGGATGAGGTCCGTGCGGTAATTACCCAAGTCAATGAAATTGTGAGTGGTATCGCCGAGGCAGCTCAGCAGCAATCGATGAGTACGGGTGATATTTCGCAAAGAATGAATGAGGCGAGCGAGGGGATTGTTGGCGTTGTTCGTAAGGTGGGCGATACGGCGGTGGCGATTGAAGAAATGAACGGCACGGCTTCTGACGCGGCGACCCAGCTGAATTCAGCGGTTGAAGGTTTGAGCAGCTTAATCGTGACCAGCGGTAACCTGGCTGCGGATAACCTTTCTCACCTTAAGCAGGCGCAAGCCGGTGCAGAAAGCATCGTTTAGTAAATGAGTTCATTCATTCGCAGGGCTAACTAAAATGAACAGTCGCAGGGAGTGCCAGTTTCAAGGCGAAAAATAGCGGATTTAGGCGACGCGAGGACGCTCGCCGAGTATAGTTTCGACTGTCACCTAAATCCTTTATTTATCAATCTTTCGAGCTACTTTATATGTTCGAGCTACAACCATGAGTGGAGTTTTCAATCAACATTGGCACTTCGCCATTGTCGGTGCCGGTTTAAGTGGTGCCTGTCTTGCCTTGCTACTGGCCCGCGAGCAGAGCCAGTGGAATATCCTCTTAATTGACACACAAAATTCAGATTCACAAACAGAGCTCGATCATCGCTCCTCAGCGTTGTCGGCAAGTACGGTTGATGTGCTGCAAACCATGGGCCTGTGGTCGATTCTTGAGGATCAAACTGCCGCTATCACCGCTATCGATGTCTCTGATCGGGGGCATGCGGGTTCAGCCAGCCTTAATGCGGCTGAACAAAACCTCGGTGCTTATGGCCACGTGGTTGAGAATGCGAAACTCGCTAGCGTGTTCGAGCAAGCCCTCACTGAATCCCCCAATATTACCCGCATCAAATCACCTGCCCCGACGGCCCTTAGTCCGAGGCAGGCAGGCATGGGTCTGACTTTGGAGCAGGGCGATTGTCTAGCCGATCTGGTGGTTTTGGCGGGCGGTGAGCACAGGCCGTTGGCAGAAAAGTTGGGTGTTGGCTACCGCATTTACGACTATCAGCGGGTAGCCCTGGTTGCCAACTTGACCATGGCAGAGGCTCATAATGGTCTGGCTCACGAGCGTTTTACAGGCGATGGCGCTATCGCACTGTWGCCATTACCGGGCGCGGGCGATAAGCGTGTTTCACTGGTTTGGACTTTGTCGCCAGAGTTGGCGGAAGAAATGCAAAGCACCTCCACCGAAGACTTCATTGTCAGCCTYAATCAGCAATYGGGCAGCCGAGCCGGTACGGCACTTGAAGTGGACTTTCGCCAGTGTTTCCCCGTGAAAAAAATTATCGCCGAAGAACAGGTGCGCAGTCATTTGCTCCTGTTGGGCAATGCTGCGCACAGCATGCATCCCGTTGCGGGGCAGGGTTTTAATTTGAGTGTTCGCGATATAGCGACACTCACAGAGTTACTTTCTGAATCTTCTAGGCAGGGTATTCCGTCGGGAGATCTCAGTGTGCTACAACGCTATGCGCAGCTGCGTAAAGATGATCAGGGTCGCACCGTCGCCCTGAGTGACAAGCTGCCTAAACTCTTCGCTATGGATGAGCCCCTGGCGATGGCGGCACGCAATGTTGGTTTGGTGACCCTCGATTTATTACCCCCCCTGCGGCAGGGTTTCGCCCGTTTTGGTGCCGGTTTAATGGCGCGGAGGGCGCAGTTACGTGAATAAAATTAACGGAGATGATACGAACCCGCATCACTACGACATTATTGTCGTCGGTGCCGGCCTGGTGGGTGCGGCCTTTGCTCTGCGCATGGCGCGAATATTTACCGACAAACACAATACCGGAAAGGGTGAAGCCAGCGAGCCCGGTAAAATTGCCCTGCTTGAGGCGCGTACTATTACTGGGCCAACAAACTTGTTACCTGATACCTTCGATTCCCAGGTGGTTGCTGTTACCGAGGCTTCGCGGCAATGGCTCGATACATTAAATGTTTGGCAATCCTGTGAGCCGAGAGTTTGTCCCTATAAGCGTATGGTTGTGCGCGATGGCGAGGGCACTGGCTGTATCGAGTTCGACGCCGCCGAAGTACAGCGGGCCAACCTGGGTCATATCGTCGAAAATAGTGTGCTGCGTGCCAGCTTGCTGGGCGCCGTTGCTGAACAGGGCAATATTCATTTATATAGCCCTGTGCCTGTTGAATCACTGCGGCGGGACGGTGAAACCATCATCGTTAACTTGCCCGATGGGAAGCAACTGAGCAGCTCGCTAGTAGTGGCGGCGGATGGCGCTAACTCCCCGATAAGAAAACAAATGGGCTTTGAGCTGCGTACCTGGGGTTACGAGCACACGGCAATCACGGCCACGATAAAAACCGAGAAAAGCCATGGCTTTACCGCTCAACAGTGGTTTACACCCAGCGGCCCGCTAGCCTTTTTACCACTACGCTCCTCGGCACAGGAGCACCCGGCTGACGCTCATTACGTGTCCATCGTCTGGTCGCAAACACCGGAGCGTGCAAAAGAGCTAATGGCTCTCGATGAAGCAGCGTTTTGCCGTGAGCTGACAATCACCAGTGAAGGTGCACTGGGTACTATTGCGTCGGTATCAGAGCGCGTGCAGTTCCCGCTTACCCAGCGCCACGGTGTGGACTATGTTCAGCCCGGTATCGCTTTGATCGGCGATGCCGCACACACCATTCACCCGCTGGCCGGACAGGGCGTCAACCTCGGTTTTGGTGATGCGCGAGTACTGACTGAGGAATTGGCCCGAGCACTGGAACACAGTGGTGAGCTCGGTGGCCTGCAAACCCTCAAGCGTTATCAGCGCCGCCGCAAGCCAGACAACCTGGCGATGATGGCAACGATGGAAGGTTTTAAACGTCTGTTTGAACGTGATGAGCTACCTGTGCGACTGCTGCGTAATATTGGCATGAGTGGGCTAAATCGTCTGTCACCTTTAAAAAATAGTCTTATTCGACAGGCGATGGGTTTGGATTAGCCTGCAGTGTAAGCATGCGTTATATGTATGTGACATTATGAAAAATCAAATATTAATCGGAGAAAAACCAGTATGAAACCCACTTTTATAAGTTACATCGTTGCCTTGTTGGCTTGCCTACCTTTTTCTCAGGCCTTTTCACAGTCTGGCCTGATAGAAGAGCGGATTACTAATGAAAATGGAATTATTCATGTTTGTGGCAGAGGGGGTGGGCTGTCAGCGTGTCGTGACTCTAATGGTGAAACTTATGATGATGAGATCAATGGCCCCAGTATGGATAGTGAATCACTGGATGAACTCACGGCTGAAGCGGCACACATTCGCAATGAATCTCCAGAAGAGTTAGAACGAACTATCAGAGACTTGGAGCTAGGCATCAACCCTGATGAATTTGCGACAGAAGGATTGCTGGATTAGCTATAAAAGGTTATTAGGTCTAGAAAAAGTTCTAGACCTAATCTTCAGTCACTCTCTTCTACATCATGAAATCGCGTGTAATCAATCATCCGATTGCCGTCTTTGTGCTGACTAAGAATGCTCGCAAAGCGTTTATTGAAGAGAAAATGCTGAGCTTCATAAATGTAATTGGTGTGCACGGTCTGGGCAAAAATATCTTCAATACCGTCGAGGGTGAGGATTAAAATCGTGCCATAGCTTTCAATGGCCGCCTTATCGAGGCCGTAAAGAGGACTTTGTTCATCAATGGTGTGCGCCAATGTCCAGGTCAGAGAGAAGATGGGGATGTTGTCTCTTTCCAGTTTGAGATCAATAAAGCGGCGTTCGAAAACACTTTCGGGGTTGCGGTCTTCCATCATTAATACAGCGCTAACTCGGCAATTGACGATGGTGGAACGTTTGCGGCCATTGGCAAGTCGCACCAGCAAGGTGGTTTGGCCGCAGTGCTGGGTGACTAGCACCTGCTTACTAAACAGTACGCTGGCTCGGGGTTTGGCCAAGCGGGCAAAGACCAGCCCGGTTAATACTGCAACAAACAATAGGCCTGAGAAAACATCGACCATGACAATGGCATGGGTGACGCCGTTTTTAGGTAAAAGATAACCGTAGCCAATGGTGGTGCTGGTTTGAAAGCTAAAAATATAGGCGTCAATAAATGAATTGGGACGGGCATTGAGAATCATGTCGCCACCGTAGAAATAGACCAGGGCGAAGCCGGCATTGATGCAGAGGTAGACCAGGATCGCGCCGATAAAAAATTGTGGCCAGTTAGCGAGCATCACCCGATAGTAAAAATCATTCAGTAGTGAGCTGTGTAAGCCTTTAGTGTGGACGTTAAAAGTGCGGCTGTTCTTGACGGCGGGTCGCGGTATTGGGGGGCTGGCAGATGAAGTGGCCTTGTCGGATGGTGTTGTCATAATCGATCCCTGTTGCGCTATATTTATGTCTTTGCGTTAATAATAATCGAAAGCGTCGGCGAGAGCCGGGGTAACTTGAGGTGCGAATGTTGATGTCGCAAGCAAGCCGCAATCCCACCACCAGTAAATACGAATAGTGAGCCACGATTGATGAACTCTAGTACCTGTTTATATGCAGCCCATCAAAAAATGGGCGCCAAAATTGTCGATTTTAGTGGTTGGGATATGCCCCTGCACTACGGCTCGCAAATAAGAGAACACCATGCCGTACGCCGCGACTGTGCCATGTTTGATGTTAGCCATATGAGCGTGGTCGATATCGAAGGCTGTGATGCACAGGCCTATCTGCGTTATTTACTCGCCAACGATGTCACTAAAATAGCTGCCCCCGGCCAGGGCCTGTACAGCGCCATGCTCAATGATAGAGGCGGTGTGGTGGACGACCTGATTGTTTATGCCTTGCCCCGTGGCTTTCGCCTGGTACTTAACTGTGCCACCGGCGATAAAGACCTGGTCTGGATGAACGAATACGCCAAGGGTTTTCAGGTGAGCCTGCAACAGAGAGATGATCTCGCGATTATTGCCGTGCAGGGGCCGCAGGCGCTAGCGCGGGTCAGCTCTGTCGTCGGGCAGGCCATCGGCGATAAATTAAGCACACTGAAACCCTTCGCCAGTATTTTTTCACGGTCACCGCAAACAATGAGTGATTGGCAATTTGCGCGCACCGGCTACACTGGCGAGGATGGTTTGGAAATCATCCTGCCCAGTAGCGAGGCCGAGGGCTTTTGGTGGCAACTACACGAGGCGGGCGTGTCGCCAGCGGGACTGGCTGCCCGTGACACCTTGAGGCTAGAGGCGGGCTTGAATCTCTACGGCCATGAAATGGATGAGAATATTTCACCCCTGCAGGCGAATATGGCGTGGACGATTGCTCTGCAGGACAGCGAGCGGAATTTTGTCGGTCGTTGCGCTGTATTGGCAGCGCTTGACGAGGGCCCGCAAGACAAACTGGTTGGCTTATTATTAACGGAGCGCGGCGTACTGCGCGATGGGCAAGATGTTTATATTGAAGGTTGCGAACAGCCGGGAGTGATTACCAGTGGTAGCTTTTCTCCGACACTGGGGTATTCTATCGCGCTGGCTCGCGTACCGGCAGAAGCTGGCGAGCGGGCCGAGGTGATGATGCGTAAAAAGCGCGAGATCGTGAGGCTGATCAAGCCGGGTTTTATCCGCCATGGTGAGCAGGTGTTTGCAGCTACGGCTAATGGATGACGAATTAATAACAGCACAGCGCTGAGTGGAGATAGGCAATGAGTGACACACCTAAAGAATTAAAGTACGCCCTAACCCATGAGTGGACCCTTGATGAAGGTGATGGTGTTGTCAGCGTTGGGATTACCGATTTCGCTCAGGAAAGCCTCGGTGATGTGGTCTACATAGAGTTGCCAGAAGTGGGCGATAAATTATCGGCTGCTGATGAAGCGGGCGCGGTTGAGTCGGTAAAAGCAGCCTCTGATATTTTTGCGCCGGTCTCTGGTGAGGTAATTGCCATTAATGAAGATTTGGAAGACTCGCCAGAAATCATTAACGATTCCCCCTACGGTGATGGCTGGTTTTTCAAACTAAAAATGTCTGATCCTTCCGAGTTGAAGCATCTGCTCAGTGCCGATGAATACATCGAAAGCGCCGAAGAAGAGTAAGTGCAAGCCATCTATCCAAATTGATCGCCCTTTGAAGAGGGCGCTGTCTTAATAGATTGATACCCAACGAGTTAAAACTATCATGCCTGATGCTGTATTACGCCTAAAAAAAGGTACCGACCGCCGCCTGCGAGGCGGCCATTTGTGGATCTATAGCAACGAGGTCGACATTACCGCAACCCCGCTAAAGGGCATGGCGCCGGGTAGCACAGTGGTGATTGAAGATGCTCGCGGTAAACCCCTCGGTGCGGCCACAGTAAACCCCGCCAGTTTGATTTGCGGTCGTCTGTACAGCCGCCAGGCGAATCGAGAACTTGATACAAGCCTTCTTGTCGATCGTCTCAAAACTGCTTTAAACTTACGTGAGCAACTTTATCCCGAGCACTGCTATCGCCTCGCATACGGCGAAGCCGACTTATTACCGGGGCTGATTGTCGACCGCTACGGTGATTACCTGGCTTTACAAGCCACTACGGCAGGTATGGATTGTCGTATGCCGATGGTGCTTGAAGCCCTGCGGGAAGTACTCAAGCCGAAGGGTATTATCAGTAAAAATAAAGGCGCTTTTCGCGTTGCTGAGCAATTGCCGGAAGAGCAAAGCGTCCTCTTTGGCGAGGTGCCGGAGCAGGTCGAGCTGGTCGAAAATGGCTGCCGCTTTTTAGCACCTTTAGCCAGCGGTCAAAAGACCGGCTGGTTTTATGACCATCGGGAAAATCGCGCCTTTATGCAGCGCTTTTGTGCTGATAAAAGCGTGCTCGATGTGTTTAGTTATGTTGGTGGCTGGGGCGTACAAGCTGCAGCGGCGGGCGCATCGTCTGTCGTTTGCGTTGACTCCTCGCAAGCAGCCCTTGACCTGGTGCAGCATAATGCCGAACTAAACGGTGCAGGCGACCGGGTCGGCAGTTTGCAGGGCAAGGCTGCAGAGGTAATGAAAACCCTGGTTAAAGAGCGGCGACGTTTCGATATTATCGTGCTTGACCCTCCGGCCTTTATTAAGCGCAAGAAAGATCAGAAGCAGGGCGAAAAGGCCTACCATCAAATTAATGAGTTGGCGCTGAAATTACTCGAGCCGGGTGGCCTACTGGTATCGGCATCCTGCTCCATGCATTTGCCCGTCGATAGACTGCAGAACATTGTCCGTAGTGCCGGTGGTACGCGCAGTCGTCGCTTGCAGATAGTCGCTTCACTGGGGCAGGGGCCGGATCATCCCATTCATCCCTCCATTGCTGAAACGTCTTATCTGAAAGCAATTTTTGCGCGAGACCTGGGCTGATTAGCCCTTGATTTAATAAAGACAGCAACTAACCCTCACACCCTATGTGCCTTGTTACCCTCGCCTTTCAAGCCCACTCTCGCTACCCACTGGTTGTGGTGGCGAATCGGGATGAGTTTTATGATCGGCCTACTCAGCCCGCAGAATTTTGGGACGATAACCCCAGTATTCTTGCCGGTCGCGATCTCGATGCGGGCGGCACCTGGTTTGGTGTTGACCGCAAGGGTAACTGGGCGACGGTGACAAATACTCGGGGTGGTGGCTACTACGCGGATAAATCTCGTGGCGGCTTGCCCACGGGTTTTTTACTGAATGAAGGCGATAGCGAGGATTACTTTGAAGAAGTCGTGGCGGCGGGTGAGCTTTACAGTGGCTTCAATCTACTTGCCGGTTCAGCCCACGAGTTACTGTACTGCACCAATGCTCGGGGTCGAACCCAGCGTTTGAATCCGGGTATTTACACGTTGAGCAATGACTCTCTCGATACGCCCTGGCCCAAGTCTGAGTTAGCACGCGCCAGACTCAATCTTGCGATTGAAGATGATGAGTTGAATAGCGAGGCCTTACTTGCCGTGCTGGGTTCGAGGAAAACCTTTCCCGATCACCTCCTGCCTGACACGGGTTTAGGGATCGAAATGGAACGTAGCCTGTCATCCCCCTTTATTGTCGGCCCCAGCTATGGCACGCGCTGTACCACCGTTTTGCTGATTGATGATAAAGGCAATATCGAGTTCGCCGAGCAAAGCTTTGTACAGGGTAAGCCGCTGGGCAAGCTGCGGCAGTATCAATTTAGCGCGGCTTGAGGCGAGGCCTTACCTCGCTGTAAACCTTCTATACCAGGCTGGGACTACTGGCGGGCTGAATCAGGCGGGCAATTTCCGGTTGGCTGAGAGCTTCCTTTAAATAGGCCTCAATGGCGAAAGTGTCCGTCAACAGGCTGGCCTGTTCGGCGAATTCACGCATATCACTGAGCTTCAACTGGCGCAATATGGCTTTCACGCGCAGCAGGTTGGCGGCGCTCATCGACAGAAATTCATAGCCCATGCCCACGAGCAAAATGGCGCCGAGGGGTTCGCCGGCCAATTCACCACAGACGCTGACGGGGCAGTGATATTTTTTTGCATCGTCGAGAATAATACGCAGCGCCTTCAAGAGGCTGGGGTGAAAGCTATGGTAGAGCTCAGCGACCCGGGGATTATTGCGATCGACAGCCAATAGATACTGGGTGAGGTCGTTGGTACCAACGGAAATAAAATCCACCCGTTTGGCAATTTCACTAATTTGATACACCGCTGCCGGGACTTCAATCATGGCACCGATGGAGGGCATGTCAAAGCGGTAACCCTCTTCCTGGGTTAGCTCCTGATAAACCCGTTTGATCAGCACCATGGCACTATCCAGTTCTTCGGTGTTGGAAATCATGGGTAGCAAAATACGCAGATTATTGAGGCCAATACTGGCGCGCATCATGGCTCGCAACTGCACCAGAAAAATTTCCGGGTGGTCGAGGGTCACGCGTATGCCACGCCAGCCGAGGAAGGGGTTTTCCTCCTCGATGGGGAAATAGGGCAAGGACTTGTCGCCGCCGATATCGAGGGTGCGCATGGTTACCGGGCGGGGGCTAAACATCTCCAGTTGTTCGCGGTAGAGCTGGCGTTGCTCCTCCTCCGAGGGGAAGCGCTCGCGCATAAAGAAGGGTATTTCCGTGCGGTACAGGCCAACACCTTCGGCGCCCCGGTCGAGGGATAGCATGGAGTCGATGCGCAGCCCGGTGTTGACCCAGAGGGAGACATGGTGGCCATCGAGGGTGTCGCTGGGCTCGTCTTTGGTCGCCTCGAGATCGGCGGCGAAGATTTTTTCCTCGGCGTAGACCTTCTCGTAAGCCTCCAGGTGTGGCCCAGTGGGGGATTTAATGACCAGACCCTGGTGGGCATCGACAATGAGCTCGCAGCCGCCGAGTTCTGCCCAGGGCAGGTCGATGGCCCCCATAATCGTGGGAATGCCCATGGCCCTGCCGAGAATAGCCATGTGCGAATTATACGAGCCCTTGGCCGAAACCATGGCGCGAATGTTTTCAAAGGGCACGTCGGCGAGATTGGGAGCCGCCAGTTCTTCGCCAATTAAAATCGTATTTTCGGGGTAGCGCTTTTCGCCGTGTTGCTGCTGTTGCAGATAGCCCAGCACGCGGCGGCCGAGATCGCGCACATCGGTGGCGCGTTCACGCAGGTAGGGGTTTTCCATGGCGTTGAAAGTGCGGATATGTTCGAGAATGACGCGGCTCCAGGCGTATTGCGCCGAGAGCCCGGTTTTTATCCGTTCACTGACTTCGCCACCCAGGGAGTTGTCATCGAGCATGCTGACGTAAACATCGAAGAGGGCAATTTCCTCGGGGTTGAGCTTGTCGGCGAGATCCTGGTGTACTGTTTTTAAATCTTTGATGGTGCTGTCGAGGGCGTCGCGAAACTGCGCTAGCTCGCCATCGATATCGTCAACACGGCGCTTGGGCACGGCGTTGAGGTCGGCGGCGGGTGCGACCACGATGCCAACGCCAATGCCAATGCCGGGGGCACTGGCAAGCCCGGAATAGTGGGCTTCGTCGGATGCGTCATCGGGTTGTAATTCCGGTGACAGGGTGCGGGCAAGTTCCCCCGTTGCCTCGGCGTGGGCAATAATGCCCGCCAGCTGGGCGGCAATGGTGATGAGAAAAGCCTCTTCACTTTCGTCGAAGCGTCGTCGTTGTTGCTGCTGTACCACGAGCACGCCGAGCACGGTGCGATGATGGATTATCGGCGAGCCGAGGAAGGCGCTAAACTTTTCTTCACCGGTCTCGGGAAAGTAGGCAAAGCGGGGGTGAGTCTCGGCATGTTCAAGATTGAGGGGTTCGGCTTTGTGGGCCACGAGACCGACCAGCCCCTGCTCGCTGGTCATCGACACCTTGCCAACGGCTTCGGGTAGCAGACCATCGGTGGCGGCGAGCACGTAGGCTTCTTTTTTTGCATCGAGCAGGTAAACCGAGCAAATGCCGGTGTCCATCACCGCTTTCACACGATTGACAATAATTTCCAGCAAGTCACCAAAGTCGCTGGCTGAGTTGACCTCCTGAAGAATACTTCGCAGTGAGTTCAGCATGCTTTATTCACCGTTGGGGATTGAGCTTTTTTTCTAAATCGCTGTGGATTAGCGCTAACTCTTTTAATGCGCGGCGGTAAACATCACGTTTAAAGTCGACCACTTGACTGATGGGATACCAGTAATTAACCCAGCGCCAGCCATCAAATTCGGGTTTTTTTCCGCAGTCAAAACGAATGTGGTCAGTGGTGCTATTAAGCAGTAGTAAGAACCATTTTTGTTTTTGGCCAATGCAGGTGTTTGTTTCGCCTTTGCGAATATAGCGTTTTGGCAGGCGGTAGCGTAGCCAGCCACGGGTGTTGGCGAGGATTTTGACATCAGACTGTTCGAGGCCTATCTCTTCATGCAGCTCGCGATACATGGCGGCGCGAGGGCTTTCCCCTGCATCGATGCCGCCCTGAGGGAACTGCCAGGCATTCTGTCGAACACGCTTGGTCCACAGCAGTCGGCCTTTGCCATCGGCGACAATAATGCCTACGTTGGGGCGAAATCCATCCTTATCGATTGTGTCCATCATTGCCGTCAGCGTCTTATAGTTGTGGGCTATTGTTCCATAGTTACCCAAGTACTCCAACCAAGTGCGGCAAATGCCCCTAAACTGGATATTGAGTGCCTGCTAGATAGTGGGTATTCTGCCTGCTTTCACGACGTCGACATAAAAGAGTAAAGCATGCCCCTGGCCTTATTTGATTTGGACAATACCCTACTTGCTGGCGATAGTGACTACGCCTGGGGCGAATTTTTGGTGCATGAAAATAAGGTCGATCCCGACCACTATGCGCAAATGAATGCACGATTTTATGAGGATTATCAGCAGGGCACGCTCGATATTCTTCAGTACTTACGTTTTGCCCTCGCCCCTTTGGCGGCCCTTGAGCCGCAAGAGCTGGTTGAGCTGCATCGTAAGTTTATGGGCGAAGTGATTAGCAAAATGTGGCTACCGGCTGCACAGGCCCTGGTTGAAAAACATCGTGCGGCGGGAGATCAGTTGATGATCATCACGGCGACCAACCGTTTTATTGTTGAGCCGATTTGTCACCGTTTTGGCATTAGCGAGGTGATTGCTACCGAGCCCGAGCAGATAGCGGGTCGTTATACGGGGCAAGTTACCGGTGTACCCAGTTACCAACAGGGTAAAGTGACGCGCTTACAAAATTGGCTTGAAGAAAAAGGTGAAACCCTGGTCGGTAGTTACTTCTATAGTGACTCGATTAACGACCTGCCGTTGTTGGAGGCGGTTGAGAAGCCGGTTGCCGTTAACCCCGATAAACTTCTGTTGGCCGAGGCCCGTCAACGTGATTGGCCGGTGCTAGATTTACGCAGTGCCTAACCAAAGACGTTAAAATGATACTTAATTCGTTAAAGGCTTCTCTATGCTGACTTATCCTCAACTCGATCCCGTACTTGTCAGTCTTGGGCCGTTTCAAGTGCATTGGTACGGTGTTATGTACTTGCTAGGTTTCAGTTTCGCCTGGCTATTGGCGCGGTCGCGCAGTCAGCGCGCCTGGTCACCTTTACATCGCGATCAGATCGAAGACTTAATTGTCTACGCCGCTTTTGGGGTGATACTCGGTGGTCGTTGTGGCTATGTTCTGTTCTACAATTTCGATAAATGGTTAGCTGACCCGCTGTGGTTGTTGCGCATTTGGGAAGGGGGCATGGCTTTCCACGGTGGCTTGCTTGGGGTGGCTGTGGCCTTGCTGCTTTATGCGCGCAAAATCAAACAACCCTGGTTAGCAGTAGCAGACTTTGTTGCACCCCTGGTGCCTATCGGTTTGGGCCTGGGGCGCATCGGGAATTTTATTGGCCAGGAACTTTGGGGTCGTGCCAGCGACTGGCCGGTTGCGATGATCTTCCCCCGCGACCCCGAGCAAATTGCCCGTCATCCCTCCCAGCTTTATCAGGCGGGTCTGGAAGGTTTGCTGCTCTTCACCATTCTGTTTTGGTATTCTCGTCGCCCGAGGCCTGAAGGTGCGGTTAGTGGCCTGTTCTTATTATTCTACGGCTTGTTTCGCTCCATTGTTGAATTCGCTCGGGAGCCCGACGGCCACATCGGCTTCGATCTGTTTGACTGGGTCACCCGCGGGCAGTTGCTCAGTCTGCCAATGGTCGTCGGCGGTGTACTGTTGTTGATTTACAGTTATTGGCGCAAGCGAACGATCATCGCCGTAAGAACGTGAATGAATTGCCCGGCTCGATGAAACTCTCGATGCAACTTTCTATGCAGTTAATGAAATGAGGTAGTTATGCAGCAGTATCTGGATTTGATGCGCCATGTGCGCGATAAGGGTGTTGAGAAAGGCGACCGTACCGGTACTGGCACGCGTAGTGTTTTTGGTCATCAAATGCGCTTTGATCTCGCCAAGGGTTTTCCTCTTGTCACCACCAAGAAGGTGCATCTCAAATCCATTATTTACGAACTGCTCTGGTTTTTGAAGGGCGAGACCAATACCCAATACCTGCGTGATAACGGTGTATCGATTTGGGATGAGTGGGCCACCGACAGCGGCGATCTCGGCCCGGTGTATGGCTACCAGTGGCGTACATGGCCTCTACCCAGCGGCGGTGCTATTGATCAAATCGCTGAAGTGATTGAGCAGCTGCGCACGCGGCCTGACTCGCGTCGCCTGATTGTTTCCGCCTGGAATCCCGCGCAATTACCCGATGAAAGTATTTCCCCCCAAGACAATGTTGAGCAAGGCCGCATGGCACTCGCTCCCTGCCACGCTTTTTTTCAGTTCTATGTTGCCGATGGTAAATTGAGTTGTCAGCTCTACCAGCGCAGTGCCGATATTTTTCTTGGCGTGCCCTTCAATATCGCTTCTTATGCGCTGCTGACCTTAATGGTGGCCCAGGTTACCGGCTTACACCCCGGTGAGTTTATTCACACGCTGGGTGATGCCCATCTCTATCTGAACCACTTGGCGCAAGCGGACAAGCAATTGGCGCGTGAGTTAAAGCCTTTGCCACAGATAAGTTTGAATAAGAGTGTTACGGATATATTTAGCTTTTCATACGAGGACTTCACGCTGGAGGCTTACGAGCCTCACCCGGGCATTGCAGCGCCGATTGCGATTTAAGCCCTGTATCCACAGGTGTAAACGCTATGGAGCCGGTGAGTTTGAGTAAACAGGCTTTGGTTTTAAGCTTGTGGAGCTAGGCCTTTTGCCGTGTCAATTAAGCTAAAGCACGATAAGCCTTCGTAACGCTTTGCTCGGCAATGACTATTGCTATGATAACGATAATAAAAGCGATCAGGCCGTGAACGTGTCCTGTAAATAGCACGCTATCGCCAAAAGCAAAGCTAATAGCCTGAAGTATCACTAGCTTTGAAACGAAGAGTATTACCCAGGTTGACAGGCCTCTGGCTATCTTATGTTTTAAGCCATCCTTCTTTTTAAAGTAATCGGCAACTTTGTGTTCAAGGGCGATGGTCAGCTGTAATAGGAACTGTAGTAGCGTGGCTGCGAGTAATGAAATGCTAAATGATTCAATATAGACATGATCCCAGTATTGATCAAAGAGGTTGAGTACGGTGAGGTCCACTAGAATCGCAAGCACATATTTTATAAAGAGGCGCTGGCGATTCAATATCAAATGGTTGTTTTCATGGGCTAGAGGGCTGTCCATTTTATTAAGTAATCCTTGGGCTGGCTGGGGGGCTTTGTTGACCTTCTCTGGCGATGACAGGGCTATTTCTTATGGGTTGAAAGCGATGGAGCTTAATCTATCCGAGGGCTCGGCATAAAGAGCCCTCAGGCCGAAATTGACTACCCGCCAATATAAGCAGCAATATTATCGATATCCTCGTCACTGAGCATGCCCGCCATGCCATTCATTATTGGACTAGAACGAGTGCCGCTCTTAAAGTCGGTTAATGCTTGCTTGATGGTTGTAGCATCTTGACCGGCCAGTTTCGGCGTGCCAGAAGTGGGTGCAGCGCCGCCGGCACCGTGGCATCCGGCACAGCCTTTAGTTGCAAATGCAGTTTTGCCCGCTTCTGTATCACCAGCGAATGAAGGGTTGGCACTCAGAGCTAAGGCTCCTGCGAGCATAATGGCATTAGCTATTTTCATCGGTTGCGTTTTCCTGTTGTAAAAATTGCGGTTAGTCAAGGCTGTTGCCCCAGCCGGTTATTGTACTCCATATATCCTTGTGATCCGACGGTCAGTTCTCATGTCGGTCGAAGCCTTTCACTTGCACTTGAGTTACGGCGTTTTATCGGGTCTGGGTAAGCGCGGGAAAATAAATGGGCTGGCTGGGAGGCAGAATAAAGCGCCTGTTAAGCTCTGTTCGTGTACTGAAAATCAATAACAATTTCTCCTGCATTTTCGCCTGTTTTATTTTAGTTAGTTCTTAAGTGTATGGTTTATTAACCCTGTAAAAAATACAGACAGCTGCGGCAATATGCCGCAGCTGTCTGTATTTTAAAATTATTTTTGCTATTTATTGTGTGGCATATTGACGCATGAAGAACATTTTAGGTTGTATTTTTCATGTCATTAATAGAGTTATTTTTAAAATAATCAATTAGTTTTGCGCTATATTTATAGGGGTTTATCGTATTTGTAATGAAACTAATATTTTGTCAGTAAAAATACATGTCACTTTTTGTATCGTCAGTGTCATTTTAAGTGTGTTGAATTTTTGTCGCCTGGCCCTTAGGTTTAATAGCAGGAGTTGATACAGGTCAGTTCTTCATAATTTTATTGCAGGGGACAGAATATGAACATACATGAAAATAAAGTGATTGAATCCGCCGTTAGTGCCGCCGTGCAGAAAGGGGTTGATGCCGTTCCGCTCGATGAGATTAACGTGTCCGATCCGGGTCTGTTTCGAAGTAATAGCATTTGGGCTTATTTTGAGCGGCTGCGTAACGAAGATCCGGTGCACTACTGCAAAGACAGTGACTTCGGCCCCTTCTGGTCGATCACAAAATATAAAGACATTATGGAAGTTGAGATGAACCCCGATGTATTTTCATCGGCCACCGAAAATGGCGGCATTACCATTATTGATGGCAATCTGGGCTTGGGTGTCGAGATGTTTATTGGCATGGATAATCCCGAGCATGACAAGCATCGAAAAGCGGTAAACCCTATGCTTTCAGCGGCAACACTTGTGCGCCTTGAAGATACAATTCGCGAGCGTACGCGGAAAGTACTCAGAGAGCTGCCTATTGGCGAAACCTTTAACTGGGTTGACCGAGTGTCGATTGAGCTGACCACCCTCATGCTGGCGACTTTGTTTGATTTTCCTTTGGAAGACCGACATATGCTCACCCATTGGTCAGAAGTGGCTACCGCCATGCCCGGTGCCGCAAACTACATCTCTGATGAGTATAAGCATCAGGAGCTAGGCAAATGCCTTGAGTACTTTACCCGCCTATGGGAAGAACGCGCCAAGTTGCCGCCAGCGCCCGACTTTATTTCGATGATGGCCCATTCTGGGGCGACCAACAAAATGACGCCTAACCAGTTTCTCGGCAACCTCGTGCTGCTTATCGTCGGAGGTAATGACACGACGCGAAACAGTATGTCGGCGAGTATTCTCGCCATGAGTCAAAACCCTGATCAGTACAAAAAGCTGTGTGCCAACCCTAAGCTGGTGACGTCGATGGTGCCAGAAGTGATTCGCTGGCAGACCCCGCTTGCCTCTATGCGACGCACAGCCGTTGCTGATTATGAGCTGGGTGGTAAGCAGATCAAGAAGGGGGACAAAGTCATCATGTGGTACGTGTCGGCCAACAGAGATGAAGAGGCCATTGAAACACCGGAGCAATTCATTATTGATCGTCGTCGGCCGCGTCAGCATTTGGCCTTTGGTTTTGGTATTCATCGCTGCCTGGGCAACCGCCTGGCTGAAATGCAGATACAGGTATTGTGGGAAGAAATTCTCAAGCTCTGGCCCGAGCCCAGCATTAATGTGGTTGGCGAGCCGAAGCGTGTGTACTCCTGCATTTTACGGGGCTATGAAGAAATGCCCGTGCAGATTAATCCGCAAACTAACCCGCAAACCAATCAATAACAGGAGTCTTTGGAGATGACAGAAACAGTGGTTATTGTGGGTGCTGGGCAAGCTGGGGCGCAGGTCGCCGTTAGCCTTCGCCAGGGCGGCTTTGAGGGGCGAGTTGTGCTGCTTGGCGATGAGCCAGTACTGCCTTACCAGCGTCCGCCCTTGTCGAAAGCATACCTCGCGGGTGAGTTGGCGAGAGAGCGCCTGTTCGTTAAGCCTGCCGCTTATTATGAAAAAGTGAATATCGAGCACCAGCTGGGTGAAACGGKTTGCGCGATTGATTCCAGTGAGCAGGTGGTGTCCTTCAATAGCGGACAAACTTTGCATTACGACCACCTGGTTCTCGCCACCGGCGGTCGTGTTCGGCCTTTGCCCTGCTCTGGAGCAGATCACCCCCAGGTTAATTATTTGCGCACACTGGCAGATGTTGAGGCCATGCAGGGCAAGTTCACTGAGGGCACCCGCCTGGTCGTCATTGGCGGTGGCTATATTGGCCTGGAGACCGCAGCGGTAGCGGTCAAGCACGGTTTAAAGGTGACGTTGCTCGTTGCAAGGCCGACTCCCCTGGGTCGAGTCGCCAGCCCTGAAGTGGGTAAGTTTTTCGAGGCAGTTCACCGAGAAGCGGGCGTTACCCTGTGCTGTGACACAGAAGTCGTGGCCATTGAAGATGCGGGTGGTGACGGCAAGGTTGCAGCAGTAGTGACCAACAGAGGTTATCGCGTATTAGCCGACATGGTCGTGGCAGGTATTGGTCTATTACCTAATGTTGAGCTGGCGCAGTCGGCGGGCATCACCTGTGATAACGGCATTACTGTCGATGAATATGGCCGCACAAATCTTGCCAATATTTATGCAGCGGGTGATTGTGCCAATCATCCCAATCCTATTTATCAGCGGCGTTTACGTCTTGAATCCGTACAGAATGCCGTAGACCAGGGTAAAACGGTTGCTGCGACAATTTGTGGCAAAGACAAGCCCTATGCCCAGGTGCCGTGGTTTTGGTCAGATCAATACGACCTGAAACTACAAACTGCCGGCATCAATACGGGCTACGATCAAACGGTTATTCGGGGCGATATTGAGAGCCGTTCCTTTGCCGTATTTTATTTACGCGAAGGTCGTCTGTTGGCTGTCGATGCCATTAATCGCCCCGCTGAATTTGTTGTTGCCCGCACAATTATTGGTAACAACATAGCTGTGAGTGCTGAGCGTTTACAGGATGAAAGCCTTCCGGCAAAAGCCTTGGCCGATGTGTCAGTGAGTTCAGGCTCGATTGAAAATACGGCTCAAGACGATGCGCATAATCAAGAGCGTGCCGCATAGTATTTGTTAACACGCGTACAACCTAAATACTTTAGTGAGGAAAGAAAAATGACAAAAGTAGCCTATATTGAAAGTGATGGAACCCGCCGTGATGTTGATGTTGAAGAAGGCGAGAGTTTAATGGATGGTGCTCTTGATAATTTAGTGCCGGGTATTGATGGCGACTGCGGCGGAGTTTGCGCCTGTGCAACCTGTCATGTACACGTTGATCCTGAGTGGCTCGATAAACTGCCGCCCATGGACGCAACTGAAGATGCGATGCTGGAATTAACTGATGATCGTAATGAAAACTCTCGTCTTTGCTGTCAGATAAAAGCATCGCCCGAGCTGGATGGCATAATTGTTCACACCCCCACCGGGCAGCATTGATAACAGTGCCGGGTTTTTCTTAGACAGCAACGGGTGTCGATTTAAGAACACAAGGACGTGTTTGAATGCTGAGAATGATCTTTTTAAACAATAAAGAAATTAACATTATGGCGATAGTTAATAGTGAAAATACGCTGAAAATTGATAAGCAGTCAGTATTGAATAAGGTGGTGCGTGCGCTGCTATTTGCGCTGGGTAGTCTTTCATTGGCACTGGGTGTGCTGGGTGTTTTTTTGCCGCTATTGCCGACAACACCTTTTTTGTTACTGTCAGCAGCTTGTTACGTAAGAAGTTCAGATAAATTTTATCGCTGGCTAATTTCCCACCCCGTACTCAGTAAATATATTTTGGCTTATTTAAATGGCGAAGGTATTCCGCGTAAGGCCAAGTGCTATACCTTGCTGACCATGTGGCTAACGATGGGCGTGTCTGCCTTTATTGTTCCGCTCTGGCAGGTACAGATTTTATTACTTTGTATTGCCTTGATGGTTTCGACGTATATTTGGCGCTTGCCAGAGCCAAGTCTGTAAGCTGCCAGAGGCAGGCCTGAAAAGAGGACGCTGGCTCTGGAGTTGTCTAAAATTAGGTCAGCATTTCTGGGGTGATAAAACCCTCGGTATCCGCAACAAAACCCTTCCAGACACCCATATATTCAATAAAGGTATCACTAAGTCCTTCGGCGCGTAAATGATCGGCCGAAACGGGATTATTCATGGGGGTAAAACCACTGTCGTTTGCCAGCAGCTTGGGGAAGTTATGGTGAATGATGGCGGCACGACCGAGTAAAATAAAGTCAACGCCACTTTCCATACATTTCTTCACTTCCTCGGGGGTGCGAATTTTACCCGCGACACCGAGGCGTACATCACCACGCTTGAGCTCAGTAAAACAATCCATCAAAGAGCGGCCTTTGTAGGCTTCGTCTGCGGGCTCTTTAAAGACATCCCACAAGGACATATCCAGATAATCAATTTGTGCTTCGTCGAACAGGCGTTGAGCAATTTGAATCGCTTCGTCGAGAACAATGCCGAAGCGCTCAGGCGTTAAACGTACACCCAGGTTAAAGTCTTTACCGCAACGCTGGCGTATACCGGCGATAACATCAAACAGCGGGCGGGCACGGTTTTCCAGTGAGCCGCCATACTGGTCGTCGCGGCGATTGGTTTCGCTACTGAGGAACTGGCAGAGGATGTAACCGTGGGCACCGTGAATTTCAACGCCGTCAAAACCGGCCTTCTCAGCGCGCTCAGCACCAGCAATAAAGTCTTCAATCACCTGCTCCACTTCAGCGGTAGACAGGGCGCGAGCACCGGACTCTTCATGGGCCGAGGGGGCAACGGGCTTGGTGCCAATCAATTCTTCGGGTGAACGGTGGCCAGCGTGGTGCAGCTGCACAATCGACAGGCTGTCGTTGTTATTAATACCGGATGCGAGGCGTGTCAGTCCCTCGAGGTGGTCGTCGGAGTAGATGCCTAGCTGCCCGGGGAAACCCTGGCCAACGGCCTGCACATGGGCAGCACAGGTCATGGTTAAGCTAAAGCCACCCTCGGCGCGCATGGTCAGCCACTTGTACTCGTCGTCTGACAAGGTGCCATCGACATTGCTCTGCAAGTTGGTGAGGGGTGCCAGGGCGAAGCGGTTTTTAATAGAGGGGCCACGTAGAAACGTTAAAGGCTCAAATAAGGACTGCATAGGGAACATCTCGAGGAGTAAGTGAAGGTGTGGGCCCGATGGTAAGGCTTTCATTGGTGGGGGGTCAAACTGCTCATGGCTTTCGGTATGGCTTGTTGCAGCATATGTATCACTGCCTAGCGACAGTGGATTGGTATTAAACTGGGCAGCGACCTAGCAGGGTCTTCCCTCAAAATACTTTGGTGGGTCTGAATCTATTTTTTGGTGTAAGGAAATAACCAGGTTTTTTGCCGTTGTAATAGCCCAGCCAGATTGAATAGTATTAGCCAGTTCTTCCTAGCTTGGGCCGGGTAGGTTTATCTTTTCTGTATTGTCGTTGTAAAATCTGGAGGGCTTTGCATGGACAAACCCATTTCTGAAGTCGATTAACCTCTCCAGTTCAGAGAGGTCTAATTTAAAATCTGTCAATAGCTACAATTCGCGGGTTATTGCTGAAGGGATGTATTGCCACATATATTTCAGTCTGCGGGTATAGCGTTTGCCGTCAGACTTTCTCGCCCTTCTTCGGCCTTGATAGTATTTGCCGACAACAATAGTACTGGCACAATAGATGGCTTTCCAAATTTAGGCTTTAAGGGGTTTTCAGTGAAAAGCGAGCGTGCAGAGTGTGGTTTCCTTTCTCAGCGATTACACGAGCTGGGTAATAGTCTGGATGAATATTTACGCTTCGAACACCCCGATGCCATGTCGCGTTATGCCGAATGGCACGGGGCTCTGGCGCGCTCATTACCTGAAGAAGGGGTGGGGATCGAGCAGGTGGTCGCCGAGTTAGGGCAGCACATCATCCCCAACGGTTCGCAAATTCCCAATCCTGGCTGCACGGCTTTTATTACCACGGGCGCGACATCCGTTGGGGTATTGGCGAGTTTGGCGGGCTCCGTTGCCGCACCACAGCGCCTCGGTTTAACCGCTTTTAATTATCTCGAAGAATTGTCTCTGGAGTGGATGGCCGAGATGTTCGAGCTGCGTCCCGAAATGAAGGGGCTGTACAGCAGTGGTGGTTCAGTCGCTAATCTTGTTGCACTGGGTGCGGCGCGCCAATGGGCTTTTGAGCGCCTGGGTATTGATCCGAGTCGAGACGGAGTGCAGCGCCCCTGCCGCATCTACGCAACGGCGGCGAGCCACCATACCGTGCATCGTTCTGCTGCGGTGTTGGGTATGGGGCGTAATGCCATTATCACCATTGCTGTCGATGAGCAGGGGCGAATGTGCGCCGATGCTTTACGCCAGCAGTTGCAAGCGGATTTACAGGATGAGCAACTCACCGACAGGGGCTGTGTGCCCGTTGCGATTGTGGGCAATGCGGGTACGACGAATGCTGGGGTTATCGATCCGCTGCATGACATTGGCGTGCTCGCCCGTGAATTTGATATTTGGTTTCATGTCGACGGCGCCTATGGCCTGCCCGGTATTCTCGACCCCCAGGTTCGCCCCCTTTATAAGGGCTTGTCCATGGCCGACTCGGTGATTGTTGACCCCCATAAATGGTTGGGCGCACCGGTGGGTATTGGCGCAACTTATGTGCGTGATCGCAGTTTGTTGTACCGGGCCTTCACCCAGGAAGAATCGGATTATCTCGAAGGCTCTGTGAGAGATGACAATTTTCAGCACTCAATGGATGGACTCGGTATTCCCTACTACGATTTCGGGGTCGAATTATCCGCGCCATCTCGCGGCGCCGTGGTGTGGGCATTAATCCGTGAAATTGGCAAAGAGGGTATGCGTGAGCGAGTTTGTCGCCACAATGCGATGGCACGGCGGGTCGCTGAGTTAGCCCACGCCCATCCCAATTTGGAAGTGGTGCAGGAGCCGACACTGTCCATTTGTTGTTTTCGTTATCTCGATAATGATGCGGGTGAGTTGAATACACTGAATCGGGAAATCCACCGGCAGCTGGTTCATCAGGGGCGCAGTATTCCGAGTACGGCAATGATTAATGGTGTGCTGGCTATTCGCCCCTGTTTCGTCGGTGCGCGTACTACCTGGGAACATGCTGAGCAGGTGGTCGAGGAAGTAATTGCCGCGGGTGATGCGTTAAGGAATGTCCGCGCTTGAACATATTAATAGCAGGTTGTGGTGATGTCGGAACGCGGCTGGCTCTGCGTTTGATTAATGACGGTCACGAGGTATGGGGTATACGACGGGATGTGTCGGCGCTTGATGCCGCTATTCGTGGCATTGTTGCTGACTTCAGTAATGTAGGGGGCATTCCCAAATTGCCCGCGAACCTCGATTACATTGTGTATTGCCCCGCGGCAGGTTGTCGCGAGGAGGCTGTTTATCGCCAGACCTATGTTGACGGCTTGCGAAATCTATTGAGGCAGCTGCGGCGTCAAAGCTCGAAAGTGAAACGTATTATTTTCACCTCAAGTACGGCGGTTTATCATCAAGTAGGCGGTGAATGGGTTGATGAAAATTCCGCCACAGAACCCACAGGTTTTTCCGGGCGAATTTTGCTCGAGGCAGAAAGCCTACTCGCCAATAGTGGATTTACTTACAGCATCGTGCGTTTTGCCGGCATTTATGGCCCCGGCCGCGACCACTTTATTAATCAGGTGAAACGGGGAGAGGTGGCAACGTGCACTTCTATACCGTGCTATACCAACCGGATTCACAGTGATGACTGTGCCGGATTACTGCGCCATCTCATTATTTCTTCCAGCTCGGAAAGACTCTATATCGGTGTTGATAGCGACCCGGCGCCACGTGCAGAAGTAGCTAGTTGGCTGGCGGCAGCAATGAATATCGATAAGCCGATATCGGGGGGCGAAAGCTCGTCGCCCCGTGGCCAGAATAAACGCTGCAGTAATACCAAAATATGCGAGGCGGGATATGAATTCTTATACCCTTCGTACCGAGAAGGCTATGGTTGTGAGTTACGACGCATAGATTCCGTAAGTTAAGGGCTTTTAACGACCGCTTTATTTTCCTTCGATATCGAGACTGCGACAATAAACCGCAGGTCACTGTGACAATTCGTCACATCTTAATGTGAGCGTGTACCTCTAAAATCTCCCGCTAGAAAATGTAGAGGGATATTCTTCGTGTTTAAAATAAAAAATGCTCGAAGAGCATGTGGTGTAAATAAGCGTCATGCCTCAATGGCTGCAATTCTGTTAGGCAGCACATTGTCTGCATTTATTTTTGCCGAGCCGCCGCTGGTTGAACCCACCTTGTTAGAAACTATCGTTGTTACCGCCAGTGGTAGTGCCAATACACTGGCCGACACGGCCGCAAGTATGGGTGTCATCACCGAGCAGGAAATTACAGAGTTAAGCCCCGCCCATGCCGGGGAGCTAATGAACCGCATCCCGGGTGTGAATATTGTGCAGGTAGGGTCGAGTGGGGAAGGGGTGATGGCCGCTATTCGCCAGCCCGTATCGACCAGCCCGGTGTATCTTTATTTAGAAAATGGTGTGCCAACGCGGGCGGCAGGTTTCTTTAATCACAATGCCTTGTATGAAGTGAATACCAGTGCCGCCTATGGTGTCGAAATCATTAAAGGGCCGGGTTCTGCCCTTTATGGCAGCGATGCGATTGGCGCGGTGGTTAATGTCCTCAGCGGGCGGCCACCCAAAAAAGACAAACTGAGTGTTGGTGTTGAGGGGGGCGAAGATGGCTTTGGTCGGGTGCAAATCAATGGCGCGAAGGTCACGGCCGACCACGGCTTTACGGGCAAGTTAGACCTTGTCGAGAACGATGGCTGGCGCGAGCAGACCAGCAGCGAACGTAGTTCGTTTACCGGTTCGTGGAATACGGATGTCAGCGCTAACTGGCGAGTAAATACAGTTTTTACCGGCACTATTCTCGATTACGAAACCGGCGGCAGCGGTTTACTCTACAATGATTACAAAGATGATCCCGAGCAATTCGGTAATTTAATTGGTTATCGAGACGTACGGGGTTTTCGTCTTTCGTCAGCCTTTGAGCGCGATTTTGATAACAGCACTTTAAGTATTACCCCCTTCTTGCGCAATAATGATTTGGAGTACGTCGCCACCTGGACGCTGAACACGGGCCGTGTCAGCCCGCCACCGCCCTGGTGTCCCAGTTGCCCCTCATCGCTGGATTCACAAGACGCTCATATTAATGAAAGCGGCCACGATTCTATGGGTACCTTAATTAAGTGGGATTACAGCTTGAGCGCAAACAGCTTTGTGGTGACCGGGCTGGATATCGACTATAGCGAAGGCTATCAAAAGCAAACTTATATCCAGCGCACCGACACTGACCCTGGCGATTACTGGATCGCTTTTACACCGGCAGGTTTACTCTATGACTACGATGTTGATGTGTTGTCGCTATCGCCCTTTGTGCATTATGAAAGCCAGCTGACCTCGGCGCTGCGTTTAAATGCCGGGCTGCGCTATGATTATTCCCACTACGATTACACCGACAATATGGGATCTACTCCCGTCGATCCACTGCATTTACGCCCGCAAGATCAGTCGGTGGACTTCAACCACCTCAGTCCAAAGCTGGGGCTGACTTATCAGTTTAGTGACGACATTAATGGCTACGCCTCCTACCGTCACGCTTTTCGCGTGCCTTCTAGTGGGCAGTTGTTTCGCTCTGGCAGTACGGTCGATTCCACCGATCTTGATCCGGTAAAAGTCGATAGTTTTGATATTGGCCTGCGCGGTAACCTCACGGATCGTATCGCCTTTGACAGCAGTATTTATTACATGCTGAAAGAAGACGATATCCTCAGTGTGCTCGACAGCAGTACGGGTGCGCGGCGTAATACCAATGCGGGTGAGACCGAGCATTACGGTATTGAGCTGGGCTTCGATATTGTTCTTACCGAGACCGTCGATCTTTATATTGCCTACACCCAGTCTGAGCATAAATATAAAGACTGGAAAGATCGCAGTGGTGACTACTCGGATAATGACATGCCCAATGCTCCAGAAAACTTTGCCAATGTGCGCCTGCGCTATGGCCCCACATGGTTGAACAGTGGACGTATTGAGCTGGAATGGATACATCAGGGTGAACACTGGATAGACGAAAAGAATTCTGATGATGGCCGCCCCACGGATCGAGATACCTATGATGGACACGACCTCCTTAATTTGAGAGCTAACTATTTGTTAAGCCCGAAAGTTGAAGTCTCCCTTCGTGTCTTGAATGTGACCGATGAACTCTACGCGGAAACCACCGGAAAATGGGGGCCAACCTTCACACCGGGCCGTCCACGTACGGCATATATTGGTGCTAAATATACCTTTTAATAAGCGCTTCACTTATATTAATGACAGATGGCTTCAAGCCGTAGAAGGATGATTATGTCCCGGACTTTTTTACATCGCTGGCATCGTCGTATGGGCCTGGCGGTCTTTGTCGCCATTATTGCCTGGGCCGTGAGTGGTTTGAGTCATCCTGTTATGTCGCGACTTAATCCGCGTCCGGTGGCCATGCATCCGCCAGCATCGGTTGCGGCCATTGCTAGCCTGTCACCCTTCGCTACTGTGTTGTCGGCGCAGGGTATTGATGACTTTCAGCAAGCGCAGCTGCTCAATATTGAAGGTGCAAGTTATTATCGTGTTGAGCACGGTAACAAGACGACTTACATCAATGCCCGTAGTGGTCAGCGAGCGGTGTTGAATGATGAGACTTACGCGCAAAAACTGGCGCGGCATTATCTGGGTGATGACACAAATAAGATCGTATCTGTTGAATTAATGACCGCATTTAATGAAGACTACCTTTTTATTAATCGTTTTTTGCCGGTGTATAAAGTGACCTTCGAGCGGCCCGATAATATGCGTGCCTATGTTGAAGTTAGCACCGGGCGACTGGCAACATTGGTGGATGATCGCAAGGCGTTGGTTGGCTGGATCTTTCGCCAACTGCACTCCTGGGTCTTTATCGACAACCCCTGGTTGAGAACCATTGCTATGAGCGGGGTGCTACTCGCGGGTATGGCTTTGAGTTTGGCGGGCTTGTGGATGGCCTGGTGTGGTCGGACAACAACCAGAGCCGGTATTAATACCCGTGAATCAGGTGCTAGGAAACAAGACCGCGCCAGTGTTTGGCACCGACGCCTGGGTGTTACTTTTGGCGTGTTGATACTGACCTTTAGTTTCTCCGGCCTTTATCACCTCTTGCAAAAACCCGTTATCGCGCCACCTGCACTACTGGCACCGCTACCGTCTTTTCATACGCAGAGTTTAACGCTGGACTGGCAGGTAGTGGCAAACGCTAGCGGTGCGGAGTATTTTCGACGGGGTAGTTTGGTGAAAGTTGATGGCCAGCCTTATTTACGCCTGGCGCTGGCCGCAACTGAAAAGGGCATGACTAAAAAATTGAAAGTGCAGGAACATCATTCCAATAAACCTGTATCTCAAGGTAGTGGCCTTGTGTATATCAATGCACAGTCTTCCCTTCCCTGTGTGAACTGCGAGCGCCAACATGCGCTGAATCTTGCCGCGCATTATGCGGGTTCTTTGAACCTTAGCTCGAGGGCTAGTCCTGCTGATAAGCAGCCAGAGGAAATCACCCGCTTTAGCAGCGATTACGGTTTCATTAATAAGCGCATGCCCGTTTATGCGGTTGGCATTAACGACGGCCCGGCGACAGAAGGCAATGCGCAAATGACACTGTTTGTCGAAACCGCAACGGGGGCTTTGGCGGGCCATTCGAGCCCTTCCAGTCAATGGGAGGGTTGGTCGTTTAGTTACCTGCACAAGTGGCACTTTTTTGACCCTTTCAGTAAAGACTTACGCGATATTTTGTTGATTGCCTCCACGCTGATCATCACCTTACTCTGCTTCCTCGGTGTGTGGATTTCGTTTAAGCCTCGGTCATAAGGTTTATTCTTCTTCCTGCCTCATTCTTGCTGGTCTGAATCTTTTTACTCCGCGAGTGTTCCCGTAAAAAGCCGTTTCATAGATAATGGTGGGGTAACACCCAAATAAGATTCATTGTTATTTACGATCGGGCGGAAGCATAGAGTGGTAAAAATTACATTAATTGTAGCGGTGGCCGATAACGGCGTTATTGGCAGTAACAATCAACTACCCTGGCGTATATCCGCCGACCTGAAATACTTTAAGCAGGTCACCCTGGGTAAGCCCATTATTATGGGCCGCCTCACCTACGAATCCATTGGCAAGCCGCTACCGGGGCGCACAAATATTGTGATGACCCGCGATACCACCTGGCAGGCCGAGGGTGTTGTAAGGGCGAGTGACTTAAATGAGGCTTTGGCTATTGCCAAAAAAATTGCCGACGAGTCCGCGCTTGAAGAGGTGATGATTATCGGCGGCGCCACGATTTACCGTGAGGCCTTGCCGCAAGCCGATAGACTCTACCTGACCCGCGTACACACGCAGGTCGATGGCGATGCCTTCTTCCCCGCGCTGGATTTGAGCGAGTGGCTGGAAACTCCCGTTGAGGAATTGGCTGCAGAAGGGCAAACGCCGGCCTGTAGCTTCGTTAGACTGGATAGAAAACGTAGATTCAAATAACAAATGCTGAATTCGCATGATAATCAGAGCAGGATAAAAAATACCGTGGAAAAACAGCGTAAAAAAGTAGTGGGGCTATTCCTCCTGCTGGCTCTGCTATTGGTAGCCGGGCTGCAAACAAAGGTCGTTTACGGCGTGGAGCTGGATACTGTCATTAAGGCGGGTGTCGATAAAACCGCTGCTGCTCAGGCATCCCAACGGCGCATTGATAATACCGTCACGCAAAGTGACAAACTGCTGCGCCAGTTTCAGTTGGTGAACAAACAAATAGAAGGCCTGCAGGTTTATAACGCCCAGCTCACCCGGCAAATCGACGACCAGCGCCAGACGATGGCCGATATACAGGAGTCCGTCAAAAATGCCGCGTTAATTGAACGCCAGATTATCCCGCTATCGTTGAACATGCTCGCTGCCCTTGAACACTTTATCCGCCTCGATTTGCCTTTCAAAATAGAAGATCGCCAAACCAGTGTTAACCAGGTGCGCGACAATATGGATTCCGCGCGCTTTAGTGCGGCGGAAAAGTCCCGTCAGGTGCTGGAGCTGTACGCCATTGAAAGCGAATACAGCACGACACTTGATCAATTCGACGGCGTACTGATGATTGATGGGCAAGCCCGTCAGGGTGCATTTTTGCGTGTTGGGCGTATTGCGCTGTTGTTTCAAACGTCTGACCAAAGTTTGACTGAGGTCTGGAATAAAACCGACAGGCAGTGGCAGGCCGTCACTGCCGGGGATTATCGCCGCGCGGTGGCCGGTGCTCTTCGCATGGCCAAAAAGCAGGCACCGCTAGACATGATCAAGTTGCCTATCGCTACACCCCTCGCGGCACCTGTTGATAGTACGTCGAGTTCTCGCTCGACAGGCAGCGAGACAACAGCGGGAGCGGCCTCATGAATGCCTTGAGCAGAGCGTGCTGTGCAGGTCTAACAGCCTTATTGCTGATAAGTGGCTTTAGCGTGTTACCGGCCGCGGCCGACGAGCAAGCTAAGCCTGGCCAATCGGCAGGCAGCGATGTTAAGTCACTCGATGCGCTACTACAGCTCATCAAAACAGCCAAAGTGCGGGAGTCAAAAGAACATCGTCAGCGCGAACGTGCCTTTAAAGCGGATAAGCAGCGTCAGGCGCAATTACTGCAACAGGCGCAGCAGAAAAAGGATGAGGAGGAGGCCCGCAGCACAAGGCTTGAAAGCACTTTCGCCGATAACGAGCGCGAGCTTGAAGCCCTGCAGGAGCAAATGGAAAATCGCCTCGGCACGCTAAAAGAGTTATTTGGACACATCACCGCTACTGCGGGTGATACGGTCACGCGGCTGGATAAGTCACTGGTCAGCGCGCAATACCCCGGTCGCACGGTCGCACTCAATGAGCTGATCGAAAAAATGAGTAGCAATAGTCGTCTTCCCTCCCTCGAAGACATTGAAAACCTGGCCTATGAAATGAGCCGGGAAATGGTTGAATCGGGCCGTATCAGCCGCTTTAKAAAGCCRGTGCTCAGTGCTGATGGCGCGCWAAGTGAACAAGAAATTATTCGCATCGGTACGTTTAACCTGATATCGAATGGGCGCTATCTCARCTATAACCCCGACAACGACATATTGGCCGAGCTGGCGCGTCAGCCACGGGGCTTGAGCAAAGGGGCGAGCGCATTACAGGCGGCAACAAGCGGTTTTACGCCCGTGGCGGTCGACCCCAGTGGGCCGGTGGGCGGTGGTTTATTGCGGGCGCTGGCCGATAAGCCGGGGCTGGATGAAAAGTGGCAACAGGGTGGTTTGGTGGGTTACGTTATTACCGGCCTCGGTGCGATTGCTTTGGTGCTGGCCCTTTGGCGCGCCGTTGTTTTACGCGGTGTGTTCGCGGGTGTACGACGACAACTTAAGCTGGGTGCTGAGTATTCCCTCGATAACCCCTTAGGTCGCGTGCTCAGCGTGGCCGACGCTCATGCGGGGCTTGACCCGGAGTCAATGGAGTTAAAGCTGCACGAAGCGATACTCAAAGAGCGTCCGAGCATTGAAGTCGCGCTGAATCTACTAAAAATTATCGCCATGATCGCCCCGCTAATGGGCCTGCTCGGCACTGTTACTGGSATGATTGTGGTGTTTCAGCAAATCACCATTTTTGGTGCGGGCGACCCCAAACTGATGGCCGGCGGTATTTCCCAGGCACTGGTGACAACCGTATTGGGTTTGCTGGTGGCGATACCGACCCTGCTACTGCATACCTGGGTGAACGGCTATGCGCGCCGTATTTTGCATATCCTTGAAGAGCAAAGCGCGGGTATTGTTGCGCTAAAGGCGGAGGCGCGATTGCCTGAAGTGGCAAGCTCTAAAAATAGCGGCCCGGCTTGAGTTCAGTGACACAATGACTGAGCCMGCAAGCCCATGAATACCGTACTCGACATGCTCAGCCACCTGCAGCAACTGGCTGATATGGGTGGCCCCGTGCTGTTGTTTATCATTGCCTTGATTTTGCTGCTCTGGCTGTTGTTGATGGAGCGCCTCATTTACTACCGCACGACTTTGCGCCGCGATATGACCCAGTGCCTCGACGTTTGGCAGCAGCGGGTTGACCGGCATTCACGACGCGCCCGGCAGGTGCGGGCGGCGTTACTGGCAGAGGTCGATGAGCGCATTGACCGTTTTTTACCGATGATCAAAACCCTGGTCGCCATTGCCCCTCTGTTTGGCTTGCTCGGTACCGTGACCGGTATGATTGGCGTTTTTGAAGCCATGGGTTTCGCAGAAGGCAGTGGTGCTCGGGCGATGTCGAGCGGCGTGTCTCGAGCGACGATCCCGACGATGGCGGGCATGGTAGCTGCGCTGTCGGGGCTTATCGGTCTGGCAGGTATCGACCGTTTGGGGCGCAGCGCAAAAGCGCGACTTGAAAATAGCCTGTTAATGGATGATGAGCTTGAAACCAATCCCGCCATTTTGGGTGAACAACGATGAGTCGACGCATTATCAGCGCCGCGACCCGTACCGGGGCTGATGACGACCCGTCGGTACAGGCTATCGATTTAACACCGATGCTTGACGTGGTGTTTATCCTGCTGATTTTTTTCATCGTCACCGCGTCATTTGTCAAACTGCCGGGGCCGGATGTTGAGCTTACGCAGGCGCTGAGTGCCGAGGCGCGAAAGCCCGCTATGCTGGTGGCCATTGATCAGCATGACGTTATCTGGATGGATAAATCACCGTTGGCCGACAACCGCGTTAAATTCGCCCTGGCCCGTTTGCAGGCTGAAAACCCCCGAGGTAGCTTGGTGATACAGGTCGATAATCGCGCCAGTATCGGCCGTCTCGCACTGGTGTCAGATGCGGCGGGACAGTTGGGTATTAGCCATATTTCGGTGTCGACACTTAATGATTAGATGTAATGACTAGATTTCTGCAAGGTGGAAATGAGCCGGGTGGCAGCATTGTTGCTCGCTTTGCCGGGGCGCTGCTTGGCGCCGCTCTGGTCACCAGCGTGCTGCTGATATTGATGGTGYTGATGGTGGTGAATCGAGAGCAGGTGCCTGATAGCAAAGGCAGYTATAAAATTGCTGATATCTGGCAGCCTGAACGCAGTYTSAGCGAATTTGTAAAACCGCCWAAGCTRAAGCGYCCRMCWGAAATRRCCYWMATGCARCCGAGYATGCCCACGCAARSWAYGCGYRTYRAYATGCCKACRSCSASWATCARKYTRCAAGCGGCACCRCGGCCMASKRTRGGWTTWSAGCTGGGTYTGGGYGGTGRTTTCGCCCGCGATACYGAYTTYATYCCGGTCTATGTWCCCCAGCCYYTRTACCCRCGYMGGGCVCTKTCSCGRGGYCGHCAGGGYTAYGCCGTGGTSGAGGTCATTATYACCACATCGGGCGGGGTRCGCGGCGTTAAGCTGGTTGAAGAGTCRCCCGCTAATTATGGCTTTGGCAGTGCCGCWTTAAAGGCCGCGATAAAGCTTAAATACAARCCYCGMGTGATTGATGGGCGAGCGGTYGAGGTGCCGGGGGTGATGTATAAATTTAGTTTCCGGCTGGAGTAAGGCTTGATACCCGGTTGTTTTGCGCGCTATTTCCCGACCTTTCTGCTGGCGTTATTTTTGCTGGGCTCGGTCACGCCTGCACAAGCGGGTCATGAAAAAAAGGATGCGAAGCAAAGTAAATACGCCGATGCGCCCACTCGACGGCGGCAGGCCGTTGGCCAGCGTTGCGCGAAAAAACTGGAGGCCGCACAAAGGGCGATCAATGAAGAAAGCTGGCCACAGGCGGAGCAAGTACTCACTCTAGCGGGCGAAAAATATTGCACCAGCAGCTTTGAAAAATCCCAGGTGTGGAATTATCAGGGCTATGTGCAGTTTTCTCAGCAGCACTATCGCCCTGCGGTGGAAGCCTATTTAAGGCTGCTTGACGAACCCGCTGCCGAAAATAGAATGAAAGTGAGTACTTACAGCACCGTCGCCCAGCTGTACTTTCAGCTTGAAGAYTACGCCAGTGCTGCGCAGTTTCTACAGCGTGTCTTAAAAGCCTCCGATGCCGCTGAGCCGCAGAGCGGAGTGCACAAGGCCGCTACTCAAACTGCAGATTCACAAACACGGGCTTTGCTTGCCCAGGCTTATTATCAACTGGATAGAAAAAAAGAAGCCCTTGSCAYGATTAAACGGGCGATAGACGATTAYCARTCYCGAAAGAAATTACCTCCCGAGGCTTGGTGGTCACTGCAAAGCCTGCTCTACTTTGAACGGGAGCAATACCGACAGGCCCTGCCGGTWTTGAAGCAGCTAATTAAGCACTACCCCCGCTATCGCTACTGGCAYCARCTYGGTGGYTTRTACGGCCAGCTGAATAAAAAYATCGARCGCCTGGTSGCSACRGAAGCGGTGTATYTGGCSGGAGYSTTAAATAAAGARCGCGAWMTWSTTTCCCTYRCTTAYCTYTAYCTTGGYGCMAAYACCCCCTATCGCGCAGCAGTCACACTCGAAACGGCCATCAATAAAAAGCAGGTTAAAGCRAACGCTAAACATCTGGAATTACTCGGYCAGGCCTGGCARCAGGCGGGCGAAGGTGAAAAGGCYCGCCCAGTGCTTGAGAARGCAGCGGCGCTTTCRGGGCAGGGAAGGATCTACGCCCAACTGGCCGGTGTTTATCTCGATATTGGCGAAAATGCGAAAGCGGTAACGGCGGCTGAAAATGCTTTGAATAAAGGCAAGCTAAAACGCCCCGGAGCCGTGCAGCTGGTGCTGGGTAATGCCCAGTTAAATCTGCATTGTTACGATAAAGCAGTAAAGGCCTTTGAGCGGGCGGGTAAATACAAGACCTCTAAAATCAATGCAAAGCAGTGGTTGGACTATGCCAGGGCAGAGGGTGAGCGGGTTAAGGAGTTACGTGAAGCGGGGGCGGAGTTAGTGGGGTGTGGGGCTTAGAGTAAGGGGACAAGTATTTGCTGAATTATACAGATCGAGTGCCCCGCTTTAAAAGCGGGGAAGTTCAAAAAAACTCTGCTTGGCAGGTGTTAGGCTTGGGCTGACCCGGAGTTTTGTGGGTTGATGCTGTATGGCAAGACTAGGCTCCATTCTCCTCGGTAGAGCTTTATGGCAAGCTAGCGCTTATAATAATTAGGTATATAGATTTAGGATGAATCACAAATAGTACGTCTAAGCCTCATAAGTCCTAATCTAGTGTAATGATTATAATTAGGGTCAATTATGGAAAGTTTGTTAAAAGTTGCTATTAAAAAATCACCTCTTCCGACGTTAGGTACTGCTTTACTGTATTTCGTTATTATCGCACTTATCGAGAACAACCTAATTCAAGATATTGATACGTCCAAGCTCATTATCATACTAGGGGTTGTCTTACTGCTCAGTCTTAGCCTTTTAACGTACAGGTCTAAACCAGACAGCCCGAAATTAACTATCCGAGATGTAAGCGCCGAAGATGTTGATTCCAAATCTGACATGGTTATAGGGAAAAAATCAGCAAGTAAAGCTAACTCTGAAACCACTATTGATGGCGTGAAAGTCAAGGGAGCTAAAACGGGTGGTGACTTTATTATTGGCGAGAAGATAACAGAAAATGACTAATATAAAGGATGGTCAAAACTTACCAACCATCTCCGATGTCGATATAAGAGATGTCAATGCTGGCAAGGATCTAATCGTCGGGGTAAAAAATGAGTCCAATCTCTATATTACAATACCGGCTCCAGACCCAGAAAAAATTCAAAAGATTATTACTCACAGCAATCAGCTAGCTACTGACAGCCCACAATACTTAGATATGCTTGAACAACTTTCAAGTTATGAGAAGCCGAGGCCGGGGCGGCCAATACTTGGCTTAATGGGTAAGCTTAAAGCGGGCAATAGAGAAGATCTATACGACGACGCTGAGTTTTATAAGGATAAATTTGCACAACGACTAGCAAGGCATCAGTTTTCTAATCAAGCCGTCGCAATCCACCTTTATTTTCTTACTCAAATTAATGAGAGATTCAGCTCAAAAATATTGCCTCTAATAAAAGATGGTTTATCAACAACCGCGATAGACTCTGCAATTTCTGACTTGATAATTCAGCCATTTGTTTCAGAGGTCATCACAGCAGACCCTACAATGAATGCTGACATAATTAGAGGTATGCTATATTTTCTGACAGGTAACTGCCATGTCAAATGGAGTCACCCATGATACTTTACCACCCGTTAAAAGACGCGAATCATTGTATCTACAGAATGCTAAGTATATTAGTCAAGTCACCCTCAGGAATATCTTTAGAGCGTTTAAGGGTGATTGATTTTTACCACATATTCCCCCATTTGCTAGCATCAATATCCCCATGGCCAAGCGATATAAAAGAATACAAAAAACACACAAGAAATATACCCTCTTCTTTTGAGTCAATACCAGATAAAAGACGGTTGTTTTATGAGCTTTCTGCAATCCACAAACAATCAATATTGACTCTAGTGTCCAAAAGCATTCTAGATAAAGATAATGCACAGTCTGGGATCGCAACGCTCAATAAGGAAAATATCCCTGAAAGAATACTTACCACTATAGAAAACGATGAATACAACAACTCAAAAATATTTGAAGTCTTAACCAAAGGCTTAACCGTTACGTCATGGACAGGACGAAATGGATTCAAAGATAGATCTGGACTGATGGAGTTTATATATGACGAATAACACAACACTAGTAATTAGTAGAGTTGTAATAGCTCAGTCAGGACATATTGCATATGATGAGAAGTTCCATGCCGGACTTAATGTTATTAGAGGCGAGAATGGTGTGGGAAAATCTTCAATAATGGAGCTTATTTCTTATGGCCTTGGAGCAGACATAAAAAAAACAAGCTGGAAAAAAGAAGCTTTACTTTGCTCAGAAATAATTATTGATCTGGCAATAAACAAGCTCCCATATGTGTTTAAGCGAAACATTGAGGGAGATTCAAAAAAGCCACCAATACACATTTTTGAAGGGAGTTATGCTGACAGCCAAGCCCTTAACCAAGCATGGACGAAATATGGTTACAGAAAAACTGATTCAAAGAAAAGTTTTGCGATGCAGATTTTTTCTTTACTTGGCTACGAACAATATAATACTGACGAAAATCAATCGCTAACCATGCACCAAATCATGAGGCTGCTTTACGTAGATCAGGATACTCCTTCTTCTAAGATTTTTAGATTAGAACCATTTGTTTACGATAGAGAGTCGCTAAGAAAAGCAATCGGCGACTTTATGTTTGGACTTGACAATTTGGAGGCGCACAAGACACGACAAGAGCTAATAGCTGCGACAAAAACATTTGAAAAACTAAATGAGGAGACGCTCACTATATTCAAGGTTCTTGGGAGGTCAAATCTCAAGGTAACAACCGCATCAATCGAAAGCGAAATAAAAATTCTTTATGAATCCCTAGAAAAAATAAATCAGTCACAGTCAGATCTAAAAAGAGATGGCGTTCATGCCGATACTGAAGAGCTGACTAAGAGAGCTGTTGAGATTAACAAAGAAATATCACTAAGTACTAGCGGCATTTCGAAAATGGAAGAAAGGCTTCTGTTAATAAGCTACGACATTTCTAATAGTCTGGAATTTATAACCACAATTGAGCATAGGGAATCGTCACTTAGAAATTCTCAGCTAACAGTTAATGAACTTGGAATGATCGATTTTGAATACTGTCCAAGCTGCTTAACAAAAGTTAGCCCCCCTGAAAGCGCATCAAGTTGTAAGCTCTGCAAATCAGAACTTGATGAACAAGTAATAAACGAATCATACATACAGGCTCTAAATGAGCTTGATTTCCAGAAAAAAGAAAGTTCAAAAATACTTAATAAATATATCGATGAGAAATCTGAGATATCTGTAATGCTTAAAAATGAGTATAACGAAATCAGACGATTTAAAAACGAATTCAATGAGATTAATAGCTTTACCAGCGAATTCGAGGCCAAACTTACAACGTTAGCCAGAGACAAAGGTTTTATTGAGTCTCAAATATTAGCTCTAAAAGACAGGCTCACACTAGCAGCTGAAATTCAGATTTTGTTAGATAAAAAGGATGCCGCGGCCACATCAATGTCCACACTTGCTATGGCATTGAAGGCATTAGAGTTTTTGAGCGAAAATAGAAGAAAATCAATTTCTTTTAAAGTATCACAGCAAGTGACGTCGATACTTAGTGAGGATTTAGGCTACGAGGATGCATTTTCTTCCCCTGATAAGTTTGAATATGATTTCTCTACTGACTCAATGCTTCTTGATGACGTTGCAAACTTTTCTGCAAGTTCGAATACATTATTAAAAAACACCTTTCATTTGTCCGTGCTTCTCGCCGCAATCAATGATGATAAATTTAGGATTCCCTGTTTTATGATGTTCGATAACATCGAAGACAATGGCATGACAGAGGAAAGGAGTCATAATTTCCAAAGAATATTATTTAACTTATGCCAGAAGGTAAGTAGTGACTATCAACTTATAATGACAACTTCAATGGTTGACCCGCTATTAAATAATTCTAAAGTTGGTGTAGGCCCCTTCTACAATAAAGGTGAGCATACGTTAAATATCCGCTAAAGTTAAAGGTAAATGACATGGGGCAGGGCGCGATGATTCTTGGGCAGTTAATTGTAAATTACTCAATATAGGCATTCTGCGTGGTGTGCCGGGCTTGATGAATCAGAGCGGTCGCTACCCTTTGATCGGGGAATGAAAAGAAAATGGGCTGCGCTTGCAATCAAGTACTACTGGCTTGTTTTGTTAATCACTCACCTCGCCGTATAACCGGCCTGCTGTTTGGCTTTTTCCTTAATGGCCTGTATATCGATATTTTTCGCTTTTCCGCTAGCGAAACCTTGGGTGATGGCTTCTTGTAGAGCTCGGGGTTTTTCATACCTGGGGCTATCTTTGTGGGCGAGGCCAGTTGTGTTTGTAGATAAAGAAGTCATCATCGTTTCCATTGTTAGAGTTGCCGTCTAACGCGTCGTCAAAACAATATCCTCAACACCCGCCGCCCGAGCCTGATCAGCAATACGAATATACGTCTCAGTCAGCGCCCAAGAATCCGTACTAATAATTACTTTCGCATCACGATTGCTGGCGCGTAGTCTTTCCACATTGGCGCGCACCGAGCGAATATCCACCCGGCGGCCGTCGAGCGAAATATCGTTGTTGGCGCTGACTTGAAAAATAATGTCGTCGCTTTTTTCAACAGTGGCATTGTTGGAGGGGGGCTGGTGTTGCAGGTCGATGGCGGTCTCGTCGACAAAAGCAGCGGTGACGACAAAGAAGATGAGCAAAATAAACACCACGTCGAGCATGGGTGTGAGGTCTATTTGCGTGTCTTCTTCCAGTCTGCTTTTGCCGAGACTCATGGGCTAATGTCCTTATTGTTGCCGCGAACTACAGCTTTGATAAATCTCGCACTGCACCCTTGTCGGCGCTGGTGGCGAGCAGGGCATAAGCTTTCAGTGCTGCTGTCACTTTACGGGGGCGATCCTCAACGGGCTGCCAGCCAGCTGTATCTTGCGCGGCACGGCGGTGGGCGAGTTCCTCGTCACTGAGTTTGACGTTAATGGTGCGCTGGGGGATGTCGATGTGTATTAAATCGCCATTTTGCACCAGGCCGATGGTGCCGCCCGCCGCCGCTTCGGGTGAGCAATGGCCGATGGAGAGGCCCGAGGTGCCACCGGAGAAGCGTCCGTCGGTGACCAGCGCACAGGCTTTGCCGAGACCGCGCGATTTCAGGTAGGTGGTGGGGTAGAGCATTTCCTGCATGCCGGGGCCGCCCTTGGGACCCTCGTAGCGAATTACTACGACGTCACCGGGCTTGACCTTGTCGGCGAGAATATCGGCAACGGCGCTGTCTTGGCTTTCGCACACGTAGGCAGGGCCTTCAAACACTAAAATAGATTCATCGACACCGGCGGTTTTGACCACGCAGCCGTCGAGGGCGATATTGCCGTAGAGCACGGCGAGGCCCCGTCTTTACTGTAG
>NVWE01000011.1 GCA_002746135.1 Cellvibrionales bacterium | reverse complement strand
TATTCGTCGCTTAGGTAGCTAATCAATAATATAAAAAAGAACAAAAAAACAGCGTTTATTAGTGACGAGATAGCAATAATAAAAAGCATGTCACTAAGCGCTGGGTTAGTGCGCGGTATATCGTAAAGTAAAACTATAACGATAATTAAGAAGTAGAAATAATAGGGGTAATAAATGATTAATAAGAAACAAGCAAAGTTCGGCGTATCCATGCTGGCATTGGCAGGGGCACCGTTCTTATCGCCCACGGTGTCGGCCTTTGATTATTCGGTATCGGGTTTTATACGCCAGGAAATGGCTTATAAGCTCAACAATAATGAAAACCCAAATACAACGGGTGGTAATTATTACAATGGTAAAGGGTATGCCACTAAGGGTGATTTGTTAGAGAATTTTGGAGGTGTGCCTAAAGGCACGATTATTAGTGGTCGACGGGATCTTTCCACAGACAACGACTGGAATGTCTTTGCCACTAAATCCGAGGTTGATGTTAGCTTTAATTTCACAAATAACTTGACGGGTTTTGTGAAATTCCGTGGTTACTATCAGCCCGATGTTTTTAATCAGGTTGATAAAAGTGGTTTTGTCGATGGTGACGAGCAAAAAGGGCTGCCCGACCAATTTGGGGTGCCCAACCATGGTAAAGAGGCAACTTATTTGTCGGTCAGTGATGACGACTACATGCTCGATATTCCCGCTATGTACCTGGACTATGCCAAAGGCCCCCTATGGGTGCGTATCGGTCAGCAGCAAATTGCCTGGGGTGAGGCTTTGTTTTTCCGCGTTGCTGATCTAGCTAATGGCCTGGACTTTCGTCGCCACGTGATTTTTGACTTTGGTGCGGAAGAGTATTCCGATGAGCGATTAGCGTCCCCTGGCATTCGAGCCAGCTATCAGGTTGACCAAAACTGGGAAGTGGAAGTTTTTGCTCAGATGTTCCAGCCCTCCATTCTGCCGAACAACTATTCACCTTATAACCTGATTCAGTCAGGCTTCAATATGAATAAGGGCTATGAGGAAGGTTTTGACAAAGTTGATGACCAAATCAACGGTGGTATTCGCATTCAGGGTCAAGGGCTGGGTGAAGACGGTAGCTGGGGTGTGCAGTTGTTTGCTGTAGCGCGACATAATCCCGATCCACTTTTCACCCTGTACGCTGGTGGTGTGCCTAATGCTGCTTTTGGGCCAGGCTTTGAAACCCAGCCTTTTATTTATGAGCCCGGTAGCCGAGCAGGTACTGCTAGCCCTGATGAGTGGTTTTATAATTCAGGTGTGGGTGGTGTCGATGGCCTGGACGTAATTAATGGTTTGATTGACGATTTTGCCTGGATTAAGGGTTTTGCTCAAAGCCTGGGTATGGTGCCTGATGCTAATGGCGAGTGGTTAACGACACAATCGGGTGGTGGTCACAATCTGGCTTTTGGTTTGACACCTAATGGTATGAATGGCACAGACTTCTTGGAGCTGTTCTGGGGGGCTGGTGCCAATGGTACGCTTGCACCCGGGGCTTCCGGTACGACTGAAGAGGCAATAGCGGCTCTGGATGCGGGTAATGATGTTATCCCGGGCTCTCCTGGTGGTACCGGCTTAAGTGGTGTGATGAGAGTGAATTACGCCTCTGAAAATATCTTTGGCTTTGGTGTCAACCATATTATCTATGCGGACGATCCCAACTCTTTTCTTGACCAGTTGGTGGTCCGTTTTGAAATGAGCTATACGCCGGACAAAAAGTTCACCAACAACTTGCGTTATAAGTACATTGAGGAAGACGAGATACTGGCCAGTCTGGTTTTTGAAAAGTACCACCGTTTTAGTGACAGCTTCCCTGCTACATTTATGATATTTGAATACATGTACCGTAAAGAAAGTGATTTGTTGGGTCGTCATTTAAGTGGTTTGGGTGGTGATGTCACTCACCGACCTGGTGGTGGTGAGCAAGATCGCGGTTGGCACGGTTTGGTGCTGGCCTTTCAACAGCCTTTCCCTGGTTTGAAGTGGCGTCTTGATGGCTCCTTCCTGTACGACATGGAAGGTGGTTTCTTGCTCCAGCCTGCAGTGCGATATAAGCCAAGCAGCGCCTGGACGGTTGAAGCTTTTGCCAATATTATCGATGGTAATAACTCTTCATCGTTGGGTGTTTTCGATTGGTCTGATGACTTTACAATGCGAGTTACCTACCAGTTCTAATTTATCTTTATCGTAAAAAAAGCACTCATTTGAGTGCTTTTTTCCTTGATTTTGGCGCATGGGGTTTGATTTAAAGTAGTCCCCTTCCTTTGGTCCGTATCCGGCACTTGGCACGATGATCAGAACAACTGGTCCAAAGACAAAACGCTGCACGGTGGTAAGAAAGGTCTTAACTTCTACGAAGTGGATTACGAGCTGTGCCCCGAAGTCCTCGTGCTTGAAGCCGAACCCGTTGGTTCCCCCGTGCACCGGTTAGCAAGAAGCGCGTATGGATTGATACACGTATGTTCGCCATTGCTTATGTCACCTACGACCGTCGTGGCGAACTGTGGCGCTCCTTTGAAATTGGCAGCAGCCAGCAAGTTCAAGGCGACCTGGCCCACCTTGAAAAGAATGGCTAGCCTGGTCCTATGTGCATGCACACGACATTCAAACAGGCCGCTTTACCCGCTTTAACAACGCCCAAAGTATTAAGGGTGGTGTGAAAATGGCATTTGATACAGAAGACGCCTACGACAAGTACCTGACCATTCAGGCTATTCGTCGCTTAGGTAGCTAATCAATAATATAAAAAAGAACAAAAAAACAGCGTTTATTAGTGACGAGATAGCAATAATAAAAAGYATGTCACTAAGCGCTGGGTTAGTACGCGGTATATCGTAAAGTAAAACTATAACGATAATTAAGAAGTAGAAATAATAGGGGTAATAAATGATAAATAAGAAACAAGTAAAGTTCGGCGTATCCATGCTGGCATTGGCAGGGGCACCGTTCTTATCGCCCACGGTATCGGCCTTTGATTATTCGGTATCCGGTTTTATACGCCAGGAAATGGCTTATAAGCTTAATAACAATGAAAACCCGAATACGACGGGTGGTAATTATTTTAATGGCAAGGCGTATAAGACTAAGGGGAAATTAACGGGGCTGCCTGCCGATACGATTATTACCGGCCGTCGAGATCTTTCTACAGATAATGACTGGAATGTGTTTGCGACTAAATCCGAGGTCGATGTTAGTTTTAACTTCACCAATAACTTGACGGGCTTTGTTAAATTCCGCGGCTATTATCAGCCCGATGTCTACAATCAGGTTGATAAAAGTGGTTTCGCTGATGGGGATGAGCAAAAAGGCTTGCCCGACCAGTTTGGCGTGCCCAATCACGGTAATGAGGCAACGTATTTGTCGGTTAGTGATGACGACTACATGCTCGATATTCCCGCTATGTACTTGGACTATGCCAAAGGGCCCCTATGGGTGCGMATTGGTCAGCAGCAGATTGCTTGGGGTGAGGCGCTATTCTTCCGCGTTGCTGATATGGCTAATGGTCTGGATTTTCGTCGCCACGTGATTTTTGACTTTGGTGCTGAAGAGTATTCTGACGAGCGAATAGCCTCCCCAGGAATTCGTGGCAGTTATCAGGTTGACGAAAATTGGGAGGTAGAGGTTTTTGCTCAGATGTTTCAGCCGTCGATTTTACCAACAAATTACTCGCCCTATAACTTGATTCAGTCAGGTTTTAATATGAACAAGGGTTACGAGGAAGGTTTTGATAAGGTTGATGATCAAATCAACGGGGGTATTCGTATTCAGGGCCAAAACTTGGGCGAAGACGGTAGCTGGGGCGTGCAGATGTTTGCTGTAGCGCGACATAATCCGGATCCGCTATTTACTTTGTTCGCTGGTGGCGTGCCTAATGCCGCCTTTGGGCCTGGCTTTGAAACCCAGCCTTTTATTTATGAGCCCGGTAGCCGAGCAGGTACTGCCAGCCCTGATGAGTGGTTTTACAACTCAGGCGTGGGCGGTATTGATGGTTTGGATGTACTCAATGGCCTGATCAATGATTTTGCCTGGATTAGAGGCTTTGCAGAAACTGCTCTGGGCATGGGGGCTGATGCCAATGGTGATTATCTCCAGACTCAGAATGGTGGTGGTAATAACCTRCTTGATGGTACTACTTTGGATCATGCCGTTGATGGCGGTATTAATGGTACCGATTTCCTTGAGTTGTTTTGGGGAGCTGGTGCGGCAGGCGGTGGCACTTTAGATGGAGCCTTAGGTGCGTTGGATAGTACTCTTGGTGGTAGTGGCCTTAGCGGTTTGATGCGAGTCAGCTACGCTTCAGAAAATATTTTTGGCTTTGGCGTCAATCATATTATCTACGCGGATGATCCCAATTCTTTTCTCGACCAGTTGGTAGTTCGCTTTGAGATGAGCTATACGCCGGACAAAAAGTTCACCAACAACTTGCGCTATAAGTTTATTGAGGAAGACGAGATACTGGCCAGCTTGGTTCTTGAAAAATACCACCGCTTCAGTGATAGCTTTCCTGCGACCTTTATGATATTTGAATATATGTATCGTAAAGAGAGTGACTTGTTGGGTCGTCATTTAAGTGGTCTTGGTGGTTCGATAAGCAGACGACCTGGTGGTGGTGAGCAAGACCGCGGTTGGCATGGGTTGGTGTTAGCATTTCAACAGCCTTTCCCTGGCTTGAAGTGGCGTCTTGATGGCTCCTTCCTGTACGACATGGAAGGTGGTTTCTTCCTTCAACCTGCAGTGCGATATAAGCCAAGCAGTGCCTGGACGGTTGAAGCTTTTGCCAATATTATCGATGGTAATAACTCTTCATCGTTGGGTGTTTTCGATTGGTCTGATGACTTTACTATGCGAGTTACCTACCAGTTCTAATTTATCTTTATCGTAAAAAAGCACTCATTTGAGTGCTTTTTTTTTGCATTTTATTTAGTAACTGAGGGTTTATAGGCTGGTTTATAATGATGGCAAAGAATATGTATTACTTTACCTTATGTTATTCATAATGTAGGGTTATGAGGGTRGTCCGTTTGCTTCAATAATATAAGGGCCTCCCCTTTCTCCAAAAACTATAAAAAAGGAGTTATGTATGCATATCAAGAAGTATGATTTTGATTACAGTCGCCGCCACTTTATGGACAAAATGGCTAAAGGCTCGATGGGAGCGGGAGTACTAACATCATTGTGGCCGTTAATTGCTAAAAGCGGTGATATCACCAAAGCTTATCCAGAAGAATTACAATCCCTCAGTGCTTATACCAAAGGAAAAGTAAACGAAGGCGACTTCATCACCGCAGATAACGTCGAGCACGTGAAGGACTTGTTGGCTCCCATTACCTATCAAGAAGTCAGTCAGATGGGGCGCAGGATCAAGGTAGTGCCCCAGACTACAGATGTTACTAAGCTTCATCCGCAAGATTTTCTGGAAGCGACGTTGCGMAATCAGGGTAAGGCGGTACTTGATGATGTGGGGAATGTCGTCACCAAAGCAGATGGGAAGCCGTGGATTGGAGGGCTCCCCTTTGTTGATCCTCAGAGTGGCCTTGANGCCTTTTCCAACCTCGGTCTTACCGCGRGTCATCACGATACAACTCAGTTGGCGGCAAAGGACTGGGATCTAGGCCCGGAAGGAAAGGTGGAATACGAGTACGAGCTTGCGGCCTGTGAAAAAACGGCAGTGGGGCGAGTGTCGGAYCCTGATGGCCCTTACTGGAAGGGGCATGAAGATAAGCTTCGTTATACCGGTGTCTGGTTTGTTTCTCCTCAGGATGTGTCCGGCACAAGTTTCCTTAACACCATTGACTACGACCAGAGAAAATTCCCCACCCTCGTGGGTTATATTCCGGCCTTTAAAAGGGTAAGACGTTTCCCTACTAACCAGCGCTTTGAGCCCCTAGTGCCCGGTATTACCGTATTTTTATCCGATTTTTGGGCGGCTGGTGACCCGATGCTAACCTGGGGCAACTACAAAATAGTTGGTCGGGGGCCTTTTCTGGGCGCCCAATCGCAAAACTGGCATGGTGATCAAAAAGATTGGGTTCCTCCTACTCATGGTGGTCCTAAGGGTCTTACTTTTTGGGATACTGCCTATGAATTTTGTCCAGAAGTCTTAGTCGTGGAAGCGGAACCTACAGGCTACCCCCGTGCCCCAGTGGGGAAAAAACGCGTGTGGCTTGATCTGCGCAATATGGCCTATGTGGCCTATATGACGTTTGATCGTAAAGGGGAGATATGGAAGTCTTTTGAAGCTGGGTTTTCACAGTATAAAAAAGGAGACCTRGTACATCTTGATAATAAGGGAAGGCCCGATTGGGGGCCCACGTATGTGCATAGCCATGATGTGCAGTCAGGTCGAATGAGTCGTATAGCCATAGCCGAGCAGTTGAGTAATGGTTATAAAACTATTAATGACCAGCCTGATGCCTATGAGAAATACTTGACTGTGCAGGCGATTCGTCGTTTAGGTATTTAATAATAATAACTGAAAAGGCTGGATTGCTTAGCACTGGTAGATCATTTTTAAGTTTTGCCATATTTTGACGGCGGAAAGCTTATTAATCTGTTCTTGGAGTTGCTGAACAGGGGTGAAAATAGTGGGGAATAATAATGAAAATTAAAAAAATAAAACCTGCACAAATAGTGGGTTCTACACTGGCCATAAGCCTTTTAGCATTGGCAAACATAAGTCATGCATTTAATTTAAAAGTCGCTGGATTCATACGCCAGGAAATGTCTTATAGCATTGGTAGTAAAGATAACCCCTGGCAAAGAGGGAGCCCTGATATTTATAAAGGTGGTGTTGGGGTTTTGGAAAATACAGCATCGGGTCACCCAGGCGCTGAGGCTGTATGGGATGGGCTTAGAGCTCAAACTGCTGCGGCTCAGGGCCTTCCTGCTCCTGCTAATACGGATTTGCCAACTAGTTTTTCAAAACCAAACCTCGATAAAAGTAATGATTGGAATTTGATGGCAACTCGGGCCGAGATTGACTTCCACATGAACTTTAACGATAACTGGAGTGGCTTCGTTAAAGTGCGAGGTTAYTATTTGAGCGACGTTCAAAATACCTATACGGTGCCGTCAAGCTTTGAAGACGGAGGGGATGACAATAATTTCAAAGTTGACCTTCACGGTAAATGTGCTTCTGTTCTGGAAGTGTGTGATGACAACTTTATGATTGATTTACCGTCGGCTTATCTCGATTACCAAAATGGTCCCTTTTGGATGCGTATTGGCAATCAGCAGATTGCCTGGGGCGAGTCTATTTTCTTCCGTGTTATGGACGTGCCCAACGGCCTCGATTTACGTCGTCACTCTTTCCTGGACACTGCGACTGAAGAATATGCAGATGAGCGTATCTCCTCTCCGGCGATACGTGTTAGCTATAACCTCAATAACGACTGGGAAATTGAAGCCTATGCGCAGATGTTTCAGCCCACGGTTCACCCCCGTGTTGGTTCATCCTATGCGTTTATTAATTCACCCTATGTGATTCGTAATGATATTGGCTTTGATAAAGTTGATGACCAAATTAATGTGGGTGTGCGCCTAAAGGGGCAAATTGGTGATTTAGGGTTGACCTTTATTGCTGTTTCACGGCATAAYCCCGATCCGATTTTCAAATGGGGTGCAAGTAACCAAACATCAATGGATACTGTTTTCCCCGGTTTTTCCACTCAGCCTTTTAAAGTGAATTCTCTGACCGCTCTTGAAAGTCTCGGTTTGCTACCGGGGGGTGGTGATTTTCCAGCCGTGGGGGGGAAAGAAGGCCCTAGAAACGGTACTACTAATTCATCTGACTGGATGATGGGTGCGGCGCTTTCGGGTCTAGATGGCATTGAAACCTTGAACGTTCTGGCCAATGAGTTCCCGTTTGTGGGTGGCTTTTTCCAACAGGCTTTCATTCCAGCGGGTTTGATGCCGAATGCTGATCCAGCGAATGGTATTTATGTAACCAATGCTGAAGAGGCAAAATTAAATATTGATACTTTTCTAAGCTTGATAGGTGATGTAGGTGCCGACTTTATACCGACTTATGCTTCGGAGAATATTTTTGGTTTCGGTATGAATTATATTTTCTTYGCAGAGCCTGACAGTTTTCTAGATCAGTTGATCGTACGCTTTGAAATGACCTATACACCGGATAGAAAGTGGACTAACAATGGTTCCCGTAAGCCCATCACTGAGGACGAATGGATAACCGGTTTTGCATTAGAAAAATATCATCGTTTCTCGAGCAAATTTCCCGCGACATTCTTTTCATTCCAGTGGATGCATAAGAGCGAAAGTGATTTTGTTGGTCATCACCTGAGCACGTTGGGAGGTGATTTAAATAAAGGCCCATCTGGTGGCGAGTCACACGGTGGTTGGGATGCGGTTGCGTTTGCTTTTCAGCAGCCATCGCCAGGCTTAAAGTGGCGATATGATTTTTCCTTTCTTTATGATTTTAATGGTTCGTGGTTGTTGCAGCCCGGTGTAAGGTACAAGCCCAGTGGCAATTGGACAATTGAAACGTTCGCCACTTGGATGGACAGTCAGGATACAGGTTCAGCTTTGACACCCATTGATTGGACTGATGAGGTTACAGTGCGTTTAACCTACCAGTTTTAGCCTGTGGGTACGGCGTTGGTGAATAAAAAACCGATGCTTAAGCATCGGTTTTTTATTCCTACTAGGGTCGCGCATTATTCTAGGAATAAGAGGGTATCTTCAATATTAGCTCGAGGCACGATAGTCTTGTTGGCTGGCACGGCGGTGTCTTCATAGCCGAAAGAGATACCAATCAATACGGCCAGACTGTCGTCTAACCCGAAGTGCTCGCGGATAATGTCGGGATAACTGCTGACACTGGCCTGGGCGCAAGAGCCGATACCGTGGGCTGTCATTGACAGCATCAAGGTTTGAGAATACATCCCAACATCAATGGCGACGCACTCGTTGAATATTTTTGGCATGGAAATAAAGGCGATATGGGGCGCGTCAAATAGCTTGAAATTTCGCATCATGGCCCATTGTCGACCCTCTGCATCCCCCCTGTCGATATTCATGTTGTTATAAAGCTCCACAGCGGTGTCAACCTGGCGTTGGCGAAATACGCCTTCGAAGCGCTCGGGACGGGAGTAGTCAGGATTGGGTGGGATTTGCTGCTCAACGGCGGCTACGAGTTTGTCGCGTAGGGCCTTGCAAGACTCCCCCGAGGCGACGACGACATGCCAGGGTTGGATGTTACAGTTTGAAGGCGCCTGTTGGGCGAGGGCGAAAATCCTATGTAGCTCCTCTTTGGGAATGGGCTTCGGAAGGAAGCCGCGTACTGATTTTCGTTGCTCGATTACCTCGTCAAAAGTCAGGTCGTGTGCGTTTTTATTACTTGTCATGGTTGGGCTCTATTTTTAGTGGTTTACGTTGTGGATGGGTGATTGATACTTAGTTTACTACGAGAAAAGCTTGCGTAGGGCAAGGTGTACAGCCACTCAGCTTTGCTGAGTCGTATCGACAGTCCCCTCGGTGATACAATTTCACTTCCACATTCATTAGCGAAAGGAAGAGAAATGGCCGGTTACTATTTTGAAGATTTTGAAGAGGGCGCAGTTTTTGATCACCAGGTGCGTCGCACCGTGAGCGAATACGATAATACGCTGTTCAGCTGCCTGACCATGAACACCCAACCCCTGCATCTCGATGCTGAGTTTTCTAAAGATAGTATTTATGGTGAGCGAATCGTTAACAGCATGTTTACTCTAGCTCTGGTGGTTGGAGTGCAGGTGACGGAGCTGACCCTGGGTACAACTTTGGGTAACTTGGGTATGACGGATATTTCTTTCCCTCGCCCGACTTTCCACGGCGACACCATTCGCGCGCGCACCACTGTTCTGGATAAGCGTATCAGCAAGTCGCGCAATGACTCGGGCATCGTTAACTTCCTCCATGAGGGCTTTAACCAGCGTGATGAGTTGGTTGCTACTGTTAAGCGTACTGCCTTAATGGCGACACGTCCCAAAGACTAAATAGCGGAGAATATTTATGCGATCAATGCTTTTTTTACCCGCTGATAGCGAGAAGAAAATTGCCAAAGGCTCGGGTACCAATGCCGATGGCCTGATTCTCGATCTGGAAGATTCCGTTGCCCTGAGTCGTAAAGGCGAGGGCCGACGTTTAGCGCGGGAATACCTCGATGCTAACCCTTTGGGTTCACGCACCAAGAAATTACTGGTGCGAGTAAACCCCCTCTGTGGCGATATGACTCTGGGTGATCTTGCCGCCGTCGTGGGTGGTGCGCCGGATTATATTTTGCTGCCCAAGTACCGTACCCGTGAGGATGTGATTCGCTTTGACCACTATATTAGTGCCCTCGAGGCGCGAGACGGTGTGCCTGCAGGCCATATCAAAATACTCGTGATAGGAACAGAAACGGGTCAGGGTGTACTCAGTATGGGTGGCTTGACTGACTGTAGCGATCGCTTGGCCTACGTTAGTTGGGGTGAGTTCGATCTCTCTGCCGATGTCGGCGCTGAAACCCACCGCTTGCCCGACGGTAATTGGGATGACCTGTTCCGTACGGCACGCAGCTTATGTTTAGCGGCAGCGGCTTCCGCGGGCATTGAACCCTGTAACACCGTGTTCACCGACTTTAAAGACGATGACGGATTACGTGATGCCTGCCTAGGTGCTCGTCGAGCGGGCTTTACCTGCATGATGGCAATACACCCTAATCAGGTTGATATCATCAATGAATCTTTTTCGTTTACAGCTGAGCAATTGGAATGGTCTCGCCGAGTGGTTGATGTCTTTGAGGCTAACCCTGATATGGGTGTTGTCGGACTTGATGGCATTATGTTGGATAAGCCCCACTACACTCAGGCGCAACGGATGATCGCTCGTTCCAAAGCCTATGGCTAAGGCTTAACACCCCGTAAAGTTTCGACCAGTGCGTAGCAGCGGCAATAAAGACTTGTTATATTGTTGGCTGGATTTTCGTTGCTGCGCACTGAGTTTGATTGTTAAGTGCTTCTTCATAATAGTTCGCCTGTTACAGCAAGGCGTTGTAACCTATTAGGAATGGGTATGCCTGACTTAGTCTATGTGGGTCGACAGTCAATTTATGATCGGGACTTTAATGTCTCCGCTTATGAGTTGCTCTATCGCTCGGATAACGTTAATTCGGTTGATGTCGATGACCATGGTTTGGCAACAGCAGAGTTATTGAGCAATGTTTTCACTTCTATTGGCCTTGAGGATCTATTTGGAGACAAGCCTGCTTTTATTAACATGCCTCGAGAGTTTCTGGTCGGTAGTTATCTGATACCTGAAATTCATTGCAATATTGTGATTGAAATCCTTGAGCATGTGGAGCCTGATGAAGAGGTTATTGATGCTCTGCTGATATTAAAAAAACGGGGTTACACGTTGGCCCTTGATGATTATATTTTTGATCCTACGCATGAACCTTTTCTCAACATAGTCGATATTATTAAGCTCGATGTGGCTGATATTGGTATTGATCAGTTGAGTGAAAAAATCTCTCAGCTTAAGCAATATAATGCCAAATTACTGGCCGAAAAAGTCGAGACAGAGCGTGAGGCCAGGGAGTGTCTAGCCATGGGCTTCGATCTATTTCAGGGCTATTATTTTGCACACCCGAAAATTGTTAGCGGCAGAAAAATAAGCGGTAACCAAATCGCCACTGTCGAGCTTGCCAACAAATTGCATCAGCCGAATGTTGAAGTGAGTAAATTAACCGAGCTTATTTCTCATGATGTAGCGCTGAGTTATAAATTATTACGTTACGTCAATTCGGCAATGTATGGTTTTGAGCGAGAAATTACATCGATTGATGAAACTGTATTTATACTCGGCCTAGACACTTTGGTTCGCCTCGTACATGTGGTGATGGCGGGTAGCTTTAGTGAAGACAACGCTCATATTCTCGAATCTGCTTTAGTGCGCGCCTTAATGTGTGAATCCCTGGCGCTGGATCTCGGGAAAAAATCAGATCGCGGTACCTATTTTATGATGGGTTTATTTTCTCACCTCGATGCTCTGCTTGGCGTTCCATTAGATGAGGCTTTGGCAGAATTGCCCATTGGTGATGATGTTAAGCAGGCCCTACTTGAGGGCACAGGTGAATTGGGTGATGTATTGTCCATGGTTATTGATTATTGCGAGGGTAACCTTGCCGACATTGCGACTTTGGACTCAGCTCGTCTGATGAAATTCTATCTAGATGTTGTACCTATGGCTCGCCAGTACGTGCAATTAAGCGGCTGATTTATCTGTATTTATGTAGTGCAGTCGTACTCCCTTCCCCCTTCCTTACTCCTGTAGCCCGTTATACAAAAAGTATTAGCTCTTTAAAGCACTGATTGTGGGGATGACTGGATTTTGATGTTTAAAAAATGGCTGCTAGAGGATACTTATACGAATCATTGTTCGATGAGTCTTTTCGGTTTTGCGGTAGGTTTAGTCGTTGAGGTCGAAATTTCTGATCGGCTCTAGTTACTCTCAATGATGCGATCGATAAATTCTTTCAGTTCGCGTTGGGCATCGTCATCGATAAAAGTAAATTCCAGCTGGCAATAAAAATGTTTATCGAGTTCCTGTACGTGCAGCACCTTGGCATACACTTCACTCGTCTGATTGGACATCATTGACAGGGTAAAGTGGATTTTAATTTCGGCGCTGGGCTGTATAGGCATAGGTAGAACAGCCATCATCCCGTTATAGCTGATGTTGTTAATACGCCCTTCGTATTCTTCAGCCTGTACAGTCTTACCTGCCACAGTTTGGAAATTGAGTGGCATGTTGACAGCGATGCGGGGACTTTTGCGAATTTCTCGCTGTGGCACTTCCAGTTGCTTTGGTCGGCTGGTTGATAGCAACTCATAGAGGCGAACACTTTGGGAGCGGCCTTTCACCAGTACGTCATTAATGGTACCGACGGTCACGTATTCCGCAGCCTGGTCATAAGTGCTCTCGCTGAGCATAATTTGTCCACGCAAGCTATGGGCTTCAATGCGAGAGGTCAGGTTTACTTCATTGCCGATTACGGTGTATTCACTGTGCAATATGGAGCCGAGATTCCCCGCGACTACCGTGCCTGTATTGAGACCGATGCCCATGTAAATGTTGGGTAGTCCCAAAGCTTGATTGGTCGCGTTGACATCATTCATGGCAAGTTGCATTTCTACGGCACAGGCGAGCGCTCTCTCCAGATCATCTTCGCTGCTGGAGGGCGCGCCAAATAGGGCCATTACGGAGTCACCCATAAATTTATCAATGGTGCCGCCGTAGTGGAGAATGATTTCGCTCATTTTGTGGAAATAGCGATTCAAAAGATCGATCAGCTCTTTCGCCGTATGTTTCTCCGACATGGCGCTGAAGCCGCGTAAATCCGCGAGCAGTATGGTCACTTGTTTTTGTTCAGATTTATAATGGTCACCAGTGGCTTCGCTGATGAGTGTGTAAAACTCTTTAGCCAGGGCGTTCTCATCGAGTGTTTTCTGTACACCGTTTGATGTAACGGAAGCAGGATGTTTGCGAATGCTGTGAAGCAGGTTCTCAATCAGGATCTGTTTCTCATTTTCTTGCATACGCTGTTGTCTGCTTGTTGAAAAATTGGTGCGAGCATTGTAATTGTCTGGCTAACAATTTAACACTGCTTGCGACAATGCCGACTAAAAGGCATTCGAAGTAAACATCGTAGTGCTTAATTTGAGCCGCCCAACACGTATATTGACTTTATCGACCCCAACTTCCGTGCTGAAGTTCAGGGCCAAGATGGCGTTTGTGCGGAAGTCATCTACGCCTCGGTGGGCATGATCATGTGCGGTCATCCCGATCTTGAGTACAAAGATACGTGCATGCAGGCCTATAACCGTTGGTTGGAAACTTTCTGTGGTGCTCAGCCTAACCGTCTCCTCGGTTTAGCGCAGTCTGTTGTGCTTTCGGTTGATTCCGCGATTGAACATGTGATGCGCGCCAAGGCTCAGGGCATGGTCGGTATGTTGATGCCGAGCCGTCCCGGCTACGCTGGTTATGATCACACTGATTACGATGCCCTGTGGCAGTGCTCTGTTGATTTCGATATACCCATGTGCTTCCACATTTTCATCTCTGATGACTGCGGCGTTAAAGAAGTCCTCGCACCCAAGCGTGGCTATGGGGCCAGCGGTTGAATGTTCATTGACACGTCCACCGAGTGAGTACATCCACCAGAATATTTCCTTTACCTTCCAGGATGACGAGACGGCTTATCGTAACCTGGATGTCATCGACAGCGTGCCTGATGTGGGCCAACGACCACCCGCACACCGATGCCTGCTGGCCCATTTCTCAGCAAATTCTCGACGAGCAGATGGGTCACCTGACTATCGAGCAGCAGAATGCCTGTGTACACGACAATGTGAAGAAACTCTTCAACTTAAACGCGAATGTGTAATGTAAGTTAAGTCTTTTGCTAAGGTTTAGAAGGCCCCCGTAGCTGATTGCTGTTGCGGGGTTTTTTTTGCCTTTGAATAAGCCAATCGGCATGATTAATTATTTTCAGCGAGGTGCAGTAAGTGTCAATAATAATGAATAATCGTTTCGCGGCCCTACACGGTGAACAGGCTGTAACCCCCCGCTTGATAGCGGGCTGGCAGTGCAGCCGCATGACCCCAGCCAGTGCCTTATTTGGTGCCAATGGTATGCAGTTTGGCAGTGATGGCAGGCTTTACGTTGCTCAAGCTATGGGCAGTCAGGTAACAGCCATTGACACGGTGACGGGTGAACTGGAGGTGATTACCGAGAACGGTGGGCCCGTCACTGGGCCGGATGATGTCGCTTTCGATTCCGCTGGCAATATGTACGCCACCGAAGTGATGAGTGCCCGGGTGAGTATGCGCAAGCCCGATGGTGAAGTGACTATCGTTTCCGACGAACTGCCCTCCGCCAATGGTGTCACCGTGTTTAATGATCGTCTGTTTATCGACGAGCACCGGCCTAATGGTAGGTTGTTTGAGTTATATCCTCACGATGACAGACCCCCGCGCTTAATCGCCAAAAACCTCAACAGCCCCAATGCCCTGGCCGCTGGCCCCGATGGCAAGCTCTACTACCCATTGGTACCGAAGGGTGAAATCTGGCGTGCTGACCCTGAAAGCGGTGAGCTGGAGCCAGTCACCACGGGCCTGTCTCATCCCACGGCCGCGAAATTTAGCCTCTATGGTGACTTGCTAGTCTCTCAGGCGGGCAATGGCGAAGTGGTGAAAATTGATATCGAAACGGGTGAGCAAACGGTGGTTGCGAAGGTGCGGCCGGGTATCGATAACCTGGCTATTGATGCCGACGGCAAGCTTTATCTCTCTCACTTTGTCGATGGCGGTGTTGCCGAAGTAGCGATGGATGGCAGCAATAACGAGCGTGTGCTGGTTGAAGCAGGATGGGTTGGCCCCTGGGGTATCGCTTGCGATACGGCTTCGGGCACCTGTTTTGTGGTCGATGGCCTCAGTCTGGCGATGATTTCTGCCGATGGCGAGCGCAGTGCTGTCGGTAGCCCGCTAGATAATTCCGCACCTCGCTTTGTGCGTGCTGTTGCCCAGGGCAAGCCCGGTGAGTTTTTGATGACCACGGCCCGAGGTGATGTGCTGCGCTATGACTTTACTTTACAGACGACTGACATGCTGGTGGCCAAACAGGGGCAGTTAAAAGGCCTCTGTGCCGCAGATGATGGCGGGGTGCTCGTGGTGCGGGAAAACACCAATTCCGTACTCGCTATTAGCGCTTCAGGCGATGTTCGCACTTTAGTCGATGGCTTGAATGCGCCGGCTGACGTCCTTATGTGGCAAGGGCAATGTTATGTGTCTGATACGGGTAGTGGGCGAGTTATTGCGGTGAGTTCGCAGGGTGAGGTGTCGGTCGTGCTTGAAGGGCTGGCTGACCCCCGAGGTTTGGCGGCCATTGATAATACCCTCTATGTCCTCGACAGAGCGACCCGCTCAATTTGGGCGATTGATCTTGCTGGCGATAGCCAGTCTCAGCAAATGGCCACTCATTTACCGGTAGGTGCTGCTTGTCCGCTCGATTTTGCCGGTGGCCTTTGTGTTGATGGTAAGGGTGGTTTATTACTTGCCGCCGATGGCGAGGGCAGTATTTTGCAAATAAGCAGGTCTTGAGCTTAGGTTTTACACGATAATTTACGCGATAAAAAAACCCTCCCCTGATTATTCAGGGGAGGGTTTTTTATGTTTGAGAGTTGTGCCTGTGGTTTTTTAAACGGAGCGGCCATCATCGCGCAGCCAAACATACATGGCGGGTATGATGATTAAAGTCAGTATCGTCGACGAAGCCAGGCCAAACATCAACGCCACGCCCATGCCGTGGAGCATGGCATCGGGCAAAATAAAGGCCGAACCGGCAATGCCAGCGAGGGCGGTGAGGAAAATGGGCTTGGCGCGAATTGCGGCTGCTTCCAACGCTGCAGTGCGCATCGGTACTCCCTCCCGGCTTTTCATGTGAATGAACTCAATCAATAAAATCGAGTTGCGCACCACGATGCCCGAGAGGGCAATCAGCCCGATGGTGGAGGGCATGGAGTAGGTGGCATCCATTATCCAGTGGCCGAGAATAATGCCGGAAAAGCCCAGTGGCACCGGTAGCAGTACCACTAGCGGGGTTTTGAAGCTGCTGAACTGGCCGACTACCAAGATGTAAATACCGAGTATGGCGTAGTTAAAGGCAGAGCCGAGTTCGACGAAGGTTTCTTTGGTGACGTCCCATTCGCCCATCCACAGCAGGGTAGGTTTGCTCTCATCTTCCGGTTGGTTGAAGTAGCGCACCTCGGGCTGCATGCCCTCGGGCCAGTCCATTTCTTTAATGTTTTGTTCAACATCGTGCAAAGCATACATGGGGGCGTCACGGTGCTCGCCACGAATGCTGGCCATTACCAGATCGGCGAAGCGACCATCGCGACGGTAAATGGGATAGGAAGCAGGTTCATGGGTAATCGTCACTACATCGCCCAGTTCGCGCGTTTCACCGGTCATGGTGGGAATGGGGGTCGACAACAGGCGCTCGCCGACAAAGAGTGATTCCTTGGGCTGGCGCATAACGATGGGGATGGGGTTGCGCCCATCGCCGCGGTGGGAATGCCCGAGTTCGACACCCTGGAGCAGAGCGGCGAGCGTGCTGTAAACGGCACCTTCGTTAACCTGGTGGAAGTCTAGGTTCTCCTGGTCAATGGCAATGCGCATGCGCATGGCGGGGTTGCCCAGGGAGTTATCGCTTTCTGCGAGTGCTGGTACCTGGTCGATGGCCTGCTGGATTTTGCGCGCGCTGGCGCGGCGGGTTTCGGCATCGGGGCCATAGACTTCGGCCAGCACAATGTAGGGTGCCGGTGGCCCGGGGGGAGATTCGACCAATTCTACCGTGGTGTTTTCTGGCAGTTTAAGGGCTTTTAAGCGCTGGCGGATTTCCATGGCGATATCGTGGCTTTCACGATCGCGTTCCCAGGTTGATGACAGACGAATGCGCACTTCACCCAATTCTGGCGAATTGCGCAAGTAGTCCTGACGCACCAGTCCGTAAAAATGGAAGGGTCCAGCAACACCGGCGTAGAGTTGCATGTTTTGAATTTCTTCAATGTCGCCGATTAAATGACTGGCCTTGACCAGTATGCGATCGGTCGCTTCGAGGGTGGAGCCCTCGGGCAGGTCAAACTGTATTTGAATGTCCTGTTTATCATCGAAGGGCATGATTTTGAACAGCACCAGTTTGTAGTAGGGAATCAAAAAGGTCAGTAAGGTCAGCCCGACAATGACAAATACAGTGTATTTGGCGCGTTTCGGGGTGCTCAGAAGACCACCCAAAGTGGTGCGAACGGCGCTGCCAAAAACACCACCCTGGGCTTCTTTTTCATCGTCGAGTTTTTCGGCGGCTGATTCATTATCTTCATCTGCAGTCTCGGGGCGCAATTTGAGCATTGCCCAGGGCACTACTGTAAAGGCGAGGATGAGCGAGAAGATCATTGCAGCAATGGCGGCGATGGGAATGGGTTCGAGAAAGGGGGCGATAAAGCCACTGATAAAAAGCATCGGTAGCATCGCCATGACCACTGTGAAAGTGGCGATAATGGTGGGGTTGCCGACCTCGGCCACGCCGTCAATAGTGGCCTGTAGCACGCTGCGGCCATCGTGCATTTTCCAATGGCGAGAGACGTTTTCTATCACCACAATGGCATCGTCGGCGAGGATGGCGATGGAGAAAATAATGCCGTACATGGTCAGGCGGTTGAGCGTGACATCGAGCATCCAGCAGGTGAAAAAGGTRAGTAATATGGTTGAGGGAACGACCAGTAGTACGACAATGCCCTCTCGCCAGCCTAAAAATGCGCCCATAATAATGACGATGGCAGCAGTGGCGAGAACCAGGTGAAGCATCATCTCATTCGATTTATGGCCCGCTGTTTCACCGTAGTCGCGGGTTACTGCCACGTTAATGTCATCAGGTATCAAATTGCCGCGCACTAGCTCAAGGCGCTTTAATACACCTTCGCTAATGGCCACGCCATTGGCACCATTGCGCTTGCCAATGGCCAGGGTAACAGCGGGCAGGCGTTCGTAGCTTTTGCCACTTTCACCGTCACTGACGGGCAGTAGTTGTGAAACCCGGTGCTCGCCGAGACTTGCGCCGATCACAACCTTGGCGACATCGCGTAAATATACCGGTCGGCCGTCGGTAGTGGTAATCACCAACAGGCCAATTTCGGTGGTGTTGTGCAGTGTCTGACCAACGATGACGGGGGTGAGCTGGTTGGTGTTACGCAAATTACCGGCGGCAAATGACCGATTGGCGTTGCGTACTTTATCGACCACCTGATTGAGGGTGACGCCGTAAAGAGACAGTAATTCGGGGTCGGGTTCGATGCGCAATTCTTTGGGTTGACCGCCAATAATATAGGTCAGGCCAACATCGTCGACTTTGATGATTTCGTGCTTTAGCTCTTCGGTTAAATCGTAGAGGGTTTCGGCGCTCCAGCGGCCTTTATTGCCGGGCTTGGGCGACAGGGTGAGTACCACCACGGCGGCATCATCAATGCTGCGGCCAATCACCAGCGGCGGTGGCAGGTTTGCAGGCACGCGATAGCGGTTGGCGTCGATGGCATCGTTGACTCGCGCCACGGCGGCATCGTCGTCGAAACCCGTATCGAAACGTACGGTCAGGGCGATGCCGTCGTCACGGGTCATTGAATAGACATGCTCAACATTGTCGATGCCTTTGAGAATGTCTTCAAAGGGCTTGGTCACCAGTTCGACCACGTCTTCTGCTCTCAGGCCGGGGGTGTCAATAAAAATATCGACGAAGGGCACGGTGATCTGTGGGTCTTCTTCCTGGGGCATGCTCAGTAGTGCCATACCGCCGAGAATGACGGAGACGATAAGAATCAGTGGCGTTAGTGCCGACTGTATAAAGCCCTGGGTAATGCGCCCCGCAATGCCTATAGACACAATTATTCCCCCGCGTTATTTGAGTGGGCAGGGGGCTGTTGTGGGCGTTGCTGCTTATGTATCAGCATGTCACCGTCTTGCAGGCCGGATAGCACTTCAATACCGGTGGCGAGCGGGCTGCCGGGCTGAATAACAATTTCGCTGCCATCGCTTAAATAGACGAAGCTCAGGCCGTAACGGCGGTGGATGTAAGATTCGGGAATGACATAGGCTTCGCGCTGATCGGTGGAGACCCAAACTCTGACCCGCTCGCCGACGAAAAAATCACCGAGTCCATCGACCTGAACATCGGCAACTACGCGGCCGTTGTCGAGCTCAGGGTAAACCTGGGAGACGGTGCCTTCGCGCCGCGTCGCCTGGCGGGCATTACTGTTTGTGTTGGGGTTGCTGTTGATGTCGAGCATGCCCCGTTCAGCAACTAACACGTTGTCATCTTTTTTGATAAAGCGAGCGTGGCGCTCGGGCAACATCAGGCGCAGGATGTAGTTGTCAGCTGCGATATCGGCAATGGGCTCGCCGGGCATGACGACCGCGCCCTGGGTGACATTGACATTCAGTATCCGGCCCCGGGTTGGCGCGAGGACATAGCCCTGAGCCTGGGCTTCGCGAACGACCTCCTGCTCCAGTTTAAGCGCCGCGATATCAGCTGTGACGACGTCGACCTGCGTCTTTGCTTTGTCGAGCTCTGCCTGGCTTGCTTTGCCTGTTTTTTGCAGGGTGGAGACCCTTTTTAGCGTGGTTTTAGCCAGTTTTAACTGGGCATTCAAAGAGCGTAATTTCGAGGCGAAAGCGGCGATTTGCAATTTTTGTTTGGCATCGCGCACCAGGGCCAGTTTTTGTCCGGCTTCAACAATGTCTCCTTCATCAACCAGCAGTTCAACCAGAGTGCCGCCGATGCGGGCTCTGCCCTGGGTGACATCCATGGATTGCACCGAGGCAAAGACAGACTTAAGGTCGTAAACGGTTTGTTGTGTGACCGGGTAGGGCCTGGGTGCGGCGCTGGCGCTAAACGTAGCGAATAAAATAGTGGCTTGCGCGGTATAGCGAAAGCCCGTTAATAAGCTCTTTAAAGAAAGCGTCATTCCCAGTGGTTCCCTGATTGTTTGATCAATTTGGTACGGTTTTATTATTCTCGTTTTTAATAAAAATGGTACTAAGCAGTTTACAAAGCAGGGACTTTACGTAAAAGACAGGAGTGAGAGTAGGTCATTAAGTGCCTCTAGGGGTGCCGATTAAGACAGTAATGTGCCTTTGTAAGGACTTTTGGCGTAATCGGTCAGCGTATTTATTATTTACGTCGAATGGCATCCGTTCTGACGGGGAATACGCCGGATTCTCTATCTTTAAAAAAATGTTTGAGTGTCTTTTTTACCGAGGGAAAAGCGATATTATCCCAGGGTATTTGGTGTTCTTCAAAGAGTTCGACTTCCAGGGATTCAATGCCCGCTGAAAACTCGGGCTTGGCCAGTTCGCCGCGAAAAAACACGTAGACCTGATTAATATGGGGGATGTCTATCATGCTGTACAGCTCGAGTGAATGCAGGTGGGCGTTGGCCTCTTCTACGCATTCACGTAGAGCACCTTCAAGCATGGTTTCGCCGTTTTCCATAAATCCGGCGGGCAGCGTCCAATAGCCGTAGGCAGGTTCAATCGCCCGACGGCAGAGTAGCACCCGACTTTGGTAGACGGGGATGCAGCCAGCAATAATGCAGGGGTTTTGATAGTGTATGGTTTCGCAGTCATCACAAACGTGGCGGTGGCGATCGTCCCCTTCGGGGATGCGATGCTCAATGTCGCCGCCGCAACTGCTACAGTATTTCAAGGTGCTCGCTCATCCAGAATGATTTATGACAAGGTGTTTCTCCGAGTATAACCTTGAGAACATAACCTTGCCCATCCATTCGCTTAAAGCAGCAGGTTTTATTGGTGTTAAAGAAAATTACTGAGCAGCTCGATACTTTGCCACCCGAACCCCTGCAGCCAGCGGAAGGGGTTCGAGAGGCCGCAGTGCTGCTTGCCTTGACGCGAGAAATCGACCCCCAACTGGTGCTTATTCAGCGTGCGCAACACATGAAGAGTCATCCTGGGCAGGTGGCCTTTCCCGGCGGTAAATGGGAGCCGGGCGATAGCAGTTTGCTGTTTACCGCGCTGCGTGAAAGTGAGGAGGAGGTGGCGCTGGCACCGGGGGAGGTTGAGCTCATCGCCAAGCTGCCCCAGCGCCGCACACGCCTGGGGGTGCAGGTGACGCCCTACCTCGGCTTTATTCGCTCCGGCCTGCCCTTGTTAGCCGACCCTGGTGAGCTGGAGGCGATTTTTCACGTGCCCCTGTCGTACCTGCTGGAGTCGCAGCATTTAATTAAGAAACAGGTGGATGTGCTGGGTAGCCAGTGCTGGATGCCCTGTTATCATTACGCCGGTTACACCATCTGGGGCTTTACGCTCACAGTGCTGGTGGACATGCTCAATCGTGTTTTTGATGTGGGTTTAAGTGCCGAGATTGATCGCGCTGATTTGCCCGCAGAGTTACGTCAACAATTCCCGCGCTTCCCGGAAGGAGAGTCCCAGGGTGAGCAGGGCTAAGAATCAATAAAGGATCGAAGGTTTAAAAGATGATTTATCAATACGAAGACCGGGTACCGACAGTGGGCAAAGATGTTTTTGTCGCCCCCAGCGCCGATGTGATTGGCTCCGTGAATTTGGGTGATCAGGTGAGTGTCTGGTTTGGCGCGGTGATTCGCGGCGACACCGATATTATTAATATCGGTGCTGGCACTAATGTGCAAGACACCGCTGTTATTCATACCGACCCGGGGATACAGGTCAATATTGGCTGCAATATCACCATCGGCCATTGCGCGATGATTCATGGCTGCACGATTGGCGACAACTCGCTCATTGGTATCAATGCGGTGATTCTCAATGGCGCGGTTATTGGTAAAAACTGCTTGATTGGCGCCAATGCCCTGGTACCCGAGGGCATGGTGATCCCCGATAATTCAATGGTGCTCGGTACACCGGCGAAAATTGTCCGTCAGCTGGATGAGAAAACCATTGCGGTGTTGCAGGGTTCTGCTGCTACTTATATTGAAAAAGCGGCGAGTTTTCGTACGTCACTCATTCCTCTGGATTTGCCTTCTTGAGGCACCGGAAGAAAATGAGGCTAACTGAGTGATGAGTGGGGGTAGTAAGTCGGCCACCGATGGTAGCAACAGCGATGTTGAAGAGGCGTCGGTAGTGTCGCCCTGTGTCGCCATTTGTGTTCTCGATACGGATGATATCTGTATCGGCTGCCATCGCAGTGGTGATGAAATTCGCCAGTGGATGTTGCTGGATAACACTGAGCGTCGGGCGGTGATTAAAAAGGCGCACAATCGGAGTAAAGTGGGCAATCCCTTCGCTTGATCTTGGGGAGGTCACTACATAATGTCTAGAGCTCTTCTTTTTCCTGGGGCGCTGTTACCTGCCAAACTTTGAGTTTGCTGATCATTTTTTCTGAGAGCGCGAGCACTTCCAGTCGGTAAGTGCCGATATTGAAGCTGACCTTGGCATCGGGGAAGCTTTCGATGTGCTCGAGGGCCAGGCCGTTCAAGGTTTTCGGCCCGTCCACGGGTAAATCCCAGTTCGTGGTTTTATTAATATCGCGAATGTTGGCGGCACCATCAATCAGATAACTGCCGTCATCTTGTTTGGCAATTTCATCCTCGTGCTCGAAAATATTGGTGGTGAAATCGCCGACGATCTCTTCGAGTATATCGTCGAGGGTCGCCAGGCCCTCAATTTCACCGTACTCATCGACCACTAGTCCAAGGCGATATTTATTCTTCTGAAAGTTAATTAATTGAACATGCAGAGGTGTTTCAGCCGGAATAAAGTAGCAGGGGTTAGTGAAGCGTTTAAGCGCTTCTTTGGTTAGTTCGCCGTCGCCGTCGCGTAAAATGCGGCTGACCTTGCGCATGTGAAGGATGCCCACTATCTGATTAATCTCGCCCACGTAGACTGGCATGCGCGTGTGCTCAGTATTGATAATGCGCTCGACCAGAGTGTCGATGTCATCCTCAAGATTGAGGCCAAGGATTTCACTGCGCGGCACCATAATGTCATTGACGCTGATCTTTTCCAGGTCGAGAACGCTGATCAACATATCTTGGTGGCGCGAGGAGAGGTTCTCCTCTTTCGCCTCATCCACCACCGTGCGCAATTCCTCTTTGCTGAGGCTGTCGTCGAGTTTTTTCAGGGGGTTGAAGCCGAGCAGGCGCACCAGTCCGTTGGAGAAATGATTGACGATCCACACCAGAGGGTAGGCGAGTTTTAGCAGTGGTTTAAGAATATGGCTGGCTTTAAACGCCACGGCTTCAGGGTGCAGAGCGGCGATGGTCTTGGGTGTCACCTCGGAAAAAATCAGCAAGGCAAAGGTGAGGCCAAGGGTGGCGACAAAAATACCCCATTCAGGCCCAAACAGGCGAATACTGATGATGGAGGCAATAATTGAGGCGAGCACGTTGACGGCATTATTGCAGATCAGAATGATGCCAATCAGGCGGTCGGGGCGCTGGAGAAGTTTCTGGGCGCGGCGGGCACCACGGCTCTTTTTAGCGAGATGTTTCAGCCGGTAACGGTTGAGGGACATCATGCCTGTTTCGGAGCCAGAGAAAAAAGCAGAGATAATCAGCAGGCTTGCCAGCACACTGACAAGCAACCATATCGGGGCGTCGTTCAAAGAGGGACTGAGCTCTTGTAGCTAAGGGTCGCACATGTTGAAGTAGTTTGTAGCGCTTGGCAACTGGCTTTAGGCCAGAATTACTTCGAGGACAAATTTGGTGCCCCAGAAGGCGAGCATTAACAGGGTGAAGCCGCCGAGAGTCCACAAAGTTGCCGTTTTACCGCGCCAGCCCCAGCGGAAATGCCCCCACAATAAAATACCGTAAACCAGCCAGGCAACAATGGAGAAAATTGTTTTGTGTACCAGATGCTGGGCGAAAAAATTGTCGACAAACAGCAGGCCGCTAACGAGTGCCAGGGTGAGCAGAGTAAAACCTGTGATCACTAGACTAAACAACAAACTTTCCATGGTTTGCAGGGGTGGCAGTATGCGCATTAAGGCGCTGCTGTGATGTTGGTGCAGTTGTCGATTTTGGTAGGCGAGAAAAAGCGCTTCAAGCGCGGCAATACTCAGCAGACTATAGGCGATAATCGAAAGCAGTATGTGCAGACTCAGGCCCAGCGGCAGGTTGTTGCGGGGCGGGCTCTGCCATAGGGGTAGGAAAGAGAGGGCCAGTGCGAGGGCGCTGAAAGGGAAGAGCAGCAGGAACAGGCTGTGAAAGGGGTGCCGCAGACTGCCGGCGACAACCATAAAATTGATAACCATAAATATCGCTACCGACAGGGGTAGCAGGCTGAAGTTGGTGCCGGAATCAGTGAATATCTGCTGCCAACTGGTAGCAAAGTGGGCGATTAAGGCCAGGCCGCTAAGCCCAAGTATTGAGCCTTTGGCGATGGAGGCCGTACTGTTAGAGGATTGAAGGCTGGCGCGAACCTGCAGGCCAAAAGCAGTCAGGTAGCAGGCAATGGCGAGCGTGGCAGTAAGTTGTACGGACATAACAGCTGTTCGTGTTGATCAGATTCGTCGAGTTTGGCACAGAAAGCCAGTGACGCAAAGCCTCGGCCGACACAGGCTTCAATTGATCGCTTCTTGTTTGTTAGTGGCGGCATGTTGCTGCCGAAGAGGGTCTTGATCAGTTATACTGCAGGGCTTATTTGTCTAATTTCTAGCGCCTAACGTTCAGCGGGAATAAATTACCATGGCTCTATTCGAAAATCTTAGTGATCGCCTTTCCCATAGTCTGAAAGCCATCTCCGGCAAATCGACTTTGAGTGAAGAGAATATTAAGGACACCCTGCGCGAGGTGCGCATGGCGTTACTGGAGGCCGATGTTGCGCTGCCGGTAGTGAAGACCTTTGTTGACCAGGTGCGCGACAGGGCTGTGGGTCAGGACGTTAATTTAAGCCTGAACCCCGGCCAGCAATTTTTAAAGATTGTGCAGGACCAGCTTGAGCTGGTGATGGGTTCCAGCAACGAGAGCCTCGATCTCGCTGCTCAGCCGCCAGCCGTTATTTTAATGGCTGGCTTGCAGGGTGCGGGTAAAACCACTTCCGTTGCCAAGCTGGCTCGCTACCTGAGTGAGCGTGAAAAGAAAAAGGTGATGGTGGTCAGTGCCGATGTGTATCGCCCGGCGGCGATTAAACAGCTAGAGGTATTGGCTGCAGAGGTGGGTGCTGAGTTCTTCCCCAGTGCCGCCGAGCAGAGTCCGGTCGATATTGCCGAAGCTGCACTGGCGGCTGCGCGCAAAAGCTTTGCCGATGTGCTGATCGTCGATACCGCGGGTCGTCTGCATATTGATGAAACCTTGATGACTGAAATCAAGGATCTTCACGCTGCTGTCAAGCCGGTTGAAACCCTGTTCGTTATCGACGCGATGATTGGTCAGGATGCGGTGAATACGGCCAGTGCCTTTAATGAGGCGCTGCCGTTGACCGGGGTTATTCTCACCAAGGTCGACGGCGATGCCCGCGGTGGTGCGGCGCTCTCTGTGCGGCAGGTCACTGGCAAGCCGATTAAATTCCTCGGTGTCGGTGAAAGAACCGATGCCCTCGAGCCTTTCCATCCCGAACGAATCGCTTCGCGTATTCTCGGCATGGGCGACATGCTCTCGCTGATTGAAGAAGTTGAGCGCAAGGTCGACAAAAAGAAAGCCGATAAGCTAATCAAAAAGGTACAAAAGGGCAAGCGCTTCGACCTTAACGACCTGCGTGACCAGCTGCAGCAAATGCAAAACATGGGTGGCATGGGCGACATGCTTGAAAAGCTACCCGGCATGGGCAATATGGCGCAGATGGTGGAACAGGCGAACTTAAATTCGCAGCTGGGTCGTATGTCGATCATTATTGACTCGATGACGCTGGTCGAACGATCCAATCCCGATATCCTCAATGGCTCGCGCAAGCGGCGTATCACTCAAGGCTCTGGCACCAGTATTCAAGATCTCAATCGTATGCTCAAACAGTACAAGCAAATGAGTAAGATGATGAAGAAAATGAAAGGTAAGGGCATGAATAAAATGATGCGCGGCATGGAAAGTATGATGGCGCAAAGCGGTGCTCAGGGGGGTGGTATGCCGCCCGGAGGCTTCCGTCGCTAGCGGCTTGAAAATTGTTCTGAGAAGATGGTTTTCTTTGAGTTGAAATTGACGTAAAATACCGCGCCTTTCCGTAGGGCTGTATGTGGTTTTACTTCGCTTTCGATTTTGATGCGTTGTTGGACCAATACCTAGGCTCTGCGTAATGTACGACGGGGTGCTTACCCTCGGTAGACTTTACCCCGGCATAATTATCCCGGTAAAAACAGGAAAACAGATTTCATGGTCACAATACGTCTGGCACGTGGCGGTTCAAAAAAACGCCCTTTCTACCATCTGACAGTTAGCGATAGCCGCCGTGCGCGCGATAGTCGCTACATTGAGCGAGTTGGCTTTTTTAACCCTCTCGCCCGTGGTCAGGAAGAGCCACTGCGCGTCGATCAAGAGCGCGTCGATTACTGGGTTAGCAAGGGTGCTACCTTGTCTGATCGCGTTGCAAGCCTGCTGAAAAAAGCCGCTAAAGCTGCTGCCTGATTTATTGGCCCGGTTGGTTTAGGGTCTGGTAAACAGGGTTTTACGTAGGTATGGAAAAGCCAGATAACTATGCAGTGGTGGCTCGGATTACCGGAGCCCACGGTATTAAGGGATGGGTGAAAGTGCATTCCTATACCCAGCCAGCAGAAAATGTCTTTAGCTATAAACCCTGGCGAGTAAAGCTTGATGGGCGCTGGCAAGAGTTAGAAGCTGATAGCTTTCGAGCGCAAGGCAAAGGTAATGTCGCGCATTTGTGCGGTATTGACGATCGCAACGAGGCCGAGGCTTTAAGTGGCCTTGATATTTACGTGTTGCGAGAACAATTTGATGCCCTTGACGGTGGTGATCACTACTGGTATCAGCTTCAGGGTTTGAAGGTTTTTAGTGTCGACGGGGATAGTGCCGCTGGGAGTAGCGCCGATGGGGATTCTCGAGTACTTCTTGGTGAAGTGGCGGGCTTTCTTGAAACGGGTGCTAATGATGTTCTGGTGGTCAAGGGAGTCGCTGGTAGTATTGATCAAAAAGAGAGGCTGATTCCCTATGTGGATCAGTTCTTGCTGAAGGTCGATACCGAAGCTGGTGAAATACTGGTCGACTGGGATCCCGAGTTTTAGCTTTGTCGGGCTGCTATATAAAGAAAGGAAGTAGGATTGATTCTCAGTGTGAGCGACATGCTGTGCAGGTGTTATAGCTCGTGAAAATAGCACTGGTGACGCTGTTTCCTGAAATGTTTAAAGCGGTAATGGATTACGGCGTAACGGGGCGAGCGCTCAGCAAGGGTTTGGTAGAAGTCGGATTTTTTAATCCGCGAGACTACACCGCAGACCGTCATCACAGTGTTGATGATAGACCCTATGGCGGAGGGCCGGGCATGGTGATGACCCTTGGGCCTTTGCGCGAAGCGATAACGCAGGCCAGGGCCTGGATGCAGGGCCCGTGCAAGGTGGTGTACTTATCGCCACAGGGGCAGTTGCTGAAGCACCAGGCGGTTGCCGATTTTGCCGGGCAAAGAGAAAACCTGGTGCTGATAGCCGGACGCTACGAAGGCATTGATGAGCGGCTGCTGTCGCTAGAGGTCGATGAAGAATGGTCGATCGGTGACTATGTACTCAGCGGTGGCGAGCTACCAGCGATGGTGCTGATGGACGCTCTGCTCAGGCAGTTGCCGGGCGTACTGGGTCACCAGGCATCGGCTGAAGAGGATTCGTTTGTAGAGGGTTTGCTCGATTGTGAGCACTACACGCGGCCTGAAGTTTATGACGGTATGGCGGTTCCCGAAGTACTACTCTCGGGCAATCATGAAAGAATACGACGTTGGCGTTTGCAGCGTTCGTTATTGAGAACACGGTCGAGACGGCCGGAGCTGTTGGCGGCATTGACGCTAACAGAGGAGCAGGAAGCCATACTGGCCGCCGCTTCAAAAGAGTAGCTTTATAGTAGTAATGGGATGGGTCGTTTTGATTTACCCCTGGAAACAATGAATGAAATTGTAACAACAATTGCGGGCTGCACAGCAAGTTGTTGACGACATTAACCCGGCTGTGAAGCCGTATAAAAGAGAGTTATCTGGAGCTGGTCATGAGCAAGAACAAAATTATCGCTGAACTTGAAGCGGAGCAAATGGGTAAGGAAATTCCTGACTTTAGCCCCGGTGATACCCTCGTTATTCAGGTTAAAGTCCGCGAAGGTGATCGCGAGCGCCTGCAGGCTTTTGAAGGTATAGTCATTGCCAAGCGCAATCGCGGCCTGAACTCAGCATTCACTGTGCGTAAGATTTCCAGTGGTATCGGTGTGGAGCGAACGTTCCAGACTTACAGCAAGGTCGTTGACAGTATTACGGTTAAGCGTCGCGGCGACGTGCGTCAGGCCAAGCTGTACTACTTGCGCGAATTGTCGGGTAAAGCGGCACGAATCAAAGAAAAGCTCGGCTAGGCATTTCCCCGGCTGTGTTAAGAAAGGCGACTTCGGTCGCCTTTTTTGTGCCTGAGGAATGGCCATTCATTGCGTGGATATGATCGCTACCGCGGTTTTTAGGGTCAGCCAATGACGTTTACAGGGACGATGTCGAGCCACTACACTGGGCTAATGAATATTGCGACGGATGAGGAGCGCATCGATAAATATATTGATGCGCTGTGGCTGGAAAAGGGCTTGAGCGACAATACGCGAGAGTCCTATCGCCGTGACCTGTCTGCCTGTAGCCGTTGGCTGCAGCCGCTGGGCGCGACGCTGATGGCAGCCGATGAGGTTTTGCTGGGCGATTATATGGCCTATCGCCTGGATCCCTCGAAGAGTCCTCGTTCGGCGGCTCGTTCACTGTCCTGCCTGCGGGGGTTTTATAATTACTGGCTGCGGGAAAAGCAGATCAGTACAAACCCCACTGCAAATATCCCCAGCCCGAAACTGGGCCAGCCGATACCGAAAAGCCTGAGTGAAGCGGAGGTTGACCAACTATTACTGGCCCCGGATACGGATACTGCCATCGGCCTGCGCGATAAAACCATGATCGAATTACTTTACGCCACCGGCCTTCGAGTCTCTGAGTTGGTGACTTTGACCATGAGTCAGGTCAACATTCGTCAGGGCGTAGTGCGAGTGATCGGCAAGGGTGCAAAAGAGAGGCTAGTGCCTGTCGGCGAAGAGGCGCTTGATTGGCTAACGCGCTATTTGCGCCACAGCCGTCCCGAATTGCTGGGCATGAAAGCCAGCGAAGTGCTCTTTCCCAGTCAGCGCGGTCGTGGCATGACTCGACAGACTTTTTGGCACCGGCTTAAACACTGGGCGAGTGTGGCGGGTATTGAGCAAGCGCTGTCGCCCCATACTTTGCGTCATGCCTTTGCCACGCATTTATTGAATCACGGGGCAGACTTACGGGTGGTGCAGCTTTTGCTAGGCCACAGTGATTTATCGACCACGCAAATTTATACCCATATTGCCAAGAGTCGTATGCAGGAGTTACACGCAGAGCACCACCCCAGAGGCTAACTGTTATCGCCCTTAGGAACAGATTGCCGGTAATGTGTTCCAATGACCGTCTATTTAATAGCAAGTAGTAACGTTTAATAGCAAGAGTGGAGTTTCAATTAATGCAGCAATTTTTCAGATACAAGACAAAGACGTTTTTTAAAGGACGTCTATGCTGGCTGGCCTTTATTAGCGTGTTAATGGTCTGTGTAGCCCAGCCTGTGTGGGCCGTAGAGCAGCGTCACAAGGTGGTAGCTGTGGGTGAGGAGCGCAAGGCTAAAATTTTAACCAGCCTACGTTCCGCTCTCCCTGACTTTAAGTATGGCGATATTATGGCTAGCCCCATCCCCGGCATATCAATGGTACAGGTCGAGAACGGTCCCTTGCTCTATGTCTACAATGATGGAGAGTTCTTTTTTGATGGTGACCTTTACCAGGTGACTGGGGGGCGATTTATCAATCTTAAAGAGAAGGCTTTAAGTACTGTGCGTAAAGATCTACTGGCAAAAATTCCGCTGGATGAAATGATTGTCTTCTCGCCGAAAGCAGCGGTCAAAGCAGTGATCAATGTGTTTACCGATGTGGACTGCGGCTATTGCCGAAAGCTACATAAAGAAGTGCCTGAGCTGAACGCTATGGGAATCGAAGTGCGTTATTTGGCCTTTCCCCGTGCCGGTATCGACTCGGTTTCCTACCAGAAAATCGCCTCGGCCTGGTGTGCTGAAAACCCTCAGGAAGCTTTAACTGCCTTGAAAAATAAGCAGAACATCGAACAGAATGTCTGTGCCGATAATCCAGTGGCAAAACAGTACAACCTGGGTCAGCAAATGGGCGTTAACGGTACGCCGGCCATCGTGCTTGCTGACGGATCCCTGTTACCGGGTTACCGTCCCGCCGCCGATCTGGCCAGGGTACTGGGTATCAGTGGCGGATAGTGCAGTCGCCCGTTGACACTCGGCATGGCCACCTTTAAGGTGGCCATCTTTTTTTCTTATCTACGTACGGGGGCTCCTTGAAGTCAGTCAATATTGGGATTTGTGGTTTGGGTACCGTTGGTAGTGGCACCTTCAATGTGTTGGCTCGTAACGGGGCGCAGATCAATGCGCGCGCGGGCTGTGATATTAAGGTGTCCGTGGTTGGTGCTCGCCGTGACAATGCCAGCTGCGATACGGCTCAAGTTGTTGTTGAGCGCGATATTTTCGCCCTCACCAGCCGTCCCGATGTCGACATTATTGTCGAACTCATTGGTGGCACCACTACGGCGAAAGAGTTGGTATTACAGGCCATCGCTAACGGTAAGCATGTTGTTACCGCCAACAAAGCACTTATCGCCGAATACGGTAACGAAATTTTTGCCGCCGCCGAGAAGCAGGGTGTGACAGTCGCCTACGAAGCCGGTGTTGCCGGTGGTATTCCGATTATTAAAGCTCTGCGTGAAGGGCTGTCGGCTAACAAGATCGAATGGCTGGCGGGCATTATTAATGGTACCGGCAATTTTATTCTCACCGAGATGCGTGATAAGGGCCGCGACTTCGCCGATGTGCTGGCCGAAGCCCAGGCGCTGGGTTATGCCGAAGCTGATCCCGCCTTTGATGTTGAAGGCACAGACGCCGCCCACAAGCTGGTGATTCTCGCCTCCATCGCCTTTGGCATGCCCCTGCGTTTTGACGCTGTCTTTACCGAGGGCATCACTGATATTCAGCCTGAAGATGTGGTTTACGCTGAAGAGCTGGGTTATCGCATCAAGCATTTAGGTATTGCTAAACAGCGTGCAGAGGGTGTTGAATTACGTGTTCACCCTACCCTGATTCCCGAGCGTCAGCTCATCGCCCAGGTCAACGGCGTGATGAACGCGGTGATGGTCAAAGGCGATGCCGTTGGCCCCACCTTGTACTATGGTGCTGGTGCTGGTGCTGAACCCACAGCCTCCGCCGTGGTTGCCGATATCGTCGATGTGGCGCGTAGCATCGGTTGTGCGGCTGAAAATCGCGTGCCCGCTCTGGGTTTTGCCAGTGACAGTATTGTTGACCCCGGTGTACTCGATATAGCTGATATTGAAAGCGCGTATTATTTACGCGCCTCAGTGCTCGATCAGCCGGGTGTACTATCCAGCGTGGCGCAAATTATGAGTCAGCGCGGCATCAGTATTGAGGCGATTATTCAGAAAGAGCCACCCGCCGGGGTGGCCGATGTGCCGTTGATTATGCTCACCAACACCACGCGTGAACAGAACCTGCTCGACGCTGTTGCAGAAATTGAAGCACTGGAATCCGTGAGTGGCTCTGTTGTGAGAATTCGCCTGGAAAGTCTCGACGCATAAATTACTGCCATTACTATTTCGACTTAATCAGCTCGGTGTCGAAAGTTAATATATAGAGGAAAGGGTATAACGTGAAATATATCAGCACCCGTGGTCAGGCCCCCGCACTGTCTTTTGAAGAGGTCGTACTGACGGGCCTGGCGCCCGATGGCGGCTTATTCGTGCCGCAAACCTTGCCCCAATTCAGTCGTCAAGAAATCGCCTCCTGGGCTGGCCTGCCTTACAATGAGCTGGCTTTTAAAGTGATTTCGCCCTTCGTTGCTGGCGCTATTCCCGCTGCTGATTTACAGGGCATTATTGACGCGTCTTACAGTGATTTTCGCCATCGAGCCATCGCGCCGTTGGTACAGAGTGACCATAACGAATGGATACTCGAACTCTTCCACGGCCCCACGCTGGCCTTTAAAGATTTCGCCCTGCAGTTTCTCGGCCATTTACTCGACTATATTCTCGACAAGCGCGAGCAGAAAGTCGTTGTCATGGGTGCGACTTCGGGCGATACCGGCTCGGCAGCGATAGAGGGCTGTCGGCGCTGTAAGAATATTGATATTTTTATTCTCCACCCTCACGGCCGTGTTTCCGACGTGCAGCGTCGCCAAATGACCACCGTGTTGAGTGATAACATCCACAATATCGCCGTTGAAGGTGATTTTGACGATTGCCAGAATATGGTTAAAGCCAGTTTTGGCGATCAGTCCTTTTTGCCTGATGGTCGACAGTTGGTGGCGGTGAACTCCATTAACTGGGCGCGTATTATGGCGCAAATTGTTTACTACTTTTGGGCGGCTCTGTCCGTGGGCGGGCCTCACCGGCCGGTATCCTTCGCCGTGCCAACGGGTAATTTTGGTGATATTTTTGCCGGTTATCTGGCCCGAGGTATGGGCTTGCCGGTCGAACAACTGGTGATCGGCACTAATGCCAATGACATTCTGCACCGCTGTATTAGCGCTAACGACCACAGTAAAAAGCCGATTCAACACAGCTTGTCGCCAAGTATGGATATTATGGCCTCGAGTAATTTTGAACGCCTATTATTCGATCTCTACGGCAAAGACGGTGCTGTTATCGATAGCTTAATGGCCTCTTTAAGCGCCGGTAGCGTCAGTGAGCTTGACCCCGCAGCGCTGGAACAGGCACGCAAAGTATTCAGCTCTTATCGCCTTGACGATAAAGAAACACTGCAGGTGATTCGCGATGAATACAAGAGCAGCGATTACCTGCTTGATCCCCATTCGGCCATCGCTTTACAGGCGGGTCGAAAATGCCGTCGCTCGTCGGTCACGCCAATGGTCTGTCTTGCCACGGCTCATCCGGCGAAGTTCCCCGATGCGGTGATGCAGGCCGGTTACCCCGAAAGCCCCGCTTTGCCCCATCACATGGCCGACCTCTTTGAGCGGGAAGAACGTTACCACGTCGAAGCCAATGACCTGGCCAAAGTGCAGGCCTACATGGCAGCCAATATTACGGTTTAACCTTAAAAGAATATGTCGAAACTAGCCGCCACTCAATCACCTCTGGTTCGCTATCGCGAGGCTGAGCTGAGCGGTGTCGATTTTGATGCCGCTATGCCCGCGTTGTTACAACGAGTGTATGCCGGGCGGGGTGTTTTCTCCCAGCAGGAGCTGTCGTTAAAACTAGCGGAATTGCCCCGCCCCGACTCTCTGCGCGGTCTTGATGCCGCTCTTGATTTACTTTGTGATGCCTTGCGTACAGACCAGTCAATTCTTATTGTCGGTGACTTTGACGCCGACGGTGCTACCAGCACGACACTCGCCGTGCTCGCCTTGCGCGCCCTCGGCTTCAAGCAGGTCGATTTTTTGGTGCCCAATCGTTTTGACTACGGTTATGGTTTAACGCCCGAAATCGTCGCTCTCGCTCAGCAGAGCAAGCCCGATCTTATTCTCACCGTCGATAATGGTATTTCGAGTCTTGCAGGCGTGCGCGCGGCACAAGCTGCGGGTATTAAAGTGCTGGTGACAGACCACCATTTACCCGGTGCGGAGCTGCCCGCCGCTGAAGCCATCGTTAATCCCCATCAACCTGACTGTGCTTTTGGTGCAAAGAATCTGGCGGGTGTCGGCGTGGTTTTTTACCTGCTAAGCGCACTGCGTGGCCGTCTGCGAGAGCAAAACTGGTTTGTAGACTCGGGCCTGGCAGAGCCGGTGATGGCCAACTGGCTCGACCTGGTGGCCCTGGGCACTGTGGCGGATGTGGTGCCACTGGATAAAACTAATCGCGTATTGGTCAATGAAGGTTTGCGGCGACTGCGGGCAGGGCGCGCACGGCCGGGTATTCTCGCCCTGCTTGAGTTGGCGAATAAAGATCGTCAGTGGCTGGTCGCCTCTGACCTTGGTTTTACTGTGGGGCCGCGTCTTAATGCAGCCGGTCGTCTTGATGATATGAGTATTGGCATCCGCTGCCTGCTCAGTGATGACCCCGCCGAGGCGCGACAACTAGCCCTGCGCCTCGATGAGTTGAATCAGGATCGCCGCTCAATCGAAGCCGATATGCAAAGTGAAGCGCTGGTGCTGCTGGATGAACTCGATTTTGATGCCGACAATATGCCCTGGGGGCTATGCCTTTATGATCAGGGCTGGCATCAGGGCGTGGTCGGTCTACTGGCCTCACGTATTAAAGACAAGCTACACCGCCCGGTTATCGCCTTTGCCGAAGCGGGAGAGGACGAGCTGAAAGGCTCGGCACGCTCCATCCCCGGCTTTCATATTCGCGATGCTTTTGATGCCGTCGCCAGCCGTCACCCCGCGTTACTCGATCGTTTTGGTGGTCATGCCATGGCCGCAGGGCTGTCACTGAAAAAGGCCGATTTCCCCGCCTTTGCCGCGGCTTTTGATGAAGAGGTGCGTCGTCAGTTATCGACGGATGACCTGGCCGCAGAAGTGCTCACCGATGGCGAGCTAGAGGCGGACGATTTCAGTCTCGACCTCGCCCAGCAGCTGCGCGACGGTGGTCCCTGGGGACAGCACTTTCCCGAGCCCTGTTTTTACGGCGAGTTTAGTGTTGTTCAGCACAGAGTGGTGGGCGGTAAGCATTTAAAGTTGGTACTGGGCTATGGCCCTTCAAACACACAGGTGGTCGACGCCATTGCCTTTAATACGGTGGAAGAGGGTAGTGTGCCCGCCGTACCCGAGCGAGTGGCCGCGGTGTACCGGCTGGATATAAATCGCTTTCGGGGGCGGGAATCCCTGCAATTGATGGTTGAGCATTTATACCTTTGAGTTTGAATTGTCCGGGCTTATTGCGCTTGATAGGGGGGTAAGACCCCACCGTTATCGGTCATGTGTCTGTCTAATTGTTTTTAAGGGTATTCGCTGTCATGTCAGTTTTGTGATGACTGTGCTCTTCGTCGCGGTAGCTTGTAACAATACGTATTATTTTAATCTCTGTTGTTAATCAATAGGATAGATGACTTAGACGGTCGTATTCATAGGGATTAAATCTGTCTCGATGAGCAGGGAGAAACATGAAGACACACAAGTATCGAACCTCGCGCTGTATTCTGAAAGCAAACAGCGAATTTTTAATGGTCGTACATAATAATATTCGCGGTGAAAATACGGGTATCTGGGGTTTGCCCGGCGGTAGAATTGACTGGGGTGAGAAGCCACTTAAGGCGGCTCGACGGGAAATCCACGAAGAACTCGATACCGCAATGGGGGCGCTGGTCGATGTCGGCAGTTACTCCTATAAAGGTTACCAGCACAAAGTTTACGGTACTCTGTTTAACGGTCAAATTGGTCGCATAGATCACAGTGAGTTATTGGAAGTCGACTGGTTTACGCTCAGTGAGGTTAGAACGTTAGCCAGGCATAAAAAATTACATGCTGGATTTGAGCTTGAGTCGATTGAAAAATTCATCAGTATTTTGGAGTGCGCGAGCTGATATGTTGTGGCGTAAACGGTGCTATTCCATTCCCCGCTTAGCGCTCTTTTTGTTGTCTTATTTTTAATCGTTGCCAGCCTGATCTCACCCTGAAACTAATTGTACATATCACGCCTTTTGCAAAGCTTGGCTTGCAGGAGGCTAAAGGCCGATGTTTTTCTTGACCTTACAGTTGCTGTAAGGCTTAGATTGAGCTTCAATCACAGCAAGCTAAGGGTGAGGTGCAGCATGAATATCAGCGACGCAGCAAAACTCAGTGGCCTACCGGCAAAAACTATTCGCTACTATGAGAGCATTGATCTGTTCGGTGCGCCGAGGCGTGCGGCGAATGGTTATCGCCGTTATGAAAATACAGATATTCAAACGCTGTGCTTCCTGCGTCAGGCCCGCCAGTTTGGTTTTAATATCGGCCAGTGCCGGCTTTTACTGGGCCTGTATAAGAATCCTCAGCGCCGCAGTACGGAAGTTCACCAGCTGGTGAGTGACAAACTTAAAGAAGTCGATGCTCATATTCGTGAGTTGGGCGAAACCCGGGATTTGCTGGCCAGGCTGGTGGGGGCTTGCGCCAATGATGAAGACGCAGAGTGCGCCATTATCGATACGCTGGCGGGTCAGCAAGAACAGAGTCAGGTCGTCGAGGAGAGTAAGCCATGAGTTCCTGCTGTAATAAGCCCGAGCCAGAACCTGAGGTTGCCCCGTCTTCCTGCTGCGCAACGAAAGTTGAGACCTCCTGCTGCCCCAGTGAAAAAAACCAGCGCGACTATTTATTGTGGGTATCGGGCAGCATAGTGCTGGTTTGTTATTTGCTTGGTTTCTGGTTTGACGACAGTAACGCCTTACCCCGCTGGCTAACAGTCATGAGCAGCGGCATTTTCGAACTGATCAATAAAATGTGGTGGGGCCTGGCAGCGGCGGTGATTTTTGTCGGCCTGCTGGAGAGAATCCCCCGCGAACTGATTATGGCGACCCTCGGGCGAGGGGGCACCTTCAAAGGTATCGCCCGGGCCACCTTTGCGGGTTTATTGTTAGACCTCTGTAGCCACGGCATTTTGATGGTCGGCACCAAGCTCTATCAAAAGGGTGCCAGCCTTGGTCAATTGATGGCCTTCCTGATTGCCAGCCCGTGGAACTCCCTGTCGCTGACCATCATTATGTTCACGCTGATCGGCCTCAAGTGGACGCTGCTCTATATTGGGCTGTCACTGCTGATTGGTTTGATCAGCGGAGTGATCTTCGATCGACTGGTCGCTAAGGGGGTGTTAAATGCCAATCCGGCAACACCTGATGGCAATTCTCAGGAGCAAGCGCCTGCTGTGTGGCCCGAGTTAAAAAAGCTCTTCGCCGCTGCTCGTTTTACACCGCAAACAATAGGTGCCCTGTTGTGGGATGGCTTGAAAGATTCACGCATGGTTTTTCGCTGGCTGTTTTTTGGCCTGGTACTGGCCACGGCAATTCGCGCTTTTGTCCCCCTCGACACTTACGGTGCCCTGTTTGGCCCGACTTTGATGGGTTTGTTACTGACCCTGGTGGCGGCCACGATTATCGAAGTCTGCTCCGAGGGTTCAACACCGATCGCCGCCGATTTGGTGATACGTGCCGGCGCGCCGGGCAACGGCTTTACCTTTTTGATGGCCGGCATCGCCACCGACTATACCGAGATTATGATTCTCAAAGATCTCACCAAATCCTGGAAAATCGCGCTCTTCCTGCCCCTCGTCACCTTGCCGCAAGTGCTGGTATTGGGCTGGATACTCAACCAGATGCCGCTGTAACTGAGTTGTTGAGTAGCCCCGACAGGAGCCTGAAATCAGGTATCATTGCGCCGACTTTTTTCAGCATCGCCATTAGCGGTGTTACCTCGCACAAACAGAAATATGGCGCAGAGAAATTATGAGCAAGCAGAGAATCCTGACCGGCATTACCACCTCCGGCACCCCTCATTTGGGCAATTATGTGGGTGCCATTCGCCCCGCCGTTGAGGCCAGTAAAAATAGCGATGTCGAGTCCTTCTATTTTCTCGCTGATTACCACGCCCTGATCAAATGCAATGATCCCGACGCGGTACATCGCTCGACCCTGGAAATTGCCGCCAGCTGGATTGCCCTGGGTCTCGATACCGACCAGGCGGTATTTTATCGCCAGTCCGATATTCCGCAAATTCCCGAATTAATGTGGCTGCTCAACTGCATGGCTGCCAAGGGTTTGATGAATCGCGCCCACGCTTACAAAGCAGCGGTGCAAGATAATGAAACGGCGGGGGAAGATGCCGACTTCGGCGTGACGATGGGCCTGTTCAGCTACCCGGTATTGATGGCCGCCGACATCCTGATGTTCAACGCTCATCAAATTCCAGTGGGTCGCGACCAGATTCAACACGTCGAAATGGCGCGTGATATTGCCCAGCGTTTCAACCACCACTACGGCGAACACTTTGCTCTGCCCCAGGCCCTGGTCGATGACGATGTGCCTTTGCTGCAGGGCCTCGATGGCCGCAAAATGAGCAAGAGCTACGGCAATACCATTCCGCTATTTCTCACCGAAAAGAAGCTGAAAAAATACATCAATAAAATCAAAACTAACTTGTTAGAGCCGGGCGAGCCGAAAGATGCCGATACCTCCTCGGTGTTTCAAATCTGGCAGGCCTTTGCCACGCCCGAGAAAATTGCGGAGATGCGTGAAGAATTTGCCAAGGGCATCGCCTGGGGCGAGGCCAAGAAACAACTGTTTGCCTTGGTGAATGCTGAGTTGGCTCCGGCCCGTGAACGCTACGAAGCTCTGCTTAATGCGCCAGATGAAATAGAGGCCATATTGCAGGCCGGTGCTGAAAAGGCCAGAGCCATTAGTCAGCCCTTGATGGATGAAGTGCGTCGCGCAGTGGGTATTCGCCCGCTCGCCTAGTACTCCACGTTGATGGTGGATTTAGTCAGGGCTTAGTCGGGCTTGAGTACCTCAACAATAGCTGCTGTCAGGCTGCTCAGATCGGCGGCTTCAATGTTGAAGGCGGGCATTACATACACCAGTTTGGCGAAGGGGCGAATCCACACGCCGGCCTCGACAAAGCGCTTTTGCAGTGCCGCGACATCGACAAAGTCTTTCATCTCCACCACGCCAATGGCACCCAACACCCGCACATCAGTCACGGTGTTGTAGGCTTTGCAGGGTGCAAGCTCCTCTTTCAGTTGGGCTTCAATATGGGCAATATTTCCCTGCCAGTCTGAGGCCAATAACAGCTCTATACTGGCATTGGCCACGGCGCAGGCCAGGGGATTGGCCATAAACGTCGGCCCGTGCATAAATACACCAGCCTCACTTTCGCCGATGCCATCACTGACTTTATCGTTGCACAGCGTGGCTGCCAATGTCATATAACCGCCGGTCAGTGACTTGCCAATACACAGTATGTCGGGGCTGATATCCGCCCATTCACAGGCGAAAAGTTTGCCGGTGCGACCAAAGCCGGTGGCAATTTCGTCGGCAATTAACAATACGTTGTGTTCGTCACACAGCGCGCGTACGCCTTTTAAATAATCCGGCGAATAAAAGTGCATGCCACCGGCGCCTTGCACGATGGGTTCCAGTATCACCGCCGCAAGCCGATCTTTATGGCCAATCAATTGGTGTTCAAAATCAGCGAGGTAGTCTGGCTGCCAAGCTTCGTTAAAGGGGCAGCGGGGCGATTCGCTAAAGACTTGCTGGCGGAGTACTTCGCTAAACAGGTGGTGCATACCGGTTTCAGGGTCGCAGACCGACATCGCGGCAAAGGTGTCACCGTGATAACCCTTTCTTAAAGTTAGCAGCTGGTTTTTTTCTGCGTGGCCCTTGGCCTGCCAAAATTGTAGAGCCATCTTAATGGCGATCTCCACACTGACCGAACCGGAATCACTGAAAAACACCTTGTTTAAGGGTTCCGGTGTAATATCGACCAGCCGTTGTGCCAATTGGGCTGCTGGCTCGTGGATAATGCCGCCGAACATAACATGGGACATTTTCGTCAACTGTGTGCTTACAGCTTCGTTCAATTGGGGGTGGTTGTAGCCATGAATCGCACACCACCAAGATGACATGCCGTCGATTAATTTACTTCCGTCGCCGAGCTGCAGGCGTACGCCGCTGGCAGATGTGACATGATAAGTGGGCAGCGGTTGGCTCAGCGATGAATAGGGGTGCCAGACGTGGGCCTGGTCGATGGCGCGAATCTGGCGGGTGCTGAGGTTTTTTAAATTCATAATTTGTTAAGCGGTTCCGTGAATTAGGGATAGGAGGCCTTTGCAGTATGACAGGCGTTATAGCCACAACAAAGGCTCTACGTTAGATTCATCGCTCAAGGATTACACCGCGAAGCATCGTTGGCAGGGGACAACATTGTGAAAACATTTAAGATGGGATTGAGCGTCGTATTACTCATGGTCAGTGGGCTGAGTATTGCTGCCCCGGCGCCTGATTACTGGCCGTTGTGGAACAAAAGTAGCGAAGCTAACCGACGAATGATTGACCATTCCGCTCTCGACTCTATTCTCAATACCTATGTTATTACTGGCCATGCTTCGGGTATTAACCGTTTTCGCTACGATGACGTAAGCCGCAAGCACCGCAAACAACTGAACCATTATATTACAACGAGTACATCCCTAGACCCACGGGACTACAGCCGTGCAGAGCAAAAAGCCTATTGGTTGAACCTTTATAATGCCCTGACGCTGGATCTGATTTTAGATAACTATCCGGTCGACAGTGTGGAAAATATCCCCGGCCCCCGTGGTTCCGGTATGAAAGGTCCCTGGGATAAAAAACTCGCCAGCGTAGCGGGGCAAAAAATCTCACTTAACGATATTGAACACCGCATTCTACGTCCTCTGTGGCAAGACCATAAAGTACATTTTGGTTTAGCTTGCGGCGGTTTAGGCTGCCCGAATTTACAACCTCAGGCTTTTACCGGTGCCAACAGTCGCGAACTATTGAAAAAAGCGGGTTACGAATTTGTTAAACACCCGCGTGGCGTGCGGTTGGAAAATGGTGAGCTGCACGTATCAAAGCTTTTTGAATGGTATAAAGCAGATTTCGCCAAGAGTGACAAAAAGTTACTGAAAGTTTTTGCCCATTATTCGGATGATCGTGATGCCCTCTACTTGCTCGGCTTCAACGGCAAGATTGATTACACACACGATTGGCGTATCAACGCGCCCTGAGTCAGTGGCTTAGGGGATAAAAACGGCGCTTACAGAGCGCCGTTTTTTATTGTTCCGCCAGTTTGGCGCAGATGATCGTTGGGTGCTGGAATAGCACTGCCCTTGGTATGTCCAGCCCCGAAGCTTTACAATGGCGCGCCCCTTTTTAGCCCGTAGGTAATACCCGTGACCCACCAGCCCCGTAAAAATCGCCTCGAGCTGAACAAGCTACATAAACGTTTGCGCCGTCAGGTGGGTACCGCCATTGCCGATTACAATATGATCGAAGCGGGCGACAAGGTAATGGTGTGTCTTTCGGGGGGTAAAGACTCCTACGCCATGCTCGAAATACTGCGCAATTTGCAGAAGACGGCACCGATAGACTTTGAACTGATCGCCGTTAACCTCGACCAGAAACAACCGGGTTTCCCCGAACACGTATTGCCAGAATATCTCACCGAACAGGGCGTGCCTTTTCATATTCTCGAAAAAGACACCTACAGTATTGTCACCGAGCGGGTGCTCGAAAATAAAACCTACTGCGGTTTATGTTCGCGCCTGCGTCGTGGCAGCCTCTACGGTTTTGCCCAGGAAATTGGCGCTACTAAAATCGCCCTTGGCCATCACCGTGACGACATTATTGAAACCCTGTTTTTAAACATGTTTTTTGGTGGCAAGCTAAAAGCCATGCCGCCGAAATTATTGAGTGACGACAAGAAGAATATCGTCATTCGCCCCCTCGCTTATTGCCGTGAAGATGATTTAGAGCTGCTGGCAGAGTACAAAGAATTCCCCATTATTCCCTGCAACCTTTGCGGCTCGCAGGAAAACCTGCAGCGCCAGGTCATCAAAGAGATGCTACAGGCTTGGGAGAAGGAGTATCCCGGGCGCACGGAAACGATTTTCTCAGCGATTAAAAATCTAGCCCCTTCACAATTGGCCGATACCAAACTCTTTGATTTCACCGGTCTAAAATTACAGCGTGGTGAAGATGCTGTGGATTTTAATCCCGATAAAATTGATATCGTCAATTTGACGGGGAACTGATAGCGATGATTACAGCGCAAAACCTGGAACTGATTCGCGGCAATAAAAGCCTGTTAAAAGACGCCAACCTACGGGTGCACGACGGCCAGAAGATCGGCCTGATCGGCGCTAATGGCTCGGGTAAGTCATCGCTCTTCGCTCTGTTAAAAGGCGAGCTACACGCCGATGCTGGTGATATCGGCTTTCCCGTCCACTGGCGTATCTCCAGTGTCGACCAGGAAACCCCGAGTATCTCCAGCTCTGTCCTCGAATACACCATCGACGGTGACAGCGAATACCGCGCTCTCGAAGCCGAGAAAGAAGCAGCAGAAGTCGCCGGGGGTGATGTGCTGGCCCACTGGCACCACAATTACGAAGCCCTCGACGGTTACTCTATGGTTTCGCGCGCCGCGCAGTTGTTGGCTGGCCTGGGCTTTGAACACGAGGCACAGCAGCAGCCGGTGTCGAGCTTTTCTGGTGGCTGGCGTATGCGGGTGAACCTGGCTCGCGCCCTGCTGAAACCCTCTGAATTACTGTTACTCGATGAACCCACCAACCATCTCGACTTAGAGGCCGTAGTCTGGCTCGAGCGCTGGCTCAAGCGTTATTCCGGCACCCTCATTGTAATTTCCCACGACCGGGAATTTCTCGACAATCTGGTCGACGGCATCATTCATTTCAACGCCACAGCCCTGGATACCTACGCGGGTAATTACTCCAGTTTCGAGCGCCAGCGCGGCGAACGTTTAATGCTGCAACAGGCCGTGTTTGACAAGCAGCAACGCCAGCGCGCTCATCTGCAAGCCTTTGTTGACCGCTTTCGCTATCAAGCCACCAAGGCACGACAGGCGCAAAGCCGGGTTAAAGCCCTAGAAAAACTCCAGGCTGCCGCCCCCATGCATGCCGCCAGCGGTTTTGATTTTACATTCTTTGAGCCCGACGAACTGTGCTCGCCGCTGATTAGCTTTGATCAGGTGAAGGCAGGTTATGGCGACACCGTCATCCTCAAGCACATCCACATCAATTTACTGCCGGGTTCGCGCATTGGCTTGCTCGGGCGCAACGGCGCGGGTAAATCGACACTGGTGAAATTACTCGCCGGCGTGATTGAACCGGTGTCTGGCGATGTCGACCGTGGTCGCCAACTGCAGGTGGGTTATTTTGACCAGCAGCAACTTGACGCGCTAGACCTCGATGCCAGCCCTTTACTCCATTTACAGCGCATTGCCGATGGGGTTAAAGAACAGGAGCTGCGTAATTATCTCGGCACCTTCGGCTTTCGCGGTGATGCCGTACTCGCCCCGGTTGGCCCACTATCTGGCGGTGAAAAAACCCGCCTCGCATTGGCCCTGCTGGTTTGGGAAAGGCCCAACCTGTTATTACTCGATGAGCCAACCAACCACCTTGACGTCGATATGCGCGAAGCATTAATTCTCGCCCTGCAGGAATTTCCGGGTGCGGTTGTCGTCGTCTCCCACGACCGTCACCTGCTACACACCGTGGTTGATGAGCTGTATCTGGTCGCCCATGGCGAAGTCAAACCCTTTGACGGTGATCTAGACGACTATCAACGGCTGCAGATTAAAAGCGCCCCCCGGCCCTTAGATACAGGTGCTGAAGATGCTAACGCCGTGCCGGGCGAAAATACAGGCTCAAATCCCGTGGGCAAAGCCCCCGACCGGCAAGAGCAAAAACGCATGCAGGCCGAGTTCCGCAGGCAAGCCGCCCCCCAGCGCAAAAAGATCAGCACTATTGAAAAGCAAATGGCCAAGCTGGAAGCAAAGCTCGAAACCCTCGCAGAACAACTCGCCGATCCTGCCCTTTATACCGACAAGCCGGTGCAGGAGCTGAATAAACTCATGAAGGCCCAGGGTGAGGGCAAGAATGAACTGCAAACGCTGGAGGAAGAGTGGCTGGGCTTGCAGGATGAACTGGAAATGATGACTGAGGAGTTTGAAGGGCAGTTTACTGGGTAGTTTTGTTTGAATTGGCAGGCTAAACGTATTTTAGCTGGCGACCAACTTATTGATGGTTGCAGCTTATCTTTTTACAACAATTAGGGTTATGACATGTCAGATAAATTCTTTTTTATGGGCCGTCAAGATGCACGCGAGAACCACATTGAATACGGTCGTGACGTGAACGCTAGCCGAAAATTCGGCAGTAAAAAATATCCCTTGGAATTGATCGTTACCAGCGAGGCGCGCAAGCAAGCAGTGGAAGCATTGGTGGTTGAAGCGCAGTTGCATGCCGTGGTTAAACTCGATGGTAGTGAAGATGCTGTTGAGTCTATCGCTGAGCTGACAGTGCTCCTTAATAAAAAGGGTACCGTTAAAGTTGATGAGCTTCCTGCGCGTAACGAGCCTTGCAATTGCGGAAGCGGTAAAAAATATAAGAAGTGCTGCGGGTAAAAACTGCTTTATATTTCTTCAAGCTTAAGAAAGGCATTAAAAAATGCGCACTTAAGGGGTTAGACCCGAATGGCACAAAAAGATCAGCGCCATTGAAAAGCAAATGGTCAAGTTGGAAACAAGGCTGGAAGGCCTCGTCGAGCAACTTGCCGATCCTGCCCTTTATACCGACAAGCCGGTGCAGGAGCTGAATAAATTGATAAAGGCTCAGGGTGAGAGGAAACATGAACTGCAAGCGCTGGGGAAGAGCGGCTGGACTTGCAGGATGAGCTTGAGGCAGTGACGATAGAGTTCGATGGGTTACAATCAAAATCGTGATGATACAGATATAACTATCTGCTAATACTCCGTCCATGGAAGAAAATATCTAGTCGCATAAAACTAAGGTATAACTGGCGTTGAAAAAAATTTCAGAGAAACAACGATGCAGGGATCGGAAAACTGCTTTTCTTCATCGTAAACAAAAGCCGAAACTACTGAGTCAAAGTGGAAGTAGTGACAATGATTCGGGAGTTTCGTGGCGCAAATTAAACCTATGGATAGATAATCAGCGTTGTGGAGAACTAAATGCCTTAATAGGCAAAAGATGTGATGTGACCTTGAAACTGCCGGAGACAATGAACTTTTCTTCTCATTACGACACTACAACATTACATATTGAAGCAATAAGGCGATTGTCTCAATCTGTACGGCATAAAGGAAAGGCTTATTATTTGAGTCTTGTTGACTTTGATGGCCTTAGAAATATTTCAACTTCAGCTGCGCTTGTTCTTACTGCAGAGTTATCAAAGTGGGATGATGCGATAAGGCAAAAACTTCGACCTTTTGTGGATGGTTGGGATGAGTCCATCTTGTTGCGATTCTATGAGCTAGGCTTTTTTGAGCTTTTTCAAAATAGCCCAGTACAGGAAGCGTCCATACTTAAGAATGAGAATCCAGATGTAAATCTTGTAAAGTATATAAAGGGTGAGTGCGGTGATAATGCTAAAACTCGCCAACTTAAGGCAGGTTTACGTGAGATAGTAGGTGAAGATATCAGTAAGTGGATATTTTTGAATACTGGGTTAACAGAAGCGATTACAAATGTTTCTCAACATGCTTACCCAAAAAGCCGTACGACAGATGCCAAAAATTGGTATCTGTCGGGTGGGTTTAATCATAAAACAAAAGAGTTGAAAATCGTTTTTTATGACCAGGGGATTGGGATTCCTAAGTCGCTACCTGCTTCTGAGGTTTGGGAGAAATTATTAGATCGTTTGTCTGGCTTATCTTTAGTAGAACGTAAAAAGGATGAAGTGCTACTTAAAGCAGCTGTAGAGCTAGACCGCACAAGTACACAATCATCAGATCGAGGAAAAGGGTTGCAGGATATGCTTGAGTTTGTAAAGCAAAGACAGAACGGTTATTTGTCTATACTTAGCCGAAGAGGGCTGTATAGGTTTTCTATGAAAGATGGCAAAGCGCATGTGAAATCAGAGCATTTCAATAACCCGGTTTTAGGAACGTTGATCATTTGGAAAGTTACGTTAGATTGATATCAGGCAGATCTCACATATGAAGAAAATGGATATAGGTAAAGATTTTTCAGTCGACCCTGGGGGGCGATTCTATAGCGATAAAATGCCAAGTGGGGAGCAGTTTCGAGAGGAGCACTTAAAGCCATGTATTGAGTCGCTAGCTGAAGATGAGAAGGTAGAAATCACACTTGATAACGGTGTGGATGGTTATGGGTCATCGTTCCTTGTAGAAGGGTTTGCGGGAATGGTGAAATATGGGTATATATCAGCACAGGATTTATTAGATAAGTTGGACTTTCTTTATTCAGATCCGGATTTTGAATTTTTTGAGAAAAAAATCAAGAAGTATATAGCTGAAGCTAAGTTTAACTCACAGTCGTATATTTCAACAAAAAATAACTGAGTTCAGGGTGAATATGGTCAATGGATTGCAATCAAATGAATGGTGAGCAAGTTTGGGGTGTTTTATCAAACTCTATACAGTTAATGCCCGAAGATCTGGTTGTTTTTGTAGAAAGAATTGCAGTAGCTGTTGAAAGCTCAGTAATCGATGGATTTTTTGATGCTTTAATTATTACGGTGATTGGTGCGATATCTGGTGCCATAGCTGCATTTTTATTTAGCTTCTTCCATTGGAAACTGGAGGGTAAAAGGAATGCCGTAGCGGAGACTGCGTTAAGTCTTAAAGAGGTGGTTTTTGATTTTGAATCTATAGCTATAAAATATTGGCTTACAGATTTTAAGGTAGAAGAATTAGTAGAGTGTCAGACTTGTGAAATCCGGATAAAATCATTTTTTAAGCTAATTGTTAAATATTCACGATTGCTTTCTAGCCTCTCTTTAAATAACCGGGGTGCAGAAATAGCTAAGTCTATTGAGAGTTTTTCTGATTCAGTTTTTGACCTTACTACAGGAGGTGAGTTCGAATCTGTTAATAGGAAGCCATCAAAAGGTAGGGCAGCAAAAATAGCTATTGACTGTGCCAAAGTTCGTGCAGAGTTATTGGAAATTGGGATTCGGTCTTAGTCAGAATAGGGCCTTGCATACACGCATTATCAATCTTTTAAGTAACTTTACCCGCTTAATAGTGGGGCATTGATTGCAGGGGTAAGTCACAAGAGCATGGATTCGGTTCTTCCGTACCCACCACATTTCTGGCACATATGGCAGGTGCGGAAGCCCCTCAGTTTATCAAAAATACAGCCAATGAATTTGACGATAGCTTAACTGCATTAGTTTTTGGCAGCCTGTGCTTCTTTTCTCTCAAGGGTTCGCGCCCCACCCAGCATGCAGGCCATTGAGTGGTTGCCCTCGTGACAGGCATATTCAAACATTTGATCTTCAGTCGCCTTCATGGGTATTGCGACGGTAAAGGGTTTTGTGAATGTATTGGGGTCGTCGATGGTGTATTCATAGAGCAGGCGAGAATCGCTGATTCGCGTTATTCGCTCGGTCAGCTTTAAATCTTTGCCTCTGCCGACTACGCCGTTCATCGACGGGTCTTTCAAGTTAATGGGCAATTGATAGACCGGTGTTTTATCGGTGAAATTGTTTGTTTCGATGACGAGCGTGTCTTTCTCCCAATGGCCTCTTGAACCGCCTGACCATCTTTTAATGTCCTGCGGTAATTGCGGGCTGTTATTCATGGCGATAATGCGTGCGTCGTGAATCATCTCGGTGAATAAAACAATATAGCCGGGTGTCTGTACGATGCGGATGTTGTTGTTATAGGCGCTCGGTATCAGCGGTGGGCCGGCATTGAATCCCACCAGGCAGCGTTCAGATAGCCCGAGTGCTTCCGGCCCTTTGGGGCGAAATGTGACTTCACCGAGGGAGCCAAAGACCCTGACTGGCGGGGTGTGCAGTAGGTTCCTTTTCATGTATTCCCGTGCTTCTGGCGTCAGGGCTGGCAGACGCCCATTGGCTGGGTCGACAATCAATGATGTGCGTCGATCTTCGTTCATTTCAGTACCGAAATCCCACCAGAAACTGTTATAGGCCCCTTCGACGTCATATGCGGCTGGCAGATCCTGATTGTCGACATCATGGTTGACCACTTCTTGCTGGCGAAAAGTTAAAAAGTAGTAAGCAGACGCGGCTTGCGAAGGTGCGTGCATTAATAAGGCTTTATAAATCCCTCTGGCCACCCTTTTCAAATGGTACTAAGATGTAATACAAATGACTACGTGAAGGCAGGCTTATGAGCATTACAAGCATTCGGCTCTCGGACGACATGGATAAGCCCCTGGAGTCCCTGTCAAAAAAATTAGATCGCAGTAAAAATTACCTGATTAATCAGGCGATTAAGGAGTTTATTGCCAGGCAAGCCCTTGAAGACTCACGCTGGCAAGATACGCTTAAGGCGCTTGAGTCAGTTGAGGCGGGTCAGTCTGTCGATGAAGCGGATGTCAATGTCTGGCTTAATTCCTGGGGTAGCGGTGCAAGAAAGTCATCGCCTAAGTGATGAAAGTAAAATACTCGTCGGAGGCCATTGCCGACCTTGAGCGGGTCGTGGAATTTTTAGAGAGTGAAAACCCTTATGCGGCGCGGCGAGTTGCTATTGATCTTCAGGAGGGTGTCGACAGGCTTAAGCAATTCCCCCGGATTGGCCTGCCAGTTTTAAAAGCGCCTGATCCAGAGCAAATTCGTGACCTTTATGTGGGTCACTACACCGCGCGTTATCTCATCACCAGCGACGCCATCTTTATATTAAGAATCTGGCACAACAAAGAGAATGAGAAAAACTTCTAAGCGAATTCTCTAGCTCGATGTTACATTGCTTTTGGCTTGTTAATAGAACGCTATTTATCCGTTCGTCCTTTACGTCGCACCGCCCCAGCACTCACCCCATGACTCTTCTGAAAGGCCCGCGAGAAGGCTGACTCTGAACGATAACCCACTTTTTCAGAAACCGTAGCAACATGTTCGCCAGCATCAAGGTATGACCACGCCAGTTGCATGCGCCACCAGGTGAGATATTGCATGGCTGTCCAGCCACTGAGTTGTTTAAAGGTTTGGGCGAACTGGGTGCGGGACATTTGCGCTTCTTCGGCAAGACTTATTAACCCCCATTCGTGATCCGGTTTTTTGTGAATAGCGCTAACAGCACGAGTGATTTTCGGGTGACTGAACAGGGCCACAATGCCAATTTTGTTATTTTGATATTCAATAAAGTGGCGTAAGCCGTAGGCAAAGAGCAGTTCGCAAAGTTTGTCGAGCAGGGGGTTAGATGCGGTTTCGCTGCTCAGGCTTTCGGCGAGTATCAAATTCAATAATTCCGTTAACCAGGGTGTGGAGTCGTCGCGCGCAATAACAAACACTGTGGGCAGAGCATCGAGTAAGACCTGAAAGCCGGGGTTGGCAAAGGTGATTTCACCGCAGAGCATACTGGTGCCAATTGTCTTTTGAGACTGGCTGATAAGCAGATGTTGTTGCGCGCCCTGTTGCGGCTGTTGGCTGACCATACTGTGGGCGATTTCCCGGGGGAAGATCACCAGGTCGCCCTCTGTGAGTACCCAGTTGTCGTGCTCCGGCACACTTAACAGGCAGCCGCCCTGGGTGGCCATGTGAAAGCAGGTTTTGCCAGCCGGTTCGGGGCCGGTTTCTATTTTCCAGTCGCCGCAAACACGGGCGTTATGGTAGACCTCTACGTGCAGTTTGAGTAATTTGGTCAGGTCGTTTAAGGGCGACACTCGGACTCCAGAGCTATAATTTCGTCTTATAAGGCATTCATCGTACGACCTTTGCGGCGTAAAGTCATGGCCTCTTCAGGTGGCAGAATCATCCACTCTGCCTCGAGACACTTTCACACTACAGGAGATAGCCCATGTCATTTACCCTCTATACCCCAGAAACGGCCCCGCAGGCGGCGCAAGATGAGCTGAAAGATTCGATTGCGTCTTTTGGCTGGGTGCCAAATTTACATGCTGTACTGGCGGAGGCCCCGCCGGTACTCACCGCCTATAAAAGCCTGCACGGTTTGTTTCAACAGAGCAGCTTTGATGCGGAAGAGCTGACGGTTGTCTGGCAATCCATTAATCTTGAAAACGAATGCCACTACTGTGTGCCTGCCCACACGACGATTGCGGGAATGATGGAAGTCGATTCTGCCCTTATCAATAGTTTGAACGAAGGCAAGGCGCTGCCGACAGAAAAACTGGATGTGCTGAGAGACACCACGCAGGCAGTATTAAATCAGCGCGGCGACCTTAACGATGAGCAAATCACACGCTTTAACGCGGTCGGTTATGGCAACCAGCAATTGCTCGAAATTATCCTCGGCATCGCACAGAAGATAATCAGTAATTACACCAATAAACTGGCGCACACGCCGTTGGATGATCAGTTTAAATAATCGACCAATTTCATTGCCGGGCCTTTTTCTATCTGCCGAAGGCTCGGTAATGTCCCCTTGTTTAGTTGTTTGCTAGTCGTAGCAAAAAAACAGTGCAAAGCCTCCCCACCATTCCCCGCCCCATGACCTGATAGTCATTAGTTTTATAAGATACCTGCCTCTATTTGCTTACAATCCGTCAGCGCAGGCGTTGATACGCATTGCCCATGCACATCCATAAACGGGAGACAGCTAAATGACATATCAGTATTTGATGGTTGAAAAAGACGACAGAGGTTTTGCTCGGGTGCAATTTAACCGGCCCAAGCAATTAAATGCTTTGTGTCAGGGTATGCTCGATGAGCTGCGTGCCGTGCTTACAGGTTTTGAAAATGATGATGGCGTACGGGCCGTCGTACTGACGGGCAGCGAGCGCGCCTTTGCCGCTGGTGCTGACATTAGTGAGTTGATGGACTTTTCCGCCGTTGATGCGCGCCGCCATTTTGACAACCCCAGCTGGCGGGCGATTGAAAACTTCCGCAAGCCAATTATTGCCGCCGTGAGAGGACTGGCATTGGGCGGTGGTCTCGAGCTGGTGATGCAGTGCGACATGGTCGTCGTGAGCGATGACGTTAGCCTTGGTTTGCCCGAGGTGACGCTGGGTGTGATTCCCGGCGCCGGAGGCACTCAGCGTTTACCGGGCATCGTCGGCAAGCCTTTGGCGATGGAGATGATTCTGAATGGCCGCACGCTTAACGCCGATGAGGCTATCAATTTTGGTCTTGCCAATTACGCCTGCCCAGGTGACGAGGTGCTGGACAAGGCACAGGCGCTGGCGGTTGATTTGGCCAAGCGGCCACCCCTGGCGGTGGAAGTGGGCAAAGAGTGTGTCAATGCTGCGCTGGACGAAACCCTCGTTCACGGGCTGTCGACGGAGCAGCGTTTGTTCCACTTTTTGTTCGCTACCGAAGACAGGGCCGAAGGTTTTAAGGCCTTTGTTGAAAAGCGCAAACCCCAATGGAGCGGTAAATAACGAGCCTTGTGGTAAGCAGGCGCCCTTAACAACACAGTAATTATTGAGAATTAGACGCAATGAATTTTGACCTGAATGAAGAACAGAGCATTATCCGCGATATGGCCAGGCGTTTTGCCAGCGACATTATCGCGCCTGAATTTCAGAAACTTTCAACCTGCAGCGATGTGCCCTACGACATCCTCCACAAAATGGCCGATATGGGTTTTATGGGCGTGCCCTTTAGTGAGGAGTACGGCGGCGGTGGCGGTGACTGGGTGTCGATGCACCTGGTGATTGAAGAAGTTTCGCGGGCGGATATTGCCCTGGGTACTCTGCTCGATGTCACCACGAGTGTTGTCGCTCAGGAAATTGATCGTTTTGGTACCGAGGCGCAAAAGAAGCAGTGGTTGCCCGATTTATGTTCCGGTAAAGCCATTGGTGCCTTTGCGCTGACCGAACCTGGCAGCGGTTCCGATGCCGGTAGCCTGAAAATGCGCGCTGAACTGGTTGACGATGAATGGGTGTTAGAAGGTAGCAAGCAGTTCATCACCAATGTTGGCCTTGATCACTGCTCGTTGGTGGTCGTTGCGGCCCGTGCCGAGATCGAAGGTAAAGAGCAGATTGTTACCTTCATCGTGCCCAAAGATACACCGGGCTTAGTGGTGGGTAGAAGCTACGACAAAATTGCCTTTGAGTCCGGCGCCACTAACGAGCTGATTTTTGACAACTGCCGAATTCCCAAAGACAGTATTCTCGGTGACCCCAGTCGCGGTTTCGCCCAGCACCTCGCCGTGCTCGAGACCGGTCGCATCAGTATTGCCGCGGCCTGTGTGGGTGCAGCGCAGGCCTGCCTCGATCATTCCCTGGCTTATGCCCGAGAACGTGAGCAATTCGGCAAGCCCATTTTTGAATTTCAGGGCGTGCAGTTCAAACTCAGCGATATGGCGGTGAAAATCGAAATGGCGCGAACACTTTATTTAAAAGCGGCTTGGTTAAAAGATGAAGGTCGCCCCCACACCTTTGAAGCGGCCAGTGCCAAGCTCTATGCCTCGGAAATGCTCGAGCAATGCGCCAGCGATGCGGTGCAAATACTGGGTGGCAACGGCGTGATGGAAGACTACCCAGTGGCGAGTATTTTCCGCGCCAGTAAAATTATGCAAATTGTCGAAGGGACTTCAGAGGTGCAGCGCATTATTATTGGTCGCCTGCTGGCGTCGGGTGCGCGTAGTTAAGGTATTGGTCGTATAGATCAGGGTTTGTTCGATAGAAACAAGCCCAGACCTTGAAAGAAAAAGCCCCGCAAGACTCATTAATATTGATGGGTCTTGCGGGGCTGCGAGTGTTTAAGCGCGTAATACACCACCGCCTAATCTCTCACATCAGACTTATGCTGCTTTTTTGACGGCTTTCTTTATGACTTTAGCGGCTTTCTTCTTGCTTGAAACACTCTTTTTCAAAGCAACTTTAGTTACTTTTTTGGCAACGCTTTTAACTTTCTTCTTTTTGATGTCAGCTTTTTTAACTGCGCTCAAAACCAGTTTCTTGACGGCTTTTTTCTTAAGTGTTTTTGCCATTGTGCTATTCCTTCTTTGTTGTAGTGTATGTTTATGTCGTTATTACTGGGTAAAAGTAATAACTTATAGCTATTTAACGGGTCATTTTTTAAAAAGTCAATAAAATATAGTCTTTCAATATAAAGTATGGGTGTTTATGCTGTGCTAAGGCACCCCCATACTTGGTAAACCAACAGGAAAGGTATGCAATGACATTTGTAGAGTTTAAAAAAATGCTGCTCGATGCAGGCATCTCTCTACCTAAATTCAGTCGTCTGATTAAGGTTAGTGAAAAGAATTTACAAGCCTATAAAAAGAAGGGTGAAGTGCCAAACCCCATAGCGGTTGCGGTTACCTGTTGTGCGGCCATGCACGGAGCGGGAATGGATTACCGAAGCATTATCGAGCAGCTAGAATTGAGTGCTAAAACAAAAAAAGGGGCTGGCTTTGCCAAGAAAAAGCAGTCCAAAGAGGCTGATGAGGCTTAAGCTGACTTTTGATTAGTGTCGCGTTCTCAAAGGCTGTATTCCCGGTGACCTCGGCCGCACCATTGGCGGTGTATATTTTGTGGAAATGACGAGCCAGGAATCGTATGGATTCTGTGTTCTTAAAGGTGTGAGTAATGAATGAGAATATTCGGGAAGTACAGTCGCTAAAAACGATTACGACGGTGGTCTATGCCCTTCAAGCAGTTTCTTTTTTTATAGGTCTTTCGTTTGTTGCCGCGGTTATTGTTAATTACATTAAGAAATCTGAGGTCGAAGGCACCTGGCTTGAATCTCACTTTCTGTGGCAGATCCGTACTTTCTGGTTCAGTGTGCTGTGGTCGATTATTGGCTTTGTATTCGTCTTTGTTCTTGTTGGTTACCTGGTGCTGCTGGCCGATGGCATCTGGGTTATTTATCGGATTGTGAAAGGCTGGATGAAACTTTCTGAAGGCAAGGAAATGTATGCCGATTAAGTTGATAGCTTAAGTCTTGTCCTATTTTAAAGTTGGCAAGGCATTACCCACGTCAATCCATATTTGCTCGGCACAAGCCATTAACTCCCCTGCTATATTGTGAATCGCCACGCCCATAAAACGCTTGCGACCGCTGTTGGGTGAGATTTTCCAGCTACTGACAATATAGTCTTCGTCATGTTTTAGGGGCGTTTTAATACTACCGCTGCAGGTGCCGAGTAGTTGCAGGCCGGCATCGGGTTCAGTGGCTTTAATCGCGTAGGCCCCGGGGCAGTCGAGGGCTGACCAAATATAAATATCATCGATAGTATCTTTGTCGTTACAGAGCTTTTCAGCGGGTCGCCATAGGGCGGCGACGATGTTTTTTTCGGTTTGTGTACGCCAGTCAATACCGGCTTCTGGCTCTATGAGTGTGTCTAAAGCACCACAAAATACGAGCAGGCCATTTTGGCTAGTCCGGGTCGGGCTGCACACATAGCAGCCTTTCGGGTCGGAGGCGTGGATGAACTTGAAGCGCTGGCTAGCGGCGCGGGCGCTGGCCAGGTTGGGTGGGGCGGGGATACTGAGTTTGAGCTGAATACGGCGCGCACTGCCGAGGAGTTTGTCGTCAAGATAAACGCCGATGCCCTTGTCAGTGTCCTTTACCTGTAGCGGCGTCTCCACCGGAAAGGCCGCATTGATGCGGATCTCGGCATCGCCATCAACAAAACTTGCAAGCAGGCCACTGATATAACCCCCATTACCGCAATTAACTGGCCCGTTGTAGACGCTGTCGATGGATATCGGGGYTCGKGATGAAGAGGRCTGTGACATTGGCTGCTCGCTGTTNTTGTWGTYTGATTTATTTGTAGGTYGTGATGATTTTAAGGGTGGTAATGGCAAAGATAAACGCTTTGGCATAATCTCAGGGTGAAMATARCAGAATAAAAAATAACAGGKCATGATTATTWAGATGCGCAACAAGAATAATCCGGYAAATGTAGACYTYKRAGCCATYGYKRCTCACGAGGCAGGCCATGTRCTACTTGCYCRCTAYTAYGGGSGCAAGGTWTACGGWGCYTATTTRCAAACTCAGCCCSTCAGTCRTCGTGMYMGAGGCGARCGCAGCCATGTRCGWTTTGCGYTGACCCCGMATATTCAGGMGATYCAYCTCGATCTYGRCARGCTYGACCAACGCTGGCCCYTRGCGGTRCGTGRAACSCTGGTCACKACACGCATCCGTTTGGCGGGACCGTTGGCGCAATCGGTTTGTCAGCAAATACCCTATCGGGATATGGAGGGTGGTCAGGATTATCACGATGTACGTTCTGACTTATTACTTCTTGAGCGTTTGCGGCTGAGCTTGCCCCGGCCTCAGAGTCTGGATACCTCGTACAAGCACAAAGRTATTCTCGACACGCTAAGCGACACTGTTTATGTCGATTATTTACAACTTGTAGTGGAGGGGCTGCTGGCGAAGCAGGAGCTAAGCGCTTGCCAAATTAACGAGATGCTGAAAGCCATGCCCTGTCATCAATGGCTTTCACAGTAAGAATTTGGGCTGAAATCTTATAATTAAAACTGTGGAAATACCCTTCCATAATTGGGTTAGAATAAGTCGACGATAATTTTTCAGAAAAATTCTAATGACAATAAAAAGGAGAAAATTATGCGCTTTGATTCCTGGATAGTGATGGTCACAGGTGCCGCTTCGGGCATTGGTTTAGGTACSTCAAAACGATTTATCGACGGYGGYGCCACGGTGATTGCYGTKGATRTTAATAAAGAWAACCTCGCTAAAGCGGCTAAAGMGCTGGGWRACAAGTATGTGTCTAAAGTGTGTGACATCTGCAAAGTGTCTGAAATTAAAGCCTTAATGGCCGATGTTGAAAGTGAGTATGGTCGACTCGATACGTTGGTTAATAACGCGGCCTTCGCCAACTTYCAAAGCCCGGAAAATGTYGATGAGGCGAGTTATGACGCGGAAATGACGGTACTGGTAAAAGCRCCKATTTTTYTGGTGAAGCACGGYGCCAAAYTAYTRCGCGCRGCGGRCAATGGYTCGGTTATYAATATTGCTTCGGCGGCGGCGATTATGTCCATCGACAACTACTGYCCCTAYGGYATCGGCAAGGCTGCAGTGCTGAAGTTCACTCAGGACAGCGTGATTAGCGTGCCTGGCATTCGTCATAATGCGGTGTTGCCTGGTTTGATCGACACGCCTATTTTACCCAACGTTTACGGCGAAGAAGCCTCCGCTATGTTGAAAGAAGAATTCCCCAAGATGCTGCCCTGTAAGCGCGTGGGYCAGCCGGACGATATTGCTAAGGCGGTCTGCTTTTTGGCCTCTGACGATGCGGACTATGTTAATGGCACTACGATGCTGGTCGATGGCGGTATGTCTAAATTGAATCCCTTTAGCATGATGCAAAGTTAGTGGGATAAGTCCTTGGCTTAGTTGGATAGTGATAGAAAAGGTGTCGATAGCTTCGGCACCTTTTTTTTGACCGGCCAATTCTGCCCTTGCTCTGGCTCTGTTCCCGCCTCGGGTCTATGATGCGTGCAGCAATTATTGACCGGGCTTGTTGGTAGAGCYTCTCGAATAAAAAANTCAGGGGAAAAAAATGTCAGGAGTTTTAGAGGGAATTCGCGTGCTCGATTTTGGGCGCTACGTGGCCGGGCCGCACTGTGCMTCYTTGCTMGCCGAYTTCGGTGCYGARGTGATTCGCATTGAAAAAATCGACGGYAGTGAAGACCGTTACGTRGCACCGCTGACCGAASARTACGGCGCCCACTATATTCACAATAACCGCAATAAGCTGGGYTTGACCCTSAAYCCCACMAAACCCGATGGTAAAGAGGTGACGCGACGTCTTATCGAGACCGCCGATGTVGTGGTGGTCAATATGCCCTATCACGCGCTGGCCGCGATGGGTCTCGAYTACGACAGTCTGAAAGCSATTAAGCCCGATATTATTCTCACYACCTGCTCGGCCTTTGGTTCGAAAGGGCCGTTTGCGGAGAAGCTCGGTTTTGACGGTGTYGCTCAGGCGATGTCGGGSAATATGTATTTGACCGGTCACGAGGGTGAGCCGATGAAAAATTTCGGCCCCTATGTAGACTACAGTACCGGCATGCTCTGCGCTCTCGGTACCGTGTTGGCGCTTTATGAACGCAAGACYAGCGGWGTTGGCCANATTGTCGAGGGTGCCTTGCTGAATACGGCGATGACCATTACCAACCCTGTGGTGATCGAGCAGGCAGTGCTGGGGCTAAATCGTGTGGCGACCGGCAGTCGTGCGCCTAGYGGTGCTCCCGCCGACACCTTTCAAACCAAAGACAACTGGGTGATGGTGCARAGCATYGGYAACCCRCTMTTTAAGCGYTGGGTCGATTTAATGGGTGAGCCCGAGTGGYTGGAYGACCCYCGCTTTGCSAATGACAGTTTGCGYGGTGCCAAYGGTGCRGTGATCAGTGAGCGYATGGGKCGCTGGTGTGCCGAGCGYACSGCGCAAGAGGTTCTCGACCAGCTGGAAGCGGCGGGCATTCCCGGCGGTGAAGTGCTGTCGCCCCAACAAGTGCTCGAACATCCGCAGGTGAAAGGTGCTGGGTTGTTAGTTGACGTGAAAATTCCTGGCATCGATAAACCCGTGCCAGTACTCGATACCCCGATTTCCTTATCCCGTACCCCGGGTGGTATTAAAACGCCGCCACCCGCATTGGGTGAGCATACCGATAGCCTGTTGAAATCATTGAATTACACAGCAGAAGAAATTGCCGATCTGCGCAGCAAACGGGTGGTGTAAGCCCCGCTTTCGTAGYGAYACACATTTAAACTTAGACATTAACAGGAGAAAAAACATGGCCGAACTTGATGGCAAAGTAGCAGTAATTACCGGTGGTGCCAGTGGCATTGGCGAACGCGCCGTGCGCTTATTTATTGAAGAGGGCGCCCGTGTGGTGATCGCCGATATGCAGGTTGAACGGGGCGAAGCCCTGGCTGCCGAGCTGGGTGATGCCGCCGTATTTGCCAAAGTTGAAGTGCGTCAGGAAGCCGAAGTCAAAGCGGCGATTGAYTTGGCCGTGTCGCAATGGGGTCGCCTCGACATTATCTTTAACAACGCCGGTTTTGGCGGCGTGATTGGCCCGGTGGAAGACACGCCAGCCGATGAATTCGACATGACGTATGACGTGCTGGTGCGGGGTGTATTCCTTGGCATGAAACACGCAGCGCCGATTATGAAAAAACAGGGCGGTGGCAGCATTATAAATACTGGTAGTGTCGCTGGCTTGGCTTCAGGCTACAGCCCCCACGCCTATGCGGGTGCAAAAGCAGCGGTGATTCACATGACCAAATCTGTGGCGATGGAATTGGGCGAGCACCACATTCGTGTCAACGCTATTTGCCCGGGCTTTATCGCCACACCATTGGCCGCTAACACCGTGGGCCGTTCTGACGAGCTGATCGAAAAAGCCTTACCGAGTTTTGCCAAAACCCAGGCTATTCCCCGCGCTGGTATCCCCGACGACATCGCGCAAATGGCTTGCTGGTTGGCGGGTGATCGCTCAACCTTTGTTACTGGTCAGGCGATGGTGGTTGACGGTGGTTTACTCGGTGGTTTGAAGTGGGAAGACCAGCCCGGTTTTCAAAAAGAATACCACCCCATTAAAGTTTATCGTCCGGGCGAATAAACCGACTACAACAAGCGCCGGTGAGTAGTCATTCTGCGGTTGGTGTTTTTTATTACCCTTGTTATCAGCAACACAGTTATGGAGAAGCCAGCAATGAATGATAAGAACCCACTCGAAAAATTAGCCAGTACGGAATTAGACCTGTTACCTGAGAAATGGCAGGACTCGCAGCGCCAGAAAATTGCCCGGCAGGCTCGCGAGCTCGACGCGCAATCCACTGATACCTACTGGGAGTGGGCCGCCCAACAATTCCGCTGGATGACGCCGTGGCAGAGTGTRCGAGAGGGGGGCTTCCCAGATTTTGAGTTTTTTTCCGGTGGCTATCTGAATATTGCTGAYAACTGTATTGACCGGCACGCAGAAAACCCAGAGCTGGCCGATACCCCCGCCGTTATCTGGGAGGGGGAGCCGGTGGGTGACTCTCGAACGCTCACTTTCAGTGAGCTTAAAGATGAGGTCTCACGGTGTGCSRATGCCTNNKYRAAKCNSCTCGGTATTAAAAAGGGTGATGTGGTGGCCCTGTATATGCAGAATCTGCCCGAAGCCTATGTGGTGACCCATGCCTGTAGTCGTATTGGCGCTATTTACACGATTCTGTTTTCCGGTTTTCCCGCCGAGGCGATTGTTTCCCGTTTGGAGACAGCCCAACCCAAGTTGATTGTTGTTGCCGATAAGAGTTATCGCCGTGGGCGCGATGTCGCTCTGTTACAAACCTGGCGAGAGGCTCAAGGGCAATGCCCGAGTGTTGAACACACCCTGGTTATTGACCGTTCGGGAAGCCAGCCTGCGTTGAAGGGCAATGAGCGGGATTACCGCAGCCTGCTTGATAGCCAGTCGAGTGATTGTCCTTGCGAACCGGTAGAAGCCAACGCKCCTTCGTGCCTGGTTTTTACCAGTGGYACCACCTCAAAGCCCAAAGGCGTTGTGCACAGTACAGCCGGGTTTATGTTGGGTGCCTGGGCTAATGCCTATTGGCAGCTGGGGGCGAATCCCGGGCAGGTCTGTTGGTGTGCCACCGATGTTGGCTGGCTCACCTTCCCCATACAGTCATTATTGGGTGGTCTAGCAACCGGTGCCACCCAGGTTTGCTTCGAAGGCTCTCTCGATTATCCTGATAATCAGCGTTTTTATCAGATCGCAAAAAAATACAAGATACAAAAAATCATCWCCGCACCCACGGTTATTCGGATGCTCCGAGGCTATGGTGATGAGCTGGCCGCACGATACCCCTTACCAGACCTCGACGTGATGAGTGTGCAAGGCGAGCCACTGGATGCCAGCAGTTATAACTGGGCGCGCGAGAAGCTGGGTAGTGGTGTCCCCGTGATCAACGCCTACGGACAGACAGAAACGGGTTCTACCTGGATGTACCCCATTTTCGGTGTCGATGCGACCAAGGCCGGTTCCTGCGGTATGCCCGTGCCGGGTTATCGAGGACGCATAGTCGATGATGAGGGCAATGAGGTGGCCGATGGTCAGCGCGGACATTTGGTGATAAGCGAGCCTCTGCCTTCAATGGCTCGCAGTATCTGGAACGACCACGAGCGCTATAAAGAGTCGTACTTTTCCCAGCTACAGGGTGCTTATTGGTGCTCTGATGAAGGCATGCGCGATAAGGACGGCCATATCTGGGTGCTCGGTCGCTCTGACGATGTCATTAACGTTGCCGGACACCGTTTGAGTACGGTGGAGATTGAAACGGCAGTAACGGCTCACCCGGCCGTTATTGAAGCTGCCGTCATGGGCGTTAGCGACGAGCTAAAAGGCCTGGTGCCGGTGAGCTTTGTTTGTCTTGCCGCCGGCGCAGATGCGGCCACGGTTGCCGCAGAATTGAAACAACGGGTGCAGGAGGGCATCGGTGGCATTGCGCGTCTGGAGGCAGTTTATGTTACTAAAGCGCTACCCAAAACCCGCACCGGCAAAACTGTTCGACGACTGCTGATTGAAATTGTAGAGCAGGGCAAGACAAGCAGCGATACCAGCAGCCTGGAGGATATTGCTGCCCTTGATGCCTGTATACAGGCAGAAAAGCACTGACGAACAATCTCACAAATTGTTGATCAAAATGAATTAGGGACTCAAGGAGCAAGCATGGANTTTCAACTGGATGAAGAATTCCGTCTACTCAACGAGACGGTCAATAAGTTCGTCGAGAATGAGCTGATGCCTCTGGAGGCTGCTGTGCTTGAGCGTGAAGCTCATGGCGGCAGCCATGAACTCACTGATGAGGAGCTAGCCCCGCTGCACGACAAGTGTCGTGAGCTGGGTTTGTGGGGCCTCGATTGCCCGGCAGAAACTGGTGGTGCCGACTTGCCCGCCATTGCACTGGTGGGTGTTAATGAAGCATTGGGTCGCACCATTACGCCCTTTACTTTCCCCCCCGACTCGCCCAATTTGCACATGCTGCTGGCCACAGCGAATGATCAGCAAAAGCAGAAATACCTCGAACCCTATGCGCGGGGTGAAACCATTTCCGCCATTGCTATTTCAGAGCCGGGTGCCGGTGCCGACCCTGCGGGCATGACCACGCGGGCCGTGCGCGATGGTGATGACTGGGTGCTTAACGGGCGCAAGATCTGGATTAGCCACATGGACAAAGCGGACTTCAGTATTGTCATGGCCATTACCGATCCCGAGAAGGGTTCGCGAGGGGGCATATCTGCTTTCCTGGTTGATCGCGATACACCGGGGCTGGAAATTACCCGCAAGATTTTATTAATTGGCGGTCACTATAATTACGAAATTGCCTTTGTCGATTGTCGTCTGCCGGCCAGCCAGTTACTGGGTGTGGAGGGGCAGGGCTTCGCGCCCATGCAATTGCGGCTTATTGTGCGACGTTTGGAAATGGGTGCCTGGTGTTTGGGTACGGCGCGCCGCGCGCTGGACATGCTCTGTGACTACGCTAATCAGCGCGAGACCTTCGGCGCACCACTGGCTGATCGCCAGTCGATTCAATGGTGGGTGGCTGAAATAGAAACCCGCTGTCACTGCCTGCAATTAATGCTCTGGCACGCGGCCACAAAACAGGATGCCGGTGGTGATGTGCGCACCGAAGCCAGCATGATAAAACTCTACGCTACCGAGCTGGCTACCGATGCTATCGACTGGGCTATGCAAACCTACGGTGCCATGGGCATGACCAAAGAACTACCCCTGCAACTCATGGCCCAGCGCGTGCGTTTAATGCGTATTTATGAAGGCCCGAGTGAAATACATCGTTGGGTATTGGCCCGGCAGCGTCTAAAACAAAATGCCTAATAGAAAGCGTTGCAGGATTTGATGCATCACAACGAAGCCCTCTTCGAAAGCATCGCTAATGATATTGCGAATGTTGGCTGTAGTATTCAGCCGAATGCACTAGCGCAGCCTTTACTCGATCAACTTGCCGACCACGTGCAAACAATGCCCGCTGCCGATTTTAAAAAAGCAGGTGTTGGGCGCGATAGTGAGCATCAGTTAAATACTGTTATTCGCAGTGATGACATTAGCTGGATTAACAATGACAACGCGGCGGGTGCTGCCTGGCTTGAATGGGTCGAGTCACTACAAATATTTCTCAACCGTCACTTGTTTTTAGGCTTATTTTCTGCTGAAAGTCATTTCGCCCACTACACGCCGGGTGATTATTATCAAAAGCACTGCGATGCCTTTAAAGGTGAGGCGAACAGAATATTATCGATGGTGGTGTATTTAAATCGCGATTGGCAGGCTGAAGAGGGTGGCGAACTGCTTATCTATAAGGATGAAACGCCCCAGGCTGAAATAAAAGTCAGCCCCGGATTTGGCACCATTGTGGTTTTTTTAAGTGAAGACTTTCYCCATGAAGTGCTGTCTGCCACGCGTGATCGTTTTTCAATCGCTACCTGGTTTCGGATTAATAATTCCCGCTAATAAAAACACAAACCCACCGCGTAGTGCCGATGGGTTTGTGTTATTTATAAGGCTTTTAATAAACAGTTGTTATTTGAATTTAGCCTCATTAAACAATGCGTGAATCAGTTTTTCCCCAGTACTTGTCTTTCAGAATACGCTTATAAAGTTTACCCGTTGGCAGGCGCGGTAGCTGGTCGGTAAAGTCGACACTTTTCGGGCATTTATAGTGGGCGATATGTTCACGGGCATAGGCGAGAATTTCACTGGCCAGTGCATCATCACCGGTAATGCCTTTTGGTGTTTCAACCACGGCCTTAACTTCTTCGCCCATTTCTTCGTTGGGTACACCGATAACAGCTACGTCGGCGACTTTATCGTGCATGATAATAGCGTCTTCAATTTCCTGGGGATAGATGTTCACCCCGCCAGAAATAATCATAAATGTTGCACGATCGGTAAGGAATAAAAAGCCGTCCTCGTCCATGTAGCCGACATCACCCAGTGCCGTCCAGTTCGGGTGCTGGGGGTGTTGAGCTTCTTTGGTTTTGTCTTCTTCGCCATGATAAACAAAGGGTAATTCGGGCATTTCAAAATAAATCAGTCCCGCTTCATTGGCGGGTAATTCATTGCCGTTGTCATCGCAAATATGCAGAATGCCAAAGATGGGTTTGCCGACGGTGCCGGGGTGGTCGATCCAGTCCTGCGGGCCGGAATGGGTGAGGCCGTTGAGTTCGCTGCCGCCGTAGTATTCATGGATTATCGGCCCCCACCAGTCGAGCATTTGTTGCTTAATGCCATCAGGGCAGGGTGCAGCGGCGTGAATGGCGACGCGGTGGGCGGAGAAGTCGTAGCCTTCGCGCTGCTCGGCGGGCATCTTCAAAATACGGGTAAACATGGTGGGCACCCATTGGCTGTGGGTCACCTTGTATTTGTCGAGAGCCTCAAGCGCGTCTACCTCTTTAAACCTGGGCATCATCACAACGGTGCCGCCATTGGCGAGTATGCCGTGGCAAAATGCCAGGGGTGCGGAGTGGTAGAGGGGGGCGGGTGACAGGTAGATAGCGTCTTTATCGACGCCCCATATTTTTTGCTGGATGGTGCCGATGGGGCCAACCTCGTCGGCGATACCCCGTGTCAACATGGGGCGAAAAATACCTTTAGGCCGTCCGGTGGTACCGGAACTGTAGAGCATAAATTGCCCGGCGGGTTCTTCGTCGAGGTTGTTGGTGGGTTGGTTGGTAATGGCATCCTCGTAGGCCTCGTAGCCATCAACCGTGCCGTCGACCATCAGCCAGTGGCGGCAGTTGGGAGCAAAGACTTTAAGCTTGCCTGCGATTTCAGATAATCGCTTTGAGGCAATAAGTACTTTTGCGCCGCAGTTGTCGACGATGTAGCCCGCTTCTTCTTCGGTCAGGTATTGATTGACGGTGGTTAAGTACAGGCCAGAGCGCAGGGCGGCCCACATCACTTCAAAATAGCGCAGGTTGTTTTCCATAAAGATGGCGATATGGTCGCCAGGGCGCAAGCCTCTGGCCCACATGAGTTGGGCCAGTTGATTGGAGCGCTCATTGAGCTGGCGATACGTCGTTGTGGCACCGCTGGCGGAATGGATGATGGCGACTTTGTCGGGGAACTCTTCAGCCCACTTGCCTGGATACATCGATAATCTCCCTTATTTTATTATTGGGTTTGCCGTGTGGTTCTAATATAGAGCAATAGTTTTTAGAAAACACCCGCAGATTGGTTTTTCTACGACATTCAGGGTGGCGTCTGTTATCGAAAAATACAGCACGTTTGGACATTCAACAGGGTGACGTTTATTCTCTTCTTTTTTACTGACAGGTATCTTCAGTAGTGACGATAAGTTCAGAAGTCATTAAAGGTTTTAGTGGGCTCGATGCACTGGCGTTTTTCTGGTTCGTGTTGTGCTGGTTGGGTTACAGCATTTACTCGAGCAAAATGTCACGGCGTCAAACGTGTTTGTCGAGCCTGTTGGCAAGCCATCGAGAGGCCTGGATGCTCGGACTATTGAGGCGTGATAATCGCGTTGGCGATGCGGCTTTGTTGGGGAACCTGGAGCGAAATGTTTCTTTCTTCGCATCATCGACGTTACTGGTGCTCGCCGGACTGGTGGCGGCTCTGGGCTCAGGTGAAGATATTGTTGCGGTAACGGAAAACCTGCCGTTCACTTTGGCCGTTAATGAACACGGCTGGGAAACAAAACTGCTACTGCTTGCGGTCATTTTTGTTTATGCTTTTTTTAAGTTCTCGTGGTCACTGCGTCAATACGGTTTTGCCGCAGTGTTAATGGGGCGAGCGCCAATGCCCGGAGAGCTTGGAGACGAGGCGGCTCAGCAATTTTCTATTCAGGCGGCTCAGGTGATTTCGCGGGCGGCCCAAGCCTTTAATTTAGGCCTGCGTGCCTATTATTTCAGCCTGGCCTACTTGATTTGGTTTCTTAATCCGTGGGTGTTTATGCTGGCTTCGGCTACGGTGGTGGGCGTGTTGTATCGGCGGGAGTTTCGTTCCAGAGTGTTAAATGCCCTGGGGCAGGTGGTTTGATGTGAAGAATNCTNANNNNTNTNTNNCTTGTTTAGCCAGGTGATGGAATCTTCTTTATTTCTAAAGACCTGGACTTGAGAGTCGCCTTGCTCTCTATGTGCGGCAAATTGTCGTAGTCCACCATAGGCTAAGTCATCACTTGCAAACAGTGCGATTTTATTGGGTTTGGTGAACTTTGGCTTTCCGTATCGGGCAATATCGATTAACTCTTCAGTGCTCAAATCCAAATTCGATAGATTCCATAATCTTTTTTCATAGGGGAATTTTTCATAAAGCTCATCTGTGGCAGCTTTGATTTCATTTAATGTAGGCGGGCTATAAAAATCTACTCTGGTGATTCCATTGTTGTTTGAAACTGAGTAATTTTTAGTCATAAGTGCTCCTCCATGAGCTGCCTGGTTACGTAGGTCAGTGCCTACATAATAGGCTAGTCTATGTAAGGCTGCTTTAATATTGAATGATAATAATCAAGCAATATATCTGTTTATCACATTATGTGAATCCCTGTGTCGGCCATTTCAAAGCAGTCGTTGTTGTCGCTCTAAAGCCAGGGATGATTTGACCTGGCGTCTGGGCGATAGCCAGTCATTATGATTATGGCTGTACTGTTGTTGGATTGAGCTTGATCGTGAAAATAGCTATTATGCTGCCCTTTCTTCAAGGGTTTTTGACCCCTTAACAACCCTTTCTCATCCCCTAAATATCAGATCGCTGCCAGTGACTTTGTTTGCCGATGGCAGGCTGTCAACAATAGCTGGTCGGGTTGATGAAATAACTAACGCAGAGGTAGTGACTTAAATGGCAATGACCCGTTCATTGGGCGAAACATGGTTTAGCAATATCCGCGGCGATGTACTGGCTGGCACGGTGGTGGCATTGGCGCTGATCCCCGAAGCTATCGCGTTTTCAATTATTGCGGGTGTCGATCCGAAGGTGGGCCTTTATGCCTCCTTCTGTATCGCCGTTGTCAGTGCTTTTGCGGGTGGTCGACCGGGGATGATCTCTGCGGCTACTGGCGCCATGGCATTATTAATGGTGATGCTGGTGAAGGAGCACGGGTTGCAATATTTGATGGCGGCGACGGTGTTGACCGGGCTTATACAAATCATTGCGGGCTTGTTAAAGCTGGGCTCGCTGATGCGTTTTGTCTCTCGTTCAGTGGTGACCGGCTTCGTGAATGCACTGGCCATTCTTATCTTTATGGCGCAGTTGCCCGAATTAATTGATGTCACCTGGCATGTGTATGCAATGACAGCTGGCGGCCTGGGTATTATTTATTTATTCCCCCTGGTGAATAAAACCTTGCCTTCCCCCCTGATTTGTATCGTCGTGCTGACAGGTATCTCATTGTATTTAGGGCTGGATATTCGTACCGTCGGCGATATGGGTGAGTTGCCTGATACTCTGCCGATTTTCCTGATTCCCGATATTCCCTTAAACCTGCATACCCTGGGAATTATCCTCCCCGTGTCGCTGACCATGGCGGCGGTGGGTTTGCTGGAGTCAATGATGACGGCAACCATTATTGATGATTTGACCGATACTGACAGTGATAAAAACCGTGAATGTGCGGGACAGGGCCTGGCTAATATTAGTGCTGGTTTCCTGGGTGGCATGGCCGGTTGTGCGATGATCGGTCAGTCGGTAATCAATGTTAAATCCGGTGGCCGCACTCGCCTTTCTACTTTAGTGGCCGGTGTGTTTCTGCTTGTTTTGGTAGTGTTTCTGGGGCAGTGGGTTTCGATGATCCCCATGGCTGCACTGGTAGCAGTGATGATTATGGTCTCCATCGGGACCTTTAGCTGGGAGTCGCTGGTTAATATCGGCAAGCACCCGAGCAGCAGTAGCGTGGTGATGGTGGCGACGGTGATCACGACAGTCTTTACTCACAACTTGGCTCTGGGTGTGGGTGTGGGTGTAGTGCTCAGTGCCTTGTTCTACGCGAACAAAGTGGGCCGTATCTTTTACGTGACCGTGGACGATGGAGAAGACAATAATCACCGTATTTATAAAGTGGTTGGCCAGGTTTTTTATACGTCAGCGACACAATTTTCTGAGTCTTTTGATTTTAAAGAGGCGGTTGGCAAGGTGACGATTGATCTGGATCGCGCCCATTTTTGGGATCTCACCGCCATCGACGCGCTCGACAAAGTCATTATCAAACTGCGACGCGAAGGGACAGATGTTGAGGTTGTCGGCCTCAATGAAGCTAGCTCTACGCTGGTAGACAAGTTTGCCCTGCATGACAAATCTGAAGCCGTCGACAAAATGATGGGTGGTCACTAATGACAACCGTATTGTTGAATAGCTTGAGTGGCAACGCTCTATTGAGACACCCTCCATTAAGGAAAAGGAGTAATAACAGTGAGTAAGGTAATCGCGTGTATTGACGGCTCTAGCGCCGCAGGCTCTGTTTGTGATTATGCAGCCTGGGCAGCATCACGCCTTGCGGCACCGCTTACCTTACTTCATGTGCTCGATAAGTCGCGTTATCCGGTAGAGAATGATCTCAGTGGAAAGCTGGGCCTTGAYGCGCGGGAGCACTTGCTCAGCGAGCTGGCCGAGCTCGATACCCGGCGTAATAAGCTGGCCTTGGAACAGGGTTCGCTCATGCTCGAAGAGGCTCGCCAGCGTGCGGTGACGGGCGGTGTTGCCGAGCCAGTACTGCGTCAGCGTCATGGGCATTTGATCGATAGCCTGAGTGAACTCGAAGTTGATACCCGCCTACTGGTCATTGGTAAACAAGGTGAAGAGCACAATGATGGCACTCATATAGGCGACAATGTCGAGCGCCTGGTGAGAGCATTACACCGGCCTATCCTCATCGCCCAGGGCGAATTTAAACCACCACAACAAATCATGCTGGCCTTTAATAGCAGTGCGATGACGCGTAAAGGGGTCGAGCTGCTCGCCGGTAGCCCTTTATTTCAAGGGCTGAGCGGTCACCTGGTATCTGTGGGTAAAGATAAGAAAGCGTTAAATAAAGAAATGGAATGGGCAGAAAAGACCATTCGCGATGCCGGCCACGACCTACAGTGTGCCGTTCTCGAGGGTGAAATAGAGCCTGCCCTGCACCAATATCAGCAAGAACATGGCATTGATATGGTGGTGATGGGCGCTTACGGACACTCACGTTTACGTGAATTCTTTGTTGGCAGCACCACCAATAATATGATCCGCAATGCCACCGTGCCGCATTTAATATTACGTTAATATTAAATTACGTTAGGGGGTACGCATAATCAGTTGACAAAGCCTTTAAACAGCCAGTCAATAGATGCATGGCTGTTTAAAGAAAATGCACGTTGAAGAATGACTGAAGTCAGAGATCATCCAGGAATCGATGTCAAAAAGTGGTGAGGCCATCTCAACGTAAAAAGATGGCGCTGTAAGCTGTTGCGATCTGACAAGTGAGTATCCCCCCTCCGTTTAACGTTGGTTAGAAAATAGGGATTACCCTTCCTCTATAATTACGGTGTGCTAAAAATGAAACTACCCGCTTATTTAATAATCATTGTTACCGCTATTGTGACTATCGTGATTGGCTTGAAAGCCGCGAGTAGCCCAATCGCTATTTCGGCATTAGGTTTTATCGGATGGGCGGTAAGTCCATATGTTTACTTGGCTGTAATGGTGAAAATTTTATCAAATAGAACATCAATTAATGCAGTATTCATGATGTCGATATTAGTTGGAGGTTTCGGGGTTTGGATGCTTGCAGATGCGATGTTTATTCATGTTGATGCGCAAGGTGGATTGGTTTTTATTCTTGTCCCCTTGTGGCAGTGGGTCGCTCTATTTGTGGCTACTCTGCCCGTCTATTTTTTAAATAAAGTGAATAAATAAAAAAGATATCGATGGTGTTGAGCCTATGCCGTTATTGGTAACAGGCTGCGAGGGCCGATCATACGCTTGCATTGTTAATGCTTAAGCCAGCACAAGTGAAGAATACATACTGAAAAAAACAGCGTGTATATATTTGCGCGCTTTGTCATCACTATCCTCGCCGAACTTTGACTAATTATACAAGAGGAAGAGATCCTTCCTTTACATAGCGCTCTGGTAGCCAGCCAGCTACTCACTAAATCCTTGTGAGGCTCGTTCATGCTCCGATAGGCTTGGAGTACTAAAATATGGCCATAATTGCTGTAGGTCGGGCTATCCGTACTAGATAAATACTGGCATGATAGTGGCAAGTCTGGATGTTGGGCATTGATGAATATGACCTCTCGTCATTGGGTTGTACGAGTATTGATTGAACGCGGTGTTCTATGGGGCGCTACAGGGAATATTTGCTTTGGTCGAAATTCAATTTCTGCACCCCAATAAAGATCAGTATTTATAATTAACAAAATCATAGGAAATGGGTATGAAGAGCATTAACTCGCTGGTAATTGTTGTAACTGCATGCTGTTTGGTTTTTCTTTCAGGCTGTATTAACCRAAAGGAAACGATGGTTAAGCARGGTTTCCCACTAGCATATGCAGAAGGCTTCGATGACGGTTGTCATAGTGGTAGCAAAGCAGGGGGAAGCATGTTCGATCAATTCAAGAAAGATGTGACAAGATTTGAAAGTGATAAGCAGTATGGACAAGGTTGGTCGGACGGTTTCAGACAATGCGAGTCTCAACAGGAATCGGTTGATCGGCAAGTAAGGATGTCTATAGAACAGCAAAAGCTTACAGAGCAGAAAAAACAAAATAAAGAATATCACTTGGAGAGAGAGGCTTTAAAAGGCGTCGATACCAGCAACTTTAAGTATCTCAAGTAGCCATTTGTAAAAATTTCTGGAAACTATGTTGTAGTTGCTTAAATCTGACCTGACAGTTACCCGTTTTTTTTATTGGTGCCTGTCAGTTTAGATTTGGGTTGCATTATTTTCAGTCCCGGTCATTAGGCCAAGTGTCCATCGATTTTTCTGTAGTACCTCTAGTGCAATGTAACGTTGCTGACGAAAATTGGCCCATTAAAAATACTCTTGTGGAAGCGCTTAAAGATCCAGTTTGAGCTAATACACGTTATCCGCTAACACAGCATGCTTCTTGTAATTTTCAGCCTGCTCAAAAATCTCTGCGTAAACTTCATTTTCATCCACGGGTGGATAACCGTGCTTAGTCAATAACAAAATCAACCCCATTTTAAACTCGGTGGAATCAGGTTCCAAGTGCACCACCTAAGTTTTTAGAAAAGACTTCGAGCGGCGTTCGATAACCCAGGCACTTTCGAGGTCGATTGTTGAGTTTATCGACGGCGGTTGCAAGCATTTGGTCAGAGACAGTTTTCCAGTTAATTCCCTTAGGGAAATAATGGCGTATCAGGCCATTGGTATTTTCATTAGTCCCGCGCTGCCACGGTGAATAGGGATCAGCGAAATAGACGGTCATGCCTGTTTCTTTTTCAATTCCCTTAAACAAAGAAAACTCTTTACCGTTATCAACGGTTAAGCTCTTTTTCCATTTACCGGGAATTTGAGCAAAGAGCCGGTAAGTCGTTTGATTGAAAGTATCAGCGCGTTTGTCGGTGAGCTTGCTGGCTAGTAACAGTCGGCTTTTACGCTCCACATGGGTGCCAATACCACCGCTGCCTTTAGCGCCTTCTACGCTGTCCGCTTCCCAGTGACCAAAGCGGCTTCTTCGATCAACACTGGCCGGTCGTGCATCGATACTCACCCGCCCTGGAATCAGGCCCCAGTACCATAACGACCCTGGCGACGACGCTTCTTATGATGTCTGAGGCAGTGCAAGTACAGTGAGCCACCTTCCCTGGCGTCCTGATAAATCCATCGGTAGATACCTTCGGCACTGATTCGTATGGTCAGATTACGCGGGAAATCAATCTTTATACGAGCCGCGATAGCCGCCGGTGACCAATCCTGACGAAGCTGGGAATACACATACTCAACCAGTGCTTTTTGACTGTATCTACGCGTGTGACGAGCCTTGTGTTTRCGCGCTGTCGCCCAATGATTAGCCGATTGATCCCAATAAACGCCAATGCCAATGACAATGCCCTGGCCACACCATCAGACACTCTTGCAGCCGTTTCAGACCGCCGATCCTGCGATAAGTGGGCATAGCGTTGTGACATCCGCGAGCTCGAATGGCCCAAAGTTGCCTGCACGTCATAGAGCCTGTCCTGCACCAATACAAGTAAGAAAATGGCATTGATATGGTGGTGATGGGCGCTTACGGGCACTCGCGTTTACGCGAATTATTTGTCGGCAGTACCACTAATAATATGATCCGCAATGTTACTGTGCCGCATTTATTATTGCGCTAGAGAGTTTTATTTATAGCGTTTGGTTTATAACAGCCAGGGAATAAACATCGTTGTCTGTTTGATATAGCCTTTGTAGCTATCACCAAAAAATACGATGTTTTCTTTTTCTTCCCTTTTTGCGGTGATAATCAGCAAAGCGCTCACCGCTACTACGAATATTGTCGTTAAGGCCGTTGGGTGCTTGAAAAAAGCGCCCCAGGCTAAAAGGAGTAGCGAGCCGTACATGGGGTGTCGAATGTAGTGGTACAGGCCGGTATTGACAACTTGCGTGGTGTTTTCAAAARCGTAGTTCTCCGGCATGTCTTCGCGTTCAGCATGGCCACCCTGTTGTTTAAGCAGGGTGAGTGCGTGAACAATAAAAATAATTGAAGCCAGTAAAAGCAACCATGAAAGGATTTGTAGGGGAGCAAAGGGATTTTCAAACCAGTAGGGGTGGTTTAATAGGACGATAGCGAGAATACCTTCAAAGGCAAAAAAACGATAAAAACCATGAGCCTCAGGATTTTTTAAAGCCTTGCGTGAGAAAAAGAATAATAAAAAGCTGAAAAAAACGAAGAGGCTTAGATACACGTTGAGTGGCTTCCAGGTGGTTTGTTCATGAGCAGGTTTGTTGTAAGCGACACCGGCCGCTGGATTCAAACAGGGAATCACAGGTAGGGATATTGGGTTTACATTTTAATGCGGCAGAGTGAGTGTCGAGTTGACCACAGAAATGCGCCCGTGTGACCCTGAGATTAGGGCCAACGTTTGAAAATCAGCGAAGTATTAATGCCGCCAAAGGCAAAGTTATTACTCATGACATACTCTGTATCGACAGTGCGTGGTTCAGCTTGCACGTAGTCGAGATCAGCACATTCAGGGTCGACATTGTGTAAATTGGCGGTGGCGTGAACCCAGCCTTCATTCATCATTTGAATGGCAGTCCAGGCTTCCAGGGCACCGCAGGCACCGAGGGTGTGCCCCGTAAAACTTTTTAAGGCACTGACGGGTGTTTGTTGGCCGAAAATATTATGGGTCGCCTTACTTTCCGCGATATCACCCCGTGCCGTCGCAGTACCGTGAGCGCTGATATAACCAATGGCCTCGGCTGATAGGTCGGCATCGTCGAGTGCGGCTTGCATGGCGGCTTGCATGGTGGAGAATTGAGGCTGGGTGACATGGGTGCCGTCAGTATTGGAACCAAAACCGACGATTTCAGCATGAATCTTTGCCCCTCTTGCTTGGGCGGATTCCAGCTCCTCGAGAATCAGTGTGCCCGCACCCTCACCGATGACCAGGCCATCGCGCGCCAAGTCGAAGGGGCGAGGGGTTTTATCGGGTTGATCATTGCGTGTGCTGGTGGCGTAGAGCGTATCAAACACAGCTGCTTGCGTGGGGCTAAGTTCTTCAGCACCGCCCGCAACCATCATTTGCTGGCGACCAAAGGCAATGGCCTCGTAGGCATAGCCGATACCCTGGCTGCCCGATGTACAGGCGCTGGAGGTGGTGTAAATACGACCTTTAAGGCCAAAGAAAACACCGATATTGACCGGCGCTGTATGCCCCATCATTTTGATGTAGGAGTTGGCATTCAAGCCGTCGGTGGTGTGGTGAGTCAACATTTTGGCAAATTCGGCAATCGCGAGTGGTGAGCCGGATGAGGAGCCGTAAGAAACGCCCATGCGACCATCTTTAATGCTCTCATCGTTGAGCAGGCCTGCATCGTCCAATGCTAGTTCGGTGGCTCGTGTTGCGAGCAGGGCAATACGGCCCATGCTACGCGTAGACTTTCTCGTGTAGTGAGCGGGCTTTTCAAAGTCTGCAACCGGGGCACCGAGGCGAGTATTGAGGCCCTCGTAAATATCCCAGTCATCCATGTGGCGAACGCCGGTTTTTAACGTTTTCAGATTGTTAGAAACCGTTTGCCAGTCGAGGCCAATCGGTGAAAGGCCGGCCATTCCCGTTACTACGACACGCTTCATCAACACATCCCACCGTTTACAGAAATCACTTGCCGGGTAATATAACCCGCATCCTCCGACATCAAAAAGTTGACTGCCGCTGCTACTTCTTCGGGTTTGCCGACGCGCCGAGCCGGTATTAATTTCATCGCTTCATCCAGTGGCACATCTTCGACCATGTCGGTTTCGATAAGGCCGGGCGCGACACAATTGACCGTAATGGCGCGTTTAGCTAATTCCAGTGCCAGGGCTTTACAGGCACCGATCAAACCGGCTTTCGAGGCACTGTAATTAACTTGCCCACGGTTGCCCATAATCCCCGAAACCGATGACAGTGCCACGATGCGGCCCGGTTTACGCCGGCGTACTAGGGGCATGGTGAGAGGGTTGATGACATTATAAAAGCCATCGAGGTTGGTGTGTACAACGTAATCCCAGTCTTCACCACTCATAGCGGGAAAAGAATTGTCGCGTGTGACGCCAGCATTACAGACTACGCCGTAATAGGTGCCGTGTTCATCAATGTCCGCGAGGAGCGTTTTCGCTACGCTTTCTCGATCGCCAATATCAAACTGCAGGATGCGTACCTGGCGCCCCATGGCACTTATTTCGTTGCTGACGACCCTGGCCTGATCCATACCGGTGCGACAGTGAAGAACAATATCGTAACCCTCTGCGGCCAGGCGTAGCGCAATGGCCTTGCCTATACCGCGACTGGAGCCCGTAATAAAAACGCTTTTATTCACTCATCTTGCCCTTTACAGGTTTAAAAATTCGTCCAGATTTTTGGGTTGAAATACACTTAAACTGGCGCTAGCTTCAATAGTGTCGCCGGTGATTTTACAGCGAAATACGCCAAGACCATTATCACCGCGCAATTCTTCATGCACCGAGACCTTAAGGGTTTGCCCCAGTGGGAAAAAGGCCTGGTTAGCAATGTATTTTCGTGTGCCAACCAAAAATCCAACGGACACCGACTGCCCCGCACTGCGGGCAATGACACCGGAGTATGCGGCAATGGTCTGGGCCATGTATTCAATACCTACCCACGCGGGAACACCTCGGGCCTCTGCAAACAGGCTATCTTCGTTGATGGTGACYTGGGCRCAGAGGGATTGATCATCGTGGTCAACGACGTCATCCAACAGCGACATTATGCCAGAGTGGGGTACGACTTCTCGAATATCGAAGGCTGAATTCACGCAGTTCGTTCCAAAATTAGCGCTATGTTGTTGCCGCCGAAGGCGAAAGAATTACTCATGGCGTGTGTTAAATTTTTATGACGTGTGGTTGGTTTCACCAGATTAATATTGGCTACAGAGGGGTCGTGCTGCTGGTCCCACAAATGTACCGGCAGGGCCGCATTTTCTTGTGTCAGAGTAAGCCAACAAATAGCGGCTTCTATGGCACCGGCTGCGCCCAAGGTATGGCCGGTGTAGGGTTTGGTGGAGCTACAGGCCACGTCACTTCCCAATACTTGTGCAACAGCAAGGCTCTCCATTTTATCATTTTGCGGTGTCGCTGTGCCATGGAGGTTAAGGTAGCCGATGTCCTGCGCGTCAAGATCAGCATCTTGCAGGGCGAGTGTCATGGCGGCAATGGCCCCTTTGCCCTCGGGGTCGGGTGCTGATATATGGTGTGCGTCAGATGTTTCGCCGACGCCGCGCAAGGCTACCTCACCCTGTTCGTGGCTGAGTAGAAACAACGCGGCACCCTCGCCAATATTAATGCCATCGCGCGATAGGCTAAAGGGTTGGCAGACTTTGCTGCTGACCGATTCGAGGGCGGAGAAACCGTTGACGGTTAAGCCACACAGCGAGTCAACACCACCGGCAATCACCAGGTCGCAAACGCCCATGCGCAGTAGACGGCGAGCACTGGCCAGGGCCTTGGCACTGGATGAGCAAGCGGTTGAAATAACATAGGCTGGGCCTTTGGTATTTAGCCAGCGGGCAAGGCTGGCTGCCGGGGAGGCCATTTCCTGACGGCTATAGTGAAAGTCGTTGGGTAGTTTGCCCTGATCGTGGTGGTAGGCCACGGCCTTTTCACCCTCGCCAATACCACTGGTGCTGGTGCCTAGCACGATGCCAATACGCAGCGGGTCGATGGACGAAGCGGCCTCTTCATAGGCTTCGCGAATTTGCATCATCGCCGCCAACAACAGCTGGTTAGTGCGAGTTTGTTCCTGCGGGGGGTAGTCGCACAGTTCTGGAAGAGGCGTGTTCACCACACCCAATGGCAGGGTTTGTCCAGGGCTGAAGTCATCAGTGCGGGTTAGGCTGTGGTTGTTGCCGCTGGCCAGTTTTTGTCGAATGGCTTCATGCTGATCGCCGAGGGCGCAAACAATACCCAGCTGATTGAGGTAGACGCTAGCCTTATTCATGGCAGCTCGGCCCGGGTTAATGTGGTGATGGTTAGTTGATTACGCATAATGATATTGGTGATTTCAATGACCTCATTCAAATCGCTAGTGACTGAGTCGCCTGTTGTTGCGGCCGTTGTTGTATCTATTGTCGCGCCCGTTGCTGCTATTTTCGGCAGGCGAATATCAAGCACTTGTTGTTTGTCTAAATACAGCGCGCGACCATGATCGGTGATCATTAAACGCCAGGGGCTATTTTTTAAGTGTTGCTCAATGATTGGTAAAGGCCAGTAGCAGAGTTGTAGTTGGGCGAGAATCTCTCGCCCCGGTATGCTTTTTACGGTATCGGAATTACTCAATAACAGCAGTGGCGAATAGCTTTCCGTGAAATGTACGCCATCGTATTGTAGCGTCATTAAGACCTGGCCAGCAGGTGTTAAACCGGCAAAGTTCAAACCTTGCTCGTTGACAGACCACACAGCAAGCAGAGTCAGGGGCTGGTTTTCCAAAGGGGCGATTTGCGGGTTTTGCCCGACTTTGCCGGCGTTTATTTGTAAAGTCACCGATTGCGTGAGCTGTAAATGTTGCCCCAGGGCAGCGGGGGGCAAGAGGGGTATGGCTGGCAAGCGCGGTTCTTTTTGCAAGGCACTACAGCCGCTTAAGCTGATCAGCGCCAATGCCATTATGCCGTTAATGGCCGCCCTGAAGAAAATGGCCGCTTTGAAAAAAGAGTGGGGGAGGTTTAGTGTCCTGGCTTGCATAACTCGGCCAGCGTGTTGAGACGGCGCTTGCTGTCTTTCACGTAAGGGTTGTCGAGATCCCAAGCATAGCCAGCAAGGATGGAGCTAAGCATGCCCCGTACTTTCTTGTTGGCGTTTTGCTGAGCGAAAATAACATCCTGAAAGCGACCGTCGTACCAGGCTTGCACAAAGACTCTGAAGGTATCGATACCCGCCTGCAAAGGCGCTGCGTAATCTGTTGCCCAGTCGACAGCCTCGCCCTGTAACTGGCGGTGCAGGGTGGCGGCTGCCAGGCTGGCGGATTTCATGGCAATGGTGACACCGGAAGAAAACACCGGATCTAAAAATTCACCCGCATTGCCGAGTAGGGCGTAACCTGGGCCGTAGAGGCTGGACACAGTACTGGCATAGCCGCTTATCTGCTTGGCGGGGCTATCGTATTTGGCATTGCGTAATAGCGAGGTGAAGGTGGGCTCGCCTTTAATGATGGCCTGTAGTTGATCTTTAATATCGCCTGTATTGGCGGCAAAGAACTTATTATCAGCAACCACGCCGATAGAGCTGCGGCCATTGGCAAAGGGAATGAGCCAAAACCAGACGTCTTTGTTGGCGTGGTGAATGGTGATGCGTATTTTATCGCGGTCAAATTCACTCGCTACCATATTGTCTTCAATATGGGTAAACAGGGAGGTGCGGGAGGGGAAGTCGCTGGGGCGGTCAAGGTCGAGCAGGCGCGGCAGCACACGGCCGAAACCACTGGCATCGAGAACAAACTTAGCACTGAGTTGATAGGTTTCGCCCGCTTCATTGCGTATCGTCACGCGGGGTAAATCGCCACTTCCTCCATCGGCGGGAGGCTCGAACCGGATTAATGTATGGCCCCACGAAATGCTGACGCCCTGGCGCTCAACTTCCTGAGCCAGTACCTGATCGAAAGGGCCGCGTAAAACTTGATAGGTTGTTCCTGCACCCTCTGAGAATTTTTCCCGGAAATCAAAATCGGTATATTGATCTCGACGTACGAAAGATGCCCCGTGTTTAAATTGAAAATGACAGCCCTCGGCGGCGGCATGAACGGCATCGAGCATATTGGCCTCGCCCAAAAACTCCATACATTGCGGCAATAAACTCTCGCCGATTGAAAAGCGTGGAAAGTGATCCTTTTCAATAATATGTACGCGGTGACCCTGTGCGCGTAAAAGTGCTGCCGCTACAGAGCCCGAGGGTCCGGCACCGATAATAATGGCGTCATAATCGGCCTTGGCTTTAATCATAGGGGTGTATTAACTCCTTTTTGACACGGGGTTTGTCGGGTGACAAAGCAGGGCGCTAATAGCCAGACGCAGATAATGCCCAGCAGAACAGTCACGCCAAAATAATGTAACACGGGCGTTGAGCTCAGAGCTAACAAGCCGAAGGCGAGTAATGTTGTCAATGATGACAGGGTAACGGCTAGCCAGGTGTAAGGACTGTTGTCACTGTCCTGTAAAAAGATACTGGCATCCAGGCCGATGCCTAAAACCAGTAATAAAGCGAGACCGTGAAAGACGGTGATGGGTGATCCGCTGAGTTGTAACAGGCTCAGTACTGCCAAGCTGGCGAGGGCGGGTGCGGACACAACCCGCCAGGCCTGTCGGCCGTAGCGCAGCGTGGTGAGTATTAAGACAAGCCCATAAGCGAGTATTAACCATKGGCTTAATTGTTGCCGGTAGTTTGCCAGTAGCAGGGAAATGTCGGCGATTCTGTCGACAAATTCTACACCCTCCAGGGTTTGTGCTAATTGATCGAGTTGAGCGATAGCCTCGGTGTCTTTGATGCCAAAGAGGGTGACTAATGAATAGTAATGACCCTGATATTCACCTATCCAGAGGTGAGTGGTGAGTTCACTCATTGTGGTGTCGAGCCAGTCATTGAGCTGCAATATATTAAGCGGTGTGTCCTTAAAAGCTTGTCGGGCAGGTGCTTCAATGCTTGTTAACTGCCCTCTCAATGCCAGTTGATGTAATTGCCCCTGCGGCGCATAAATGGCTTTTTCTAGCAGTGAGTGATTGTCTTGCTGGCGCTGTTGGGAGGGCAGAAATTGGGAGGTCGACATGTAATTGGCGATCTGCCCGACATTGATTGCATCATCTAGCTTCTCGGTAAGCGCTTCTTCACGTTGTAATAAGGCTTCTACACTGTCACCTTCTAATACCAGATAGCGTGCGGGGCTGGCTGCGCCCAGTAATTGTTGCACTGCTATATCTTCGCTGAGTAATTCCGGCGGGGATGTTTGTAACAGGCGAATATCGTCGTTGCCTTCTATCGTATAAACAATGGTCGTAAAACTGATGGTTAAAGTTGCCAGTGTGATTTTAAGCCACAAAGATTCAACTTTAGGCCAGCGTGATTGCCAGCTTTTTAATTGATGAATGAGCGCGGTGTTAAACGCGATGGGCTTTGATGCCTGTAATACGGGTAACCAGCAGACCACTGTTAACCAGGCACCAATTAAGCCCAGGGCTGAAAAAGCGGCCATTTGGCGCAGGCCGGGAAAGGGTGCCATGCCCTGGGCCGCATAGGCGAGCACACTGCTTGCCAGGCCCATACTTAAACTGGGCAGGATGCTGCGCAGCACACCGGACGCTTGAGATTGGCCTTTGTTTTCAGCTATGTTTTTCGGTACGTCTTCCGGATTGTGGGCGCATAAAAAATGCAGGCTGTAATCAATGGCAACGCCAACCAGGCCAGCGCCAAAAGCCAGGGTAATTAAATGCACGCTATCAAATAAAAGTAAACTGCAGGCCAGGGCAAAACTACAGCCCACGACAATGGGTAAAAAGGCGATGGCGACAGCCCGTAATTGCCGAAAGCAGGCCAGCAACAATAATAAAATACCCAGGGCTGAGCCAATACCGATCGTCGAAATTTCGCCGATAGCCTGCTTCGCACCATGAGCTGCATGCAGCATTAACCCGGATTTGAGGAGTGTTGTTTCCGGGGGTAGAGCGGCTTCTGCTTTGGCTAGCGTCGACATCAGCTGCTGTTGATAAGTGATGTCGTAGGGGTTGCCCGATATTTCGGTGGTGATTAGCCGATAATGATATTCGTCATCGGTGCGGGTTAGCCAGCCATCTTCCAGCGTAAAAGGAAAGGCCGGAATAACGGCCAGTTGCCATTGAAAAAACAACTGTAAAGGGTCGTCCAGTAATTGCCCTGCCACCAGGGATGCCAGCGGACTAAATAGACGGCCAAGACTGTCATCCACCAASSTTGGGTCATTAYTTTGCAGSYGTTGTCGGYTGTCGCTACTGAGTAATTGATAGCGTCGTGCCTGATAAAAYGCYTGCCATGAAGCGGTCGCTGAGGCGCTGCTTTGKCCTTGWATRTCTGMAAATAACTGACTGTCATTRAGYGTTTCTGCAAATGCTTTTGCYGCTAAAGCACTGCGSGGTTTGTCGCTATCGCGCAGTAAAAAAAYGAGCCGCCGGTCGCTAGCSTTGACCAGGTGTYGGGTCGCCAGTACCTCGGCRGGCGAYTGCTCGCTTTCGGGGAGYAGCGCCATAATRCTRCTGTCGAAGTGGTAACCSCGAAATAAACTGATGCTGAGATAAATAGCACAGGCYAGYACSAGARTAGACCAACAATAAAAGCGCAGTTTCATCATCTCGTCGAAATCTGTAGACAGCTCTGACTTCGATGGGTTTGGGYCGGTGCTCGATTTRTTGCTTGATGGTGCTTGRATTTTGTCATTGAAAWNNATTAGAGCATGTCGAACGTTATTTCAGTACGGTCGTTATTGACTTCAAATAAGATGAGCGATGTTAATGTCTGCTCTCCTGCAAGAGAGATGTATTTTATTGTTTTTTGCAGTGTGGTTTCTTTAGGCGTCAGGGTTAAGGCCCACTGCTGCTTGCCACCTTGGGTCTCGCTAATGTCATTAATAGAACTGTTAATAGAGCCATTAATAAAAAAATAATTTTCGAGTAAGGCCCAATCATAAGAAAGCGCGGCGCGCATTAACTCGCCGATCATAGCAACGCCGGGTCGCTCATTGCTGATCTCCCACCCGGCCTGACCCTTTTGACGTTGATGAATGCCAGCGCTGTCAAACACGATACGACTGGAAACGGGGGTGTTAATTTGCCACACCAACCCGGTTTTTTTATCGAGCTGAAAAACCCCTTTGGAGAGCAGAGGCTGGGGGAGTATGTGAATATATTTACGCTGCTCGAAGCGGCCTTTTATATTGTCGCTAAGAGAGACCTGTTCAATGATTGCGTTGAGCACGGCGCTGGTATTGTGGTTTTTGTCGGGCTGATTAGGCGTGTCGCTATGGCTCTTGGCAACGATGAAAATATTAGTGATTACCAAGCTTAAAGAGAGCGAGTATAAAATCTTTTTCCAGCCTGGGTGGCCGCTCGCTGTCATGGTCTCAGGCCCAGTTTTTCGTACAACACCTCTGGCGATTCAAAACACATTTCCTGGTTCGACATGTCGACGGCGACTTGTACGGTGTAACCCTTGGTCAGGCGCTTTGCGGTTTGGCTATCGCGTAATTCGTAGTTAATTTTTAGACGGTTTTCCCATTCAATGATGGTGGCTTTGACCGTCACTTTTTGATTAAAGGTGGTGGGGCCGGGGTAGCGGATGCGCAGGTCAACCACTGGCCAGGCATAGCCAGAATCACGCATTTGCACATAGTTGTAGTCGATTTTATCGAACAGTGCGCAGCGCGCCAGTTCAAAATATTTCACATAGTGTCCATGCCAGCAAATGGCCATCATGTCCACATCGTGAAAAGGGATGATGATGTCGACTTCGGCTTCATGCATCGTCGGCCTCCGGGTACAGTGTCCAGGCTTGTTTCTGTATGGCGTCGACCATGGCACCTAACTCGCTATCCAGTGCGCGGTCTTCATCCAGAAATGAACTGATGTTGCGAATTGATTTGAACATACTTTGAATCTCTGGCGATAGTTGCTCAAGTGATAATTCGTTCTGGCGAATTCTTAACTCAAGGCCCTGGCAAGAGACGAGCAAGGCCGCGCTGGCAACTTGTTCAGTGAGCTGCAGTACACGTAAGCAGTCCCGTGCTGCAATGGTGCCCATGCTCACTTTGTCCTGATTGTGGCACTCGGTGGAGCGCGAGAAAATACTCGCGGGCAGGGTGAGTTTGAGTGCCTCGGCGGTCCAGGCAGACGCGCCAATTTGCACCGCCTTGAAACCGTGATTAATCGCGCTGCGCTCGCCTTGTGCGCCGGACAGGTTTGCCGGTAGGCCATGGTTGAATTTGGTGTCGACCATGAGTGCGATTTGCCGATCGAGTAAATCGGCAGTATTGGCGACCACGTTTTTTAAGGTGTCCATAATCAGTGCGATATGGCCGCCATAAAAATGCCCGCCGTGCAGTATATGCTCGCCTTCAGCATCGATGATGGGATTGTCGTTGGCGCTATTGAGTTCGTTTTCTATTAATTGGCGGGCCCAGGGCAGGGTGTCTTCTATGACACCAATAACGTGGGGCGCACAGCGCAGTGAATAGCGGTCCTGCAGCCGTTTGGGGTTTCTCGGCGGTTCGCCGGCATGTAGATCCTGGCGTAGGCAGGCGGCGACTTTCTGTATTCCGGGATGGGGTTTGACCTGAAATAGCACCTCGTCAAAATGATGGGCGTTGCCCTTGGTGGCCAGTGTTGCGAGGGCGGTGAGGCGTGTCGTTAATTTGGACAGGTATTGGGTGCGCTCATAAACCATACAGGCCAGCCCGGTCATTACCGCGGTGCCGTTCATAATGGCCAGCCCTTCCTTGGGGCGCAAGGTCAGGGCTTTGATATTGAGCTGTTTAAAGACGTCGCCGGTTTCTCGCGTCTCTCCCTGGAAATAGACTTTCCGTTCACCGCATAACACAGCGGCGACATAGGAGAGAGGGGTGAGATCTCCACTGGCACCGACCGAACCCTCCTCCGGGATCAGCGGCAAAATATCGTGCGCCAATAACAGCGCGAGTTGCTCTAATAGCTCGACACTCACCCCCGAATAACCCTGGCATAAAGACGCCATGCGGGTGGCGAGCACGGCGCGTGTCATGGGCGGGCTCAAGGTTTGGCCCATACCACAGCCATGAAAGGTGTAGAGATGTTTGGGCAGTTCGGCAATCAAATCTGTCGGAATGGCGACCGTGCAGGAGTCGCCATAGCCCGTTGTTACGCCATAAATAGCGCCATCTTCGACGAGCAAGCGCTCGAGAAACTCACTGCCTTTGCTGATGCTGCGACGAAACTGTGAATCCGGGCTGAGTTGCGCCGCCTGTTTTTGCAGGGCGATGTCGACAATGTTTTCGATAGTTAATGGTGAGCCGTCAAAAGTGACCATGTGGCGTTGTGTTCATCCTTCAAAAATAGCGAATTTAAAATACCCCTTACTCACGGGCTTGTGGCTCTGTTAATCGGGGGTGGAGGATCGCTGGTGCCAGTAATCGTAAAAATTATTCCACTGTAGTGGAAAGCGTAAAGTGTAGCGGCTCAGGCGATCGGCAAATTTTTGCGCCCATGTTTCAATATCGGCATCTCTCGATTTTCGTGACAGGCGTATTCTACTCGCAAAAGATTCGAAAAAAATCTGATAGCCTTTTTTGTCCCGTACGCAAAACATGAGATAAACAGGGCATTGTAAAACGGATGCCAAAATATAGGGCCCCTGGGGGAACAGGGCTGGCGCACCTAAAAAAGAGGCTGAAGTTTGTCTGCCGCCACTCGGTGGCGTGCGGTCTCCCGATGTGGCAATGACCTCACCGGCATCGAGTTTTTCCCGCAAAATCATTGCCGTGGCAGGGGTGATTTCTGTAATGGGGATAAGATTGATATGTCTGTTCTTGTCAATTTCTTTCATCAGCCGATTGAATTTTTCAGCGTCTTCAGAGTACACCAGAATATTGAGTTTTACGGCGTGGCTGGTGTTGAGTAATGCCCTGCATATTTCCAGGTTGCCGAGGTGGGAGACAATGACGAGAGCGCCGGTGCGCTTTTCCATAAGTTGCAGGAAATCGTCGCGTTGGTGAAAAGCGACGTTGTCGTAATTAAAGGCACCACTCCAGGCGGCTAATCGGTCGAGTAAATTGCGACCGAAGTGGAAAAAATGCTTCACACTCCAATAGCGTAAATTGGCATTGCTGGGCAGGCCGCCATGGCTTTTTATTTTCTCGAGATAATCGTAGGACGCTTGTCGGGCTGGTTTCTTCATCAAAAAGAAATATAAAATTACCGGATAGGCACAGAGCTTTAACAGCCACCAACCCACCCAGCGATGTATGAAAAACATCAAGCGCATGCCGAGCAGAGCCCCAGATTCCTGTACTTGCGACCAGTGCCTCGCCATTTATGTGCGTTCTCCGTGGTTGGGTTTTTGCCGGGTGAATTTGCGAGCTAATAAACGCGGGCAGCGCCATAACATGCCGAAAAATAAGCTTGCATGCATTTTGCTAATCAACAGGTTGTCACGCCAGGGGGAAAAATGTGAAACGCCGTCTTCAGGATAGGAAACGCGGGTAGGCAGGTTGATGACTGTGCCGCCGAACCATATCCAGCGCACGGCAATTTCGGATTCAAACTCCATGCGGTTGCCCGTTGCTTCACGCGCCAGTAAGGCGTTTATTTCTGTAACTGGGTAAACGCGAAAGCCGCACATAGAATCTTTGACAGCGAGGGAGAGCGAGTTGATCCACACCCAAACATGAGTCAGATAACGTGCATAGAAGCGCAGGGTGGGTACACTATTATCGTAGACCGGGTGCCCGCAAATTAAAGCCTCGGGGTTGTTTCTGGCAGTGTCGATAAAGCGTTGTAGGTCTGTGATGTCATGCTGGCCATCGGCGTCAATTTGCAGGGCGTGACTAAAGTGTCTTTCTAGCGCTGCGTGCAGCCCCGCCTTTAAAGCGCCGCCTTTACCGCGGTTGACGGGCAGGCGAAGTAGCTCAATGGCGGGTGTGCTTTGCGCTATTTTTTCCAGTGCTATGCGACACGCTTGATCACTGCCATCGTCAATAAGAATAATGGGCAGTTGTGCTTGGAGCAGCTGAGCCAGAGTTGTTGCGGCGGCCTGCTGGTGATTGTAAACGGGCACCATAATGCAGGGTTTAAAAGCGCGATTTTCGGGGGTGCCAGGGTTTGTCATTGGGYGCTGTCTAATACAATACGGCCGCTGGCATGCTCGCCAGTGGCTGAAGAATAGACAAAGCTGATCTTCCCTTTCGCAGGGTCGTAGCTTAAGGCAAGGCTTATTTCCTGGCCCGGATTGATAATCTGTTTAAATTTAATACTTTCCAGGCGCAGAAAACCCTCTGTTAGGGAGAAATTTTGGCGCGCATAGTGGTCGACCCAATGTATTTGTACCACGCCGGGTAAAATGGGGACTTCATCGAAGTGGCCGTCAAAGAACAGCAGGTCTTCGGGAATATGCAGTTGTAAGTGTATTTCTCCGCTGGCGGTGGATTCCTGACCGAGCACCGTCGGCAGGCGCGGTTGACTGGCCGGGGGTTTTTGGAACAGCTTAAGCAGTGCTTGTCGTTCAAATTTGCCCTGGGAGTTGACGGGCAGTTGTGCAACGTAGCGCCAGCGCCGGGGTAGTACGGGGCGCTCGAAGCGTTGCAGACAATGCTTGCGCAAGACTTCGTTGAGGTGGCGCTTGCCCTTGCTGGCCAGTGTTGAATCACCATCGCTGGATAAAACCACGACGGCGGCAATTTCTGTTCGTTTGCCCTCGAGCATAAGCAGACGCACGGCATCGATAGCGGGGTGTTGCTGTAGGGTGGCTTCCATTTCATCCAATGACGTGCGCTTGCCCTCCGCTTTGACAATGCGATCGGCTCTACCCAGCAGCGCAAACTGCCCCTGTGCATCGAAGCGCACGCGGTCGGGCGTTAGCTGCCAGGTGATGCTATCGGCGAGGTGCTCTGAGCGTAGTTCGAGACATTCGCTGGGTGTGTCGATACGCACCTGTACGCCGGGCATGGCTTGCCACAGGGCATCGATTTGCGGGCTTTGTTGGCGCCAGGCAATGCCCCCGGTTTCTGTACTGCCATAGACCTCTATTGGCGCCGTTCCCAGGCGTTCATTTGCCCGCAAACTATCTTCGCGTTTGAGGGGTGCGCCTGAACTGAAAATGCAGCGCAGTTGCTTAAGGGCCGTTTCATCCATCGCCGTGGGGATGCGTGATAGATGGGTCGGGCTTGAAATCAGGGCCAAGCCCCAACCTTTATCGGCTCGCAGTTTGATGTCTTCAAGATATTTGCAGGTGTGGGTATCAAAACAGACACCGGCTGATAGCGGCCACAAAACACGAAATAACAAGCCGTAAATATGCTGGTGGCTAACCGTAGCGACCAGCAGTGTTGAGGCTAACTGCTCACCCCAGAGCTGCTGTAAATGACCGACCTCGGCACTTAGTTGCCCGATGCTTTTGGGGATAAGTTGCGGTTTTCCACTGGAACCCGAGGTGTAGATCTGTAGCAATACTTTATTGCTGTCGAGGGGTGCCTGAGCGAGGGCGGCGAGCTGTTCTGCATCGACTGTTTGAGTGGACGGCACGGGGAGTGTGTCGACCAGGCCATCAAAGTCACCGACAAAGGCGTCAACCTCTGTCTTTAAGCTCGCAATCAGCGCCGGTTGGCAATTACCCGGTAAACACGCTGTTTTCCCCAGAGACCAAAGGGCGAACAAAATCGCGGAAAAGACACTGGCATCCTCATGGTGCAGAGCCCAGCGTTGTTCCTTGCGTTGCCCCAGCACTTGCCGCCAACGGGCGACGTTATTCAGCCAGTCATGCCAGTTGAGGGCTGCGTTATCCCGCGGGCCGCTGTGCTTGTCATGAGGGCCGCTACGCAGGGCGACAGGCGAGTGTTTGTCACGTTGCTCGCTGAGGAGTTTTTCGATGGCGATAAAGCGAGGTCTTATTTTAGTCATAGGCGCCTTTCATTACGCGCTGGCGCACTAGCCATTCACCCGCGAAGAGTGCACCCATGCATAAATAGGAAATGAGCCCGTTGTACAAGGCCCAGTCGGCATCTGATCCGTAAAGCGTAACGGCCAGGGCAACACTGCCATTGAGGGCAAAAAAACAGCACCATACTTTCGTGACCTGGCGGGTGTAGTGGACACCGCGCTCGGGGAGGTCTGGCTCTTGCAGGCGGGCGATACGTTCGATCATTGGCGGCGGATTTTTTAAGCTCCACGCAAATAAAATAAGGAAGCTCGCACTGACCAGTATGGGGTAGAGTTTGAGTGCCAGCGGGCTGTTGAGCAGCCAGGTCCAGAGGCCCAGCAGCGCGAGTAAAGGCAGCCAAAACCAGTGGTTGAGTGGCGATTGTCCAAGGCTTGCCACGCGGATGCCGGCGACCAGAATTAGCACCAGGACAAGATGGCGAGCCTCAAAACTTTGTAAGCCGAAGTACACCGCAAGGGGATAGAGCAGCGTAATAAGCACCAGGACAGTTCGTTTGAGCACAGGTTTTTACGTGTTCATTAATTTTTCAACGGCGTCGACGATATCACCCAGGGTGCGCACGCTTTTGAAATCTTCGGGTTTGATTTTTTTGCCGGTTAACTTTTTTAGCTCGACCATGAGATCAACGGCGTCAATGCTATCGATATCAAGATCCTCATAAAGCCTGGACTCCAAAGTGATATTACTGGCATCTAACTCAAAAAGTTCGCTCATCACGGCGCTGATTTGACTTTGAATAGCCTCTCGATTGTGCATTATTGTTCTCCGTTTTGATGGCTACTGACGAACAGGGCCAGATTGTGTACGCAGGCAAAGTGCTCTTTGATTTTCTCTGACTCTGCATCACCTTTAGTGCCATAGCGCTTTTGCAATGCCAGGCCCAACTCCAGAGCGTCAATTGAATCCAGGCCCAGGCCTTCAACAAACAAGGCCTCGTGGCTATCGATATCGGCAACGGAGATATCCTCCAGCTCCAGGGTGTCGATAATTAATTGCTTAAGCTCTCGTTCTAGCTCATTCATATGAGGCTAACTCCTGGGTGAAATAATGTTCCAAAAAAAGGGTTAATTTGCGGGCAGCCCGGGGAGTGGCTGTTTTTTGCTGGAAGTCCTGTACCGCAATGTTCGGGCGTAGCGACAGGGTAAAGTGCGTTCGCCGTTCGGGAATTTGATACCACTTGAGCTCTTTGGTTAGCGTCGTTGGCTGGCAGGTAATAATCACCGGGGTAATATCGTTGTTAGAGCGCAGGGCAATGTTGGCGGCACCACGCTGCATGACTATTGGCTGGCCTGGCGTTGAGCGGGTGCCTTCGGGGAAAATAATCAAGCTATTACCCCGTTGTAGCGACGCTTCTGCCAGACTGATGACCTGCTCGGGATCATCGTTGGCAATAAACCCGGCAACCTTGATAGCGCCACGCATGAACGGGTTGCTCAAGAGGCTGGCCTTTACCACGCAGTCGGCTCTTTTGATAAAGGCGATCAGAAATACCACGTCGATCAGGGAGGGGTGGTTGGCAAAAATCAATTGCCCGGGTTGATTGAGCCTGGCTCTGTCAGCCACGGAGTAAGTCAGCACACCGAGGCCTCGCATCAATTCAACAAAAAGACGGAAAGCGTAATGAATCAGTGCCTTGGCTCGTCGCTCGCGCTGCAGGGCATCCCCCGGCAATAAGTAGAGTAGAGGGATGGCCAGCCAGGGCAGGATAACGCCGCCAAGGCCAAACATCAGGAAGGAAAACCCCGTGGCGAACAAACGCCAGTAGCTATTGAGTCGCGCTAGCATTGATGCCACTCGCTGTTTTTACCCAGCGCCAGGCATGACGATCCCCGGGGAGTATGAATTCTGAAGTGTTTGGTGTTAGGAGGTATTTTAAAAACCTTAGGGCCTGTGGTTCGTCGGGCTTGTTTGATGGTGTCTGTAATGGTGAATCGGATGTCGGTGATTCGCAGATCGACAGGGTGAGTTGATGGCCGCTGTTCGGGTGTTGGGCAAATTCATCCTCGCGGGGGGCCGTGTTTGTGCTGCCCAGGAGGAAGGCAATCGCGTAAGCCTCCTGTGGCCCTGGCCCCTGTTCTGCATGCTCTTGCTTGGCATAAATAGGAGGTACGGGCTCATCATAGATTATACACAGTATCTCGGGGCTAGACTGCTCATCCATGATAGCGGCAGCCTCTAGAAATGTGCTGCCAAGGTCACCGGCTAGCGCGGTAATACTACTGGAGTCTTTACGAGCAATGGCTATCACACCGCCAATGGCATTGTGCACTGACAAGCTAAAATGCATGGGGGACAGGGGCTCGTGTTTTGCGAGGGCTTGCAGTAAACCGACGGTTCGTTCCAGCTCGCCATGACGGCTGCTAAAGACACAGGGCAGCTTGTCTTCACTATTGGGCAGGAGCGGAAATGCGACAGATAGCGCCATTTTCCCCAGGGAGCTTAAGCGTCGCCGCAGCATGGGTGGGATTACTGAAATGTTCGGCGTGCCATCACTTTGAGCGGGTTCTTGCCCCCGCGCCCACTGCTGCCATTGCTCAGTAGAATGGATGCTGGGCGTCCATGCCGCCCAGTCTTTAATAATTAAAGAAGTAGAACTCATATGATTCAATGTACCTGCACAGTTGTGCGTAGCTTCTCTCCCAAATGAAGAGGCTATATCGAGAGATGCGCTTAGTTTCAGGGTTGGCTACCATGGATGGTTAATACTCAAAGCCTGGCCACAGTCTATTTTACTGGCTAATAAACCCGAGGCAAGTGTTTGTGGATGCGGGCTGTCTGCGGCCAGGCCGCTAGGCTATAATTATGCTGGCTTTTCTAACTGTGCCGTAATTATAAGGATGTGGCGATGCGCTTAATCACTTTGGCAATCACTTTTTTGGTATTGACCTTGCCCGGTCTGGCTCAGGCTCGGGATACAAGTGTTTTATTTCCCATTAAAGAAGCAATGAATACTGATGCTGCAAAAGAGCAGCTGAGCAAAGATATTAAGTTTTATTTTGGCAAGAAGCGGGTGAAGTACAGCCGCTCAATCGGCACATATACGGCTAATCGCAAAACCAATGCCTTTAATAAATCTGATGAAGAAGCGTGTGAGTGGGTTTTCCTGTCAGCGCTGCTGGCTTTACAGGATCGCGCTATTGCCGGTGGCGGTAATGCCATTATTAACATCCATAGCTATTATAAAAAAGAGGCTATGCACAGCGCTGAAAAATACGAATGTCATGCGGGCGCTGTTATGGCGGGTGTTGCCTTAAGAGGTACCGTCGTTAAAAGATGAACCGCTAATGCCTGAMCATAGCCCCATCGCGCTATGGTTTTGGCAGGGTRTTWCTGAGTTATCGCCTCWGCAGATAGCRCAGTATCWGCAATGCCTAAGTTRCAGTGAGAGARAATTCCTCAGCGCTATCAGCGCGCAGCGTCGAAGACTTGAATATATTRCTGGCCATTATTTACTGCGCCAGATGCTCAGTCATGTGGCTCCGGATTGGGCACCTGATATTAGTGTTGAGCACCATCGAGGCCAGGCGCCTTTTTTGACGGGCCTAAATGCTGAGCGTATCAACTTTAGCYTGTCCCATAGTGGTAATGCCGTYTGCTGTGTAGTGGCTCRGGATTGCCRGYTGGGTCTGGATATTGAGCGACCTCGGCRGCGYAAATATGGTGAAATTGCCGAMGCCTATTTTGMKCCTGTAGAAACGGAGCAGCTGACACGGATGCCTGTGGAGGAGCAGRGGGCGGAGTTCTATCGTCTCTGGACCTTAAAAGAAAGCTTGCTGAAGGCTARGGGCGATAATCTTAATGATGAAAACCTGGCTGTTACATTTCGGCCGGTGACGGATGTRGCCGATAATTTYTGGCATTGTTACAGTTTCAAAATCCCCCCRTTTTCTTTTGCGCTGACTTTATCTCRGGCTCTTTCAGAAASCTTACACGTTCARRTTTATTGYCCCGACACCTTTCCTCAGCGTATTTTGCAGCCTGAAACACGTCTTTTTACTCCGAGAATTTGAGGTTTTATAGCGTCGGCTAATGATTCAATGACTGCGTTTTTCGAAAGCCACGTTGAGTTGACCAAAAACCAAGCAGGTGTTGTTAGCGCTGAGGCTAAACTCGTAACTTGCGATGCCGGGTTGATGGGCAATAATTCGCGCGGCGATGGTGTAGGCCTCGAGATTATCTTGTGGCAAAAAGTCTTTGAGACAGTGTAAATATTTAACACCGATAATCCAGGCGCTAGAAATGCTGCCCGACTCGCCACTGTTTGCGGCGTTGAGTATGCCGTGGCAGGCGAGGGCCTGGGCGGCATATTCTAGAGCGACCCATGCGGACAGGTTGGCCTCGTGTTGCAGGGGGCAGGTTGTTGGTTTTTTTGTCAGGCAGTAAATGTTCTGCGAATCGTAGTCGGTAATACTATCCAATAGGCAAATATCACCCTCGTGGGGCAGCCTGTCATACAAAGCGTTGGCATTTGTTGTAACGGCGTGTTCGCCGCGATCGATAAGGGGTGGTGAGCGGCTGCCGGTGACGGTGGATAGCACGCCTTTGGCAACGGGCTGTCCATCGACATGGGCGGTGAAACGATAATCGGACGCTGTTTTTTCCGTGTATTCGACACTGACTTCTTGCATGGGCAAGAGGGGGGCGGTAAAGCGGAGCTGCTTTGCGCTACATAAATGCCGCCCGACATGTTGCCCCAGCGCCCTGCTCAGCGTATCGAGAAAAAGCGCGCCTGGGACAATCGGCTTTTCCGGGAAATGACCTGCAAGAGCTGGATGTTCGGCAGGAATAATAAAATCAAATGACATTATGTGCCGAATAACCTCTATTTTATAAGTATCACTGTCTTAGGCGAGGGGCTGTGATTCCTTCGGCTCATCCTATTTTCAGATCCCGGGCAATCATAAGGTGAATACGGGGGCTTGCCAATGGATCAAGCACTTGTGTAAATATAAGGTGATAGCAATAAATCCTGTTATTATAAATTTATATTGAATATGGTCGTTTGCTTCTTCTGCTAAAGGGGCTGTCAGTCAGTAGCGCTTTCTTCAGTAGCGCTATTTTTTAGTACCTTTTCGTCCGAGTTTCTAATGATTAAAGTCTGTACTCCCTGGCCTGCCTGAGTCCCTGTGATAAAAATTAAGCAATTACAGTTCAGCTATAAAGGTGCTGAGCAAGCCGCCCTGCAGAATATTGAGCTATCGGTGCCAGCCAACACCATCCTTGGTTTGTTGGGCCCCAATGGTGCGGGTAAAACGACGCTGCTGTCGATATTAAGTGGCTTACTATCTTGCCCTGCCAATACGGTGTTTGTTGATGGCTGCGACATCTCATCTCGAAATACTCGCTTAAAGCCGCGTTTATCTTTGGTGCCGCAGGATTATGCCTTTTATCAGCAATTAAGTGTGCGGGAGAATTTGTCCTTTTTTGCCGGAGCCCAGGGCTTAAATAAGTTGGTAATTAACGAGCGTATTCGTGAGGTGAGTGAAATCACTGGCCTCGAAGATCGCCTTGAGGCAAAGGCGATCAGCTTGTCTGGAGGTCTTAAGCGTCGCTTGAACCTGGCGATCGGCTTGCTGAATAAACCCCAGTTATTGCTCCTTGATGAGCCAACGGTTGGTATTGATCCCCATTCGCGACATTTTATTCTGGAAGCCATCAAGCGAATTAATGCCCAGGGTACGACGATTATTTACACCTCCCATTATATGGAAGAGGTGGAAGCTCTGTGTGATGAAATTGTCATTGTGGATAAGGGCAAGGTCATGTTGCAAGGCTCGCTTCAAAGTTTGCTACAGGCGGGGAGTCGACAATCTTTCTGTGTTGATCTTTGTGAGCTACCTACAGTGGAAAGCATAGAAAGGCTACACCAGGTGTTAACGTTTCATCGTGACTTGCTGCGGCTTAATATAGAGRTCAATTCTACGAGTGACATTATCGATGTTCTACAGAAGCTTCAGGAATGCCAACTGAAAGTTGGGCGTATACATTACGGGGCCAACAACCTGGAAGAGTTGTTCCTTGATCTTACTCAGCGGTCATTGCGAGACTGATATGCTGCGTCTTCGATATTTTGTGCACAAAGAATTATTGTTATTGGGGCGGGATTTACACGGCTTGTTATTACTGTTTGTAATGCCGGCGGTTTTTATTTTGATTATGACCTTTGCCCTGCAAAACCAGTATGCAAACGATGGCAAGGTGAAAATCGATTATCTACTACTTAATCAAGATGATGGTGTTTTAAGCCAGCAGTTGGTGCAAAACATTGGCCTCATAGAAAACCTCCGGCGTGTGCCCAACACTGCCGATGAAGACCACCTGCGGGCCATGACCGCAGCGGATGAGAGCCAGTTTTTAGTACTTATCAATGAGGGGTTTGCGCAAAAACTGGCAGACGGCGAGTTGGTTTTACAATTAGATATTGCCCCCGGCACCCGACCAGTACTGGTGTCGCTGATTAAAGCACAATTGAAAAACCTGCTAGGGCAATTGTATTTACAGCAGCAACTCAGTGATTCTTCGGCGTCTCAAAAACCCCTGCCGGAACTTGAAATGCCTGAGATGATCGCCAGTCACTTTCTCTATGACGTCAATGTCGACGCAAGTGCAGATCAAAGCAGGCCTTCATCGGTGCAGCAAAATGTGCCGGGGTGGCTACTGTTTGCTATGTTTTTTATTGCTATCCCCCTGTCGAATACTCTGATTAGCGAACGTCATCAGGGTACGCTCGACCGCTTGCATACGATGGGTTTCCCTTATTACACGATACTTTTTGGCAAGTTGATCCCTTATTTTTTCATCAACTTATTACAGGTCGTGGTGATGTTGTTGATCGGCATGTACCTGGTGCCGATGCTTGGGGGTGAGCGCTTAATGCTGGGTAATAGCTTGCCGGGCCTGGCTATGGTGGCTGTCAGTGCAAGTCTGGCTGCCGTGTCCTATTCCATTTTTATCGCCCAGATAGCGAAGACGACGGAGCAGGCGACTATTCTGGCCGGTGTCTGTAATATTATTATGGCGGCAGTGGGTGGCATCATGGTGCCGCGCTTTATTATGCCGCCGGTTATGCAAACACTTAGCGAGTTTTCGCCGATGGCCTGGGGGCTTGACGGTTTTCTCGATATTTTTCTGCGAAATGCTCAACTGGTCGACGTTCTGGCAGAATGCGGGGCACTATTGGCCTTTAGTTTTGTGTTACTGCTTCTGTCGATAACCTTATTTTCACGACGCGGCCTGCACAATAATTAACGCAACTATTAACGACTGGACATAATATAGATGGAGCTCAACGCCCTTAAACTAGAACTCAAGGCACTGGTAGTGGAAGAGTGTGACGTTGATCTGGAAGTCCACGAGATAGAAGATGACGAGCGCTTAATTGGCAGCGATGGACGCATGGATTTAGATTCCCTCGATGCCTTAAGTATCTCACTGGAAGTGAAAAGTCGCTATGGCAAGCGTATTGATGGTGGTAACGAAACGCGCATGGCCCTGAGYTCGATTGACGCTTTGGCTGAATTCATTCTGGCTGAGTGAGAGCCAATGACAAAACAAGTGAAAGTGGCAGGAGTGGGAGTGATTACCGCCCTGGGTCGAGGCAAACAGAATAATCTACAGAGTATGGCTTCGGGTAAAGGGCTTTATCGTACCCAAATCCTTAAGGGCTTTGATGAGCCCGTTGAGGTGCCTTATTTAGCGGTTGAGCACGACCTGAATACTGACTCGCCGGGTGATGCTGCGCTTGAGCATCTGCAGTGGCTACTTGATTATGCCATTGATGAAGCGCTGGGTGATGTTGAACTCAGCGATGATGTCCGCAAAAATATGCCCCTGTTTATTGGTTCCTCCTCTTACGGTATTAATATCGGAGAGGTGCGCTACCAGCAGTCTTTACAAAGCGACCCCGCAGCAGCACCGATCCCGCTGGATGGCTTCACCCAGGTTGGCAATCACTTGCGTGAGAAATACGGGTTTTTAGGGGCTGACTACGCGTACAACACTGCCTGTACGAGTGGTGCGAATGCCCTGTTGGGTGCCATGGCCACGATTGCCGAGGGCCGTAGCGACTACGCCCTGGTTATCGGGCTTGAGACCTTTAATACAACCACTCTTGCCGGGTTTTTCGGTATGCAGTTGTTAGCCCCTGAGGCCATGCGCCCCTTTGATAAACGCCGTGAAGGTTTAGTTTTGGGGGAGGGCTGTGGCGTATTACTGCTGAGTGCGGCCAAGCCTGGTGATGCCGGTATTACTTTCTGTGGCGGTGCCAGCCGTTGTGATACACACAGTATTGCGGCTTCCAATCCGGATGGTTCCGCCATTGCTTTGGTCATGCGCGATGCCCTTCAGCAAAGTAATGTGAGTGCTGACGATATCGTGGCAATAAAGGCTCATGGCACGGGTAGCCCGTTAAACGATGATGGTGAGGCGGCGGGTATGACCCAGGYTTTCACAAGGGTACCCCCATTTTTCTCGCTGAAATCTTATATTGGCCACACGTTGGGRGGCTGCGGTGTTATCGAAGCGGCTTTAATGTCAGCTTGTCTTGCGGAAGGTCGTATTCCCGCGAGTGCGGGTTTTGAATGTTTTGATGAGTCYCTAGGTTTGGCGCCCATCACCCAGGAACAAGCTGCGGGTAAGGGATATTACATGCTTAACTTTTTTGGCTTTGGTGGTAATAATTGCAGTCTTATTTTTCGTGTTCAATGAGTTTGTATCTTTTCTTTGAGGTCTTATTACAAGTTTTTAAGGCTTGCAATAAGACCGCTGATTACAACTTGGGCTTAACAGACCGCTAAGGGTAGCCAGACTCGTTAGGGTTCAGTTCAATTTCAACGACGCGGTATACACCACTGTAGGCAGAAACCAGGGAGAATATGATGCGACCTTGTCCCTTATAGAGCGCTACCGTTCGCGCAACATCCCTTGCGCCAAAGTTAAAAGGAATCCAGGCTTTACCAGTTTGGTGTGAATACGTCGCACTAGGCTCGCCGGCCAGATCATAGACCTCTTGCATACCCATGCCTTCCTTGATTTTACTAATTTCCAGTTTTCCCCCTGAGCTRGATTTTGATCTGTTAGCGGTTTTTGCGCTGGCTTCCTGTGTTTTTTTCTGTATTGCTGCTAATGAAACGCTGCCTTTTTTGTAGGGTTTGGCATCGTTGCCAGAGATGCCTTTAAGTGCTTTCTTGGTGTATTTCTTCAGTTTTTTATTGGCGCTATTGTTGAGTACTTCTTCTAAAACAGCACGATAGCGGGAATCGCCTGACTGCCCCAGTGCTTTAGCAGCCCAGGCCATAGCATCAATATGGGTTGAGCCACTACCAGAGTTGTATTTAGTTAATAGCACTTCGGCCACGACATCGAGCACTTCTCGATTACTTGAGCCTACATGATAAATACTTTGCGATGCGTTTCGAATGGATGTGGCACCGCCATTTGCGAGTTTATCAATTTGCCGTTGCTCGATGACGTCTGCGCCGGTCGCTATGTTGGCTATGAGTGATAGCCCAAAGAAAATTGAGAGAAGAGTTTTGTTCATAAGTATTCCTGTGCAGATACGGGTGTGATCTTGGCTCGAAACTATAGCAGCTAACAAAGGAAAGTATAGGCAATGACTTGGTCTGTTAAGTCATTGAGTGGGGTATGATTGACTGATGTTTACTCGTCTTCTTCGCAAAAAAAATATACGTTTTTAAAGCGTTTTTCCTGGCCAAATGTTGGGTTGAGTGCGTGAGTACTGTTACTGGATACAATTAATGCTAGATGTAATTTCATTGGGTGATTATTACGCACCCATTAATGATAGCGAGGGCTTGCCCGAGTTGCGTGCGCAGGTAAATATAATTTGCGGTGAGCGTTTTCGGCGTATCGACCGTTTTATACAACTGTGTTTACTGGGTGCTGCCCGCTGTGCAGAGRCTGCGTGTCTCGATGGTAAAACAGGACTTTATATCGGCTCGCGTTTTGCTGCTGTCTGTAACACCATCAAAGTGCAGGAGCAGATGTTTGTGCACGGGCAAATACCCAAACCGGCAAATTTTATTAATACCCTGAGTAATTCAGCCGGTTATTACGTGGCGCGCAATTTAAATTTACAGGGTAAAAATATTTTTGTTTCCCGCGCCAATGCCTCTCTGGAAGCGGTATTAGAGCTTGCTCGCCTCGATTTACAAAATGGCACAATTGAGCAGGCATTAATAGGTGTGGTGGATGAAGGMGCGCCGGTGCAGGTTGACCACTGTCAACGCATGGGTATCCCTGAAGATACGGCTCTGGCAGAAGGCAGCCACTGGYTTCTACTCCGCCGTCATGGCGAAGCGATGGCGGCGGAAAAARAGAATGYRCTAGCGACGATTACTGAGATTGATGTTTTGCCGGATGAGCTCAGCTTGCRGCGTTGGCTCGACAARGCSTTAGYACAACAGKYGAATACCTTTATYTACAGTGACCCYYTAAAGCCAGCGGCGTTTAACAGGGCTGARTTGGGACTRCCGTTTTATGAKCCAGRCCTCGACTATTATCCCTCGCGCACGGGTGGTGTGTTAATACGTTTTATTCAAGAGAAAAAACAGGCGGCTTTAATTACTTTATGCGGTGATGAGGCGGGCCGTACCCACGTTACTCACACCCTTGTTTGAKTCTGTTTTTTTGACTGTGTGTAGCGCTAAATAGCTTGTTGCAACTGTCGAAAGCTCGTGGCTTCACTATCGGCAATAACGAGTAGCTGATCTGCCAGCTTATCGTAATCAAGAGCCATTCKACCTTTRAGCATTTTTGCTGAAAACAATGCAAAGCGACGCCACTCATCACCCGTATCGGTAAAYTGTTGCGAAGCCGCTTCTAGTTTGGGGCAGTCYAATAGYCCRGCGGCCTCCTGCARAAAYGAGGCGTAAAGAAAGCGAAACCCTGCGCCTCCCGTACCAATCTCTTCCTGCATGCGCACCATGTGGCCGATAACCAGTTTATTGTGACTTTCCTTTTTCTCATGGGTCGCACCCATCGCGCGAAATTTTTTCGCGACATAACGTATACCGCTCACCCCGATAATGGGCARTGGCGTGCGTAGCATCATATTGACACTGCCCTTGATAGCTTTGCGAATAGCCTGGGGTAAATCCGGGTTTTCGGGGATGTTAGTGGGGTAATAAATCAACCCTTTCGGCGCTAGCATGCCTTTAACAAAGCGCGCTTTTTTTAATGCCGGGTAATCACTGCTAACGGGGTTTTCAAAAGTCGGGTCGCTGAGTAGATACGTTGCATCCTCATAGCCGTAGGCAACCAGATTGTGTGCATTGAAATGAAAGCGCATGTCCTGCGGGAAATACGGCAGCCAATAAACAGAAGCCTGCAGGCCAACGGGTCGTCCCTGATCAAGATGGTGATTGAGTGCAAGCATGCCCTGTTCGGCATCGCGAAAACGCTCGAACTGCATGGTGACGCCAAGGCGTGAGGCGAAACCTTTAATCAGGCGACCGGGTGGCATGCGATAGGCAATCATCGGCATGCCGCTGATTTTCACAAAAGGCAGATAGGCAAAGGTCAGGGCGTTGGCGATACCAAAAACCATGGGCTCAGAAATATCCAGGCCGTTATGGCGTAGCAGGGCGGACATGGCACCACTTTCACAGTGGGCAGTTTGGCGGTGATCAAATTCGATAGTGGTCATTGGTTTTAGTCTTTATCAGGCATCGCTTGTAATTCGTCAGCACTCATCCCCAGTGCCTCTTGATAGCGAGCTAGTTTTTTGGGGCTGAGGTGGGAAAACACCTGGGGCTTCATATGACGTTTGATTTGCCATTTGAAGAAGCCGGTGCTTTGCGCGAGCACAGTGAGATCCATACGCCGTTGATACATGTGGTATTCAAGTGGTGCGCAGCGTTTTTGTTCGACCCGYTGACGGGCGTCTTCACATTGAGCGGCAAACAGCGCAATGGCCTGGTTGAGCACCACCTCTTCGGCATCCCAGCCACTGGAAAGCTCCGTGGTGTAGTGGCCGTCTTTATCGAGTACGTAAAGAGGCTTTTTTTGCCCTTCGAAAGCGGCAGACTGATCCTGGGGGACGTCGTCTTGTTTCACTCAGGCTTCCAGATTCGCATCGCATACGGTTAACAGCATAAAACAAGTGGAAAAGCGGCCGCTTTCGGGTACATAGCAAAGAATCGTTTCGCCTGGCTTTAAGCGCCCTGAGTGAAATAGCTCTTCGAGGATAACGTAGATCGATGCAGAGCCGATATTGCCTTTGGTGCTGATATTGGTAAACCAGCGATCGAAGGGGATTTCGAAACCCACTTTCGCCATGCCGTCATAAACCTTTTGACGGAAAAAATGGGATGAATAATGCGGTAAAAAGTAATCCACATCTTCTGGTTTGAGCGATTTACTGGCCATTATTTCAGTAAGAGGCTTTTCAACCGTATAGTGAATAATATGCTCATTAAGCAGTTTGACGTCTTGTTTTACCGAGAAAACGGAGTTTTTCATCCAGCTATCAGGGGGTAGTTGTTGCCAGCCGCGCAACKKACCATCGGCTGTTTTCTCTGCACCGCTGTACATGCAGGTTTCCATTTCATTGGCGTAAGAACGTTGRAAGATCCATTCAATACGYAGCGAYAGCCCTTGTGTTTTGGGCWGGGGTTCCAGTARTACAGCGCCCGCGCCATCGGASAGCATCCAGCGTAAAAAATCTTTTTCAAAGGCGATTTCTGGCTGGGTCTCCAGGGCATCAACACTGCTGCTYACTTCCTGTTCAAACATTTCSGCGCGCATCATGGTTGATGCGGTTTCTGAYCCGGTRGCGATRGCATTAGTAAACTCACCGCTGGCAATACCCAGGTAAGCATATTTCATGGCGCTCATACCGGCACCACAAACGCCAGCCGTTGCAATGACTTCACAGCAAGGTTTGCCGAGCTCTCCGTGCACCATCACRGCGTGGCTGGGTATCATTTGATCGGCCTGACCCGTACCGCAAGCGAGGCACTGTAAAGACGACAGATCAAAATGCTCGCTTTGCAATTTTTCCACGGCTTCGGCCGTTAATTGCGCATTGGTATGGCTGACCTCGCCACTCATCGGATCGACGGCGTAGTGGCGACTGCGTATCCCATTGCTGCGTATCACAATGCGTCGTGCGCGTGAGGGTTTGCCGCCAATTTGGCCGAGCACAGATTCCATCTCATCATTACTGACGGGGTCGTTGGGTAATACAGCACTTACTTGAGTAATAAAAACGGGTTTCATAAATATAAAGATCTATCCATAGGGCAGGGCTTGGTCGATTTAAGTCTGTTAAACACAGATCTTTTTGATCGCGTATGTAACGTAGCGTTCTTCATCGGGGGTTCACCATGATGAGTGTCACGAACCTGAGGGCTTACCAAAATAGGCCTTTTGCTCAGCAATGCGCTGCCGTGTCAGGGGAGCGATTATTTTTTTGATGAGAATTCCCAGAGGGACAACGGTCAATATCATGGCGGTGAGGAAAACAACATAGATAAGTAGCACGGGTTTGCGCTTAATTGAGCCGCTTGGCCCGAGGCTACGCAGTAGCTTTCCCCACAAGCGAAAGGCACGCCGCGCCGTTTTCTCACTAGCAATCAAGGTCTCATTAACCCGCACCGCGTTTAGATTACACAGTAAGTCGGGTTCTAGCGGGGTGTTATCAGTCAAGCGCTCCACAAGGCGTTCGCCGAACCGCTTACAGTTGACAATATCAGCATCGGCCACACCCGCTCGTGGGATTAATCCACCCAGATGAGGYCCCCTTTTGCCGCTCAACACCCATGCGGGTGTGGCAAGAAAACTACCGATACTGCCAGCTTCATCGACCAGAGCGACATTGCCCACCAGTTTCGCGTCCAGATCATGGAGCATCGTTTTCATTTCTTCCTGAGCCATTAACCACATATCACGGCAGGCAATGAGAGTGATAACCGGTTTGCCCTTTAAAAGTTTCGCCGCTGCTGGGCTTTGCAAAAAGCCAGTAACGGGTAATGAGGGCGAGAGAAACCAAACCTGATACGCAAGAATAATCAAATCAAAGTCTTCATCTTCCGCAACCTTGAGAGGCAGGGGAGGAGGTGAGTCAAGGTATACGGCTTCGGGAAAGGTATCTAAAAAACGAAAAAAGGGCCAGGGAAAGGGGTAGTCGACGCCCGGTATAATGTTTTCAAAGGTCACTGACATATCGGGCGAGTCAACCAGCGGCTGGGTGAAATGTTGCACCACATTACTGAGCTGCCCACTTTGCGAGTAGTGGATAACCAGGACTTTCTTCATCGTTTGATTCCAGACCAGCTGACTTTTATTGACTTGAGGATTGACTCGAGGCTCGTAGCACCCCATTTCTTTTACGGCTAGCCGTAGGCAAGCCCGAAATTATAGCATAGCCCAGCATTTCGCCGAGCTGGACCGCAGGAGGGGAGGGCTTTCTATTCTCGGGCGGGCACCTAGTCAGCTTGTAACAACTCCACCCAATTACCATCGGGATCTTCAATCATCGAGATAGAAACCCCCGGCCTTATTTCCGTGGGCGGTACTGGCACTTTATATCCCGCCGCCTGACACTCCTCGGTTACTTCCGCCAAATTACTCACCGAAATAGTAAAGTAGCGAAACCCCGTTGCACCGCGAATACCACCGGGGGGCGCCAGCGCTTTCGGTTCTTTGCCATTGACGACAATTTTTAGCGTGGTGGTGCCACATTTAAGTCGTGTCATATGTCCGCCGCCGGGCATCTGCATTTCGCCCTCTGGCTCTAGTCCTAGCGTGTCCCGGTAAAATTTAACCAGCGTAGCGGCATCCTTGGTGATAAGGCCAAGGTCGATAGAATCTTTAGTGATTGCAATGGGCATTGTTAGCGCCTCCTGAATTTGTGTCGGAGAATATTGCCACGACGGCTGGCAATGGAGCAAATACTATGACGTTTACTTAGGGCAAATAAACACAAGAATTGGAGATACCAGAGGCTGGGAATAAAAAAAGCTCCGTATTTCTGCGAGGCCTTTTAAACACATGCTGATCAGGAGGTAAAATTGGATCATCGATACGAAGTTATTCCATCAACTGTTTACGGCGCTTGTTCCTTTTATGTTGGTTTGAGAAGTGGCTGGTATGCTTTGAATTTGGCACAATGTTGGTACAAGTATTGATAGCAATGGAGCTGCATTGATTAACTATTATAAACTGGGGTTTACTCTTTTCCTGTCGCTTGTCTTTTCTAGCCTCGTTATTCTTGTTGGGTTTAAGTTTTGGACAGCCTATGAGTTACGCTTGCTAACTGAGCAGTTAGAAGCAGGCGCCGCTGTTCTAGCTCGGGAATCGAAATTACAATCGGATAAATATCAGAGGGGATTATCTGACAAGCGTCTCCGGCCTATTCAAAAAGGAAAAAAAGAACAAGAGTTACGCCAAAAAAGTGAGTACCAGGCGGCTATTCAGCGCGGTAAAGATTCGGCTGTCACCTTACAAAAGAAAAGAACCTGTGAATTTTGGAAGGCTGAATTTAGAAAAACTAAGAATTTTTATGATAAATCTATGCGAGATACAGCATGCAAGTGATTCTAGAATAGCTGAGGTTACACCCAGTTAGTGTCGGAGAATATTGCTCTAGCTGACGCCGGCAGGGTAAACGGCATGACTTCAGGTTTAGGCAAATAAACACAGGCCTTTGCGGCACTAGGGGGCGAACAGACGCCAGAAATAAAAAAGCCCCGCATTTCTGCGAGGCCTTTTAMACACATGGTGCCCGGAGGCGGAATCGAACCACCGACACGAGGATTTTCAATCCTCTGCTCTACCGACTGAGCTATCCGGGCTTTGGAAGGCGCGTATTAAACCGTTTAGTGCTTGTGCAGTCAAGGCGTGATGCGAGTTTAATTACTCGGTGCGACATATCCATCAGCGGCGTCGTATTCTTCGCCGGATAGGTACTTCTCACGTTGTTCATTGAGGTAGGTGCGGGCTGTCATATCCATCATATTCAGCTGTTTTTCGTTGATCAGCATGGTTTGGTGGGCGACCCATTCTCCCCAAGCTTGTTTCGATACGTTGTCAAAAATATCCTGCCCCTTGGGGCCGGGGAAGGGTGGCGTGTTGAGCCCTTCGAGTTCCTGTTTTAATTTACGGCAGAGTACGGTGCGGCTCATGGTGGGTCCTTTTGGTGTCCGCCTTGCTCTATAGAGTGGAGTGGCAAGGTGGCATCGTSGATGGTGGCACAGTATAAAACTCAGCAGCGCAGGGGCAAGTGAATTTATGCTTTTAGTGTGTTCAGCAGGGTGAGAACGGGGGCCGGCAGGCCGATTTCTCCATGGGCATTGGGCACAACCCAGCGTTGGCTGCTGTCGGCAATGCTTTTGGCTGCCCCCTGAGTGTCGATATGCACGGGGGTGTAGTCGAGATGAAAATGGCTAAAGGTGTGGCGTAGCGTGTTTGCGAGTCGGTARCTTTTAATGTTGATGCCGAAGCGTGCGCAAATGGTAACGAGCTCAGCTTCGTTTGTGCATTCGGGGAAGCTCCACAGRCCGCCCCAGATACCACTRGGRGGRCGTTGTTGCAGTAGCACCTGGTGTTTTTTGTCACGAATGATTAGCAATAAAACCTGCCGTATGGGCAGTGCTTTGSTSGCTTTTTTACCGGGGTAAAGCTGTGTCTCTTCACGGCTGAAGGCCTGGCAGTCGGTATTGACGGGGCACTGTGTGCAGGCAGGTTTACTGCGTGTGCACAGGGTAGCGCCGAGATCCATAATGGCTTGCGTGTAGTCGCCGGTGCGTTGGGTGGGGGTGTGTTTTTCGGCAATATCCCAGAGTTGATTGGCGATGGCTGTTTTGCCGGGCCAACCGGGAATGGCGTCGTGGCGGGCAAGTACGCGCTTGACGTTGCCGTCGAGTATGGCGCAGTGGCGATTATAGGCGATGGCGCAGATGGCTCCGGCGGTGGAGCGGCCAATGCCCGGYAAGGCTTGCAGCTGTTCAACGCTATCGGGGAAGAYGCCGTCGAGATCACGGCTGATAATTTGTGCGGTTTTATGCAGATTRCGSGCGCGGGCGTAGTAGCCGAGYCCGGTCCACTGATGYAGTACTTCATCGAGAGGGGCGGCGGCCAGTGCGTGTACATCCGGCCAGCGACTGCTCATGCGCTGGTAGTAGGGAATAACCGTGCTGACCTGGGTTTGCTGCAGCATGATCTCTGAGAGCCAGACGCGGTAAGGACTAATATCTTGCTGCCAGGGCAGGTCTTTGCGGCCGTTCTGGTCAAACCAGTGCAGCAGGCGTTGGGCGAAGGAGTCGTTGTCAGGTGAGGTGGCTGGCATCTTGTTAGCGTCCAAGAAGGCCTTTGAGCAAGCCTTTTAAGGCTTCTTCAGAGTCTTCATTGAGGCCGCTTTTCTTGCCGATTTTGTCAAACAGCTTGTCCTGTATTACCTGTTTGACAAAGTCACCATCGGGTTTACAGCTGCCACCGCCAGCATTGGCAAAGCTGTCTTTGCAGCGAATAGGAATATCTTTGTCGCGCACGCGCTTGCTCTTCACCGGGCAGCCCCCTTCGCTGGTACGGTCGCCATTCAGTCGTGAAATRGCSAGCAGGTCGAAGCGTTCTTTKYCGAGGTCGATGACACCTTTGCCGTTCAGACTGATATTACCCAGCCCGGTGGTGTAGCTTTCAAGCAAAATTTTCTTGCCGGATAGGTGGATGTAGGCCTGTACGTCCTGCAGTTGTGAGCCCTGTGGCCAGTCGGCTTTACGCGGGTTTTTTTCGATCAGTGCGGCAATATCGCAATAGCTTTTTTCGAGGTTAAACGCGCTTAGGTAGGGTTTGGCAAGGGTGATTTCGCCATTGGCGTTTACATGTTGGTGCAGTTGCTCGGCATTATTGCCTCGGGTTTCGCCCTGAAATTTTGCCGTCAGGCGGCCTGTTAAAGGGGCTTCTTGGCTGTCTTCGTCGTTAACGGCAATCATCGCCTGTTCGACAGAGAGCTCGCTGATTGTGCTGGTAAAATTCACTCTCGGTTCTTTGTGCTGCAGGTTAATCGTTGCGGTGGCGTTAATGTGGCCATCAAAAACGTGGGCGGCGAATGGTTGTACTTGCACAATGTTGTTCGCGGCCTCGATTTTGATCTGCACTTTKTGAGCGGCGATATTGTYGATAGTGAGACCATCGAGGCTAATGTCGAGGGTGGCATTGCCGTCGCCGACCCAGAGCAGAGGTGCAACAAGGGGGGCGAAAATTAATGCGGGCTCGGTGTTTATTGCATCGCTGGTTTGTGCCGTATCAGTAGTTTCACTTTYGTCGACAGTGGCTAGATAGCGGTTTAAGTCGATAATACTGCTGTGCAGCTGCAAAGCCACGCTGCGCGTTGGGCCAAAATCTAAATCTGCATTGCCATCAATAGTAGTGTCATCAAGTGTGAGCTTCAGGCTACTGATGGAGAGCTGCTCGCTACTGCCTTTAAGGCTTAGTTTKAGGCTGGCGTGTTGCAGGGCTTGCTTGTCGGGTAAGTCGGGGAGTTCGATAGCCCAGCTCGACAGTACTTTGCGCAGGGCCAGCGGCGGTACATTGATTTCACCTTCAAAGGCAATGTTGTCGTTCGCTGTTTTTGCTGACTTTTTTACCGACAAAGAAGCCTGCAGGCTTGCCCCGGCGCTATTAAGTTGTAAGCCGGATACTTCCAACTGAGGACTGTCGGCTTGCCCGGCGGTGAGGCTGTCGAGGCTAAGTTYAATAGCCGGTTTGTCGGTGAGCAATAATTCGAGCACTGTTTTGYTAAGGGTAAAAACCTGGGTGTTTTGCTCGACACTTGCCGCAGTGTCGATTTTCACCGCCACTGGCCCGGGCAGGGCGGGGTCACTGTAATTAAAGTCGGCCTTGARTTTGAAAACTTCACCGTCAAGATTAAGGCCTTGAATCAGCAGGTTAATCTCGCTGAGTTGTTGCGGGCTAGTGGCTGCAGCYGTTGGTGGTAGCTGCAAACGGCTGTTGGTTATTGCCAGACTTTCAATGGCTAGCGTAAAAGCGGGGGATGTATTGGGTTCACTCGTCGCGTCAGATGTTTTTGCGCCAGGYGGRGCTGCGGCCAGTGGAGCGATAGCTGTATTCGAGGCTTGCTCCGCCGTTTCCAGACGAATATCGGCACCATCCAGACTAATCGCTTTTACCGATAACTGGCGCTTAAGCAGCGGCAGCCAGGCCAGGCTTAGGTCGGCTTGTTCAAAGCGGATGGCCGGTATTTCACTACGGGGGCTGGTGATTTGTGTGCTGCCAATACTGAGGGCAAGGCTGGGCAGTAATTGCCAGCTTAACTCGCCATCAATACTGAGAATAATACCCTGCTCTTKCGCTAGCTCGGCYAGYTGKGGTTTRTAGCTGTTGGGGTCTATCGCMASCACAAGATAGGCGARCGCGATGGCGRCGAGAAGTGCGAGKGCGGCAAAGATGCCAATTATCCATTTCACTGCTGTCATAGGGTGCTGGCTTTCATAAAAGGATTGTCGTTTGAGGGCCGGTGGAAGTGGTGGGTCATCGGCATGTTGCGAAGATGGTTATTAGAGCGTGATATTCCGTTTCGGTTCAACGACGTCGATGTGAAACCGAGACTTTGGTTGGATCTTGTGAATATTTAGTTGCGGGGTCGTTTATCTGGCTTTTCCGCAGYAGGGCAACCTTAAGTCCGACAGGCTGCTAGCCGCTTTGTGGGCGTRTCCGTATAATGCCCGCTTGCCGCCTGTTGCTRTGACGACGATGTTACTGGCCAGGCTGAACCGGAGAGCAACATGAGTGAACGCAAGGCGACGGTAAGTCGCGACACCCTCGAAACCAAAATYACRGTCKCTGTCGATCTCGATGGCACCGGTACGGCTGACTTCGATACCGGYGTGCCCTTTCTTGAGCACATGCTCGACCAGATTGCGCGCCACGGTTTGATCGATATATCGGTTAAAGCMGAGGGWGACACTCACATTGATGACCACCACACGGTGGAAGATATTGGCATTACCTTTGGTCAGGCAGTGGCGAAAGCCCTGGGTGATCGCAAAGGCATGTATCGCTAYGGCCACGCCTATGTGCCGCTGGAYGAAGCGCTGTCACGGGTGGTGATYGAYTTTTCCGGTCGTCCCGGCCTGGTACAGGATGTGGTGTACACCCGCGCTCGCGTTGGCAAYTTYGACGTTGATCTGGTCTCTGAGTTTTTTCAGGGYTTTGTTAATCACGCTGGCGCGACCCTGCATATCGACAACTTRCGCGGTAGCAATGCCCACCACCAGGTAGAGACAATCTTCAAAGCCTTTGGCCGCGCCTTGCGTATGGCYCTTGCGCTCGACCCCCGTATGGCGGGCCAGATGCCTTCTACTAAAGGCACTTTGTAGCGGGGTTATTTGTAAACAGGGTTTGCTGAGAAGGGGTGTAAGTATTAGTCGCCAGCTCAGCAAGCCCGCCTTATNAAGCCCAACAAGTAAACGAGTAAAACTATGAGTGATTTTCGCAGCCGCATTGCCGTGCTCGACTACGGTATGGGCAATCTGCATTCTGCCGCCAAAGCACTGGAGCATGTCGCSCCGGGTGACCACATTGTGATCACCKCMGACCCTATGGAAGTGGCGCGGGCTGATAAAGTGGTCTTCCCCGGCGTTGGTGCTATTCGTGATTGCATGGCGGAAATTCGCCGCCTCGGGTTTGATGAGTTAGTTGCTACKGCCATTGCTGAAAAGCCGGTGCTGGCGATTTGCGTTGGCATGCAGGCGGTGATGCAGCGCAGTGAAGAAAACGGCGGCGTTGACTGTCTCGACATTCTGCCCGGTGAMGTYCGCTACTTTGGCGATGACCTGCGTGCCAGTGATGGYGAACGMCTRAAAGTGCCGCAYATGGGTTGGAAYAAAGTSCAYCAAACTATTGATCACCCKGTGTGGCACGGCATTGAKCAAGATACRCGTTTCTAYTTTGTGCACAGCTATTATGTKGATGCCAARCAGCCCARYGATGTYGCYGCGACCTGTGARTACGGYCCYAAGTTTGCCGCAGCACTGGCGCGKGGCAACCTGTTTGCTGTGCAATTTCACCCGGAAAAAAGCCATACCGCCGGACTTCAATTGCTGAAAAACTTTGTTAACTGGGATGGCGAGAGCTAAAGCGCCGATTTCAGATCGCTAGCCTCTCGCCCCAAGTCCGATTGATTTAACCTATTTAAAGAGAATATTCCAATGTTGATTATCCCMGCGATTGACCTTAAAGACGGCGAATGTGTGCGCTTGCGCCAGGGCCGCATGGAAGACTCCACCGTRTTTTCTGAYGACCCCGTTACCGTTGCCGGACGCTGGGTCGACGCCGGTGCGCGCCGCTTGCATTTAGTCGACCTCAATGGCGCTTTCGCCGGCGAGCCAGTGAATGGTGACGTGGTTAAAGCCATCGCCCAACGCTACCCCGAATTGCCCATCCAAATTGGCGGCGGTATTCGCAGTGCCGAAACCATCGAAGCCTATCTACAGGCCGGTGTTGATTACGTGATTATCGGCACTAAAGCGGTACAAGAACCTGACTTCGTCACCCAAATGTGCAAGCAGTTTGCCGGCCATATTATTGTCGGCATCGACGCCAAATCTGGGCTGGTTGCCACCGACGGCTGGGCTGAGGTGAGTGATGTCAAAGCTACTGATCTGGCCAAACGTTTTGCCAGTGACGGCGTTAGCGCCATTGTTTACACAGACATCGATCGTGACGGCATGATGCAAGGTGTGAATGTTGAAGCCACCGTCACCATGGCCAAGGCCTCACCCATTCCCGTTATAGCCTCCGGCGGCATTACCAACATGGACGATATTCGTGCATTAAAAGCGGCGGCAGAGGCGGGCATTCTCGGTGCTATTACCGGCCGGGCAATTTATGAGGGTACTTTGGACGTGCGCGAGGCACAGGAGTTTTGTGACGAGTAAAGTCATATCTTTTTTAAAAAATAAAAGCTTGTCGAAAATCCGGTGAGTGTTTAAGCTCGTATTACTTAACTTTTTTTAGGGAGAATCAGTATGAAACCAGTAACCTTAGTACTTACCGCTATTTTGTCTTTGCCCACAGTGGCCCTTGCTGTCGACTTAGGTAAGCTCAGTGAATCTGTTGATAAAGAAAAGGCGAATGCTTCTGTTGATAAAGAGAARTTAGCGGGCTCGGTCACTGGCACCAGCGTTGACTATAAAAAGGCCTATGACTCGGTTGATAAGCAAAAAGCGACTGATTCTGTCGATGTGGAAAAAGCTAAAAAGGCATTGCTGGCTGATTAAGCYMGCGATGTTGAGCCGCCAATAAAAAAGGAAGCGCCGTTGGGCACTTCCTTTTTTTTTAAATGTCGAACGGTATTAAAAATTATTGCACGGGGTTTTATTCAAAAACCTCTTCAAGAAAATTCACCAAACTCGCCCATGAGCGACGATCGGCCATAGCATTGTAGGCCATGCCCATCTCCGGGCTGGCGGCTGCTGGGTTGGTAAAGGCGTGGAGAGTATTGCCGTAGGCGTGTACCTGCCAGTCGGCACCGGCTGCGGTGAGTTCTTTGTCCAGCGCGATCACCGAGTCAACTGGGACCATGGGGTCGTCATTGCCGTGTAGGCACAGCACTTTGGCAGTGATTTTTTTGCCCTCGGTATTCCCCGGTGCTAAAAACAGGCCGTGGAAACTGACAGCGCCGAGAATAGAAGAGCTGGTGCGTGCAAGATCGAGAGAGCACAAGCCACCAAAGCAATAACCCATGCTCGCCATTTTTGCGGTATCGGCTTCGGCTTGCTGGCTAGCAGTGGCCAGGGCGGCGGCC
>NVWE01000027.1 GCA_002746135.1 Cellvibrionales bacterium | reverse complement strand
GAGCCTTCGGTTGTTTGGTTATCCACAAATTTTTATCCGTATGGAGGGGGAAATAATAAACGCGGCAAAGTATACTTTGTGTCACGTTGTTGGGCAATGCGGGGCTACCCTCATACCTTGTCTGTTGGAGTTGTTTCTTGTGGATGTTTTTTAATGAGAGTTGCTGTTATCCACGATTGGCTCGATACCTGTGGTGGCGCTGAGCTGGTGCTGGAGCAGTTGCTGCTGTGTTACCCCGAGGCTGATATTTTTACGCTGGTTGATTTTATGCCGGAGGGCGAGCGCGGCTTTCTTCGCGGTCATAAGATTACCACTAGCTTTATTCAGCGCCTGCCGGGGGCGCGTCGCTATTTTCGCCATTTTTTGCCGCTGATGCCCCGTGCGATTGAGGCACTTGATGTCAGTCAGTATGACCTGGTTATTTCCAGTAGCTGGGCCTTTGCCAAGGGTGTAAAGATTAGCCTTGGTCAAGCGCATGTGAGTTATGTACATACGCCAATTCGCTATGCCTGGGATCAGCAAGAGCTATATTTACAGCAGGCGATTAGCCGTGAGCCATTGCGCAAGCTGGCGCGATTCTTTCTCGCTCGTCTTCGCCGCTGGGATATTAAGACGGCGGGGTGTGGTGGTCAGTTAGTTGCTAATTCGCGCTTTATTACTGAGCGTATTCAGCAATGTTGGCAGCGGGATAGCATAGTACTCAATCCGCCAGTTACTGTTGATGATTTCACCTGTACCGAAGTCAAAGATGATTTTTACGTGACAGTTTCTCGGCTGGTGCATTACAAGGCTGTCGAGACTCTGGTTGAAGCCTTTAATTTGATGCCTGATAAACACTTGGTGGTGATTGGTGATGGCCCGATGTTTTCTCGCTTGCAGGCCATGGCAGGGCCAAATGTCGAGCTGCTGGGTTATCAGTCTCGCGAAGTGGTGATCGATCATTTACAGCGCGCGCGAGCCTTTGTGTTTGCGGCCCATGAAGATTTCGGCATTGTGCTGGTGGAGGCGCAGGCTTGTGGCACACCGGTGATTGCCTATGGGCAGGGCGGTGCTTTGGACAGTGTTATCCCCTATGAAAATACTGGCGTGTTGGATGGAGCTTGTGCGCCGACTGGCCTGTTTTTCGATCAACAAACACCGGCTAGCGTGGTTGTTGCCGTCGAGCGTTTTGAGGCTCTGGGTGAAGGTATTTCCCCCAGAGCTTGTGCGGCAAATGCGGCACGTTTTGCACCCGAAATATTCCGTCGTGAATTTATGGCTATTGTTGAGCGGGCGCTGGGGGCGAGCGATGGCTTATTTGCGTTGCACAGAGATAAGTTGCATAGCCGGGATAGCCTGATTGATCCTATCGATGAGTCGTGGTCAGCTGAAGAATGATTTTGCTCGAGTTAATACAAAGTAATAATTAGCAGGCCTATTGGGTGTGCTTCCGTCAGTATTGTTCTGCGATGAATCGATGGCTATTGCTCAATAAACAATAGAGAATATGGCCTCTTGAAAACTGTGTTGATAAGCTGCACTTGCTCAGACATCTCAAACGAAGGACTGTAAAAATGATACCTGTAGTACTCTCCGGTGGTTCTGGTAGCCGCCTTTGGCCCCTTTCGCGGGCGCATTACCCTAAACAGTTCATCCCCCTGGCAAGTGAGCAAACCATGCTGCAGGAGACCCTCGGTCGCTTGCAGGGTTTGAGTGCTGAGGCTTTGTCCCCTCTGGTGATTTGCAACGAGCAGCACCGGTTTATGGTGGCCGAGCAGTTGCGTGAAATGGATGTGGTGGCACAGAATATTTTGCTCGAACCCGTGGGCCGTAATACCGCCCCCGCTGTAGCGCTGGCGGCGCTGGCAGCAAACGCTGACGACATACTGCTGGTTTTGCCAGCCGATCATGTTATCGATGATATTAGCGCTTTCCACTCGGCCATCGAACTGGCCTGCAGCGAAGCGGAGAAGGGCGCGCTGGTGACCTTTGGCGTAGTGCCGACGTCTGCGCAAACGGGTTATGGTTATATTCAGGCTGCCAGTGATGGCAAGCCGGGCGAGGGCGGTTTGGCCGCTCAGCGCATTGCGCAGTTTGTCGAAAAGCCTGACCTGGCCACGGCACAGGCCTATGTCGATAGCGGTGATTATTACTGGAATAGCGGCATGTTTGCCTTTAAAGCCAGTCGCTACCTTGAGGAGCTGGCGCGCTTCCAGCCAGATATGCTCAAAGCCTGTCGTGCCGCTTTCGATGGTGCAAGTGTTGATTGTGATTTTACGCGGCTCGATAAAGAGGCTTTCAGTGCCTGCCCCGACGATTCCATTGACTACGCCGTGATGGAAAAAACGGATAGCGCGGTGGTGATCCCCCTCAGCGCTGGCTGGAGTGATATCGGCAGCTGGTCTGCCCTGTGGGATATTTCCGAGAAAGACGCGCAGGGTAATACCTGTAAAGGCGATGTCCTGGCCGTCGACACCCACGATTCCTATTTGCACACCAATGGCCGCTTATTGGCGACAGTGGGTGTCAAAGATCTGGTGGTGGTTGAAACCGATGACGCGATTCTGGTGGCTGATAAAAGCCGTGTGCAGGACGTAAAAGTCGTGGTCAATCAACTCAAGGCCCAGGGTCGCAGTGAGCGGGAGTCCCATCGCAAAGTCTATCGCCCCTGGGGCTTTTACGATTCGATTGCCGCCAATAGCCGCTATCAGGCGAAGCGTATTGTGGTGAACCCGGGGGCGCGTCTGTCACTGCAAAAGCACTACCACCGCGCCGAGCATTGGGTGGTGGTACAGGGCACTGGGCTAGTGACTCGGGGTGATGAAGAGCTCACGCTGTCGGTGAATGAGTCGGTTTATATCCCCATTGGCATGAAGCACCGGCTGGAAAACCCGGGTCGTATTCCGCTGGAAATTATCGAGGTGCAGACCGGCGATTACCTCGGTGAAGACGATATCGTTCGCTTTGATGATCAGTACGGTCGAGCGGAAGAGAAGTAAGCTTCCCCCCTGCTGCTGGCAGGCCGACCGACCCCTAACGCGGATTGGCCTTGTCGGCAACTTAGCACTGCGCATCGGTGTGGTGCATCTGTACAATGTTGGCCTTTGTGATAAGTGTTCGGACTCCCCTTGGGCGTTATCGCTCAATCGTTTTTAAGTAAAAGTAGCCAATCCAATGAATTCTTTTGAAGTCCGTGCACTGCTGGCGCTGGCCTTTCTTTACGCCAGCCGCATGCTCGGTTTATTTATGGTGCTGCCGGTTTTTGCCCTCTATGCCGAGGGTTATCCGGGTAGTTCGGCCTTGCTGGTGGGTGTCGGTTTAGGCATTTATGGCTTGAGTCAGGGCCTACTGCAAATTCCCTTTGGGCTGTTGTCTGATCGCATCGGCCGCAAGCCGCTGATTTTCGCGGGCATGTTGCTGTTTTTGGCAGGCAGCATACTAGCGGCGACCGCGGATTCAATGGTCGGGCTTATTATTGCTCGCGCTCTGCAAGGTGCCGGTGCGGTGGCCAGTGTGATCATGGCGCTGTTGTCTGACCTCACCAAAGAGCAGAACCGCACTCGGGCGATGGCCTCCATTGGCGGCAGCATTGGTCTGTCTTTTGGTGTGGCGATGGTTGTTGGCCCGATTGTCGCCAATCACTGGGGTTTATCCGGCGTGTTCTGGCTGACCTCCGTGTTGGCGGCTGTGGGTATTTTAGTGGTGGCCTTTGCGGTGCCCAGCCCAGTGGCCCGCCACGGCGGTCACGAGGTGATCCCCTTGCCGTCGATGCTGGGGCGGGTGTTGCGCGATGCTGAGCTGCGACGTTTGAATGTTGGTATTTTCGCCCTGCATTTCGCGCAAATGGCAACCTGGGTTGCTTTGCCTTTAATGCTGGAGCAGACCTTTGATTTTTCCCGCGACCGGCACTGGTTGTTGTATTTGGGCACTATGGGCGGCGGCTTTGTGTTGATGGTGCCATTTATTTGGTACGGCGAGTCGAAGCGTAAAATGAAGCCGGTGTTTATTATCGCCGTTGCGCTGCTGGCTTTTGCCGAGCTGCTGATGGCGAGCGCCGGTACGAGATTCAATATAATGATCGGCGGCCTGTTGGTGTTCTTTATGGCCTTTAATCTGCTTGAGGCTTCGCTGCCTTCGCTGGTCAGCAAGCTGAGCCCGGCGGGTATTAAAGGGACGGCGCTGGGGGTGTATTCGACGAGTCAGTTTCTCGGCACCTTTTGCGGTGGCGTGGTGGGTGGCGTTGTTGCCCAGCAATATGGCAATGGCGCGGTGTTCTGGGCTTCGCTAGTGGCGGCCCTGGTGTGGCTGGGTTTTGCGATGACCATGCAGCCACCGCGCTATTTGCGCAGTGTTGAAGTCGATCTACAGAACAGAGGGCCGCTCGACGCGAAGGGCTTGATGACACAAGTTGCGGGGGTGGTCGATGTGGTGGTTATTCCCGGTCAAAACATGGCGTATGTGAAGGTCGATGACGCGCATTTTGAGCAAGAGCAGATGGATGCCTTATTGGCTCAATCGGGATCGGCCTGAAAATATCTAGTCAGGGCAAATCTGCCGATAGTAATCCGCTATGCTGCGGGGTTAAACTTCAGCCCGTGAAGCGCTGTATTTAAGAAGCAGTGTATTTAATCAGATGAGTAAAAGTAGGAGGCAATTATGGCCAGAGGCATCAACAAAGTTATTTTAATTGGCAACCTGGGGCAGGACCCCGAAATGCGCGCTATGCCCTCGGGCGGCGCGGTAACTAACCTGACCATTGCCACCAGCGAAAGCTGGAAAGACAAGCAAACCGGCCAGCCTCAGGAACGTACTGAATGGCACCGGGTGGTTTTCTTCAATCGCCTGGCGGAAATTGCCGGTGAGTACCTGAAGAAGGGCAGCAAGGTGTATATCGAGGGTTCGCTGCGCACTCGAAAATGGCAGGACAAGAACACCGGTGCCGATCGTTACACCACTGAAATTGTCGCCAATGAAATGCAGATGCTCGACAGTCGCGGTGGCAGTGAAGGTATGGGTGGTGGTCAGGGTTATACTCAGCAGGGTGGCGGTCAAGGCTATGCTCAGCAGGGTGCTCCAGCGGCTCAGCCCCAGCGTGCTCAGCAGGCACCTGCGCAGGCTCAACCTCAAACAGCACCGGCGCAAAATGAGCCAGCAGGTTTTGATAACTTCGATGACGATATTCCGTTCTAAACAGTCTCTAGGCTGCAATTGTCGTTATGAAAACCCTTTAACAATTCTTTAATTCAAACAGGGAAACTATTAGTGAGCACCAATTTAACCTGGCACGAAACCATTGTTAGTAAAGCAGAGCGCGCCAAGCAGAAGCAGCAAAAACCGAGTGTTATCTGGTTTACCGGCCTGAGTGGTTCAGGTAAATCGACGCTTGCCAATGCATTGGAACGGGCATTATTCGAGCGCGGCCACCACTGCTATTTACTCGACGGCGATAATGTACGTCAGGGTTTAAATAGCGATTTGGGTTTTAGTGATGAAGCTCGAGTGGAGAATATCCGCCGTATTGGTGAGACCGCGAAGTTGTTTGTCGATGCGGGCTTGATTGTGATGACGGCCTTTATTTCACCTTTCCGTACCGAGCGAGATCTGGCGCGTAATTTGGTGGAAGATGATGAGTTTATCGAGGTTCATGTTTCCGCATCGCTGGATGTCTGTGAGGAGCGCGATCCAAAGGGCCTGTATAAAAAGGCACGAGCGGGTGAGATACCCAACTTCACGGGCATCGATTCAGCCTACGAGGCGCCTGAAAACCCTGAGGTGTTAATCGATACCGGCAATAATGATGTTGCCACTTGTGCCGAGCAATTGGTTGATTATCTGGTTAAGAAGGGCGTTATCTAGCTCGCTCTTTTTTGTGCTGGGCTTTTGAAGCTCGAATGCCTCGGCAATAATCACCAGGCAACAAAAAAGCCCCGTGACAGTGATGTCGCGGGGCTTTTTTGTAAGAGCGTTTTTTAATCTTAGCGCTTTAGTCTTTGAACTTTTCCAAAATCAGCGTGGCATTGGTGCCGCCAAAGCCGAAGCTGTTGGACATAATACGCTCGAGTTTCACGTTCTCAACCTTTTCCGTGACGATGGGCATATCGGCGACGGCGGGGTCGAGGGTCTCGATATTAGCCGAGACGGCGATAAAGTCGTTTTCCATCATCAGCAGGCTGTAGATAGCTTCGTGTACGCCAGCTGCGCCGAGAGAGTGGCCGGAGAGTGACTTGGTGGAGCCAATTGGTGGCCCGTCAGTACCGAATACTTCGCGTATTGCGGCCATTTCCTGTACGTCACCGACCGGAGTGCTGGTGCCGTGGGTGTTGATGTAGTCAATGCTGCCGTCAGTGGTGGCCATGGCTTGCTGCATGCAGCGAATGGCGCCTTCACCGGAGGGGGCGACCATGTCGTAACCGTCAGAGGTGGCGCCGTAGCCGACAATTTCAGCGTAGATTTTCGCGCCACGTGCTTTGGCGTGTTCGAGTTCTTCGACCACGAAACAGCCACCACCGCAGGACATGACAAAGCCGTCTCTATCGGCATCGTAGGCCCGTGAGGCTTTTTCGGGGGTGTCGTTGTACTTGGATGACAGCGCGCCCATGGCGTCAAACATGCTGACCATGGACCAGTGTTCTTCTTCGGCGCCACCGGCAAAGAGGATGTCTTGTTTGCCGAGCTGAATTTGCTCTACGGCTGCGCCAATACAGTGGGCGCTAGTGGCGCAGGCTGAGGAGATGCTCATGTTCAGGCCCTTAATCTTAAAGGGCGTTGCCAGGCAGGCTGAGACTGAGCTGCTCATGATTTGTGTGACCCGGTAGGGGCCCATTTTGCGCACGCCTTTATTGCGTAGGATGTCGACAGATTCGACAAACTTGTCGCCGGATATGCCGCCAGCACCCATGATTAGACCGGTGCGCGGATTGGAAACATCGTCTTCGGCTAGCTGGGCGTCTTCGATGGCTTGTTGCATGGCAATGTAGGCATAGACCGCAGGGGTGCTCATGAAGCGCAGGTGCTTTCTATCGATGTGCTCTTTGGGGTCGATATGTATCTGTCCGGCGACTTGGCTCTTGAGGCCCATCTCCCGGTACTCATCCTTGGCGCTAATGCCTGATTTCCCTTCTTGCAGGGAGGCCAGTACTTCTGCGGCGTTGTTGCCGAGGCAAGAAATGACTCCCATTCCAGTGATAACTGCACGTCTCATGAATAATCCCTGGCTCGCTAGAGCAATTGACTCGGTGTTAGAAGATTGGCGATTGTAACCAATTACCTAAAAATTGTCAGTGGAGGTGAACAGGCCAACACGCAGGCCTTTAGCGGTGTAAATTTCTTTATCGTCGACCAGCATAGTGCCGTCAGCGATGGCCATTACTAGCTTGCGCTCGATAACACGGCTAATGTCCAGGCGGTAAGTGACCTTCTTGTGGGTCGGCAACACTTGCCCTGTAAACTTCACTTCACTAGAGCCCAGTGCTCGGCCGCGACCTTCGTTGCCGCGCCAGGTAAGGAAAAACCCGACGAGTTGCCACAAAGCATCAAGGCCAAGGCAGCCCGGCATTACCGGGTCACCGGGGAAGTGGCATTGGAAAAACCACAGGTCGGGATTGATGTCGAGTTCAGCGATCACCTCACCTTTCCCGTAAGCACCGCCTTCTTTGCTGATATGGATAATACGGTCGGTCATCAGCATATTGGGTGCAGGCAGTTGTGCGGCCTTGGGGCCGAAGAGTTTGCCTTCGGAACAGGCGATTAAGTCTTCGTAGTCAAAACTGTTGCGCTGGCGGGGATCTGAATCGTTCAAAAGTAACCTCTTGCTTTGTACAGGGCGATCAAAAAAGACGCGACATTTTAGCCTAATTACGGCTTATGTCCAGTCTGCGCTAGACAACGTGCTGATGCTAAATCGTGCCGCTTCGGCGATGGCGATGCGTGAGCCTTGCTGGTCGTAACCAAAATCAACCAAAGGTAAGTTTTTTTCAGCCAGTTGGCCTAATTGTTATAGATTTTAGTTACAGTGCCCTACCTCGATTTTAGGGAGGCAATACAATACTTCCTGCTAATTAAAAGGATTTGTCTGTGATCAAGAAATGTCTATTTCCCGTAGCCGGTTATGGCACGCGATTTTTACCCGCCACCAAGGCCATGCCGAAAGAAATGCTACCGGTGGTGAACAAGCCTCTGGTGCAATACGGTGTTGAAGAGGCGCTGACTGCGGGTCTCACTGAAATCTGTTTTGTCACCGGGCGGGGCAAGCGGGCGATCAATGACTTCTTTGATACCAGCTATGAACTGGAGCATCAAATTGCGGGTACGTCCAAAGAAAAATACCTGACGAGTATCAAAGAGGTGATAAGCAATGCCAAATTCACCTCTACCCGCCAGTCGGAGATGAAGGGTTTGGGTCATGCCATATTGACGGGTGAATTGCTGGTGGGGCAGGAACCCTTTGGCGTGGTGCTCGCCGATGACCTCTGCATTACTGATGGCGACAGTGTGATGGAGCAGCTGGCGAAAATTTATCGGCGCACCGGCTGCAGTGTTATCGCTATTCAGGAAATCGACGACGAGGAAATTTCCAAGTTTGGTGTGATTGCGGGTGTTGAAGAAGAGCCCGGCTTGTACCGGGTGACCGATATGGTTGAAAAACCGGATTTGGCCGATGCGCCGAGCAACCTGGCCATTATCGGCCGCTATATTTTGACGCCCTTTATTTTCGAGCTGTTGCGCCATACCCCGCCGGGTAAAAATGGTGAGGTGCAGTTGACCGATGCTCTGTTGTCACTGGCGAAAAGCAGTAAAGTGCTAGCCTATAAATTCAAGGGTCGCCGCTTTGATTGCGGCAGTGTCGACGGCTATGTCGAAGCAACTAACTATGTCTATGAGAATATTTATTTGAAGGGTGAGCAGTAAATAATGGCTGAGTCTTATACCTGTTTTAAAGCCTATGACATTCGCGGACGTGTACCGGGCGAGCTAAATGAAGGCATCGCTTATCGTATCGGTCGTGCCTTTGCTCAGTATCTCAATGCCGGGCGTATCGTCGTCGGCCACGATATTCGCCTGACTAGCCCCTCGCTTTGCGATGCGGTGGTGGAAGGTATTCGTGATGCCGGCTGCGACGTTGTGCATATTGGCGAGTGCGGTACCGAAGAGATCTATTTCGCCACCTTTGATGGCGGCTATGACGGAGGCCTGGTCGTGACGGCCAGTCACAACCCGATGGACTTTAACGGCATGAAGTTTGTGCGTGAAGGTTCGCGGCCGATCAGCGGTGATGACGGCTTGCCAGAAATTAAGGCACTGGCGGAGCAGGGTGAGTTTAGTACCGCGCCGCGCCGAGGGGAGTTGAGCCACAGCGACGATAAACAGGCTTATATCGAGCACCTGCTGTCCTATGTCGCTATTGATTCGTTGTCGCCGCTCAAAATTGTCGTCAATGCCGGTAACGGTGGCGCGGGTTCGGTGGTCGATTTACTCGAGCCCCACCTGCCCTTCGAGTTTATTAAAGTACATCATCAGCCCGAYGGGAATTTCCCTAATGGCATCCCCAATCCTTTGCTGGAAGAAAACCGTGCAGCCACGGCGGATGTGGTGAAGCGGGAAAAAGCGGATTTGGGTATTGCCTGGGACGGTGACTTTGACCGCTGTTTCTTTTTCGATGGTCAGGGTAATTTTGTCGAAGGCTACTATCTGGTGGGTTTGCTCTCGACTGCCTTCCTGAAGAAAAATGGCGGCGGCAAGGTAATTCACGACCCCCGATTGACCTGGAATACCATCGAGCTGGCCGAGCAATGCGGCGGGCAGGCGATCCAGAGTAAAACCGGACATTCCTTCATCAARCAGGTGATGCGTGAYGAAAACGCCCTCTACGGCGGTGAGATGAGCGCCCATCACTAYTTYCGTGATTTTGCCTACTGCGATAGCGGTATGATTCCCTGGTTGCTGGTGGCCGAGCTGGTTGGCACCTCGGGTARTAGCTTGYYGGMGTTGATGGCAGACAGTCAGGCCCGYTACCCGGTRAGTGGYGAAATTAAYCGTGAAGTTGACGATGCTGCHGCGATGCTGGCRCGTATTGAAAAGCACTATGYCGCCAGTGCTGACCTGCTGGATAAGACCGATGGHGTGAGCATGGATTTTGGTGACTGGCGYTTTAATGTGCGCATGTCGAATACCGAGCCGYTGGTGCGTTTAAATGTTGAGTCCCGTGGTGACGAGGCTTTGATGCAGGCAAAAACGGCGGAGCTATTGGCTTTTCTCGATGCCTAGTAGTATTTGAAGATCMSTTARGYCSTTATTKWCMGYCATAAAAAAACCCCGCACTNGCGGGGTTTTTTTATGRCKGGCTTTGAACTATTTACTAGCTCATGGCCAATGCGGCAGTGATTTCGATAACCGCTTTTTTGCCATCGCCAAACACCATCAGGCAGTTGTCCATAGCAAACAGTGGGTTAGGCAAGCCAGCAAAGCCAGGGCTCAGCGAACGYTTGATAACCACAACAGTTTGCGCCTTGTCGACGTGAAGAATCGGCATGCCGTAAATGGGGCTGCCTTTGTCTTCTCGCGCCATGGGGTTGGTCACGTCGTTGGCACCGATAACGATGGCAACATCCGTCTGCTCGAAGGTGGGGTTGATGCGATCCATCTCGACCAGCTGGTCGTAGGGCACTTCCGCTTCTGCGAGCAAGACGTTCATGTGGCCAGGCATACGGCCTGCGACAGGGTGGATGGCGAACTCAACTTCAATGCCTTTCTCTTCCATCACATCAGACAGCTCACGCACGGCGTGTTGAGCCTGAGCCATAGCCATACCAAAGCCGGGCACGATAACAACACGGCGGGCCGTTTCGAGGATCATGGCAATTTCTTCCGCCTGGGCACTCTTCACCTTTCCGGCATAGACTTCGTCGGCATCAATCGCTTCACTACCTTCAGCCATAACACCGAACAGYACGTTGGTCAGTGAGCGGTTCATAGCGACACACATAATCTGTGTCAAAATGAGACCGGAAGCGCCAACCAGTGAGCCGGAGACGATCAGTACGGTGTTACCCATAATGAAGCCCGCAGCGGCGGCTGCGATACCCGAATAGGAGTTCAGCAGGGCGATAACAACGGGCATGTCGGCACCACCAATGGGCAGTACGATCGTGATGCCGAGGATGCAGGCTGCGGCAATCAAGCCCCAGAATAGCGGAGTGCTAGTCGGGTCAAGGCAGAGCATGCCGAGCATCACAATGGCGGAGATAAACAGCGCCGCATTGAGGAACTTGATGCCGGCAAAGCCAATGGACTGGCCGGAGATCAACTCCTGCAGCTTGGCAAAGGCCACCAAACTACCGGTCATGGTGACCGAACCAATCAGCACGGTAAGCATCACGAAGCTGACGGCAATGCCGCCCATGACGCCACTTTCATAACCTTCGCCACCACTGGTGAGCAGATAGCTTGCCGCCGCCAGACCGAGAGAGGCACCACCGCCGCAACCATTGAGCAGGGCGATCATTTGTGGCATTGATGTCATCTGTATTTTGGTGGCCATAATGCCGCCAATAGCACCACCGACGAGAACACCGGCAATGATGTACTCGTAGCTGACAATGCTTTTATCCAGCAGCGTAATAACCACGGCAATCAACATACCGATGGCCGAGAGCATATTGCCGCGCACTGCTGTTTTAGGCTTGGTCAGTCCCTTAATGCCGAGAATAAAGAAGATGGCAGAGATGAGGTAAATTAGATCCACTAAGTTGGTATTCATGATCTAGTTTTTCCTCTTGAACATGGCGAGCATGCGATTGGTGACCAGATAGCCGCCAATCACGTTGATAGTAGCCATCACCACGGCGATAAAGCCGAGGCCGTGAACCAGCCCGGAAGCACTATCGCCAGCACCAGCGGCGATAACGGCGCCCACCAGAGTAATACCTGAAATGGCATTGGTACCCGACATTAGAGGGGTGTGCAGAGTGGGTGGTACTTTGGTGATCAGTTCCACGCCGAGGAACAGTGACAGCACAAAAAGTGCCAATTGCATAACGATCATTTCCATTAGGAAGCTCCCCCTTCTTTTTGCTCGGTAGCGGTGTCGTCATCTGCGTCGAGGTCGATTGATTCACCCAGATCGATGCTATTGTTGAGATCAGTGGTGTTTAGGTCAATGGCCGGGTAGCCGAGTAGTTCGCGCATGCGTTTGTGCGGTACATCGCCGCCGTGGGCGACAACGGTCTCGAACACGATTTCATCTTCGAAATCGAGTGTTAAGTTGTTTTCTTCATCGAGCAGGTGCTCGAGCAGCGTCTCGATATTTTTGCCAAACATCTGGCTGCCGTGGTGGGGGATAGTCGCGGCCAGGTTATCGGGGCCGATAATCGTGACGCCGTGGGCGACGACGGTTTCACCGAGTTTGGTGAGTTCGCAGTTGCCGCCACGTTCAGCGGCGAGATCGACAATCACAGCGCCGGGCTTCATGGCTTTAACCATGTCGGCAGTGACCAGAATCGGCGACTTGGCACCGGGGATGGCCGCTGTGGTAATGACCAGATCCTGCTCGGCGAGTACGGCTGTCATTAGCTCCTGTTGGCGACGAATAAAGTCTTCGCCCTGTTCTTTGGCGTAGCCGCCTTTGTCTTCCGAGCTGTCGGTTTCCAGATCAAGCTCAATAGGCTTGGCACCCACCGAGATGATTTGGTCGCGAGCGGCAGGGCGAACGTCGTAGGCTTCGACGACACCGCCGAGGCGCTTGGCTGTGGCACAGGCCTGCAGGCCGGCAACACCGACACCCATAATAAAGGTGCGCATGGGTTGCAAAGTACCGGCGGCGGTCATCAACATGGGCATAATGCGCGGTGACAGACCAGCACCCAGCAGCACGGCTTTATAGCCAGCCAGTGTTGCCATTGATGATAGTACGTCCATACTTTGCGCACGACTAATGCGCGGCACCAGTTCCATGGCAATAGCGGTGGCACCGGTTTTGGCGATTTTTTCGGCAGTACCGGGTGAACCCAGGGGATCCATCATGCCTGCAATTAGCTGTCCGGGTTTGAGGTGAGACAGATCGTCGTCGCCGTTGATTTCGTTGGCGCCGAAGGATTGTACCTGGGCGACGATATCCGCTTTGGCGAAAATCTCAGATCGCTCGGTACTGATAGCCGCACCGGCGTCTTTATAAAGGTCATCGGAAAATCCTGCGGCCTCACCAGCGTTAGATTCAATAATGAATTCAACGCCTTTCTTTGACCAGGCCTGAATATTAGCGGGGGTCATGGCCACCCTGTCTTCTCCGGGTTTTAATTCCCGAGGTATACCTACTATCACAATATGTGCCTCACTATGGGTCGCTCGCGCACCAATCCAGTGCCGATTAATAAAAGGTGAAGCACCTTACATTAATTAAACAAAAAAAAATAGTTCAGCAGTTTGTGTGGGTTTTTCTGGATTTTCGGCCTAGGAGTCTGTCGGCTTTAGGTGTGCGTAGCAGGGTGGCGCTAAGCCTTAGGGGAGCTTGCTTGAATATGATTGATCAGGGCCAGGCTTGAGCTGTCGAGCTCGTGTTCGCTAGTCGTTTGGTCCAAGGCTTCAAAAATAGTGGTACTCATGGTTTTGCCCAGCTCCACCGCCCATTGGTCGAAAGCATTAATCTGCCAGATCACACTTTGCACATAGACGCTGTGCTCGTAGAAGGCCAGTAGTGCGCCGAGGGTGTGCGGATTAAACTCCTCAAGCAGCAAGGTATTGCTGACGCGATTGCCGGGTATAGCTTTGTGCATGGCGAGTTGGGCGGCTTCATTTTCGCTAAGCCCGAGAGCGCGAGTTTCTTCGAGMGCTTGYTCGTAGCTTTTACCGAGCATCAACGCTCGACTTTGAGCAAAGCAGTTAGCCACCAAGTATTGATGTTGTAATGGCTCGCAATGGGCCTTGGCAGTAGCGACAAAATCGACCGGCACGGCACCAATACCCTGCAACAACAGCTGGTGACAGGAGTGCTGGCCATTGGTGCCCTCGCTGCCCCAGATGACCGGGCCGGTGGCATAGGTGCAGGGCTGGCCTGTTTTAGTGACGCGCTTGCCGAGGCTTTCCATCGTCAGTTGTTGTAAATAATTGGGCAGCTCACCGAGGCGATGAATATAGGGCAGCACGGCGCGGCTGTGGTGGCCGTTGAAGTTGATCGACCAGATTGACAGCAAGCCGTGCAGCACAGGCAGGTTCTCGCTGAAGTCTGCGTTGCGAAAGTGAAGGTCCATAGCGCTGGCGCCGTCGAGTAACTGGCTGAATGCATCAGAGCCAAGGGCGATGGCGATGGGCAGGCCGATACTCGACCACAGGCTGAAGCGGCCGCCGACACCTTCATCYATGGGGAAAATGCGTTCTGGCTTGATACCCCATGTGGTGGCTTTTTCAATTTGGCTGGTCATCGCAGCAAAGTGACAGCCAATTTGTGCATCATCGAAACCAGCGTCGCTCAGCCATTGCCGTGCGAGACCAGCATTGCTGAGTGTTTCCAGGGTTGAAAAACTTTTTGATGAAATCAGAAATAGCGTGGTCTCGGGCTGGCACTGGCTAAGAATGGCTTTTAATACATCGCTATCGACATTGGCGGCAAAATGGCTGCGTAAGCCTTTGGCCTGTAACTCGGGAAAGGCAGCGACGATCATGCGCGGGCCGAGATCCGAGCCACCAATGCCCAGGTTAATGACATCGCGAAAGGCTTTGCCRCTGGTACTACGCTCATCGCCCTGGCGCAGGCGGTCGGCAAAGGCGTTCATGGTGTCGCGCATTTGCGCCAAAGACGAGGTGAGTTCGCCCTGATTTGATGCGYCGGTGTTTGAGTCAGGCGCGCGCAAAGCGGTGTGTAGAGCAGGGCGCTGTTCCGTGTTGTTAACGTCGGCACCGCTGAATAGTTCTTCAATGGCGGCGGGTAGCTGTGCGCTATTGGCTAGTGCATTAAGCAGGTTCAGTGTTTCGTCAGTCAGCAGGTTCTTTGAGTAATCGAAATAAAGTCCGGCGGCGGAGGCTTTAAACGTCTGACCGCGYTGGGGGTTTTGCTCGAATAGTGACTTTAGCGTGGTGTYTGAYAGGRTTTGTTKGTGTTYGAGYAAGGCTTYCCARGCGGGGCTTTGGTCGATAAGTRRTGGGCTGGTCATGGGGGTRGYTTGTCCTGATGAAGTCCTTTTCCGCCATCCTAAGTGAAGTGCACCGTAGGTGGAAGYRGTAACAGRSGCWGAATRRSRGYARGTRCTGTTACTTGTGRYKGGYGTTTGATGCTTTAARTTGGGYCRAKGWGTGTWCKAKTYTGRCATGMYYGTRCGACRGGGYTATGACATRWYASAGAATTRTTGGCAGGYTAGYCGGTCGAGGGTGTTGAGCTTAATGGTTTCTGCTAACAGCGAAATCGGCCAGTTGCACCAGCGCTTGCTTATARGGCGAYTCGGCGAGTTGTGCCAGGCAGYYTTTTGCCTTGCTGGCATAGTCGCGCGCGGTCTCAAGGGTGTAATCAATACCCCCGGTGTCGGTGATGATGCGGATAATRCTKTCTAAGTGTTCGGTRCTACCTTCTCGGATTGCCTKGCGTACGAAGTCAGCATCGGCATCGCTGCCATTTTTCATCGCGTGTATTAAAGGCAGRGTYGCCTTGCCTTCRGCCAGRTCATCGCCAACGTTCTTGCCGAGYTTCTGYGCATCACCRCGRTAATCGAGSGCRTCGTCAACCARCTGAAAGGCCATGCCAATGTGRTAGCCRTAGTCTTTCATCGYCGYGCACWGYTCRGYATTGGCATCTGCAAGTTCCGCTGCRGCKGATGCCGCGCCTTCAAASAGYTGTGCTGTTTTGCCACGAATGACCTCGAGGTAGGCTTGCTCACTGACGTCGGGRTCTTTGGCATTAATAAGCTGYAGAACTTCGCCTTCGGAAATRATRTTGGTRGTGTCAGCGAGAATGCCCATTATCTCCATGCTGCCAAGGCCGACCAGCATTTGAAAGGCGCGGGAATAAAGAAAGTCGCCGACCAGTACGCTAGGAGGATTACCCCATTGGGCGTTCGCAGTGAAGCGGCCGCGGCGCATTTCAGAAGTATCGACAACGTCGTCGTGTAGCAGGGTGGCGCTGTGGATGAACTCGATAATAACCGCGAGGTTGATATGTCCTTTGCCCTTATAGGCGCAAGCCCGCGCCACCAGTAATACCAGCAGAGGGCGCAGRCGCTTACCTCCAGCATCTATTAAATAGTGGCCAATTTGCTCGACCAAGCCTACATCAGAGCGTAGCTCATCAATAATCAGCTGATTAACGTCGTCAAAATCGGTGGCGACTACTTGTTTAAATGGCAGCATCACAGGGCAAATATAGGCGAAGGGAAGCGCGGCATCCTAGGGTTCTACTGGTCAAGTGTCAAGATTAGGGTGGSCTTGGTCATGGCAAAACAATATATCGCTAAATATCGAATCGAGTGCTTGCTAGCCATGACGCTTTCCCTTAGAATTGCCGCCCTCTCGCCCCCAGGCCCATAATTGTGTGTAACAGCATGTGGCCGGGCAGCAGTCTTCTTCTTTCCCTTCTTTAATAAGAGAGGGCAAGGCACGGGAAGACGATACAGTTTAATAGTAGGCATCAGTTTCAGTAGGAGCAAAACATGTACGCGGTAATAGAAAGTGGCGGTAAGCAGCATCGAGTTGAGCCGGGTGAAGTATTAAATCTCGAGCTTCTTGAGGCAGCAACTGGCGACACCATTGATTTTGATAAAGTATTGATGGTTGCCGATGGCGACGATGTGAAGATTGGTGCTCCCTACGTTGATGGCGGCAAAGTCAGTGCAGAGATTATTAGTCACGGTCGCGCTAAAAAAGTGCGTATTGTGAAGTTTCGTCGTCGTAAGCATTCCCGTTCACAGATGGGTCACCGTCAGTGGTTCACCGAAGTTAAAATTACCGATATCAAAGCCGGTTGATCTGCAGGAGATAGAGYATGGCACACAAGAAAGCAGGTGGTAGTACTAGAAACGGACGCGATTCGGAAAGCAAACGCCTTGGCGTTAAGCGCTACGGTGGCGAACAGGTAGACGCAGGTAATATTATTGTGCGTCAGCGCGGCACGCGCTTTCACGCAGGTAGTAATGTGGGTATCGGCAAAGATCACACTTTATTTGCCAAAGCAGACGGTGAGGTTAAGTTCGTTGTGCGTGGCCCGCACAGTCGTAAATTTGTTGATGTGATTTGCGCTTAATGTAGATTGCACCCAGGCGGTACTGTTTGTTTAAAAGCCCCGCATGCGGGGCTTTTTTTATGGGCGTATGATAGCGCTGGTGGCGCTTTCCACTCATATGGGTGGGTAAACAATTGATAGTGAAGGTATGCAGATGCAACAACTGCGCAGAGGTGTAGAGTGAAATTTGTCGACGAAGCACCAATTATTGTTAAAGCGGGCGATGGCGGCCGGGGCTGTTTGAGTTTTCGGCGCGAAAAATACATTCCCAAGGGCGGCCCCGATGGTGGTGATGGCGGTGATGGTGGCAGCGTTATTCTGCGTGCCGAGGAAGACCTGAACACCCTGGTCGACTATCGCTACCAGCGACATTACCGCGCACAAAATGGTGAGTCGGGTCGCGGCCGCAATTGCCGTGGTAAGGGTGGGGATGACCGAATTCTGGGTGTCCCTGTTGGTACCACGATTATCGACACGGATAGCGACGAAGTACTGGGTGATTTGACCGCAGCGGGCCAGGAGTTGATTGTCGCCAAAGGTGGTTTCCACGGCCTCGGCAACGCGCGTTATAAATCGAGTACCAACCGTGCGCCGCGACAGACCAGTCCGGGGTCGGAAGGYGAGCTGCGTAATCTGCGCCTCGAGCTAAAACTGCTCGCCGATGTTGGYCTGCTGGGTTTGCCCAATGCCGGTAAATCAACATTGATTCGCTCGGTCTCAGCAGCGACGCCGAAAGTGGCTGATTACCCGTTTACAACCCTGGTGCCTAATCTGGGCGTAGTGACTCTGCAAAAATACCGCAGCTTTGTGATTGCCGATGTGCCGGGTCTGGTTGAAGGTGCATCAGAGGGCGCCGGGCTGGGTATTCGTTTTCTCAAGCATTTAACGCGCACGCGGTTTTTGCTGCACATGGTTGACATGCTGCCCGTTGATGGCTCTGATCCGCTAGAAAACGCCCTTACTATTCAGAATGAATTATCGTGCTTTAGCACTACGTTAGCGGAGCGGCCACGCTGGCTGGTGTTAAATAAAATTGATTTATTGCCGGTAGAAAGCCGCGATGCTATTTGTCAGAAATTGATTGACGACTTGCAGTGGCAGGGGTCGGTGTTTTTTGTCTCGGCCTTAACGAAAGAAGGCACGGACAAACTGTGTAATGATATTTGCGACTATCTTGATGACTGCCGCAGCCGCGAAGCAGAGTTTCCCGAGGTGGCCCAGGCAGAGCGTGATATGCAAACACGTATGCAGCTTGAGGCCCGCGAGCAGATTGAAAAACTGCGCCTGCAGCGCCAACAGGTAAAAACGACTGAACAAGAGCTGGAAGATGAAGACGATGAGGATGACGACGATCATGAGGTCGAAGTCGTTTACACCCCTTAGCGTTTTGCCGAGTATTTGTAATAAGCCCAACAAATTAGAGATGTCGTGGATAAAAAAGCAGAGTCCCAGAGTCGCACCCGGCGCTGGGTAGTGAAAATTGGTAGCGCCCTACTAACGAATAATGGCCAGGGCTTGGATCATCAGGCCATCGCCGGCTGGGTGGAGCAGATCGCTAAACTTCAGGACGATGGCCTTGAGGTGGTACTGGTTTCTTCGGGTGCTGTTGCCGAGGGGGTGAGCCGACTCGGTTGGCAGCAGCGCCCCACCTTGATTCATGAATTGCAAGCCGCCGCTGCCGTCGGGCAAATGGGCCTGGTGCAGGCTTACGAATCAAAGTTTCAGCAGTTTGGCAGGCAGACTGCTCAGGTTTTACTCGATCATGATGATCTCTCCAGTCGCGAGCGTTACCTCAATGCACGCAGCACGCTCAATACATTGCTCTCCCTCGGAGTAGTGCCCGTCGTCAATGAAAATGACACTGTTGTCACTGATGAAATTCGCTTTGGTGACAATGACACTTTGGCCGCGTTGGTAGCAAACTTGGTTGATGCTGAGCAGTTGGTCATCCTCACCGATCAGTCCGGCCTGTTTGAAGAAGATCCCCGTAAAAAGCCTAATGCCCCTCTGATTCGCCGTGCCAGTGCCAATGATAGAAGCCTTGATGCTGTGGCTGGCGATAGCCTCGGTGGGCTCGGTCGAGGCGGAATGGTGACTAAATTACAGGCGGCTCGACTGGCAGCGCGCTCCGGTGCCAATACCGTTATCGCCAGTGGTCGCGAGGTCGATGTGCTGTTGAAGATTTTCGCTGGCGATGAAGTAGGTACTTTGCTGGTTGCCGATAATGAACCTCTGGTGGCCCGCAAACAATGGCTGGCAGGGCATCTTCAGGTGCGTGGCACTTTGGTGCTCGACGAAGGAGCTGTGTGCATGCTGAAAGAGCAGGGCAAGAGCCTTTTACCAGTGGGTGTTGGGGCCACCACTGGTGACTTTACTCGTGGTGAAATGGTGCGCTGTGTTGACCAGCAGGGTCTGGAAGTTGCTAGGGGCCTGGTCAATTATGATGCGGCTGAGACAAGAAAAATAATAGGTAAAGCGAGTCGCTGTATTGTTGAGGAGCTGGGTTATTGTAGTGCAGAAGAGTTGATCCATCGGGATAATTTAGTGCTTCTTTGACAGCCGCCATAAATGCTCGCTGTTTATTTTTCTGCTTGAGGTGCAAATGCTAAGGCTTTACCCAGTATAGAGTGCAATAATAAATGCCAGTCTATTGTCATATTATGTAATTGCGTAATAAAACCTCGACGTCAACTTGCGTTACCTCGGTAGCTGGTAGTTATGAATTTCTGTCTCTTCCCCCTGTTTTTTTATTTTACTCTGTAATCTAACGGCCTCATCAATTACTTGGCGTAATGCAGTAAAAGTGCGTCAATATATTGACATATAAGTAGAATTACCGCTGCTTATGTCTTGCATAATATGGGATCATGAGGTACAAAGCACCATGGGCTGCAATAAAACCACCAGCCTCCCTAACGTCAATTTTTTATCAACTGAAAAGATTACTCTGATGCTTACAATGTACCTGAGTAAAGAAAGTGAGGTTCACAATGCACATTAAAAAGTATGATTTTGATTATAGCCGCCGGTTCTTTATGGACAAGCTGGCCAAAGGCACCATGGGCGCAGGTGTGCTCACCTCGCTAATGCCCTTGATTGGTAATACCGGCGACGGGGACGTGTCCTTTCGGGTCGCGCCGTTCGGACCTGCCGAGGCGCGCCGCATGATCGACGAGATTCGCGGCCGGAAGCTGTTGGATGAATTCCGCGGAACGCCAAAGCGCGATATCGACGCCTTGGCGAACGCCCTGGCGCGTCTGTCCGCCTACGCAGCGCATCATGGTGCGGCACTCGAATCTATCGACGTGAACCCGCTGATCGTCGGGGCCGAGGGCGAATCCGCAGTGGCTGCCGACGCTGTCATCATCCCTGCCGGGCCAAACCCCGACTAGAAGTAAGGAGAACTCCCCCAGAATCCCGGAATCCTCCCGGTGTCTGTGCTTGGCTTCCTCTAGGTCATTGACAGACGTTGCGTGCCTCGTCATTATTTTTCGAATGGCGTTCATATAATCGCACGGGAGGAGCGGGGACTATGGGGGAGTTGCGTCAGTCAATGAGGTGCGCGGACGACGATAAGATCGTGAAGTCGGTCGCGCGCACCTGTGAGACTTTGGTTTTCTTCGATGAGATGCGTAGGCCACTGACTGTGGTCGAAATATCAAAACAGCTGGGCTATCCGCAGTCGAGCACTTCGGCGCTGTTGAAGAGCCTGGTGAAACTGGGATTCCTGGCTCATGATGCCAAGCGCAAGAGCTATTTTCCGACCGAACAGGT
>NVWE01000026.1:3170-22731 GCA_002746135.1 Cellvibrionales bacterium | reverse complement strand
ATCTTGGCTTATGCCACTCACCGCGCCAGTGGCAGTAATCGACAGCGCTCCGGTGCCATAGTGTCCGACATTAAGACCATCACCGCTCCCGCCACTCACCGTGCCAGTAGTGGTAATCGATAGCGCTCCGCTGCCTTGGTTTCGGGCATCAATCCCACTAGTCCCGCCACTCACGGCCGCTGCGTTAATGCTAAGGTTGGTTGTACCCGGGGTGTTGGTGACAGAAATACCATCCGAGCTTCCGCCACTCACCGCGCCAGTGACAATAATCGACAGCGCTCCGGTGCCAATATTTTTGGCATTAATTCCAGATTGGTTTCCACTTACGGTCACCGCGCTAATGCTCAGACCGGTACCAGAAGTTGTGGCATAAATTCCATCTTGGCTTATGCCACTCACCGCGCCAGTGGCAGTAATCGACAGCGCTCCGGTGCCATTATTTTTGGCAAAAATTCCATGAAGCCCTCCACTGACGGCCGCTGCGTTAATACTCAGCTCGGTGCCAGAGCGGTTATAGGCATTGATTCCATCGGTGTTTGTGCCACTCACCGTGCCAGTGCTGGTAATCGATAGCACTCCGCTGATCATGTTTCGGACAGTAATTCCAGATAGGTTTCCACTTACGGTCACCGCGCTAATGCTCAGACCGGCACCATAAGTTGTGGCAAAAACTCCATGCTCGCTTATGCCACTCACCGTGCCACCGCTGGTAATCGACAGCGCTCCGCTGCCTTGGTTTTTGGCATAAATCCCAGTAATAGCGCCAGTGATCATGGCGCTATTGTTATCCTCAAAGGTAAGACTGCCACTTAAACCTAATGGATTTGCGAGATATATTCCATCAGTAACATTAGAACTGGTGTCAATACCAAAATCAGCAGTTGTGGTGACGGTTAAGGGCCCAGTAGGCGGCGGGCTAAGGGTTGGCTGAACGTCATTAACGGAATCTGCAGCACCGGAGCAGGTATAAACACCCCCTGTACCGGTACAAGCGCCCCCATAGGCTTTGCGAGAACCATAGCCCGATAACAGGGCGGTGGCGGTGGCAACGGCAACACTCATCGCTAAACGGACAGGGACTGGACCTGGCTTGGTACGGTGCATCTTTAAATTCCTTATTGTGACGCTAATTAGCTAAAATCGGTTGAGTTAACCGGTTTTAGCTAATGAGATTTTGAGCTCGTGTGAGAAACGCGCTGCATTCTACCATAAAGGAAAGATTCTGCTTCAGTGGATACTTAGGCAGAAACGCGGTACGCGCTGAAGGCAGTTGGCGAAAACCCGTTAAACATTACGCACCTAGCGCGCTTCTGTTTAACGGGTTTTAATATCTAATATCTAATATCTAATATCTAATATCTAATATCTAAAGCCTCAAATCTAGAGCCTCAAAGCTAAAACTTCATCCGGAATCCAAAGGTGCCCTGGAGGGTATTACTGTCGCCAACATCTTCGAGACTGGTGCCGGCGGTAATTTCACCGTACAGGCTGTATTGGTCATCGGCCCAGTTGTAGCTGTCGCCGGCGCCTAGCTCACCAACCAAATCATCTGCTTCGCTTTCAAGTTTGAAGCCGTTAACTTTTACGTCGGTGTCACCGTCAAAGTCGTAGATGACGCTAGCAATACCATAAAAGAGCTTCTGCGGGTTTGACCGTTACTGTCCTGCCAGCTCTTCTCCTGGTTGAGGGCCAGGCCGACACGGGCTTTGAGGCTGGTGAAGTCGTCACCATCAACACGGTTGTAGACCAGTTGGGCCTGGGGAATAAGGCTGCGTTGTGTGTCCTCGGGGTTGCTTTGTTTGTCGCCTAGCAGGTAACGCTGACCGAGTTCGACGGAGGCGCTGATTCCCCGCGCATYGATGTCGCCGCGGTGAGTGAGGTCACCCAAACGTTGGAGCAGTGGCCCCTGTTGTTTCATGCCCAAATGTCGAATCACCTGTGATGGTTATATCTGTATCTACTGCGTAGATATCAAGCACTGAATCAGCGCCCGTCGTGGCACCGGAACAGTCGCAAATGCCTGAGCCGGCATAGCGCTCAGTACAGGTTCCAGCATAGGCTTTGCGCCCGCCATAACCCAATACCAGAGCCGTAGCGACGGCGGCGCTAAGCGAGAAGGCAAGCGAGGCTTTGTAGTCGTTTTGATATCTCTAGTCTTTCTACTCACGCGTTTGCTCCTAACACTCATGCTAATGCCCTTTTTATAGCTCATCTCGTCACTATTACCACTATTTTCAAACAGGTCTCTCAAAGGTCACCAAACTCGCGGCCTCAGGTGACTCGGGCGGCACAGCCATGGGGGTAGCAAAGCCGGGTATCACTTCGAGGTCATAAAGTTCGGTGATATCGCCATCTATCCGCAGCCAGTCAATACAGGCCCCGGTCTCTAAATTGATAATTTGTACACCACACCAGGGTTCTGAATCCGCATCTTTGAGTTTTTGATCCAACGCCAAGCCTTCAAAGCGCTTGTAGCGGGGTTTGGATAAACCCACAAGAGCCAAATTGCCGTGAAATGCCAAGCCTCTTAAGAACCCAGGACAAAAGGCTTTGGGTTCAAAGCTACCGACCCCATCGTCATCGACTTTGACCACACCCAGCTCGCCAGTACCTGAGTTGAGCAGCCATAGCTGCCCCTTGTGCATTCGGGGCGAATGGGGCATGGATAAGCCGGTGCAAATAACTTGGTTGGTTTGAACGTCAATGACAATACCGCCATCAGCACGGCGATCTCGCCARCCGTCAACGGTATCTGAGCGACTCACTGCGGTGACATAGCGAGGCTCGCCGTCTTCCATCGCCAGGCCGTTGAGGTGGCAGCGATCTTCGTCGATGAGCGCGGAGATAAAATCAGGCTTCCAGAGCATGTCAAAGCTGTGTTTTGACGATACGGTGGCTAAGCAATTAAAACGGGTGTTGACAAATACGGGATTTCCGTCGGTATTAATACCGACATCATGGGCGTCGAGATGACCGGTAACGTGTACGATGCGCGGTACGTAGCAGGCATCAAAGTTGTTGTTGATCTGTTGATCAGATTCGAGAATATTCTCAAAGCGCATAATCTGGTAACCACCCGTCATGGTTAAGCCACCATTATCATCCAGGCATAAACCCATGGGCTTAGGTAAGCCCGTTTGATGGATATTAATGCCGCCTTCATGGTTACGGCCCACAAGGTACAGCACCCCAGACTGGTAGGAGGTAAACGCAATGGAAATATTCAGTTTGGCCAGTTGCGCAACCAAACCGCCAGAGACAGAAAAATCAACCTTAGCTTGATTTTCCTTTGGCTGATTTGTTGCCGCTACTGTAGCGTGCTCTTCAGATTCAATTGTATTTTTACTTTCACCCATAGCTAGTCTCCTGCAAGTATTTTTTGTAGCGCGTGATTTTACTGTATCACAGAGAATTTATGCACTTTTTGTCAACCCTCTCTACCGTTATTCAGACTAGCATCTGTGCCGGCCCTTAGGGTTTTCGCCCTAATTAACGACGTGCGCAGATTGAGCATACAAGCCACCATCGAGCTAATACGCCTGATACCTTATAGTCCATTATCACAGCCCCGCCGCTTCACCACCTGGCCAGCGAGTATCGTTTGCACCGTAAATAATGTTTCCGTCACTGCTAATAGTTTGCGTGCGACCAATTACCCGAGGCGAGGCTTGCAGTGTGTGGCCCATGGATTCCAGGCGTTTTCGGGTATCGCGGTTGATGTCCGCTTCGTAGAATACCTTGTCAGGCAACCACTGGTGATGAATTCTGGCTTGTGCCGCAGCTTCGGCAATATTCATATCAAAGTCCACGACATTCAGCACCGTTTGCAAGACCGTATTAATAATCGTACTGCCACCTGGGCTGCCCGTGGTTAACACCGGCTTGCCGTCTTTGAATATGATGACCGGTGTCATGGAAGACAGTGGCCGTTTGCGAGGCTCGATCGCATTGGCTTCGCCACCCACCAAACCATAGGCATTAGGTACACCGAGTTTGGCCGAGAAGTCATCCATTTCATTATTCAACAAAAACCCCGCGCCGCTGACGGCAATACCGCTGCCGTAGGAAAAGTTCAGTGTGTAGGTATTACTGACGACATTGCCCTGTTTATCCCACACGGAATAGTGGGTGGTTTGGGGGCTTTCTTCGGGCAATTCCAAACCGGGTTTAATGTCGCTGGAGGGCGTCGCTTTTTGCAGATCGATAGCGTCGCGCAGGCGGGCCGCATAATTTTTGTCGGTCAGTCGAGCCACCGGCACCGGATTAAAATCGGGATCACCCAGATACTCGCTTCGGTCTGCGTAGGCACGACGCATAGCCTCAATCAGCCGATGTAAGTAATCTGCGCTGTTGTGCCCCAAGCCTTGCAACTCCCAGCCTTCCAGAATATTGAGCATTTGCACCAGGTGAACACCGCCGGAAGATGGCGGCGGCATCGCGGCAATCTGGTAGCCCCGATATTCACCAGTGACAACTTCTCTCTCGACAACCCGATAGGCGGCTAAGTCTTCGGCGCTGATTAAGCCCCTCTCCTGCTCATTCCCTGGCGGGTGACTCTCAGTCGCTCCTTTCTGAGCCTGCATTTCCGCCACTATCTGCCGGGCAATATCGCCTTTGTAAAAAGCGTCTCCGTTGGTTGTTGCAATTTTTCTGAGAGTATTGGCCAGATCCCTTTGCTGCCAAAGGTGCCCCTGGGGTAAAGGAGAACCATCCTTAAGAAAATAATACCGCGTTGATGCAGTGGATTTTTTTAGGCGCTGCTCTGCCCGAGCCAGCGAAAATGCCAGAGGGCGAGTCACCCGAATACCGGTATCGGCCAGGTGAATGGCAGGTTTAAGCACGTCGTTCAGAGACATCGAGCCATAATGATTCAGGGCGTAAATCAATCCGGCAACGGTGCCGGGTATCCCCGCAGAATAGCGGCTGTAACGCGCTTTTTTTTCATCCACCTCCCCGTCTTTATCGAGGAATAAATCACGATGCGCAGATAGTGAGGCCATCTCTCGATAGTCCACCGCTAGCGTACGTTGCTCGTCGGCAAGATAAATCATCATAAAACCACCGCCGCCGATATTACCCGCCTGGGGTAAGGTCACCGCCAAAGCGAACCCAGTCGCCACCGCAGCGTCGATGGCATTGCCACCTGCGGCCAGAATATCCGCGCCAATGCGGCTGGCCAGCGCCTCTTGCGATACCACCATACCGTTCTCGCTCACCACGGGATGAAAACGATCGTTATAATCAATAATCGCGGGTTCGCTGGCCATCAGCAAAGACGGCATCAAGAGACTGGCAAAGGCCAGCCCTRTAGCACACTGYTTTRTGATCCTTGGCAATACATAGCGGGGGGCAATTGACATAATAGTAGGCGTGCTCATAGAAGGTCTATTCTTTAGGAGGCTTTCTAGCTCATTCTACGAGAAGCCTGGCCCTACTGGAAATAAACTTAGCCACACTTTCATTACGCTCATTAACCACGCAACCTATTCATGGAAAACCTTTCACAAGCGAAACCGAACCGACGATCTTTTCAACAAAGATTCTGACTAGCCCGATAGGAAGTCGCATCCTTCAATCTTCAAGCAAAAACCTCAACAGCTACTGACCGACAGCTCCTTATCTCATTTTATCGACTTAATATTTTGGTATGCCGGCTCTACAAGCCAGTGCTTTCAAGGCACTGCCAGCTAAGGTAGTATCACCGCGAAAATAATCGAACGCGGGCGATGAGCGCCCATCACCACATGGATACCTTCATGGCCCCATGCTCGTTGTTGTTTAAAGCAAACCTCTCTCGCCCACGGCGTTACCTGTCCACCCTGATTTGCACCCTTGGCTGTTTATTGCTCGTCGCCTGTGGCAATGGCGAAAACAATGTCACCACCGGCCTGCAAAGCCAAACCCTGCACTGGGGCAATAGTGCCGAGCCACAGGAGCTCGACCCCCATATTGTCACCGGTGTACCTGAGCACCATATTATTGTCGGCCTGCTCGAAGGGCTGGTACTGAAAGACCCAAGCACCCTTGAGCCAACACCCGGTATGGCAGAGCGCTGGGAGATCAGCGACGATGGCAAAACCTACACCTTTCATATTCGCGACAATGCCCGCTGGTCGAATGGCGACCCGGTCACCAGTGAGGATTTCGCCTGGTCCTGGTGGCGTGCGCTGCAACCGGCGCTGGGCAACCTTTATGCGTATATGTACTACCCGATCAAAAATGCCGAGGCTTATGCCACGGGCAAGCTCGATGACTTTTCGCAGGTGGGTGTTAAAGCTATCGATGCCCTTACGCTCGAAGTCACCCTCGCTAACCCAACGCCCTACTTCCTGCAATTGCTCGACCACTATTCGATGTTCCCCGTACACCGCGCCACTATCGAGAAGTTTGGCGAGCCCGCCGAGCGTGGCACCCGTTGGACGCGAGCGGGTAATTTCGTTGGCAACGGCCCCTTTGTTCTCACCCAGTGGGATCTCAATCGTCTGGTAATGATTGAGAAAAGCCCGACTTATTACGATGCCGATAAAGTACGGCTTAATGCAATTCGCTTTTACCCTACGGAAAACACCTCGACGGAAGAGCGTATGTTTCGCGCTGGGCAACTGCATGTCACCGGCTCTCTGCCCGCTGATAAAATCGCTGTGTATAAAGAGAAAAACCCTCAAGCCCTACGTATTTCACCTTACCTCGGCACCTATTTTTATCGCGTCAATACCACGGTTGAACACCTCGCCGATAAGCGCATACGCCGCGCTTTAGCCATGGCCGTTAATCGCCAACAGATTGTTGACACGGTGACCAAAGGCGGGCAAACCCCGGCCTTCACTTTTACACCACCCAATACCCTGGGCTACACGGCAGAAGCTGGTTTTACTGAAGATATTGCGGCGGCAAAAGCGCTGCTCGCCGAGGCGGGCTATCCCGATGGCGAGGGCTTTCCGCCCACCGAAATTCTGTATAACACCAGTGAGGGCCACCGCAAGCTCGCCGTTGCCATTCAGCAAATGTGGAAGAAGAATCTCAACATCGACATTAGTCTGAATAATCAGGACTGGAAGGTGTATCTCGACAGCGAGGCCTCGGGCAATTTCCAGATTTCCCGCGCCGGCTGGATTGGCGACTACGTTGACCCCAACACTTTTCTCGACATGTGGCTCACCGATGGCGGTAATAATCGCACCGGCTGGCACAGCGATGAATACGACCAGCTAATTAGCGAAGCAGCACCGGTGGCCAAAGAGCGCGAACAACGCTACACCCACTTTCGTCGCGCCGAGGCTATTTTGATGGATGCCATGCCCATCATCCCCATTTACACTTACAACAGCACCCATCTGGTACACCCCAACGTAAAAGGTATTCCGTCKAACATTCTCGACTATTCACTGTATAAGCAAATGTATTTGAGCGAGGATTAAAGCCGATGCTTCGCTTTATTTTAATGCGCCTTTTACAGGCGATACCGGTGTTGCTGGTGGTCATTACCGTGACCTTTTTCCTCGTGCGTCTCGCCCCCGGTGGGCCCTTTAGCGCCGAGAAAGCCGTACCCGCCGAAGTATTAAAAGCGCTCGAAGCCCGCTACCACCTCGACCAGCCAATGATTAATCAATACTTTTCCTACCTTGGCGATCTCGCCCACGGCGACTTCGGCCCCTCGTTTAAATACCCCGGCCGCTCGGTGAATGAAATGATCGCCGCTGGCCTGCCCGCGACGGCAGAGCTGGGTTTGTACGCCATGTGCTTTGCGCTATTGATAGGTGCCAGTGCCGGAATAATCGCTGCACTAAAACCSAACACCGCCCAGGACTACATTCCCATGTCCACCGCCATGCTGGGTATTTGTATGCCCTCATTTTTGCTCGGCCCGCTATTAATGCTGGTCTTTGGCGTGTGGCTGGAGTGGGTGCCGGTGTCCGGCTGGGGGGATATTCCCGGCGACAAAATTCTGCCCGCCCTCACCCTCGCCTCTGGCTACACCGCMTATATTGCCCGACTTTCTCGCGGCGGCATGTTGGAGGTGATGTCGCAGGACTATATTCGCACCGCCCGCGCCAAGGGCCTGCCGGAGTGGAAGGTGGTGCTGAAGCACGGCCTGCGCGGCGGCATGATTCCGGTAATCGCCTTTATTGGCCCCGCCTTTGCCGGGCTACTCAGCGGCTCTTTTGTGGTCGAAACCATTTTTCAAATACCCGGCCTCGGCCGCTTTTATGTGCAGGCCGCCTTTAACCGCGACTACACGATGATTATGGGCACCACGGTGCTATTTGCGGCGCTGATTATCCTCTTCAATCTGCTGGCCGATATTCTCGCCGTATGGCTGAACCCGCGCTTRCGTGATCTCTACAGAAGCGGAGGCGCGTAAAAATGGAAAGCACCGAACTTAACAATACGGATCAACAAACACCTTCCGCACCCGCCGAGAAAGGCAGTTCCCTGTGGCGCGATGCCTGGCACCGTCTACAAAAAAACAAAATGGCCCTGCTCGGCCTTGGMGTGATGGTGACGATGTGCATCGCCGCTATCCTCACACCGTGGATTACCGTCTACGGTTACGAGGAGCAAAACCTGATGCTCGGTGCTTCACCGCCCTCCGCCGAGCACTGGCTAGGCACTGACACCCTGGGCCGCGACTTGCTGACGCGCATCCTTTACGGCAGCCGTATCTCCCTCGCCGTGGGCTTTATTGCCACCGCAGTGGCTCTACTCATCGGCGTAATTTACGGCACCGTTGCCGGTTATATGGGTGGCCGAGTAGATGCAGCGATGATGCGCTTGGTCGACATTCTTTACGCTCTGCCCTTTATGATTTTTATTATTCTGCTAATGGTGATTTTCGGGCGCAATATTCTACTGCTGTTTCTCGCCATTGGCGCGGTGGAATGGCTGACCATGGCACGTATTGTTCGCGGGCAGGTGCAGTCGCTGCGCCAGCAGGAATTTGTCGAAGCCGCTGTTTCCATTGGGCTGGGGCCATGGGCCATTATCCGCCGCCACCTCATCCCCAATACCCTCGGCCCGGTCATCGTCTATACCACCCTAACCATTCCCAATGTCATGTTACTGGAGTCCTTCCTCAGCTTTCTCGGCCTCGGTATTCAGCCGCCGCAAAGCTCGTGGGGTTTGTTAATTTCCTACGGTGTCGAGACCATGGAGGAGTACCCCTGGCTATTGATCTTCCCCGGTCTGGCTCTGTCGTTAACGCTGTTTGCCCTTAACTTTCTCGGCGATGGCTTGCGCGATGCCCTCGACCCCCGTGCGGCGAAGGACTGAGTGGCCATGAGCGAAAACAACAAAGAGAATATACTTTCAGTTAGCGAYCTATCTATYTGTTTTAAAACACGTAAYGGATCAAGYAAAGCCGTCGAYGATGTCARTTTYGAGGTGGCWMGAGGAGAAACACTGGCCATTGTTGGCGAGTCCGGCTCGGGTAAATCTGTCACCTGCTATAGYCTRYTGGGRCTCATTCCMCARCCACCGGGSGTRATYGAAAGCGGYACAGCTCAATTCAAAACCGACRCTGAAAARCGCRACCTGCTAAGCAGTGATAAAGCCACCTTGCGCAGTTTATTGGGCGAYAAAATAGCCGTCATTTTTCARGACCCRATGACCTGYCTSAAYCCCTATTTAACGATTGGCGAACAACTGATCGAGCCCCTTTGCCAGCACAAAAAYAASACCCGYGCRCAGGCTCGCAAACGCGCCATTGARCTGCTYAAMGAGGTWGGCATTRACGATGCCGACATGCGCTTTGGCAGCTATCCCCACGAATTYTCGGGWGGTATGCGCCAGCGKGTRATGATCGCCATGGCGYTGATTACCGAGCCAGAATTGYTRATCGCCGACGAGCCCACCACSGCACTSGACGTCACCATTCAGGCACAGATAKTAGACCTGCTCGACGASCTGAAAAAACAGCGCAAYATCGSCCTGATATTTATCTCCCACGACCTCAGYGTGGTCGCCAAYATTGCCGATAGAGTCGCGGTAATGCGCGCCGGKMAAATTGTCGAAACGGGYGARACCCTGCAAATATTCAAACAGCCGCAACACCCTTACACGCAACAACTRCTTGCCTCTGTACCCAGCGGCCCAAAGCCARCRCAGGCYTTTCAACCYGGCCCSGAAGAACARCCTCTGTTAAARGTSGAACATTTAAAWACYGTTTTTSAACAGGGCAAGYCKGGRTTTTTCGCASCYCGSCCAGCGCCGACAATCGCGGTTAAYGATGTCTCSTTTGAATTGCGCCACCACGAAATYCTCGGTCTGGTTGGCGAATCCGGCTCYGGTAAATCAACACTGGGGCGTTCGGTRATTCAACTKATYAAACCCACATCGGGCAGCGTGCGCCTCGACSGGCAGGAACTRACWCAACTCAGTCCCAAACAGCTCAARCCYCTGCGMMAGCGCATGCAAATGATTTTTCAGGATCCCTACGCCTCGYTGAAYCCACGYATGACCGTMTTYRATACGCTSGCCGAGCCYCTGCTCTACCACCGCATTGCCARCCGTAAAAACGTYACSGCACAGGTACTCGCYTTRATGGAYGAYGTCGGCCTTGCCCAGGCCGACATTCGCAAATACCCCCACGAATTTTCCGGCGGCCAGCGCCAACGYATCGCCATTGGCCGTGCCATTGCCACCAAGCCAGAACTGATTATTGCCGATGAACCTGTTTCAGCRYTRGATGTAACYATYCAGGCGCAGATACTTGATTTGATTCTGGGTCTTGTTGAACGTCACAACCTGAGCATKCTGTTYATCTCTCACGAYCTATCGGTGGTTCGCTCTATCGCCGATCGCGTGCTGGTGATGCACCARGGMAAATTGATTGAAAGTGGCGATACCGAAGAGTTATGGGCMGCACCCCGCGAGACCTACACCCGYAGCTTACTGGCTGCCGTACCGCAGCTATGGTAACTAATCGATAAAGTATGGAGATGGACAAAGATAAGCAGAACGTTACAATTGCYCGCRCCGGACAAKAMYYCAYCRYAAATTAACGACTAATACCCGAGGACASMRCAAGCTCAATGGCTATTTTTAACAAGGCAGAAATMGATCAAYTACGSGTTGTACGGAAACGTATCGAGCAAGARTTTGGYAGYGCMCCYGCYCTGAAYGCSYCYRATTTACTGGAAAAAATCCTCGAGTACAGYYSCAMATCAAAAGATGCYATTACCARATCACARATTCGCCAGTTAATGGAAATAGTCGGTGAACCCTGGGCAGAACGACACAAAAAAATAGTTCGACAAGCTTAATCAGCCAAATCCAAAAGYACAGGGCAGTGATCCGAGCCCATCACATCATTAAGAATATCCACRCCCTCTACGTTCRCCTGCAAGCTTTGCGAAACCAGGAAATAATCAATACGCCAGCCGACATTCTTTGCTCGCGCACCCGCTCGATARCTCCACCAACTGTATTTAATTTCTTCTGGRCGCTGGTCGCGGAAAGTATCRACAAAACCTGCAGCGACAATATTATCTAAACCATCAATTTCTGCCTGGGTGAAACCCGCACTTTTATTGTAGTTTGGCTTGGGCCTGGCAAGGTCGATATCTTTGTGGGCCACATTTAAATCGCCACASACCACAACGGGCTTAATCGCTTCAAGCTGCTTTAAGTAAGCGAGGAAATCGGCATCCCATTGCTGGCGATAGTCGAGTCGCTTCAAACCGTTGCCAGAATTCGGCGTGTACACGGTGACGAGATAAAAAGCCTCGAACTCGGCAGCGATCACCCKGCCCTCCTGATCATGCTCTTCTATRCCCATATCGTACTGCACTGACAAAGGCTTMGTTTTCGATAATACWGCGGTACCGGAATAACCCTTTTTCTCCGCCGAATTACTGTASAGGTGATARCCATTAATCTCCGCTAGCGCCTCTGCRACCTGRTCATCCTGTGCCTTGGTTTCCTGCAGGCAAAGCACATCCGTCTCCATCGCCTCGAGSGCTTGCACAAAATCTTTCTTCATGGCRGCTCGAATACCATTCACATTCCAGGAAACTAAACGCATCGACTCTATATCCTNNNANNTNNYRTTKAANNGKGYTTAMNAMGSWCGCYNATGGTAAACCCGGAAGCGRSYATTCCAAACCTATTTTCGCCCCRTCRCTCAATRNGACATYTTGAAAYTSTCGYTATWKGGGTMGTCSGCTAGAAYYTYTGRWCAGYCCRRMTWTTAATCARCTTGYAAATCAYCCATAGCCACCACYTCTTGATCGACRAACTGCTGTGTCGTSCGCAACAAGGGYAAAAGTCTATTGTTCGCRTAGGGRCAGTGACTTGYCCCSGGGTCATGCTGCCGCTCTTTACCCGCCGCCTCAGCGTTGTGRGAAACACCGCGCTGRTGATAGAGYAACATCGCYTTATAAGCCGGTTGCCATGCTTCTATACCYGTAAAGCTGCGSCCCAAAGCAGCGAGTATTGCCATGCCRGAATAATCCAAATCACCCCAAAAATAGCACTCAATGASGGCGCTCCCCTCAGTAAACCACCAATCTTCGAAGTCCAGAAAATCACYTTTATCGTAAGCATGCACATGGCTGAACTGTGTCKCCCCCYGGTGGCGAATACGACTTGAGGCACCCCGAAAACCRGCACTRTTAACCAGGGTCATATTRTYTAAAACAGAGTGTCGCCCTTGAACSGCAACAAGYTGTAAAAAAGTATCCTGATTCTCAACAAACAAAACGCGTTTGGTTTTTCCCGCCATGGCGACCTGTATTAATAATGGCCGGGGCAATAAAAAAGTAATGGCGTTAGGCAATAAACGCAGCACAAGTTCTTCACGAGTATCGAGAAACTTAGAGTCAGCCCAAAAACACTGCGCCGACAGTGCTCGCAAAGTAATGGGTTGGCGCAAAAATATCGCGGCTCGCACAAAGCCCGCTACAACTTCTGCTGCCGTTTTCCCTTGTCGTTGTATCGGCTTAGTGAGCAAGGCTTCACCACCTTCGACAAAATGGCGTGCATAACGTGACACTGCASTTTTCCAGCTGTCGGAGTAGGATTCCTTGTGGGGTCTTTGCAACCAATGCCGCAACAGCGCTTCAGCACCCGGATCAAGCGTAAGCCGTGCTTTTCCATACACTTCAATGCCCGGCTTTTGGCGTACCGTTTTAATTGAAAACACACTGTATTCGTCAGCCAGAGAAACCAGCAGTGTCCAGAGGTATTCGCTATTTTCACTACTGTAATCAAACAGTGCGGGCAGCGTCTTACTGTTAACCTGTAGGGGGCGTGTGCGCCCCTTCTCCAGATTTGTGAGCAAGCGGTTAAGCAAGCTCATCACAAAAGGGTCTTGTAGATAGGCCGGCGGCAAAGGCAAGTTCGACTCAACCATCGTTATAGCCAGGCGCTATCAGCGAACAGTGTTATACAAGACCGTAAGCTATAGATCATCCATGAAATCCAGCATCGCCTGGTTGCGAATGGTTTTGCGATGTCGCGCCCACAGGGCTTTTATCTTTTCCTGATTACACACCTTTCTGTCGACCAGAACATGGGTATCTAACTCACCCACCTTTGTAGTAGCTGGGCATTTACTAAACACCACTTGATTGCTAATTAAATCTAAAAAGGGCCCCGACTTACTGCTCGGCATGATGAAGATTAACTGCAGACCCAGGGCCTCGGTGAGATAGTGAATCACCTCCCGGGAACGGGCCTCATCCATTTTTGAAAACGCTTCATCCACCAGCACCATACGACAGTGGGAGCTACCTTCGTTAAAGCGAAAGGCCGAGGTCACCGCAGCCGAGCGTATGATATAGGCTGGCGTTTCTAGCTGGCCACCGGAACCAGTACCGTATTTACTCAGTGCAATAGGCTCTTTATTTTCAGGCTTTTTAAAAATCTCATAGTGGCGGTAAAGCCGATAGTCACTMATTCGCCGTAATTCGCGCAAGGCCACCTGTTCGTCCTTATCGAGTAACATRGCCAGTAATTTATCTCTCACCCGGCAGGACTGCGGATTTAAATCAGCATTGAATAAAGAATTACCATCACCTAAATTGGGYAAYTTGACCACTTCTTTAAAGAAGCTCCAATACTCTTTAAATTCTGGCACCCACTCCCAGGAAAAGCTAAAGCGCTCCCGGTCGGAGCCAAAAACATGGTGTTCAAGCTCTTTATTGAGGTCTTCCAATATACGCYTGCCATCATTAATAGCTTGATAGATCGAGTGGCACAAATTACTCACAAAAGCGGTATTAAARCTRTCACGTARAGCCGCCARWTTTTCRGMYTTACCCACCAGCACATTRTTTTTTAAGGCATTGTGGACAGCCTTAAAYTCRCCTGCCATTTTGGCAACATTSTTAAARTARTCGCCAGTATGCTGTTCRYCGTGACCCAYGGCATAAATAAYATTATGGGCCATGCTCGCTATTTTATTATGCTCCATAGTCGCCTGAAACAAGGCTCTATCATGTTGATCTAATTGTTTAAAATAAGTGGCRTTTTCCTCCGCAAARCTAAAATCRTCTTTCGCRTCWCCAGCCTTTGCTTCGGCCTCTTGCAGGGCTGCTTCACTATCAAACTCGGGRTAATRGCTKGYGATGCCYGYTACCTTCGCCTCGCAGGTATCCCGAGCCTCTTGCAGAGCTTCCTTTTCAGCCACCACKGTGYCAATGGAATGRCTAAAGTTRCTCTTTTTCTCATTTAAAGCCCCAAGGTTTTTACTGAGATCATTACCCCCTTTTTCAAGTTCATCGAGGGYTAAGGTCAGCGCTGMCATACGCGCTTCAAGCTCKTCGAAGTCGCTTAAATCAAGATTTTSTAGCTGCTCTTCACTTTGTTGCCKAGCACGATAAAGCCTTAACATTTCTGTCAACAAYTCACTGCACTGCACYGCTTTTACAGATTCTATRAGYTCATACAGTCGAGCCGCCTGGCGGTATTCATCCTCTTGTTGTTGTCGCTGKTCYTGTAAYTCAYTRAGTTCTCGGCGCTTCGCTTCCAGCGCTCGCTGACGCGCACCYCGGCCAAACACCAGGTCGGCGTCATTAAGGTCACAACGGAACATCGCATAGTTACCCGASCCCAGCCCGGCACTGGTGACGCCMCGGCGGGTTCGACGCAAGCTCTCTTCGTCTTTCACTCGCAAKACAGAACCGTAGGAAGCCTGTAAATAATATTCRACRATCTTATGATCAAACTCCATCAGTTCAACAACGGAGTCTTGTGCCARGACAATTTTAGCGGCGTCRCGCTGGGCTTTTTCACCTTGAATAATCCGGGCATTATTACGGCCACCCTTCATGCCCCGTACCACGCGAATRGCCTCCGCCTCATARCTGGGCTCWACAATRATGGCAAAGCGCGCRCCRCCCATGTAGCCCTCAATGGCCATTTGCCACTTGGGGTCAATGATTTCGACGAAGTCACAAAGCACKGCRGCACATGCCTGRGGACATTGRTKATTAATCGCGTTAATAGCYGCTTCGACATGGGGAGGATAATTAATTTTATTGTGTTCGAGRCGCTGAATTTCTACTTGYTTACGCTCATAGCGCTCCCGACTTTGACTCAGCTGATGCTGCCTGTCATTACTCAGTGTTAGCACCTGATCTCGGATACTTTGCGGGGCACTACTGCGCTCAGCGCTGTGCAGTGCCAGGGCCAGATCACTGTGATGACGATCGAGTTGTTTAACCTGTTCTAGCTTGTGCTCTAGCGCACCGATGCCGACCCAGTCTTTCGTCATTAACTGCTGCATATCGAGCCCGGAATCCTCGGGGCCTTTTAATAACTGAGCAATCACAAGGTTTAGCGCTTTACTCTCCAGCGCCGGGATTTCTACACCGRGGGAATAGGTTTTTAATCTTTGTTGCAGCTGTTGTATCGCGTGATARTTTTTTGCAAATTGCGGCTCTTGTTCCAGCAAAGACCGGGCATTCCTGACGAGGTTCTGCTCAAAGCCTTCAAGCTCTTGCTCGAGCTGGTCTTTATCACGCAGTGCCCCGATGCCACGACGCTGAGCGGCCAGGTCGACTAATTGACCATTGGCCGCACGCTTGTGGTCTACGTTGTCCTGTATACCCTGCTCTGTTAGCCCAATAGCCTCTACATTGAGGCGCTGCTGGTCTTTTATACCCAAATAGGCCTGCTGTTTGACCCACACCTGGCGGCTAATCTCACAGTACTGGCCCACGCAATGGGCAAGCCAGTTTTCGATATAGGCTGATGCATGATTCTGTGCCAGATCGATGTTGTCCAGGGTTCGTTGAATGGCCTGGGTTTCCTCGTCCATGCTGTAAATGGTTTTCATCAACTCTGAAACTTGGCGAATATCTTCACTCAAATCTTTTGGTTCAAGAATTTCCCGCTCGACAAAAGCGCTAATACTTTTCACCGGTTTGTAAGCCATGAAATTGGCGAAGGTGCGCGCCGCATGCTTGGCCTCACGATCAGAAACCGCACTGGGCAAACCCCGAAAAGCACCGTAAAGACGGCGTAAATAGGGGCCCTTTTTATCGTAGACTTCTACCGCATCGCTACCAAATTGCCGTTTCAAACGATGGGCAATGTCGGGTAGTGGCACGATCATCTGCCCAGCGGGATCCTCGCGCAGAAAATCGTCCAAACACAATTGTTGGTTGGGAATAATTAAAAACAACAATTCGTCTTGCCGTGCCTGACGACTGGAGCCGGAACCGTCCAAATGGGCACGGACACACATCACTGCCGTAAATGCCTCTCCAGATTCACCCTGTGTGGGATGAAAGACACCCGCCACATAGCCATCGCAGGCCTGCGGCCGGGCATAACTGCCATCATCACAACCAAGAACGTAGGACGCCAGAGTGCGAACCTGCTTGCCACCACGACCTCTTTGGCTGGTTTCATCCTGCCCGGGGTTATAAGTGAAAAGATTTTCGTGGGCAGCCGTCATCAAGGATTGCAGGCCATCGGCCGCAGTAGTTTTACCCGAGCCATTGCCGCCAGAAAATAGATTAATGGGGCCGAAATCAAATTCAAGCGGAGGAATATTGCCCCAATTGAGGTAAATAACGCGCTTACAAAACATCCTCATCCCCCGCTACGCCCGAGTCGCTCCTAGATTCCCATAATACGGTGCCACGGGTTTCTTCGCCGCCGTTATTATCAAGGCCATCTACTGGCGACAATCTGGCCAGCACCTCATCACTAACGAAGCTGGTAATAGAGGGATGAATGCTGATCCAGCCCTCGGCAAAGTCTAATTCTTGATCGCTGTTATAGCGAATCAAACGCAACTGGCGCAAACGTCTGAAGAGTTGTTTTCTCTCGCCGGCAGTATCGGGTAGCGGGCGCTTCAATAARTTTTTATACGCAACCACCAGGCCTTCAAGGGCCAACATCACACAGCCCTTGTCGTCCACCTGTCCATCGCGCAGAGCCTGTTCGTACTCAACCCGCAACACTAAAATCAAGGCTGTCTCTTGCTGGCCGGGGCGATGGCGAAAACCGTTATTAAAGGCACTGTGGTCGTCGTCGGCCATGCCCGGCACGACGGCACCGGGCGGGAAAATACGCACGAAACAAAAGCGGCTGTCGTGTTGAATCCGCATTTTGATAACACTTAAATAATCTTCAAGCAAATCGCCGCATTGTAAATAACGGTCATAGAGCAGGCTTTCAATTTGGCTTTCGTCACGACACAGCACGCCGTAATCGAGCAGRCGGATCACTAGTTCCGAGAAGTCTGCAGCGCTTATGGCTAGYTCAGCAAGACTCTCTTCAATTTTTTCTGCAAACATAAGTTCCTTTAACCTGGGCGATYATTTCGCGGAGATAATAGTCATCATTTCATTGTTTTCGGGCTGAGCCAGCCTCTATAACTTACCTTGCCGCGACTAGCCGCTAAGCGCCTGCTTTTTCGGCAGTAGTTCGATAATAAATTCATCGTAGTAGRYATAGTATTCGTTATCTTCGACACGTCGACCTGTGGCYTCAACCCGAAAYWCMAGCTCCGWACTGAGGTTRTTMAKYGCMCCCACTTCAATCACRTGSGCCATRGCCAGCAGATCNCTNGSGNCNTATCAATSGTCAGRGCACGGGTCGAAATACGCTGYCCAGCACGSAGTGAATGCAGYACATAGTCTTTKAMATGGCTGTTRTTMACCATAAAGGCCTGGTCGAGTAATTGWCGAATCATCAATTCYCGYTGYGCCTCTKYRTCGACSACTTGCTCRRYSGCCAGYACATTGTCGACCCASAGCCGMGACTGRCGCTCCTGYAATTTMAKGTRCTGGGGRTCGATKANGWTTAATYTTNASGCTGGCCATCGCGTCTGCCGCAGCATCCAAACGCTTGGCATATTGCGCATCACTCAGGTCTGCCAACTCGGCACAAACCGCCAACAGGTCATTATTATGGCGGCTGTTCATATAGCTGAGTTGGCGAATAATAATATCAGCACGCCGGGTAAAACCGTGTAAGGCCCGACGCAAAGCCGGTAACATAATGTCTGCCGCATTGCGCATACGCTGCTCAATGGTGTCGAGAATAAACCACAGATAGGACTGCTCATCAGCACACAAGTCGGGCACTGTACGCCGTAAATTGAGCTCAAGATTTCTCTTGAAGTCCTTTGATTTACGTCGAATACGCGCTACCACACGGCTGATATCTGCACGGTGTTTCTCAACGCTATCGGCCGACAAACGCACGGCAATATCGGGCTGAAAACGTTTTTCCATAAAATCAAAAAAATGCTCTGCCGCTTGCTGTGCTAATTGCTGAGACTCAACCTCGCGAACCAATTCACGCTTGCGTTCGTCGAGTTCGGCAATAACATCGGTAAAGTCGGTAATAATGCGCTCGGAGTATTCGTAGGCATCGAGCAGGTCGTAGACTTCGCCTCGGCTGAGTACGGCCTCCAGGGCATTTAAAGTGTTGCGGGTATTGCGGTGGCGTGTGCGAATTTGCCGACTATCGGCCTCGAGTAGCGCCTGGGCAAACACCCGCCCCAAACGCGTAAAGGGAAAGCTTGAATGCAGGGTAGCGGCATCCACCTGGCGCTCGAGCCAGCCGCCGTCAAGCAGCTGTTTCAAAACCCAATTTGCCTGTTCACGGTGGTTTTTAAAGCGCGGTTCCGCGTCTTCGCCCGCTACTCCCGAGGCCTCATCATCAAAAACGTGTGCCAGGGGCCTGGCCAAAGACTCGCAGATAATTTCAAGTAACTGCTCGCGACTCAATGCCTGACCGTAATCAGCTTTGGAGCTGTATTGACGTTGATAGAGCAGGCACAARCACTGCACCACCTGTTCGCGGTACTTGCCCGTTAGGGGTTTGAAGAAATGCCGGCGCGGCTCACTGAAAAACATAGGRCGGTATCATTGCGATGCAGGCTAAAAKWGSGRYKCNGAYRARMSRKKRRMWCRRYSMGCYRYTMWARCNGCMMRMNTACTSYMSYGSNNAWAAATMMYGCCMWGRRWAYWMNTSAYKNNAAGRAWRCTNTGAKKMARGMYSCKKSMKKNCMAKCYYCRKCMWTRSYRYSTTNCAYYAATKRTKMRTWRCAMTWWNTYATYRRKAGCMRTTKCWCRNCGGNAGMMKWWKMAMRMKGAGM
>NVWE01000026.1:0-3159 GCA_002746135.1 Cellvibrionales bacterium | reverse complement strand
GANCNANANCGACAAAACACCTGAAAAGCACGCTAGCGACCCCTACGCTGACCTGATCAAGCCCAGCGACAAGTCAATAATAGAAGATGCTATACCGGCTGCCACAGTCATTCTATTGCGAGACAGCGCTGACGGCATCGAAACCTTAATGCTGCGTAAAAATAAAGATATCCGCTTCGGCGGCATGTGGGTTTTCCCCGGCGGACGCATTGATGCCGATGACTACCCCGAGAGCGGCGATAAAACCGAGGCCGCCCGTCGCGCTGCAGCAAGAGAAACCCACGAAGAAGCCGGTATTCATACGGACCCCAATGACTTCATCTGGTTCTCACACTGGACACCACCACCCATTGGACAAAAGCGTTTCACCACCTGGTTCTTTGCCGCACGGGTTCCCGAGCACAAAGAAATCATTATCGACGGTGGAGAAATTCACGAACATCAGTGGATGAAGCCACGGGACGCTATCGAACGGCATGCAGCACGCACCCTCGACTTCGTGCCCCCTACCTGGGTCACCCTGCACTATCTGTCCAATTATGCCTCCGTCGACGAATTGCTCGGGGTGTTCACATCACGCCCCCCCAAAATCTACGAAACCCATCTTGGCAAAACAGAGGACGGCGAGCGGGTTGCCATTTGGCAGGGTGACGCGGGCTACGAAGCCTGGGATGCAAAAATTGAAGGCGAGCGCCACCGTATCACCATGGGCAAAAGCGGCTTTATTTTTGAAAACTCTTTTGAAGAATACTGACGTTCATCGATTCATTAATCTTTTAGCAAAGGCTACTGTAAATACAGTCACTGTCCTTCCTGGGAAAGTGTAGATTGAGGTTTGCTTTTAAAAGACTCCACCTCTGCAGCCGTTAAATATCGCCATGCTCCTAACCCAACATCCAGGGCAACCTCGCCAATTTTTTCTCGATGCAAGCGCACTACTCGATTGCCTATGCTTGCAAACATGCGTTTTACCTGATGAAACTTGCCTTCGCTGATGGTGAGTAAAACTTCTTTTGGGCTGAGTATTTTTAATTGCGCGGGTCGCGTTAATTGTGCCTCACCTTGCAGCTGTAATCCCGCCGTAAACCGTAAGGTCAGCTCTATAATCTGCGCCTGCTCAATAGTTTTCGATAAGCCCACGCGATATACTTTTTTACAGTGGTTTTTGGGATGGATAATATCGAATGACCAGCGCCCGTCATCGGTTGCCAACACCAGGCCTGTGGTATCGGCATCCAGACGCCCAGCCACATGCAGCTCATCACTACGCTCAAGATCCAGGGCACCAAACAGAGATGGATAAGCTTCGTCAACGTTTGAGCAAATAGTATTTGCAGGCTTATGAATCATTAAATAGCGAAATGCCCGGGGTATAAGCAACTGCGCGTTGAGCGTGATGGCGTTGTTTTCGTGCACCTGAGTAGATTCAACAAGCACCGTTATATCATTGACCACTACGTGACCGGCACGTATGAATTCCACAGCCTGCACTCGGCTAAGATTGGTACTTTTACAAACAAATTTATCTAAACGCATATTGACCGTTACTGCGTAGGGGTGAAGAGATATTATTCTTACCAATAGGCTTAAAAAAATKCCAGATTACCTGATTTTCAATGATGCTTATCCGTTTCAAATTCGCTTTCGAAATAAACTCACTGTGTATATTTTGCCACCATTTTTTAACCGCCGGGTCAGCCGGTGCAATGGCGGTTAACTGCGAAATATATTGATAAATGGAAACGGTATTACCCGTTTTTTCCAGATAAAAAACCAGGGTCATTAGCAGRTCATATTGATTCGGCCAGCGCTTTGTCACGCTAATCAGCGCCTTGACTGCTGTCTTTGTCTGGTCGAGCTCGTCGAGAGCAAAGGCATAGACATAAGCGTAACGGGGCTGGGCATCCATCTGCTCCACCGCCAGCTTCAAATAAGGAACTGCCGCCTGGTAATCACCCTTGCGAATCAGTAATAAGCCGTAACTATGCTGTGTAGCCCCGGTAACGGGTGCCACGCTTAATGCACGTTTTAATAATTTTTCAGCTTCTGCTTCTCGATTAGTACTGCGGTAAAAATCGGCTAAATTGAGCCACACGGGCACATAGTTTGGCCCAATACGCAGCGCCTGAAGGTAGGCCTTTTCTGCGGCCTCTAAATTACCAAGATTCAATTCCAGCTGGGCTATAGCACCCTGTGTCGCCGGGGAATCCGCTGAGACACGGAGCGATGCATGGTATTCCTTGATAACAGGTAGCAGAGCAGTCTGCCGCTCAGCGTTGAGCTGGGGCAATAAATCCGCGAGTGTTTCTGCCAACTGAAAACGTACGGAGCGACTTTCATCCTGCAGGTAGGGTGACAAAACCTGCCAACGGACTTCGCCAGGCAAAGCCTGCAAGGAGACAACAGCCGTTCGCCTGAGCAGCGGGCCTYCATCCCACAAGCGCGTGATGCCATGGGTCACGAGTACATCCGCCGCCGCAGCGCGTTGGTTTAGGGTGGCCCAATGATTCTTTATCGGTTTTACACCCCAACTCAATAGTWGCTCATTGCCCCGCACACTGTCTTTTCCAGACTGGCCCTTATGAYAATTAGCGCAGGCATTGGGTACTGCCACAGTCTGCGATAAATCAGGACGGGGTATTGTAAAGCTATGGTCTCGTCGATCATCCACCTGCATAAAAGTGCGGRCCGGCATATRRCAATTCACACAGGTAGCACCGGCAGAGAATTCAGAATGATGGTGATGTTTTGGAGTATCGAACACCTCCGGCTTATGACATTGGGCGCACAGACCATTGCCCTCAATCAGCACCTTGCTACTGTGAGGGTTATGGCAGTTGCTACAGGTAACGCCCGTACCGTGCATTTTACTGTGCAGGAAAGAGCCCATCACAAAGGCTTCTTCACGAATCTGTCCGTCCAGATAATAAGCCCCCTCATTTAATAATTGCAGGCGATTAATATCGTGGAACCTTTTACCGTCTGGATTATCTGTCAATGAAGTACGTAATGCATGGCAAGTCTCACAGCCGAATTCATATACTAACAGCGACACATACAAAAAAATAAGAAGGTGAGCTGTAAAATAGACCTTATCCCATTCCGGCAAGAAGAAGGATAAGTCCATGTCTTATATACAGCTCACCTATGAAGAAAGAG
>NVWE01000010.1:105456-123158 GCA_002746135.1 Cellvibrionales bacterium | reverse complement strand
ATGGGTATGAATGGCGTGCTCAGTTACGAATACCAAACCGAAGCGCTGGCCAAAATCGGCGGCATGGACAACCTCAAACAATGGCTGGGCAAGCGCCACAGTGTATTCAACGGCGACGTAGAAGGCATGGACACACCCAAGGGCATTTTGCTGCTGGGCGTGCAGGGCGGGGGCAAAAGCCTCGCCGCCCGCGCCGTTGCTGGCACCTGGCAAGTGCCGCTGTTAAAACTCGACATGGGTGCGCTGTACAACAAGTTTTACGGTGAAACCGAGCGCAACCTGCGTGAATCGCTGCAGCTCGCAGAGAGCATGTCGCCCTGCGTCTTGTGGCTGGATGAGATTGAAAAGGGTATTAGCAGCGATAGCAATGACGGCGGCGTTTCAGGGCGAGTACTCGCCACCCTGCTAACCTGGATGGCGGAACACAACGGTCGTGTTTTTCTGGTCGCCACCTCGAATGACATTACTCAGTTACCCCCGGAGCTGGTGCGTAAAGGGCGCTTTGATGAGCTCTTTTTTGTCGACCTGCCCGATGCGCAGGCCCGAGAAATGATTTTCACCATTCACCTGCAAAACAGAGAACTCGAGCCCGAGGAATTTGCCCTCGATGAACTGGTGCTAGCGTCGGAACAGTTTTCAGGCGCTGAAATTGAGCAGGCCGTTGTCGCCGCGCTTTACAGCGCCCTGGCTCAGGATGCGGAAGTCACAACAGACTTGTTGCTGAATGAAATTCATAAGACCAGCCCACTGGCAGTTGTCATGGCGGAGAAGCTTGCTGCATTACGTCATTGGGCAAAAGAACGGAAAGTGGTTCCTGCTTAAACCTATAATTCGTCGACCGTGCATAGTGAGCTGCACCCTGGCCAAGCCAGCAACAGACTATTGCGAGGCATTAACGATTGGAGAAAGGCTAAACCCTGTGACGAAATAACCTATAAGAGCCACCACAGCACCCAGGCAAATAATAAATATTCGACAACGGTGCTGTATTTTCAAGCCTCGCTCAGTGAGTAACTCCGAGGGTGGAAAGCTGTTTTTCCAGAGCTTGCTCAGATCCTCTAGTTGATTCAATTTTTCCCGTGACACTTCCTTTGAAACTTCTCTCATTGCCCAAAATAATGRYCCGCAGCCAAGCACAAGAAGGAGCAGCATGGGARTGACCGCGACATTAAAGCTCAATTTCCAGCCTCAAATAGAACAATCATACTTCCATCAGAGCAACARCCCTGCGCTAAAGACACGCTATTAACCCTGCTCGCGCGCAATAGCTCGCCAGCCAATATCCTTGCGATAGAAGCTGTCTTTCCAGCTAATCTTTTGCGTCGCCTGATAAGCACGCTGCTGGGCCTCGCCAATACTATCGCCTAACGCGGTGACACACAGTACGCGACCGCCATTGCTCAAAATATCACCATTGTCACTCTGCTGAGTACCCGCATGGAACACTTTCAAGCCTGGCTCTTCCGCCATCAGGCCGCTAATCACTGCGCCTTTCTCATAGCTGGCGGGGTAGCCGCCTGCCGCGACAACGATACCAACCGCCTTACGCTCATCCCACTCTGCAGTGGTGGTGGCGAGTTTTTTGTCGATGGCCGCAAGACAGAGATCCACCAGATCGGAGCGCAGACGCAACATAATCGGCTGAGTTTCAGGATCGCCAAAGCGGCAGTTGTATTCGATGACTTTCGGTGTGCCCTCGGCATCGATCATTAAACCCGCATAGAGAAAACCGGTGTATTCATTACCTTCGGCAGCCATGCCGCGCACGGTTGGCATAATCACTTCGTCCATAATGCGCTGATAAATAACATCGGTGACCACGGGCGCGGGAGAATACGCACCCATGCCGCCAGTGTTTGGCCCGGTGTCGCCGTCACCCACGCGCTTATGATCCTGACTAGTCGCCATTGGCAGTACATTTTCACCATCGACCATGACAATAAAACTGGCTTCTTCGCCATCAAGGAATTCTTCGATCACCACTCGGTGGCCGGCTTCACCAAAAGCATTACCGGCGAGCATATCTTTGACAGCAGCCTCGGCTTCGGCGAGTTCCATCGCCACAATCACGCCTTTACCTGCGGCAAGGCCGTCGGCCTTAACGACAATGGGCGCACCCATTTTCTGCAAATAGGCCAGGGCAGGCGCTACTTCCGTAAAGCTCTGATAAGCACCTGAGGGAATATTATTGCGGGCGAGGAAGTCTTTGGTAAAGGCTTTGGAACCTTCAAGCTGGGCAGCGCCTTTACTGGGGCCAAAAATGGGCAGGTCTCGCTCCCGGAAGTAATCGACGATGCCGTCTACCAGCGGCGCCTCCGGGCCGACAATGGTCAGGCCTATTGCCTTATCGACAGCAAAATCTGCCAGTCCGCTAAAGTCATCGGCGCTGAGTTGAATATTCTCTAGCTGCGCATCGCTGGCCGTACCGCCATTGCCAGAAGCCACATACACCGTGCCGATTGCTTTACCTTGAGCGGCTTTCCAGGCCAGTGCGTGCTCTCGACCACCTGAACCTATTACCAAAATATCCATTGTCACCATCGCCACCAATAAAAACGGCGATTGTACCGGGAGGGTACAATCGCCGCAAAGAGGGTTTTATCAAAAAACCTTATGAGCCGACTACACATCGAAATTGTATTGATGCTGGGTGATCTTTATAGCCGGCTCACCGTGTCACCTCAAGCCGAATAATCATTAAGCCTGATCAAGGTCACGCTCCATTCCGACGAGCTGCCTTTAAYCCCGACGAGGCGTTGAATCAAGCCGGTCTAATCCAGCTTCGCCAAATCACTTTGATCATAAGCCAGTAATTGACTTTCCTGGCCCGCCCTAACCAGCTTTGGCCAATCCGGGTTGGGGATTAAAGAACGACCCACCGCGACCAAATCAAAATCACCACGCTCTAACAGTGTTGCCAAATTGCCAATAGACGCCGGTTCAGAGTGCTCGGCAATACCCCGCGCCTGCTCATCGAGGAAGTCTTCTTCCAGGCTAATACTACCAACGGTGATGGCGGGCTTGCCGGTGATTTTCTTGGTCCAGCCCGCCAAATTGAGGTCGGAGCCTTCAAACTCAGGCTGCCAGAAGCGTCGCGTACTGCAATGGAAGACATCCACACCGGCATCCGACAGGGGCTTGAGGAACTGCTCTAGCTCTTCGGGGTTATTGACCAATCGGGCGTGATAATCCATCAGCTTCCACTGGGAAAAACGGAAAATAATGGGGTAGTCMGRYCCYACTTTWGCGCGAATGCCMCTRATRATATCGACMGCRAACTGAGCYCGCTTYRCCAAACTRCCACCGTARGCATCACTGCGCTGGTTRGTRCCYTCCCARAARAACTGRTCRATCATRTAACCGTGRGCACCATGTATTTCGATGCAATCAAAACCGAGGGCTTTGGCATCCACCGCCGCCTGTACATAGGCCGCCACCACCTGCTCAATATCATCCAAACTCATGGTATGGCCGATCTCTTTGCCTGGCATTAATAAGCCGGAGGGGCCAAAAGCGGGGGCATTAGGATAGGGCTCCAGGCTTGAACCCTCGCCACCAACACCGCGCATAATGCCGGTATGCCACAACTGGGGTGCAATTTTTGCCCCGGCAGCGTGAACCTCATCGACAACCTTTTTCCAGCCCGCCAGTGCCTGCTCACCATAAAAGAACGGCACATTTTCATAGGCGCCCGCCGTGGGATGATTGACGTAAGTGCCCTCGGTAATAATCAGGCCGGTACCGCCCTCTGCACGACGACGGTAGTAGGCGGCCACATTGTCACCGGGGATATTGTCGGGGGAGAAATTACGTGTCATCGGTGCCATCACTATCCGGTTGGGCAACTCTAATTGATTAATCGAGAAAGGGGTAAACAGTGCATTTGTATCGGCGGACATGACTAAACTCCTTAAAGTGTTTCGCGTAAAATGGGCGTGAATAATGGCTGTGCTGCCAGCATAGCACGGCCACAGGCCTGTCAATTTCACCCACACAAAGAGTTTAAACGATGATTGAACCCGGTATTTACAGGCACTTTAAAGGTCAGTTTTACGCAGTCGACAACGTCGCCAAACACAGTGAAAACGATGAATACTACGTCGTCTATCGCGCGCTTTACGGTGAGCGCGGGCTGTGGGTGCGCCCACTAGAGATGTTCGATGAAACCATTGAGAGAGAAGGCAAGCACATGAAACGCTTTGCCCCGGCTAGCGAGGAAGAAATTGCGCTATTAAAAATCCAGCAAGCCGATTAGCGACCCACTGGCTTTAAGAAGGCAAAACCGTCGCTTTTAGTGACGGAAGTGGCGAGTACCCGTAAACACCATAGCCATGTCGTTTTCATCGGCAGCGGCGATCACTTCTTCATCGCGAATCGAACCACCGGGCTGAATAACTGCAGCGATGCCAGCGGCGGCCGCATTGTCGATACCGTCGCGGAAGGGGAAGAAGGCATCGGAGGCCATCACCGAACCTTTTACCTCTAACCCAGCATGCTCGGCTTTAATACCGGCGATACGCGCAGAATTAACGCGGCTCATTTGTCCGGCACCAACACCGATGGTTTGCGCATCGCGGCAGTAAATAATGGCGTTTGATTTAACAAACTTGGCGATCTTCCAGGCGAAGAGTAAATCGGCAATCTCACTCGCCGTGGGTGCACGCTTACTGACCACTTTCAAGTCGGCCGCGCCGGTTAATTTGCTATCCCTATCCTGTATTAGTAAACCACCGTTAACGCGCTTGTAGTCCCAGCCCACGACAGCTGATGCTTGCCATTGACCACAGGACAACAATCTGACGTTTTTCTTTGCCGCGACGATTTCTACTGCATCAGCATCGACCGCCGGGGCAATGATCACTTCGACAAACTGACGATCAACAATGGCCTGAGCTGTTGCCGCATCGAGTGGACGATTGACCGCAATAATGCCGCCGAAGGATGACTCGGTATCGGTATTAAAAGCCTTATCATAAGCCTCGCGTAAGTTTGAGGCTGTTGCTACACCGCAAGGATTGGCGTGCTTCACAATCACACAAGTTGGCTCATCAAACTGTTTAACGCATTCCAGCGCCGCATCAGTATCGGCGATATTGTTGTACGACAGCGCCTTGCCCTGCAACTGCGTTGCCGTGGCGACACTTGCTTCACCGGGGGTATTTTCGACATAAAACGCTGAACGCTGATGGGGGTTTTCACCGTAACGCATAACCTGTGCTTTACGGAATTGCATGTTCCAGGTGCGCGGGAAGACGCTGTCGTCACTCTCATCTTCAGCAACGGGAAGCTTGGCACCCAAATAATTGGCGATAGCACCATCGTAGGCCGCCGTATGCTCAAAGGCGCTGACCGCAAGATCAAAGCGGCGCGTTTGACCAAGGCCACCATCGTTARCCGACATCTCGGTGAGAATATCCCCATAACTATCAACATTGACGACTATCGCCACATCGGCATGGTTTTTCGCCGCTGCCCGCACCATGGTTGGGCCGCCGATATCGATGTTTTCAATCGCATCAAGCAGGTCGCAATCGGGCTTGGCAACGGTTTGTTCGAAGGGGTAGAGGTTGACCACCACCATATCGATGGGGCGAATGTCGTGCTCGGCCATGATTTCATCATCCGTGCCACGCCGACCCAGGATGCCACCGTGAACTTTCGGGTGCAGGGTTTTGACCCGCCCATCCATCATTTCCGGGAACCCGGTGTAATCGGAGACTTCAACAACCGCGATGTCGTTTTCACTCAGCAGGCGGAAGGTGCCTCCGGTGGAGAGAATTTCCACACCCATGCCAGTTAATGCGCGGGCAAATTCGATGATGCCGGTTTTATCCGACACGCTAATCAAGGCGCGGCGAATGGTGATGTTACGGTCGGTCATAACTTCTACCCTGTTAAGAGTGCTGAATTAAGCGCAAAACCCGGCCTTACAAGAGATCGTAAAGCTTGAGTTTTTTGCGCAAGGTACCGCGATTCAAGCCAAGCATTTCGGCAGCTTTGCTCTGATTATTGCGGGTGTATTTCATCACAGCAGTGAGCAGAGGGTCTTCAACCTCCTGTAACACCAGCTGATACAAATCGCTGCAGGTCTGGCCATCCAGATGGCTAAAGTACTCCTCCACCGCCCGCTCTACACAATGGCGCAGCGAATGGTGATCCGCAGACAACTCGGCGACGGGGTGATCTTCATGCTCGAAAGCATGTTTTTGGACTGAATTCATGCCGCAACTTCCTGTTTATTATTATTTGTTATTAAGAGTAATTGATGAATAAATTCGAGCTGTTGTTCGCTATCAAGTAACTGGTTAAAGGCCTTGCGGTGAGTGCGCTCAATCTGCAAATTTTGCATATACCAGCCCACATGTTTGCGAGCAATGCGTACACCCATTGCCTCACCGTAGTATTCGTGCATAGCGCTGAGATGCGCCAGCATTACCGCAACGACTTCACGCCCTGTGGGAATGGAAGGCGCTTCACCATTAAGAAAATCTTTTATCTGGCCGAACAACCAGGGCTGACCCTGGGCACCACGGCCAATCATCAAAGCCGCCGCACCGGTATGCGCCAATACCGCTTTTGCCTGCTGGGGGGAAGTGATATCACCATTGGCAATCACCGGAATACCCACACTGGCCACCACCTCAGCGATGGTGTCGTACTCCGCCGCGCCATTAAACAGGCAGGCGCGCGTACGGCCATGTATGGTCAGCGCCTGAATACCGGCGTCCTCTGCCAGCTGTGCGATAACCATGGCGTTACGAGTTTGTAGATCCCAGCCGGTACGAATTTTTAAGGTCACGGGAATATCGACGGCCTTTACGACGCGTTGCAAAATTTCTTCGACCAATGCCTCTTCGCGCAACAGGGCAGAACCCGCCGCTCGCTTGCAGACCTTTTTAGCGGGGCAACCCATATTGATATCAATAATCTGCGCACCGAGCTCGACACTGCGTCGCGCAGCCTCGGCTAACTGGCTGGGCTCTGCACCGGCAATCTGCACCACGCGGGGTTCAGCCTCATCCAGCACTGGCAGTCGAAAGCGGGATTTCTGCGAGCCCCACTTGCTGGTATCGGCCGTGAGCATTTCCGTGACCGCCATACCCGCACCAAAACGTCGACACAGACGGCGAAAAGGCAGGTCGGCAACCCCGGCCATAGGAGCCAGTACCAGCGGACTGTGAATGATATGAGGGCCGATCTGTAGCAATTGCAACCTCTCCACGAGGACTCAATTAGGGAAATCCGTTTGGGCTTACTGGTTAATCGCGCTTTGTAAAAAAACGGCCGATCATCATACGCGCCCCATCAGGGCGGCGGAAGGAGAAATAGCGAAAAAAACTTATTGCCCGACGGAAACGGAGTAGGACAGCGCCTGCTCTCCGGGGTCGAGAATAGCCAACTTTATGCTCACTGACTTATCGATCGGCATCATCCTGATTCCACGAAGACTATGTGGCAGGTACTCTTCCGCCAACAGRCGCCGTGCAGCCACYGGCTCACCRTCCAAATCATCAAAACGCAGRATCAGCGGTGGGTAAGCTTGTTCAAGRCTCGCTGTATTGGTCAGCACCARCTCAACCATTAAACCAMTTTCCASATYGGGATGAGCMCGAACCTGCAAGTGCTCGACGCGTATCAGCTGGGGCTTGCTATATGCCGTCAACCCACAGGGCAGCACGTCACAAAAGGTCTGCAACCATGGGCGGTAAGCAAGTTGCTGGCTTAACTGGGGAAGATTAAAAAATACATACTGTCCCGCCATCACAACTAGGGATAGGGAAATAATAAGCAGCCCTAAACTTAAGCGTCGACCAAAACCCGGATTTTGTGCCGATGCCGCTTCGAACTCAAAATCCTCCGATAGCCCTGTGCTCAAGTTTGATAGATCAAAGGCCCGGGACGAGGTGTCATCTGGCAAATCATTTACTTCAGCGAGCACAGAAAATGCGGCAACACTTGTCTGGTCATCAATTTCACCAGCAGCGGATTCTGTTTTTAACTCAAGCTCTATTTCCGACTCGGGAGAGCTCCCCGCTTCTATCGGCTCGGGCTCTGGCAAACTATYGCTTAAATTCTCGAGGACGCTGAACAAATGACCACAGCGGCCACAACGCACTAAATTATTCGCAACCTTGCCCTGCGCAGCACTGACAAAAAATACCGACTGGCAATCCGGGCAACGAGCAGCGACTCTGCTCACGGTCTCACCTTTTCTGCCAGAGTCATCGACAAGCTCAAATACTCAGGCAAATTTTTCAGCAGTCAGACAAAACCATTCTTCACGGCTCAGCGGCGGGGCGAAACGAAAATGCTCACTATAAGCCGCCATGAGTGGCTCGGACTGAGAGGCAATCATGCCCGACAGACAGATTTGACCACCGGGGGCTGTCAGCGCAGTCAACTGCCCGGCCAGAGAAATAAGAGGTCCGGCGAGAATATTAGCCAGCACAAKATCAACTGGCTCGGTGGGTAATTGTTCCGGCAAACAAACACTGAGCTGCGCTTCACTCAGGCCATTACGTTGAGCGTTATCTCGAGTCGCCAATAAAGCCTGTGGGTCGTTATCAGTAGCAATAACGTGTTTCGCGCCCAGCAACAAAGCGGCGATGGCGAGAATGCCGGAGCCGCAACCGAAATCAATCAACGTTTTACCTTCCAGTGGCTGAGTATCGAGCCATTGCAGACACAGAAAAGTCGTCGGGTGAGTACCGGAGCCAAAGGCCAGCCCGGGGTCGAGGGAGAGATTGACCGCATCCGGATTGGGCGGCTCGCGCCAACTGGGGCAAATCCACAATTTTTCGCCGCACTGAATGGGCTGGTAGTGCTCGGTCCAGAGCGTTTCCCAGGGCTGATCTTCGAGAATTTCCCAGCGCCAGTGTTCTAACTGGCCGGAAAAACTCTCGCTCAACAGCTGGAAAGCCAGCTCAGTATGAATGCCGGAGGGATAGAGCCCCGTTACCCGCAGGCTATTCCAGAGTGGGGTTTCGCCCACGCCCGGTTCAAGAATCGGATCATCGGCCCCATCTTCAAGGGTAACCGACACCGCACCGGAGGCWAGCAGGGCGTCTTCAAGGGCCTCAACGTCAGGCTTATTGACCGCAATACGCAGTTGTAACCAGCTCATAACAACTCCTGCCTATATATCGCGGCCCACGTAGCTTAAAGACCCAGTTTTTTCTCGAGGTAGTGAATATTGACACCGCCGCGCTTAAACCCTTCATCGGTCACCAGGTCACGCTGCAAATCAATATTGGTTTTAATACCTTCAATAAAGAGCTCGTCCAATGCGTTGCGCATACGACCCAATGCGGCATCGCGATCCTTGCCGTAGGTGATAATTTTAGCGATCAGCGAATCGTAGTTTGGCGGCACGCTATAAGAGCTATAGAGGTGGGAGTCGACCCTCACGCCATTGCCACCGGGGGGATGGTAGGCAGTGACCTTGCCCGGACTGGGCATAAAGGTGACTGCATCTTCGGCATTAATGCGACACTCAAAAGCGTGACCGCGGAAAATCACTTCATCCTGAGTGAAACCCAGTTTCTCGCCGCCGGCAATCAACAATTGCTCTTTGACGATATCGATACCGGTAATCATTTCCGACACCGGGTGCTCAACCTGAACCCGTGTGTTCATCTCAATAAAGTAGTAGCTGCCGTTCTCGTAGAGAAACTCAAAAGTGCCCGCGCCCTTGTAGCCAATATCGACACAGGCCTGCACACAGACATCGAATACCTTCTGGCGCGCCTCTTCGTCAATATCCGGTGCCGGCGCTTCTTCCAGTACTTTCTGATGACGGCGCTGTAGCGAACAATCTCTATCGCCCAGATGAATGGCATTGCCCTGTCCGTCAGACAGGATCTGCACTTCAACGTGACGCGGCGTTTCAAGAAACTTCTCCATATACACCGTGCCATCACCAAAAGCGGCAGCAGCCTCGGAACGGGTCAAGGCGATAGCGTTAATCAAATGAGCCTCGGTTTGCACCACGCGCATACCGCGACCACCGCCGCCCGATGCAGCTTTGATAATCACCGGATAGCCAATCTCACGAGCGATCGTCATCGTCCGCTCGTGGTCATCATCGAGAGCACCATTGGAACCCGGCACTGTCGGTACGCCCGCTGCACGCATCGCCTGAATGGCCGCCACTTTATCACCCATCATGCGAATCACTTCCGCACTGGGGCCAATAAAGGTGAAACCGCTGCTTTCTACCTGTTCGGCAAAATCCGCATTTTCAGCCAGAAAACCGTAACCGGGATGTACCGCCACCGAATCGGTGATTTCCATCGCGCTAATAATCGCCGCGCTATTGAGATAGCTCTCCGCTGAGGGGTTGGGGCCAATGCAGACAGTTTCATCCGCCAAGCGCACGTGCATCAGGTCGGCATCCACTTTGGAGTGCACGGCCACGGTTTTGATACCCAGTTCTTTACAAGCCCGCAATATGCGCAAGGCAATTTCGCCACGATTGGCGATTAATACTTTATCCAGCATGGATTACCTCTTCGTGCTGCATTTAAACAATGGTGATCATCGCCTGGTCAAACTCAACGGCTTCACCGTCTTCGACGAGGATGGCACCAATGGTGCCCGCTTTGTCGGCTTCTATCTGGTTCATCATTTTCATCGCTTCGACGATGCACAATACATCACCGACTTTAACCGTCTTGCCCACTTCGACAAAGGCCGGGGCATCGGGTGCGGGGGAGCTGTAGTAAGTACCCACCATCGGCGAAGTCACAATGTGGCCCACCAAGGCGGGGACTGCAGCTTCTTCACCCGCGCTCGCCGCTACAGGTGCAACAGCGATGGGCGCAGCGGGGGCCGCAACAACCTGTGCCGGCGCTGCAGCATAAGTGGTCTGACTGTTGCGAATAATGCGAACTGATTCTTCGCCTTCTTTAATTTCTAGCTCATCAATATTGGACTCTTCCAGTAGTTCAATGAGTTTTTTTACTTTACGTATATCCATGTTCCCCCCTCGGGTATCAATGTTTGGGTATTAGATAACTGGGCCTAGCCTACTGTGAGTCAGCCTCAAGGTGTGTCAAGGCAGCACTGAGGGCCAGATCATAGCTCTGGGCGCCGAAGCCACAAATCACCCCAGTGGCAATATCAGAAAAATAGGAGTGCGAACGAAACTGTTCGCGACTGTGTACGTTAGAAAGGTGCACTTCAACAAACGGGATAGCCACTGCCAATAGAGCATCGCGCAGGGCAATACTAGTATGAGTAAAGGCAGCGGGATTAATCAAAATAAACTCAACACCTTCATGGCGGGCATCGTGAATACGGTTGATTAACTCGTATTCGGCATTGCTTTGCAGAGCGAGCAAGTGATGACCCGCTGCAATGCAACGCTCGGTGAGCTGTCGATTGATATCGTCGAGTGTCGTGCTGCCGTAGACCTCAGGTTCACGACTGCCGAGTAAATTAAGATTTGGGCCATGCAAGACCAGGATTGTCGCCATTTATCCCTCGCTCCCCGTCGTTTTTATTGAGGCCTTTGCACGAGAGCCATTTTGCTCCCATGCTGCGTTAAAAANGTGCTCAATCGGTCATTTACAGCTGTAAACTCCCTCTCTGTGCGCTTTTTTGCCTTGCCTAGAAGCAAAATCATCTCTCGTGCAAAGGCCTCTAAATTAGCTTAACAAGCCGACTTCATCGGCGCTGGTGAGTTTGCATGAGTTAAAAACTCATGTCCAACTTTATAGTCTTTTGTTCGAAATTTCTCGATTTTATCGGCATTTTCGAGCGAATACACCTGCCTCAAAGCCAGACTACTCATTCTGAAGGGCCTTTTGCACAATGCTCTCTGTTAACAACTGGGGCAAAACCTGCGCGGAGTCACTGCTCACCGAGAAATACAAATACAGCGGCACACCACTGCGTCCGTATTCTTTAAGCAATGCGGTAATCTCGCTATCGCGATTGGTCCAGTCACCTTTTAAATAGGCAATGTTATTGACCTGCAAGGTCTCGGCAAAGGTATCCGAGCTGAGAGCAAGCTTCTCATTGGCCAGACAGGTAATACACCAGGCTGCCGTCAAATTGATAAAGACGGGGCGACCCTCATCACGCAAGGCCTGTAAACGTGCCGGAGAGTAGGGTTCCCAGAGTCGCTCATCAGCAGGTTTAGACGGTGTAATGGCGATACTCAAAGCCACAACGGTGACCAGCAGTGCGGCAGCCTGTTTCCAACGCTTCGCCCCGCCACCGCCCAACCAGGCCGCAAAAGCCAACAACAGCATACCGATGCTGACCAAAGCCACGTGATCAATACTGGTTTGGCGACCCAGCACCCAGAGTAACCAGATGGCGCTGGCATAGAGGGGGAAGGCAAGAAACTGGCGAAAGCTTTCCATCCACGGCCCCGGCGCTGGCAGCTTCTCAAGTAAGCCTGGAATCCAGCTCAGCARCACAAAAGGCAGCGCCATGCCGACACCCAATACCGCAAACACCAGTAAACTAATAAAAGGCGCCTGCGTCAGCGCAAAACCAAGTGCGGTTCCCATAAAAGGCGCACTACAGGGGCTAGCCACCACCGTTGCCAACACGCCGGTCATAAAGGAGGCCCGCAGAGACGTGCCGGACGCGGCCGACTGACCAATATTCATCCAACGCGCGCCCACCTCTAGTAAACCCGAGAAACTCAGGCCCGCTGCAAACAGAAGATAAGCCAGCAAACTCACGAACACCGGCGACTGTAATTGAAAGCCCCAGCCCACTGCCTCACCGGCCTCACGGAAGACCAGCAACAAAGCGGCAATGGCGACAAAAGACATAACGATACCCGCCGTGTAGGCCATGCCGTGTTGATGCTTGCCGTGCTYACCCAGGTGGGCTGAGGTTAAACTCAGCACCTTGATCGACAGCACCGGAAAGACRCARGGCATCAAGTTGAGAATAATGCCGCCGAGGAGGGCGAAGAGAAGGACGAGGGGCAGGCTTGAGCTGGTCGCGGTTGTGTTCAATTCAGCCCCGCCTGCCACCTTATCAAYAGCAGATGGCAGCTGTGCKATCTCGGTAACCGTTTGATCCACTCCTGCCGTGCCACTAACGGCAAAGTACTGAGTGCGCGGCGGATAACACAAGCCCGCATCGGCACAGCCCTGTGAGCTCACTGATAATGTCCAGCTCTGGCCTTTTAATTGCTCGGGMAAATCGACCCKCAGCGCTACYGTGTCGTAATARACCTGCAGCTCTTTTTCGTAATACTCGTCATACATTGACTTGCCGGGGGGGTAATCCATGACCAACGGGAAAGCTTCACCGCTGCCATCAATAGCTTCGGCGGCAAACTTATGCTGATAGAGATAATAAGCGGAAGCGATACGCCAATCAAAAATTAAGCCCTGAGCGCTGCCTTCCACATTCAGGCGATAAGCCTYTTCAACYGGCAAAAAYTCGRCGGGYGTGCCGGCGAGYAGAGCGCTGGAYGAACKCGTCTTTGATTGTTCCCAGYCCTGCGCRCTARCAGGCAAACAGAACACCAGCAAAGCCAGTAGCAAACAACGCTTGAGCCYYGTCATTAMATTATTGCAARCCACYCATTCTCTCCRTWTCRCCGTTTTAATCKGGAATCTTCGCTTTGACCTATAAGTGGCCAAAATGTTTTACACTGTCGCGCAAGTTTTGYACTGCGCGATCATAACGCCTGTGCCAATAACAGCAACTCGCGCCGCCTGCWAACAAGCAKRCAAATAAAAACGGAGTTATAAATGACAATGTCAGGRTTTAAGTCGCTGCTTACAGGCAAGGGAAAGRCMGACGMRACAGCAAGCAGCTATAGCAGCACATTGGYGGATGRYGGGGRAACTTCACGCTGGGYAATACGCATACTYGCCATCCTACTGATCGCACTCTACGCCCTTGGTTGGTACTGGAGCCGCGAACCCAAAATCAACATCGCCGCGGATCTCGCCAGCCAGCATTCTGTCACTGGCTCCGCCGTCACGTCTACGTTGATCACTGTCGTCGATACACTACTCGAAAAGCCAGGTGGCTTATTGAGTAACGACGTAATGCCACCGGGGGTATTCCTCGATAATATTCCGAGTTGGGAGCGCGGCGTGGTTATTCAGGTACGCGATCTCGCCAAAGCCATGCGTGAAGCMTTCAGTCGCTCCCAATCACAATCGACCGAAGACAAAGATTTGGCCCTAGCTGAACCTCGTTTTAACTTTGAATTCGATAGCTGGATGTTACCCGCCTCGGAGAAAGAGTACCGCGATGGCCGCAAATACCTACGGAGCTACCTGGTTCGCCTACTTGACGACGACGAATACAACGCGCAGTTTTACGCCCGCGCCGACAACCTGCGCTATTGGTTAAGCACGGTTGAGACTCGCCTCGGCAGCCTGTCCCAACGACTCAGCGCCAGTGTCGGGCAAAAACGCATCAACATTGACCTCGCCGGTGACAGCGCTGCCAGCCAGTCGACACCGACTCCGAATGAAGTGGTAGTGAAAACACCCTGGTCAGAACTCGACGATGTGTTCTACGAAGCGCGGGGCACGTCCTGGGCGCTGGTACATTTCTTGAGGGCCGTTCAGGTCGATTTTGCCGACGTACTGGCGAAGAAAAATGCCCGAGTGAGCCTCGAACAAATTATTCGCGAGCTTGAAGCCACACAAAAATCCTTGCACAGCCCGATCATACTCAACGGCAGTGGCTTTGGTTTACTCGCCAACCACTCGTTGACTATGGCCTCTTATATTAGCCGCGCCAATGCCGCTATCATTGACTTGCGAGAGTTATTGTCGCAGGGTTAGCGCAAAATACAATTACTTGGCAGAGGAGCTGCCAGCTGCACGGCTAAAGGATTAGCCAGTTTAGCGGAAACTGCATGGGCACAAGTACTGCCAGTCCGATAAGCCACTCCAGTTCAATTGAATTGGCAGGCGCGGTGGTTGATAAACAAAACCACGGCCTGGTCGCACTGGATCCGGCGGGAGCGATCCTGCTCTGGAATGACTGGATGCAGGCCTGGACCGGTATCGAATCTAGCCAGGCCCTTGGCAAAATATTTCTCAACCTCTTCCCCGGCCTACACGGCAGCGATTACGCCAGAGCCATTACCAAAGTCAATACCAGCGGCCAGGGGCTTACCTGGTATCTGGACCGCGAACCCGAATTGATCGACACTATTGAAGCGGTCCTCGCCTTTGGCTACCGCGAACTACCCCTTAGTCGCATTGCCGTTTCACCTTTTGCTCTATCATCACAGTCGGGCTGTTTACTGGAGTTTTCGGAGGCCCCCTTTACCTCCGTTCAGGCYAGCTCCCTGCCCCCGGAACCCTCCACCAGTACTAGTACTGGYGCCAGCCAAGTATTTAAAAACACCTTTGCAGCCTCCTTACAGACTGACGCTTTTGGTGTGATTTCCGCCGATACCGAAGGGCGTATCTCTACCGTGAATCAGCGCATCATSCAGATTAGCGGATATAGCGAAGAACAACTGATCGGCCAGGCTCTGAGTGTCCTACTCCCCAGCTTGAAAGGCTGCGACGACATTCGACTCAACCTGGAAAAAACCAGTCGYCTGCATCAAGACAACATCTGCGAGGCCGTCGACTGCAATGGCAAGACCCTGCCATTAAAAGTATCAGTGTTTCAAAATCCACTGCAAGACAATACCCTGACGCTAGTCTGCGAAGATTTTTCTCGCCAACWGGGCAACCARGATGCCCTGTTAGCACAACGGGAACTACTAAGCGCCATTTATGACGAAGTTGCCGACGGTATTATTCTGCTCGATGCCCAGGGGCTGGTTGAACACCTCAATCCCGTTGCCATGGAAATGCTCGGCTTGCGCATCAGTAAAGCTGAGGGCAGTCTGATAGATGATTTGGTCATGCTGACCAGTGGCGATGAAGACCGGGCCATCAGCCCCCACCGGGAAGTGCTGAACCGTGGTACAAGTTGCCAAAGCCCTGAAAAAACCTTCCTCCACGTCACAGGCCGCCCCACCTTGCCAGTTGTTGCGAGCGCCACCCCGCTACGCGACCGGCAAAACCAGCTGAGCGGCTGCGTATTAATCCTCCGTATTACCAGTCAGGCCCATCGCGAATCGGTAAAGCTGGCCTGGCATGTCGATCACGACCCYTTGACCCAGTTGCCCAACCGGCATTTTCTCGAGGGCGAACTCACCCGCGCAATAGAACTCACCCAAAGCACCAGTCAGAAACATGTCCTCCTCTACCTCGACCTCTACAAYTTCTCATTGGTTAATGATACGTGCGGAAAAGCGGCTGGCGATGCCCTGCTGAAACAGTGCGCGATACTCTTCAAGCAGACAACCAGTGAAAACACACTGGTCGCACGCATCGGCAGCGATGAATTTGCCATACTCTTACTCGATTGCCCCCTCGATGACGGCAAAGCCATTGCCGATAATATTATCGCGGCTATCAAACGCTTCAGCTTTCCCTGGGGRGAGCGCCGCCTAAAAATTGGCATCAGTATTGGCGGYGAAGTRGTCGACCGAGATAGTAGCTCCGACATCGACGTACTGGTTACCGCCGCCTTTTCCTGTGCTGCCGCCCGGGAATCGGGGCGCAACCGTGCCTTTTTCCAATACCAACGTGAAAAACTTCATGAGCGCAAGCAGGTCGCCGAGTGGGAGCCTCTCATTACCGACGCCCTTGAGCACAATGGCTTTTGCCTCTATTTCCAACCCATCGTGCCAAGCCGTGAAACAGAACACGACTATCACCACTACGAAGCACTGATTCGCATGGTTGACAGTAAAGGCGGAATAATTTTACCGGGCAAGTTTATTCCCACCGCCGAGCTCTATGGCCTAATCGATGATATTGACCGCTGGGTTATCCGCCGAGTCATTGCCGACATTACGTCTCTGAACAGCCATCAGCGACATGACTTACGCATATCAATCAACCTGTCTGGGCCGACAATTAGCGACGATAATTTTATGGGGTTTTTACTCAACATTATCGACGAAAGTGGCATCGACCCTCACCACCTACAATTTGAAATCACCGAAACAGCCGCCATACGCCAATTTGATCGCGCGCTTGAACTTAWCAATGCACTGAAAGCTCGGGGCTGTCGTTTTTCTCTCGATGATTTTGGCACCGGCCTGTCATCTCTGGGTTACTTAAAGCAAATGCCTGTCGACTATCTCAAAATTGACGGTAGTTTTATCCGCAATATGGAGCTTAACGACATCGACTTCTCTATGGTCAGCACCATTAACCACCTCGCCCATGTCATGGGCATTGCGACCATCGCCGAGTGTGTAGAAAATCAGATACAACTATCGATGCTGCAGGAGATCGGTGTCGATTGCGTACAGGGCTTCTTTATCGAAAAGCCAAAACCGCTATCTGACATTATTGTTTGACGACACCGCGCTTGAGATGATTGAGCCGTAGGGGTGGCTCATCATGTCCAGAGCCCGCATCGTTACGCGCCCCACCCTTCACCGTATAAGCTGGCAGCATTTTCGCTCGGGCATTATTGTGGGGATTGGCATAACCCGCCATGCCCGTAGGATCATTCGYAAACTTAAACAACTTTGAGGGTRCCGCATACGGTACTGCCAGCTGTGCGCCACAAGCACTGGCGATTTTGGCAATACTACCGCTRTGGTCGGTGGGTGCAGGTCACCAGTTTTACGYCCCGGATATCCCGCTGTAGCACCTTGTGAATATAACTGAGGGCATATTTCT
>NVWE01000010.1:78688-105451 GCA_002746135.1 Cellvibrionales bacterium | reverse complement strand
CGCCACGCCAAGCCGCATCAACAACCAGGTGGCCATCACCGTCTTCTATCACAGAGCTATTAACGTGCGGACCTTTGACCTGATRGRTTTTGATCAGGGGGCGGCTATTAAAACCCTTAATTCAATGACTAATTAAACATTTCCATTAAGCGGCGACCGGGGTCTTTGGCCTTCATAAAGGCCTCGCCCACCAGAAAAGCGTTAACGCCATGGCCGCGCATCGCCATCACATCATCAATCGTATGAATACCACTTTCAGTAATCACCAGCCTATCTTCTGGAATTTTGTCGAGCAGGTTAAAAGTGGTATCGAGYTGGGTGCTAAAGGTGTGCAAATTGCGATTATTAATGCCAATCAGCGGCGTCGATAGTGTCAGCGCTGCATCCAGCTCTTGAGTATTGTGCACTTCGAGCAATACATCGAGACCTATTTCCAGCGCCAGATCATGTAGCTCCGCCATCTGCTCCGGTGCTAGTGCGGCGGCAATCAGTAAAATACAATCCGCGCCCAATACCCGCGCCTCAACAATTTGATAGGGATCGACAACAAAGTCTTTGCGCAACAGCGGCAGAGARGCAGCACTGCGGGCCTGGCGTAAAAACTCATCGCTACCCTGAAAGAAGTCAACATCCGTCAACACAGAGAGGCAAGCAGCGCCGCCCTTTTCATAGCTTTGAGCAATTCTTACCGGGTCAAAGTTTTCACATATCACACCCTTACTGGGCGAGGCTTTCTTTACTTCGGCAATCACGGCAGGCAAGCCCTGCTCAACCTTGCTTTGCATGGCGGCAGCAAAGCCGCGACAAGCCGGCATATCAGCGGCTTGCTCACGCAGTGCCGCCAGAGAAACACGGGCGCTGCGCTCGGCCACCTCTTCGTGTTTACGGCTGAGAATTTTCTTCAAAATGGTCGGTGTATCATCCACAACTACTTGTCCTTCTGGCATACGATTATTCCTTTAATCCGTCAGTAAAGTGCTAAACGCGGCAAGCTCATCGAGCTTTTCCAATGCCAGCCCACTAGCAATACCGTCCTGGGCCATAGCGACCCCTTCRGCCAAATTGGCGGCAACACCACTGACATAAATCGCCGCACCGGCATTCAAGGCAATAATATCGGCGGCCTTGCGACCCTTGTCACTGGGCCGCGAACTCAGGGCGTCGCGAATTAAGGCGAGGGAGTCGGCGGCATCGGCAACACCGAGGCCGTCGAGATTTTGCTCGGCAATGCCGAAGTCGGTGGGCGCGATGCGATATTCGCGTATCTCGCCGCCCTGCARYTCRGCAACACTGGTRCCRCCGACAAGGCTGATTTCATCGAGGCCATCGTCACTGTGCACCACCATAATGTGCTCGCTRCCCAATCGCTGCAGTACCTGCGCCACCGGCTTGCAGAGCGACGCATCAAAGACGCCAATTAACTGGCGCTTAACACCGGCGGGGTTCGTCATTGGCCCGAGAATATTAAACAGGGTGCGTACGCCGAGGGCCTTACGCGGCCCAGCGGCGTACTTCATCGCACTGTGGTGCTGGGGGGCGAACATGAAGCCGATGCCCACATCGTCAACACAACGAGCAACCTGGGCGGARTTGAGGTCGAGCCGCACCCCCGCCGCTTCGAGTAAATCGGCACTACCACTCTTACTGGAGACCGAGCGATTGCCGTGCTTCACCACGCGCCCACCGCTCACCGCCACCACAAAAGCACTGGCCGTCGAAACATTRAACAARCTTGCACCGTCACCGCCGGTGCCAACAATATCCACCAAATACTCGCCACTGACACTAACGCCACTGGCCAGTTCACGCATCACCTGTACTGCACCGGTAATTTCGTCGAGTCTTTCACCCTTCATGCGTAGGGCGACGAGGAAACCGGCGATCTGCTCCGGACTCGCTTCGCCGGTCATTATCTGGCGCATCACAGCGACCATTTGATCTTGTGTGAGATCAACGTTTTCGATCACCTGAGCGATGGCCGTTTTAATATCCATAGTATGTATCCCGGTAAACCCAGTGGGTGATGGCGCTACGCCCCACCCATTCCTTCAAGAAAGTGTTGCAGTAAGTCGTGGCCGTGCTGGCTAAGAATAGACTCGGGGTGAAATTGCACACCCTCTACGTCCAAGGTTTTATGGCGCAGGCCCATAATCTCGTCCACTTCACCGTCATTCGTCTGTGTCCAGGCGGTGATTTCTAAACAATCGGGCAGGCTCTCTTTCTCAATCACCAGCGAGTGATAGCGCGTCGCTTCAAAGGGATTTGTGAGACCACGAAATACGCCGCCATTATTGTGATGAATGGGCGACACTTTGCCGTGCATCACCTCACGAGCGCGCACCACTTTTCCGCCAAAGGCCTGACCGATGCTCTGATGACCCAAGCAAATACCCAGCAGCGGAATGCGACCGGCGAAATGCTCAATCGCGGCCAGAGAGATGCCCGCTTCATTAGGCGTACAGGGCCCAGGAGAAACCACTATTTTCTGCGGCGCCAGGGCTTCAATATCGGCAATGCTCAGCTCATCGTTGCGCACYACTTTAACGTCGGCGCCCAGCTCGGCGAGATATTGCACCACGTTGTAGGTGAAGGAGTCGTAGTTATCWATCATTAATATCATCGTATTACGCCCCCACAACCATGGCCGCCGCGCGGAAAATAGCCCGCGCCTTRTTCATGGTTTCCTTCCACTCCAGCGCTGGCACCGAATCGGCAACRACACCGCCCCCGGCCTGCACGTACARRTTRCCGTCTTTGATCACYGCGGTRCGAATAGCAATAGCGGTATCCATATTGCCGTTCCAGCCRAGRTAGCCCACCGCGCCGCCGTAAATRCMGCGYTTRACRGGCTCTAGCTCGTCAATRATYTCCATRGCGCGRATCTTYGGCGCGCCGCTYAARGTRCCCGCAGGCAAAGTCGCACGCAGCACGTCGATGGCCGACAGCTCGGGCTTRACCTGCCCGGTGACATTCGAGGTGATATGCATCACATGGGAAAACCGCTCCACCACCATTTTTTCCGTCAGCTTTACCGTGCCGGTTTGCGCAATGCGACCGACATCATTGCGCCCCAGGTCGATAAGCATTAAGTGTTCGGCGATCTCTTTGGGGTCGGCAAGCATTTCTGCTTCCATCGCCAGGTCTTCTTCCTCGGTATGCCCGCGACGACGAGTACCGGCGATGGGCCGTACGGTGACTTCACCCTGCTCCAGTCGCGTAAGAATTTCAGGCGATGAACCGGCAATCTGAAAATCACCCATATCAAGAAAGTACAGATAAGGCGAAGGGTTCAAATTGCGCAGCGCTCGATAAAGATTGATCGGCTCGGCGGGGAAAGGYAGACASAGRCGYTGCGATGGCACCACCTGCATYACATCACCGGCACGGGTGTAGGCTTTAATAGTCTCAACCGCGGCTTCATAACCKGCTTGCCCCATACTTGAAACAAAGGCGTCTTCGCTCACGCCGTCACCCTTTAAGCGCACGGGCGGCAATTCGGGGACGGGCTGTTTAAGCGCGGCCTCTATTTCATCCAGACGTTGCTGAGCGCACTCCCAGGCATTGGCCTGAGTGGGGTCAGCGTGAATAATCAAGCTTAACGTGCCGCCCAGATTATCGAAAACCAGTACTTCTTCAGAAACCATGAGCAGTATATCGGGCACACCCAGTTCGTCGGGTGGGCAGCTATCAGCCAGCCTAGGCTCAATATAACGCACCGTGTCGTAWCCAAAGTAACCCACTAAACCACCGGTAAAACGTGGCAAATCAGGGCGTTCGGGCATATTGAATTGTTGCTGGAAAGTTTCGATTTCAGCCAGCGGGTCTTTCACCGTGCGCTCTTCGATCACTGCGCCGTGCTTTTCCAGTGTCCACTGGTAACCACACACTTTCAGCACTGTGGCCGAAGGCAGGCCGATGAGCGAATAACGACCCCATTTTTCGCCGCCTTCAACGGATTCGAATAAATAGGTGTACGGCCCCTGCGCCAGTTTTAGGTAGCACGATAGCGGGGTTTCGAGATCGGCAAGGATTTCTCGCATCACCGGGATGCGTTTATAATTTTGCTTTGCCAGGTCGGCAAACTCTTGGGACGACATATCAGGCGTCATGATTATTCCTTTCAATAAAATTGGGTAAATGCTGTCAGCTGTTCTTTGCTATCGACCACCCGAGCGGGCGGCAAAAATCACACGCGGGGCCATCGCCAACGTGTGGAAAGAAACGCTGCATCTATTTGCTTACCCAATATCACCAAAAAACTCCTGAATTTGCGGAGGGATTCTAAAGCATTTACGCCTGCTATTAAACCGCTCCTGACCCGCCAATCCTCAGCAGGCCCTTAACTTATACGCCAGCCAAGGCCGTGCGCATAGCAGCGATAGCCTGGTCACGATTATCAGCACCAAAGATTGCCGAACCCGCAACAAAGGTATCGGCACCGGCGGCGGCAATTTCGGCAATATTATCAACGGTCACGCCGCCATCTATCTCCAATCGAATGGGCAAGCCACTGCCATCAATCAAGGCCCGCGCCTCCCTCAGCTTATTCAGGGTTTCGGGGATAAATTTTTGCCCGCCGAAACCCGGATTGACCGACATCAATAAAAGCACGTCTATTTTGTCGAGTACATGTTTCGTCACCTCCAGCCCGACCGCCGGATTCAGCACCAGCCCCGTTTTACAACCCAGGCTACGCGCCAACTGCAGGGAGCGATCGATATGACGCGTGGCCTCGGGATGAAAAGTAATCCACGAGGCACCGGCTTCGGCAAACTGCACGATCATGTCATCCACCGGCTCGACCATTAAATGCACATCAATCGGCGCTTCAATACCGTAATCACGCAGGGCCTTGCACACCATCGGGCCGATGGTGAGGTTGGGCACATAGTGATTATCCATCACGTCAAAGTGGACAACGTCCGCACCACTGGYCAGYACATTRGCSACCTCTTCACCRAGACAGGCAAARTTRGCMGAYARAATAGAGGGGGCAATAAGGTAGTCGGGCATGTTTAGATCCCTTGCAGGTTATTGAAAAATCTTGTGTTTGCACGAGGGCGCACACTATGCCGAAGATACCTTCGCCCTGCAATACGCATCCGACCACGGACGTCTATCTGCTGTGCTAATCTGCGCCTCCTGCTGTCATCAAATGCCACCAATGGTCACGACACCCACTACTAATGCATCGGCCTCCGTGACGGACAAACTCCAGCGYCTGYACGAAAGCTTGCCGCTGCTAAACTTTGAGCCTGAAACCGACACCCCCAGTCAACAAATACCCTGCGCCGACAGCTATCTGGCTCACTACCAACTAACCACTATTAATGCAGCCGCCAAAGCCCAGCACAATACCCGCCACTACCTCGGCCAACTCAACACCGCCGGTTACAACGTGGCCTGCCAATACTGGCTGCCCGAAAATGCCAAAGGCACGGTATTTGTGGTGCACGGCTATTTCGACCACAGCGCCCTTTATCGCCATCTCTTTAGCTACTTATTAGCACGCGGTTATGCCGTCGTCACTTTCGATTTACCGGGGCATGGCTTGTCCGATGGCGAGCGGGCCTCCATCGCCAGCTTTGATCATTACGTAGAAACTTTTGATGGCCTACTGGCCGCCTGCGCCGACCATCTGCCCCAGCCCTGGCACGCCGTAGGGCAAAGCACCGGTGGTGCAATTGTGCTGAAACACCTGCTCGAAGAAAAAAATGGCCAATCGCTGTTTCAACATATCGCCCTGCTCGCCCCTCTATTACACACCCGCAACTGGAGCACAGGACGGTTGACCTATCGCCTGCTRCACCGTTTTATTTCACGCATTAAGCGCGACTTTAAACCCAACTCCGGCGATGGCGATTTTCTCAACTTCCTCAGGCACAGCGACCCCCTGCAAAGCCGCCATATTCCCCTCGAATGGGTCGGCTCAATGAAGCGCTGGACGGAAGAATTTCACGACCTCCCCGTTAATCATAAATCGATGACCATAGTTCAGGGCGATAAAGACATGACCCTCGACTGGCGTTACAACCTGGAGCAATTTCAGCAAAAGCTGCCAAATGCCAAAATCGAAATGATCACCGATGGCCAGCACCACCTGGTTAATGAAGTCGAAGACTTACGCAATCAGGCCTTTGCGGCCATGCCGTTTTAAGCCTCATGAAAGACTGCAACTCGTGCGGAAAATGCTGCACAAAATACAGTAACGGCGGCCTGTCAGCGACAGCAAATGAGATAGAGTTCTGGGATATCTGCAGGCCCGAAATAGTCCGCTATGTTGATGACGGCAAGATTTGGATGAACCCTGACGACGGTCAGCAGCTCGAACTTTGTCCGTGGTTAAACAAAGTGCCGGGGGAGGACAAATACCTCTGCGGCATTTATTACGACCGCCCGGACGACTGCAAATACTACCCGGTGACGATTCAGCAAATGATTGCCGATGACTGCGAGATGCTGGAAGTGAAGGATTTTCGCAACCCGAAGCAAGCCCAGAAGGATCTCGACAAGCTAATGGTCGATAGCCGGCCACCGCTTGAATAAGATTTAAAAAGGGCTCAACTACCCTCTTCATTTTCTACGTTAAAAAAGCACCCGACAGCGAATCGTGCCTTCAATCGCCTTCAATTCTTTCAGTGCCTGGTCGCTATAACCGGCGGCCACATCAATCACCACGTAACCTATTTGCTCATTGGTTTGCAGGTATTGGCCGGTAATATTAACCGCACTATCGGAGAACACCTGGTTGATGGCGCTCATCACGCCCGGCACATTGCGGTGTATGTGGAGCAGGCGGTGGGAGCCTTCGTGGGAGGGCAGAGCTACAGAGGGGAAATTCACGGAACCGAGGGTGGTGCCGTTATCGCTGTAGCGGATGAGTTTTTCGGCCACTTCGCCGCCTATATTTTCCTGGGCTTCTTCGGTCGAGCCACCGACGTGAGGGGTTAAAATGACGTTCTCGAATTCACGCAGAGGGGAGAGGAATTCTTCTTTGTTGGTACCCGGTTCGCTGGGGAATACATCGACAGCAGCGCCGGCCAATTTCTTTTCCGCCAGGGCCTCGCAAAGCGCTTCTATATCGATCACCTGGCCGCGAGCGGCATTGATGAGTACCGCACCGGGCTTCATTGCCGCCAGCCTGTCGCTGTTCATCATATTGCGCGTTGCCTTTGTGTCGGGCACGTGCAGGGAGACCATGTCGGCGCAGCCCAGCAGGTCGTCAAGCTCGGCAATTTGCTCGGCGTTGCCCAGGGGCAGACGAGTAATCACATCGTAAAACTTCACTTTCATGCCCAGTGACTCCGCCAGCACGCTGACCTGGCTACCGATATTGCCGTAGCCGACAATGCCCAGGGTTTTGCCGCGCACTTCAAAGGAGCCAACAGCCGATTTCTGCCAGACGCCACGGTGGGCCTTGGCGTTTTTCTCGGGGATGCCACGCATCAGCAGTATGGCTTCGGCGATCACCAGCTCGGCAACACTGCGGGTGTTCGAGTAGGGCGCATTAAAGACGACTGCGCCGCGCTCGGTGGCGGCTTTAAGATCAACCTGATTCGTGCCGATACAGAAACAGCCGATGGCCATCAGTTTATTGGCGCTGGCCAGCACGTCGGCCGTGAGCTGGGTGCGGGAGCGAATACCGACAAAGTGGGCATCGCTGATTTTGGCCTTCAACTCATCGTCAGGCAGAGCGCCTTTAATGTATTCAATGTTGCTGTAGCCCGAGGCATTCAGGGAGTCGACGGCCGAGGGATGGACGCCCTCGAGCAGCAGGATACGAATTTTCGATTTATCGAGAGAGACAGAAGCCACGACACACCTCAAGGGCAAAAAAAGGGGGCGACATGGTAACATGCGCGACGCGTCATTATGGCCCCGAAATGGGCTCCAGTACCTTCTTATCAATTCCTATAGAGTCCGATTCAATGGATAAAAACACCTTGCAGCAACTCCACGCCATTGTTGGAGAAACACGGGTTCTCACCGATGCCGACAGCCTGCAAAGCTACGGCCTCGACCGCACCACGGTGTGGACGGCGGCACCCTGCGCGGTCGTATTGCCGGGCAGTATTGAAGAGGTACAGGCCATTGTGCGACTGGCCAACAGCGAAGACCTGGCCATTGTACCCTCGGGCGGGCGCACCGGTTTAAGTGGTGGCGCAGTGGCCAAATCCGGCGAGCTGGTGCTGGCCCTCGACCGCATGAATAAGGTACTCGACTTTAACGCCGTCGACCGCAGCCTCACCTGCCAGGCTGGCATCATCACTCAACAATTGCAGGAATACGCAGAAGAGCAGGGGCTATTTTACCCGGTGGACTTCGCCTCGGCGGGTTCCAGCCAAATCGGCGGCAATATCGCCACCAATGCTGGCGGTATTAATGTGATTCGCTACGGTATGACGCGCGACTGGGTACTCGGCCTGAAAGTGGTCACCGGCAATGGCGATATTCTCGAACTCAATCGCGGGCTGATTAAAAACAACACCGGCTACGACTTCCGTCATTTGTTTATTGGCTCTGAGGGCACGCTAGGTATTATTTGTGAGGCGACCATGCGCCTCGCGCCGCCGCCGAAAGACCCTGCCGTATTAGTGCTGGGGGTGAGCGATTTCCCCGCCATTATGGATGTACTGAAAACCTACAGCGGCGCATTAACGCTGAATGCCTTTGAATTTTTCTCCGACCTGGCCCTCGATAAAGTCCTCGCCCATCAGCCATTAACCGCACCCTTTGAACAGCGCACTCCCTATTACGCGCTGCTCGAATTCGAGCAAACCACACCTGAAGTGCTCGACACGGCGATGGGCCTGTTTGAGAACTGTGTTGCAGCCGGCTGGGTACTCGACGGCGTGGTTAGCCAGAACATCAGCCAGGCGAAGAACTTATGGCGACTGCGGGAAGACATCTCCGAAACCCTGTCCTTTGCCAAACCCTATAAAAATGACATCTCCGTGCAAGTCTCGCAAATGCCCGACTTTATTCGCGCTGTCGATGACCTTGCCAGCCAGCGCTACCCCGACTTTGAAGTGGTCTGGTACGGGCATATTGGTGACGGCAATCTGCACCTCAATATTCTCAAACCCGATGAACTCAGCGTTGAAGAGTTTAATCAGCAATGCAGCAGTGTCAGCGTTGAGGTTTCCGAGCTAGTCCAGGCATTTAATGGCAGCGTCTCCGCCGAACATGGGATCGGCCTATTGAAAAAGCCCTATTTAAGCTACACCCGCAGCGAAACAGAGATCAGCCTAATGCGCCAGATGAAAAGTTTATTTGATCCAAAAGGCATACTCAACCCTGGCAAACTGATCTAATTACTTATTCAAATTGGAGTAAATCCATGAACTACCAACATCAATTTATTGACGGCAGCCCCTGCAACTTACCCCCCGGCAAAGTCGTTTGCGTCGGTCTCAACTACGCTGCCCATGTCGCTGAAATGAACAGTAAAAATATCGGTGAACCACTACTCTTTATTAAACCCGCCACCGCACTAACACCAATACAAGAAGCCCTGCACATACCCAAAGGGCGGGGCGCCTGCCATTTTGAAAGTGAAATGGCATTGCTGATTGGCCAGCCTTTGAAAAACGGCAAAGAAGAAGATGTTATTAAATCCATCGCCGGTGTCGGCATCGCCCTCGACYTMACCCTGCGCGAYCTRCAAAAAMARTTAAARGAAGCGGGCCARCCCTGGGAAAAAGCCAAAGGCTGGGACGGCGCCTGCCCCATCTCACCTTTTGTTAAAACAGAARAAGTCGCAGACTTGCAAGATGTTGATATTAAGCTTTGGCAAAATGGCGAGTTAAAACAGGAGGGTAATACGGGGCAGATGATCACCCAGATAGTGCCGCTAATTAYTTAYATCACCCAGTTTTTYACCTTGCTGCCGGGCGATGTTGTGCTAACAGGCACACCCGAAGGTGTTGGGCCTTTGAAAGCGGGYGATGTACTAGAGCTAGAGCTTGGGAAACTGCTGAAAATAGATRCGGTTAATATCGAGTATTGATAATCTAGTCAGTATCAGCTGATTAACAACTGGGAAAAACGTAAAGCTCATCAATAGTGATAACGTAACTGAGCAATTAAAAGCGACTTAYCCTGAACCTTATAAACAAGCCGGTGCTCATCATTAATACGCCGCGACCAGTAGCCAGAAAGCCCGTGCTTTAAGGCCTCTGGCTTGCCTATTCCATCGTAGGGCGAACGCTTGATATTTTTGATCAGCAAGTTAATACGTTTTAGGMTTTTCTTGTCTGTGGTTTGCCAGTACAAATAATCGTCCCAGGCTTTTGCCGAAAATATTAGCTTCATTCCGCTAACTTTTTCTCAAGCCCCTTGCCCATTTCAAGCTCTGCTATAGATTCCAGCAAGTTACGAGCATTCGCCGGTGAACGCAGTAAGTAGGTTGTTTCTTCCATAGCCTCGTAGTCTTCAAGGGACATCATGACCACTGGCGCTTCACTTTTTCGAGTAATTATAACGGGCGCGTGATCATTACACACTTTAGCCATCGTATTGGCGAGGTTAGCCCTGGCAGCGGTATAGCTGATAGCGTCCATATTGACTCTCCACATTAACTTCAAACCGTACACGTACAATATTACGTACAGTACAGCAGGCAATATCCCATTTCAACACTCAGMATTTCTGCAAATGCCCCTGCCGAATCAAGTCTTCCACCGCATCAATTAGCGTCTCACGCACTGGTCGAAACTCCACACCTAGCTCAGCGCAAATCTTTGCATTGCTGATACGCATGGTTTTGCCAAGGTTAGAACGAAGAAAGTCGCCAGCACCACTGGGCTGAGTGTAGGAGAGCAACTTAACAAAGCTACTGATCCAACCCGCCCTCATGTCGCGCTTTGGCAAGCGGTAATTGCTATAACCTGCTTCGCGTAAATAATCGACAATTTCACCCATGGTCATCGCTTCACTAAAACAAATATAACGACCTTCGGCATCCTSTTTTTCCAGCGCCAGCACGTGAGCRCGGGCCACGTCGCAGACATCAACCATGCAAAAATTCAGCGCCATTACACCGGGATAAGTACCGCTAAGTAGATCGCAAATTACCTGATTACTACTGTTCAAGCCTGGGCCCAGAGCCTCGCCAATTACCATACAGGGGTTTAAAACGACTAATTCGAAGTCTCGTTCTTGCTCCCGCATAAAGTGCCATGCAGCTTGCTCAGCCAGTGCTTTTGAATAAAAAAAAGGGTTCCGCTTAAGGGAAGATTTACTGTTCCAGTCCGTTTCGGTAAAAACATATTCGTCACGAGGTTCATCCGTTATTGCCGCCAGAGACGAGGTCAAAACGATGCGTTTAACACTCGCCGTATTCGCACAAACACGGAGTACGTCGAGGGTGCCATTCACGGCAGGGTCGACCATTTCCTTTTGTGGATTTTTACTTTCCAGTAAATAGGGGCTAGCCGCGTGGATGACATAATCACAACCTGCAATGGCGGTGTCGAATGAGCCTGACTGCGCGAGATCACCCGGCACCAACTCGAGTCTTTCTGCGGCACCGGGTAGTTGTTTTAGATAGGTGTATTGGTTGTCATCGAAATCGCCCCGCACTGTGCCCTTGACCTTAAAACCACTTGCAAGCAACTCGCGTATGGTTTGCCCGGCGATAAACCCCGAGGCTCCGGTGACACAGACGGTTAATTCAGACGACACTCATAGACCCCTTTTGTCCTGTGTGGCAGCCCTAGCCTTCTTGCTCGGCCGGTGCAGGGTTGGGCCGACCAACCATTAACGAACCGGGTACTGAATCTATCAAATCTTCGACGGTGAATTGACCGTCGTTGTCGGTTTTCAGCAGCATTTTCTCCTCCACCGGCTCGCAATAGACAGATACTCGACCACGCTCAACATGAAAGATTTGGCCATTCACATCGGCAGCCGCATCGGTGCCGAGATAAGCAACCATGGGAGCAACAAACTCTGGCCCGGGCATCGCCATTAGCGAGTCGTAGCGGTCTTGTGAAATCAATCCCGCATCGAGACGTTTTTTCATGCCGTCGATGACACCCTGGTCTAGAGTCATCCGAGTCGCGGCAATGGGACAAATGGCATTGGCGGTGACACCGTAACGGCCCAATTCCCGAGCCAGTGAGCGGGTAAAGCTGACGATACCGCCCTTGGCTGCCGCATAGTTAGATTGGCCAACACTACCGCGCCAAGCATCGGAGGCAAAATTGACGATGCGGCCAAAACGCTGGCCGCGCATTACTTTGGCAGCGTGGTGGCACATATTGTAGTGTCCCTTGAGGTGTACACGAATCACCGTGTCCCAGTCATCTTCACTGAGATTCCAGATCATGCGTTCGCGCAATACACCTGCGCAATTGACCACCATATCGACGGTACCAAAAGCATCGACACAAGTACCAATAATGCCGGCCGCCGCTTCATAATCATCTACCGGGGCCAGGGCAGAAACCGCTTGCCCACCGGCTGCTTCAATTTCAGCAACCACCTGATTGGCAGGTGCTTCTTCACCACCTCTACCGCCACGATCAGCACCGGGGTCAGCAACGACCACTCGCGCACCCTGTTCAGCGAGCACTAACGCAATTTCACGACCAATTCCACGGCCACCGCCGGTAACGATGGCTGATTTACCGTCTAAGTTCATAATTATTATTCCCAGAATGATAGTTTGTGAAAAGCCGAACTTCCGCTAAAACTCCCCCCYAATAAATAACCGAGGTATTATAAATTGACTACCTCTCGAGTATAGCTGCTGTCACTTAGCGCGCAACAGAGCCTTTTTTNAACGCCATCCAACAAACATTTACGGGCAATCRCAGAGTCSCTCCGTTCTGCCCGATGCAAATTATTTTCRCAGCACAAGNAAAGAACACTYCGCTCCATATTCACTGCAATATTAACCAGTCCACTTCACACTCACCCGACTCCGCTGCAATGTAAGCGGAATCGCCGGTGATAGTAATCGACAATTCCATTGTRCGCTGCAGCAWRGCYGYTARCYCCTGTATCTGCTCCCATTTAAACTGGCARAYCGACACCGACAAGTTTTTAAATTGATTTTCTGTCAAGTCCCACCAGGCGGCCGACTTTGAATTAAAGCTATACACTTTTACAATTTGCGCCAGCCGCGTTGCCTTTTTTATTCTATCAGCAGCGGGCTCACCGACATCGACCCACAAAGCCAATTGTCCGTCGAGAGTGTGCGCCCAGAGATCAGGCTCATCAACGGCACYAAGCCCCGGAGTGAAAACCAAATGCTCCTGAGCATTTATGCAAAAAGCCAGCACACGCACCATCATGCGCYCTGCTGTTTCAGAGGGGTGCTGAGCAACGGTTAAATTAAGCGTGTCGTAATGATTACGATTAAGATCAGATAGTGAGATTTTAAATTTAAAAATGGTTGGCTTTAAGGCCACAAATACCTCCGAACAACTTTAAAAGACCTTTAATRAAACTTTTCCTTAACTGAGACTCACTCGTTACGCCATATTGGTGAGCGTTTTTCCATAAAAGCATCAATACCTYCCTGCGCATCTTTAGCCATCATATTTTCAACCATCACCTGTCCGCAATAATCGTAGGCGTCTATCAAGTTTTTATCGCGCTGTTGATAAAAAGCCTGCTTACCTATTTTTAAAGTCAGCGCTGATTTACTAGCAATTTTTTCTGCCAATGCACCAACTGTTTTATCAAGTTCATCAGCTGTGGCAAGAGAATTAACAAAACCCATTTCATGGGCTCGCTGCGCAGAAATAAAATCACCGAGCAGAAGCATCTCCATCGCATGTTTCGCTGAGACATTTCGTGACAGAGCCACCATTGGTGTAGAGCAAAACAAACCTAGATTAACACCCGGGGTTGCAAAACGAGCACTTTCTTCCGCCACTGCCAGATCACAACTGGCAACCAGCTGACAGCCCGCCGCCGTTGCCACGCCGTGCACCTTGGCAATCACCGGCTTNNGCSACTGAATGATCGACAGCATTAAGTTAGCGCACGTGCTAAAAGTCAGCTGCTGAAATTCCCGACTAGAATCACTGCGCATTTCCGCCAAATCATGTCCTGCACAAAAACCTTTACCCGCACCATCCAGCACAATCACTCGCACCCCATCATCGGCAGATAAYAACTTGAAGGCGCCAATCAAGGAGCGCATACAAGCCAGAGACAACGCGTTATAAGCTTCGGGGCGATTGATGGTAATACGACCAATACCTTGCTTGTCTTTATGAGTGATRACACTATTTGTTGTTTCCATTGCCTGTACCAATATTAATACCTCTCACCCGTGGCGATGGGTAGTTTAGTGCGAATATCTGACAATTCAGCTGCGGTAAAACTAACATTCAGCGCAGCAAGGTTTTCTTTCAGGCGTGAAATCTTTCGTGTACCCGGTATGGGGAAAATTGCCTCACCCTGATTTAACACCCAGGCCAAAGCAACCTGTGCGGGGGTAATGCCTTTTTCTTTGCTAATGACTTCAACCAGTTCGAGGAATTTTTTATTCTCCTCTAAAGCCTCTTCCTGAAAACGGGGGCTAGCGAGGCGAAAATCACTGGCTTCCAGACTATCTCGAGATTGTATAGCGCCCGTTAGAAAACCACGGCCCAGCGGGCTATAGGGTACAAAACCAATATCCAGATCACGGCAGGTGGCGAGAATATCGCCCTCAACATCACGGCTCCACAGTGAATATTCTGTTTGCAAGGCGGTAATGGTGTGTACTTTGTTGGCCCGCTGTANTTCTTCAGAGCTGGCTTCACTAAGCCCGATGTAACGCACCTTGCCGGCATCAACCAGATCTTTCATTGCGCCCACGGTATCCTCGATAGGYACATTGGGGTCAATACGGTGGGCGTAGTAAAGGTCGATCACATCTGTCTTTAAGCGTTGTAAACTCGCTTCACAAGCCGTCTTTATATAGGCAGGGCTACAGTCGAGCCCGTCCCAGCCGCCATCGGCATCGCGTAAAAAACCGAATTTTGTCGCCAGTATGACCTTGTCCCACTTACCCTTAAAAGCGCGGCCGATTAGTTCTTCATTSCGGCCACTGCCGTACATATCGGCGGTATCAAAAAAGTTAAGGCCAAGATCGAGAGCCCCGTGCAAGGTCTCAATAGATTCTTTCTCATCGCTGCTGCCATAAAATTCAGACATGCCCATGCAACCCAAACCAAGGCGTGAAATAGTGAGATCACTCTTCCCTAATTGAAGTTTTTTCATGATGTTTACTCCTTTATAGTTCTTTATGAATTTGCAAAACGAGGGTCAACTGGTGCGCCCGGCAAGTCAGTTTCAAAATAGCGGCTAATGATATGGGTATCGGCCTCAAAAGCCATTTCGGGGAAGTTACGGGTATAGGGAAACCAGGCCACCTCTTCCATGCCATCGGCGGCCTGTAACTCGCCGCCGATAACTTCGGCCAGTAATACGGTCACCAACGAATGGATATTCGCTGACAAATAATTGGTGACGACGCTAATAATGGACTGCACGCGAATATCCAGCGTGGTTTCTTCTTTCACCTCACGTACCGCAGCACTAAGATAATCTTCATAAAACTCGACATAGCCACAGGGCAAACACCATTGCCCGTGACCCAGGCTTTTCGATATGCGCTTGCCCAGCACAAAGCGGTCACCATCAACAATTAACACGGCAATGGCAGGCTGGGGGTTTTTRTACTGCACCGCCTGGCAGGCCGTACAAGTCGATCGAATACCACCCTCTACAACTTCGCTGACACAAGGTTCGCCACACTGACTACAGAAACGTGTGCGCTGAATATCTTCCTCGATGCTTATTGTCGACTCATAAGCGCGAAAAACTTGTTGCGGCTGCATGGTGATGCACTTCTACARTTTGTTATTATTTAGTCCATAGACTACCCCATTCGATAATAGAAGTCGCCACAGAAGCCTGTAAGGAAAGACCTCGATGAAATATACCGACCTGCGTGACTTTATTGCTTTTCTCGAAAAACGCGGCGAACTGAAGCGCATCAGCGTTGAAGTTGACCCCAATCTTGAGATGACAGAAATTTGTGATCGCGTATTAAAGGCCGGAGGCCCCGCGCTATTGTTTGAAAATCCTAAGGGTTATGACATTCCCGTACTGGCGAATTTATTTGGCACACCCGAGCGTGTTGCTCTGGGCATGGGGCAGGAGAAAGTTGAAGCCCTGCGCGAAGTGGGCGAATTACTCGCCTTTTTGAAGGAACCTGAGCCGCCCAAAGGGATTAAAGACCTGTGGGACAAGCGCGAATCCTTCAAGCCCGTGCTTAACATGCCGGTCAAGGTCGCCAAAAAAGCACCTTGCCAAGAGTTTGTGCTGGAAGGCGATGCCGTCGATTTAAGCCGRCTACCGATTCAAACCTGCTGGCCGGAGGATGCTGGGCCGTTGATCACCTGGCCACTGGTTGTTACTCGCGGGCCTGAAAAAGAGCGGCAAAACCTCGGTATTTACCGCATGCAGGTGATCGGCAAAAACCGCGTCATTATGCGCTGGCTGGCCCAACGGGGTGGGGCGCTGGATTTTCGCGATTGGCAGGCCGCCCATCCCGGTGAAGACTTCCCTATCGCGGTGGCATTAGGCGCAGACCCCGCAACCATACTCGGCGCAGTAACACCCGTGCCCGACTCACTGTCTGAATATGCCTTTGCCGGATTGCTACGCGGTGAAAAAACAGTCGTTACCCAATGTTTAGGCAATGACCTGCAAGTCCCGGCCACCGCCGAGTTTATTCTTGAAGGCCATATTGCCCCCGACGATGAAGCCGATGAAGGCCCCTTTGGTGACCACACCGGCTATTACAATGAGGTTGAACGCTTCCCCGTAATGACCATCGACCGCATCACCCATCGTAAAGACCCCATTTACCACAGCACCTATACGGGTCGTCCGCCCGATGAGCCCGCCATTCTTGGTGTTGCCCTCAATGAAGTATTCGTACCCCTGTTACAAAAGCAGTTTCCTGAAATCGTCGACTTCTATCTGCCGCCCGAGGGCTGCTCCTATCGCTTTGCCGTAGTCACCATGAAGAAACAATACCCCGGCCATGCCAAGCGGGTAATGATGGGCGTGTGGTCTTTTTTACGGCAATTTATGTACACTAAATTTATTGTCGTCACCGACGATGATGTCGATGCCCGTAACTGGCAGGACGTTATTTGGGCAATGACCACACGCATGGACCCGGCACGGGATACGGTGATGATAGAAAACACCCCCATCGACTATCTCGACTTCGCTTCACCGGTTTCTGGTCTTGGTTCGAAAATCGGTTTTGATGCGACCAATAAATGGCCCGCAGAAACCCAACGAGAGTGGGGCAAGCCCATTACGATGACAGATGAAGTGAAGGCTCGAGTCGATGGTATTTTGGCGGGGCTGGATTTATAGCGAGCTCGAATAGGTACCAAGAGTATTGAACATAAACTGTCATAAAAAAATAAGTGCAGGCGGGGCACCTTACTGCTAGCATCAACTCAACAGCGGCAATAAAGAGAACAACTATTTTTGCTGTGACACTAACTATTCAATACTCACTCTAAAAACCGAAATAGGAGTAGCACCAAAAGCACTGCCTTTAGTTCACAAAACTTTACGTCTTTTTTAATCCGTAAATCACTTTGAATACAGAGGATACACCTGATGCCCCGACGCACTAATGCAAAGCGAAAACAAAAAAGAAAAGCCCATAATCACGAAAATAATTATTCGGAGCCGACAAGCTCTCGAAAAAGGGGCAAGCATAGCGACGACACTGTTGTCGAAATTAATCCCCAGAACCAACGCCTCCATCAATCCTGTACTACTCTCCGCACCCAACAAAGCCTACAAGCAAAAACGCTCGCACAAAAAAACTATATAAACGCTATTCGCCAACATTGCCTGACATTAGGCCTTGGCCCAGCGGGCACAGGTAAAAGTTATTGTGCCGCAGCACTTGCTGCCGAAGCGCTGGAGTCTGGTAAAATTGAACGCATTATTCTCACTCGGCCTGCGGTTGAAGCCGGTGAGCAGCTGGGTTTTTTACCCGGTTCTGTGGATGAAAAGTTTGCAGTTTATATCGATGCCTTTCGCGATATATTAAATGAGAGACTCGGTGCAGGAACGGTCAGCTACTGTATTCGCCACGGGCGTATTGTCGCGGCACCGCTAGCCTTTATGCGTGGTAAAACCTTTAATGAGAGTACTTTTGTGATTCTCGATGAGGCGCAAAATACCACGCCTGCGCAAATGAAAATGTTTCTGACCCGCATTGGCGAAGACTGTAAAGTGGTGATTAATGGCGATATTCGCCAGAGTGACATTCGTGGCGCCAACGGTCTAAGTGATGCCGTCGATAAACTCAAAGGTCTACCCAGCGTGCATATTCATCACTTCGACTATGACGATATTGTGCGCAGTGGTCTGGTGAAGTCAATTCTTGACCGCTATGAACCTCGAGCATTTGGCACAAACTAACGCCTCCATCTGGATAGATTTACGCCTTATTTCTCCTTAAAACAAATRCCTTCATGTTTAAGCAGCCAGCGCTTGGTATCCAGCCCACCGGCAAAACCCGTTAATGAACCATTGCTGCCAATAATACGGTGGCAGGGAATAACAATAGGAATGACGTTTTTATTGTTCGCCATGCCCACCGCTCGGGCCGCTTTGGATTTGTCCATGGMACGGGCAATTTCACCGTAGCTAGCTGTCGTACCGTAGGCGACTTTTTGCAACTGGGCCCACACGTCTCGTTGAAAGTCTGTTCCGCAAAGACTAAGGGGCAAATCAAACACCTTCAAACGGCCTTCGAAATAAGCCTTGAGCTGCTCGATAGCCAGTATTAAGTAATGATTGTCTTGTCCACCTATCGATTCATCGGCTGACGGTAAAGGCGCCGTGTTATTGGCAAAGCGGATTTCAGAAATACCTTCTCTATCCGCAAAAATRGTYAGGCCACCTATGGGRCTATCCAGATACGCCCATGAAAYACTCAAACTCCTCGCTTTGTTGTTCATTTGTTTACCYCTGCCTTTGTTYTCATTTGTCTTGCCAGGGTCACCACTGGAGAGGCTTTGCCACAGTAAGAGGGTGGCGTAGCTACCCCAGGGGCTAAGCATCTCAGTATCGACTACAGTTTGTTTGGCCTTGTTTCCGGCTAATTTTTTTAACGCATTTTTTACGCCGAGATCAGCCGCCAAAAAAATATCTGGATGCCCCATGCGGAAAGCAGTGTACTGCACAGTCCAGGGGCCAATACCCGGTATCGCCAGCCAGTCRTCATACATTTTGTCATCAATYGYYGGYMKGTAATCARCMCCKTTTTTCMRCATGTATTCCGCCAGCARRCGCAAAGCCTGACGSCGTTTATCAGGCATGGCMAGAAAYTCGAGGGTCGACYCTGCTACYRCKGCKGGTTCGGGRAAAAGCARGTGTGGMWCTTCAKTTTTTGYAWCWGTKRCAGRCARMGGTTTACCCARCTCKACAAGTAAACGAGTMAYCAATTTATGCGCWGCCTTTACCGAWACTTGCTGCCCCAGAATKGCTCTTACRCCKGCTTCAAAACACGACCACATGCCGGGYAARCGWATGCCGTGACTATCGAGYGSRCTTAACAAGGGCGTTTGTTCAAGTTGGCTGGCAATGGCCACAGCATCGGYATCAAGATCYAGTAGGCGGCGAATACGCTGAATGATTGCCAGCGTATGCTCCGGCTGCGTTAGTTTCAGTTCGATGCGAAAGCTATTTTTATGCCGCAAATGTGTGGCTGTAAAAGCACCGTGGCAATGATGATAACTAAAGCTGCGGCTATAGCTATTATCGGTCACTACTTCGAGCCCCTCGATTTGTCGCTTGCGATAAAAGTCACGCACGCCAGGCCAGTTATAAGGGGGACGATAACTCAGCAAAACATGTAAGGGATTACCCGCCAAGGCTTTCATTTTCGGCCCTCGGCGTAGCTCCCGTGGATTTAAAGACAAGTGCTCAGAAAATTGTGCGTTAAAACGCCGGGTACTGCCAAAGCCGGCCATACGGCCGACCTCCGCTACCGGCAAGCTTGTTTGCTGCAAGAGCTGCTTGGCAAATAGCACCCGTTGAAAATTGGCATATTTTAACGGCGAAATACCCAGGTGAGCGGCAAACAATTTACGCAAATAGCGGTCACTCACGCCCAGTCGTGCGGCAAACTGGGATAGCCGTTGGCCTTGCCAYTCCCCTTGGTCGATCATCTTTACGGCGCGGGCCAGTGTTGTTTGTACGCCTCGCCAGGCTGGCGAACCAGGAGCGGACTCCGGTCGACAGCGCAAACAAGGGCGCAAGCCTGCCTGAACAGCACGCAATGCAGAGGGGTAATAGCTAACATTACATTCTTTAGGCGGTGTTGCGGGGCAAATAGAGCGACAAAACACACCCGTTGTTTTAACGCCGGTAAAAAACAAGCCGTCGAATCGAGCATCTCGGCTTAACCGCGCTTGGCGGCAAATCGCTTTATTTAATGGGGTGGTCTTGTCATCCATCGTGGTAGTGTAACTGTACGTCGCTCAAATATTGGACGTTTTCGGCACCGTACGGTAGCGCNGTTTTATTCCGCYTGGGGAATCACCTCAACAGTATCACCCACCGCAATGTGCCCACCATTAATCACYCTGCAACAGGCCCCGCCRCGCCAGTCAGGTGCCAGTGCTTTCATCAARCCTGACTGAGCYTCTTCCATACGATGGCAGGGGTCTGTCTCRCGGGTAATTTGCAGGTGCAAGCTACCAATTTGRATCACCTTACCCACAGAGGCAGAGCTAAAGCGAATACCTTCAACCAGCAAATTGGCACGCCGGGTCGTCCAATGCAAATCAAGTTTCAGTTCACCGCAGGCACGCTGCCAATCTTCAACGCTTAACACGGTGACCTGCCGGTTGTGGGGGTGGCCTCGGTAATCATGTTCAACACCCTTTTGGGAGGTGACATTACTTAGCTCAGCGGTATGCATTTCACCCTTCGCTTTCAATCGATAAGCAATGCCTCTTAAAGTAGCCATAGGAATACCTGCCTTTCTGTTAATTTTTTAAGCGTATATTTAACAAAACCAACAGGACTGTGTCATCCTCTAAAGTAACTCAAATACAAATTATCCACTCTCAGGTTCGTGCTATGAAAATTGATATTATTTCCGATGTGGTTTGCCCCTGGTGCTACATCGGCAAAAAGAACCTCGAAGCGGCAATGGCCCAGCGTCCGGACATCGACTTTGAGGTGCAGTGGTTTCCCTACCAGCTTCACCCAGAAGCACCGCTTGAAGGCTATGACTATATTGAGACTATCGAGGGAAAATACGGCAAAGCACGTATTCAAACGATGTTTGCACAAATTACTCAAGTCGGAAATGCGGCCGGTATTCGTATGAATCTTGAAGGTATTGAGCGCGGTGCCAACACCATGAAAGCCCATCGTTTACTTGGCCTAGCTTTGCGAGAGGGTGGAACTGCTCTGCAGAACAATTTGAGTGAAGTACTCTTCGAAGCCTATTTTTCCAATAATCTCGATATCGGTGACGCTGAGGTGTTGAGCACCGTTGCCGCTAGCATAGGGATGGGTAAAGCCGAAGTAATGACCTACTTAAATGGGGACGAAGGTACCGATGATGTCGAGAAACTGATCACCTTCGCTCGCCAGCAGGGCGTTAGCAGCGTGCCCTCGTTCAGCCTCGGTGGGCAATTCATCCTTAATGGAGGACAGGCGACGGCGGTTTTTCTCGACACGATTGACCGGCTCGCGAGAAAAATGGATGAGGTTAGCTCTACTTCTTAAAATCATTAGATGAAATATCTAGCCCGGTGATGGGAGTGCAAGCCAGATTATTCTTGTTTAACGGCTTTAAATCGAAGTCGTACATAATCAGCAACCCAACCTTCTTGCTCGCTATAGAGGTCGGCTGCCAGCCTTGCTTCTACCTCAGTAAAGAAGAGTGTTTTTTGCTTGCTGTTCAGCTGTGCCGTAATGCTGCTAGCAAAAATTTCCAGCCATTTAACCAGGCCGCTTTTAAGCGGTGTTGGGCGTGGAACTAACGCTATACTCTCAACAGTAAAGCCTCCTTTTATCAATAAATCACTGTAAGTGTCACAGYCGGGAAAGTACCAGGGGTTATTGAACACGCCAAAATCAGGGTTTTCCTTAAAGACGGCTGATATTACTTTTAGTAGTGCTTCAATATTGCCAGCACCCCCCATTTCGGCGACAAAACGACCCTTATTTTTAAGCGCCTTATTAACACCACTAATCACTTCTTCTGGCTCAAGCATCCAATGCAGGGCAGCGTTACTAAACACCGCATCGAATTGATTGGAATAATCCAGTTTATGGCCATTTAATTGTCTGGCGGCAAGCCCGCGGCTAATCGCTGCTTCAACCATACTCCCGCTAGCGTCAACACAGGTAAGCTGGCAGCCCTGTGCCTGAAGATATTCACCAATTTCGCCATCGCCACAGCCCAGGTCGAGAATCGACTCACCTTGTTGGGGTTCGAGCAGCGCCACAACATCTTCGGCCATCGATGAAACAAAGGCCGCGTGCTGGCTATATTCTGTCGCCTGCCATTGATTTTCTGACATTGTAAATACCTCCTCAAGGGTCATTTCTATTTAATTTTAGAGGCCCATATCGCTAATTTATGACGCATGGTTTGTTGCGAAATTGTCGCTTCGGGTATTGGCTGAATCACTTTGTCGTGCACCAATAAACGATAAATATATTCGATTTTTTCATTGGCTGAATCCGTTGCCTCGAATTCAACAACGCCGCGCTTYTCGCCGTACTTAACGCCTTCGGCTAATGCTTTCTTAATCAGTTCTTTTTCGTTCTTTAATTTCTTCATAGGCATACTCCAGTCATTATTATCGAACAGGGCCTGCAGTTATTAAGGGTAGTGTACAGCTAGCCAAACTGTTTCAACATTGGGGTCTGTCCAGCTCACTCGATGTTTTTTATGGGCCGCAATATCAATATAGCTGCCGGCACTGAGCCTAAACTCGCTTTCATTTTCAAAACTAATAATCGCCTCGCCTTTGAGCACAATCACCCATTCGTTCTTCGGCTGATCGTACCAGCCAGAAGCGGGGCTGGTGTGACCTTTGGAAACTATTCGCTCTATGCAGACGTCTTTATTTTCCACGAGTATTTCGACCAGCTCCTGGTCCAAACGCTGAGGTATTGCTGCAAATATATTATTGCCTGGCATTACATCTCCCGAACTATTTCTATAAAAGCYGTTCTCGTATCACCAATAAAATACTGCTCATGGTCAAAACCGTAATCGACTCGATCAGCATTCAGCATCAGTTGTATTATTAATTCGCAGATTTACTAACAAGTCGAAAACAATGGAAACTTCTCTGTGGCGCACGCTAATAAGCACATAAAATATGATGCCAGAAAGTCATCAATAACAGAACACGCTCTTTTGCGTCGCCGGGCAGCACAACGAACAYAAGATGAAAACCGGGTGTAAAGGCAGGTCTAAATACACCGGCCAAAACCACCACGTAGTCGCCATCAAACGCTAGATAATCAGTAATGCCCCACGGCAAGTTTCCAGGCTAAACAACTTTGTNGTTTCCCTAATCAGCATTCGTCTTACAGCAATAAACAACGCATTCTCGTATTTTTTTACCCTTTTTGGTGCGCTCTTTCGCTTGCTGGGGCTTAGCCTCGTCGTCTTTAAAGCCACTCCCAACGTTCCCCTCCTGCTTTCAACACAAAGCCCTATCGACGATGAATTCGAACCCAACGTCGAAGCAGGCATTGTTGGCCTGCTGTTTAGCCTTTCTAGTGGCGGGCTTGTGTACCTGTTCAGCGACGACGCAGAGCTGCTCGACAGTGATACGCTCTGGTTGGGACAACACGCCCATCATCAATGACTACAACACCAGATACCCGGTTTTCAATAATGACCTGCGCGGCCTCTGCTTTACAATACGGGGTGATCGCATGTATTCCCGCAGTGCAATGGATTTCGTCACATTCAAGCTCTCGTTATTATTTTCGACRCCCCTGTTTTACCCCCCATTGTTTAATGCCATAGCCGGTACTTGTTGTTTACACCGCGACAACGGAGAAAAGTTGCCCCCATTGCATTAATATAAAGGGCTAACCGCTCTTTCAGAATGATGTTTCCTGCTATGACCTCGCAGTCTTAAGCAATACACTACGAACCATGACAGCCCTCGATCAAACTCCGGTTACCCAGCTGCGCGGCATCGGCACGCAAATGMGYGACAAGCTTGCCCGGCTGGGTATTGCGACCCTGCAGGATATCCTCTTCCACCTGCCGCTGCGCTATATGGATCGCACCCGCATTAGCCCCATTGGCAGCCTACAGCCTAATACYGAGGCTGTAATAGAAGGCGAAATCCGCGGCAGCGATATTGTCATGGGCCGCCGCCGCAGTCTGATTTGTAAGGTACAGGACAGCACCGGGCTTATCACCCTGCGCTTTTTTCACTTTGCCGCCGCCCAACGCCACACTATGGTGGTGGGTGCGACGATGCGCTGCTATGGCGAGGTACGGCGTGGCAGCGCCGGGCTTGAGCTGTATCATCCCGAATACCAAATACTCGATGGCAAGCAGCCAGAGCCACTGGCTCAAAACCTGACACCGGTTTATCCCGCGGGCGATGGCATTACCCAGCACCGCTTGCGCACTATCACCGAACAGACGCTGGCGATGTTGAGCAGCAATAATCTCAGTGAGTTATTACCCCAGACTCAGGCCAATGAAGCCCAGCAAAGTAGTTTGGTCGATGCCCTGCGCTTTCTTCATCGCCCCCCTGCCAATGCGCCGGTCGAGCAATTGGCCAAAGGTGAACACCCCGCTCAGCAGCGCCTGGCCTTTGAAGAGTTGCTCGCCCATCACTTGAGCATGCAGCGCCTGCGCCAAACCATTCGGCAACAGGGTGCGCCCGCTTTTGATAATGATCATCAACTCACGGCGCAATTTATTGAGGGTTTACCCTTTGCCCTGACCGCCGCGCAACAGCGGGTAAGCGATGAAATCGCCGCCGATATCAGCCAGCCCATGCCCATGCTGCGCCTTTTACAGGGCGACGTTGGCTCAGGCAAAACCGTGGTYGCYGCCCTTGCCGCMTTGCGCGCTATCGCCAGTGGTTATCAGGCTGCCATTATGGCGCCGACGGAAATTCTCGCCGAGCARCACCGGCARAAYTTYGAAGCCTGGTTTRCACYGCTGGATATTCGYGTYGCCTGGCTCAGTGGCAAACTGAAAGGCAAGGCGCGGGCTTATCAGCTCAGTGGCATCGCCGATGGCAGYGCYCWRCTCGTGGTMGGCACCCACGCCCTGTTTCAGGATSMGGTCRAATTCCACAATCTCGGYCTSACCATYATYGACGARCARCAYCGCTTTGGCGTGCATCAGCGGTTGGCATTGCGCGAGAAARGCCGCAGCGACAATTTGACGACCCATCAATTGATCATGACCGCCACCCCCATTCCCCGCACGCTGGCGATGAGTGCCTATGCCGACCTCGATGTGTCGGTGATTGACGAGCTGCCCCCCGGGCGTAGCCCGGTCAATACCGTCGCCATCGCCGATCAACGCCGTTTAGAAGTCGTGGCCCGTATTCGTGAAGCCTGCCAGGCGGGTCAGCAGGCCTATTGGGTCTGCACACTGATTGAGGAGTCTGAGCACCTCGAAGCTCAAGCAGCCGAAGTCACTGCGGAAGAACTCGCCTTGCTGCTGCCTGAATTAAGTATTGGCCTGGTTCACGGGCGCATGAAAGCCGCACAAAAAGCCAGTGTGATGAATGATTTCAAAGCGGGTAAACTCAAACTGCTGGTGGCCACCACCGTTATTGAGGTGGGTGTCGACGTGCCCAATGCGAGCCTGATGGTGATCGAAAACCCAGAACGCTTGGGCCTCGCCCAGTTACACCAATTACGCGGGCGAGTAGGGCGGGGCAGTATCGCCAGCCACTGCGTACTGCTGTACAGCACACCGCTATCGCGCCAGGCCAAAGAGCGTATTACCATTATGCGCCAGACTAACGACGGCTTCGTGATTGCCGAAAAAGATCTGGAGCTGCGCGGCCCCGGCGAGGTGCTTGGTACCCGGCAAACCGGCGATGTGGATTTACGTATCGCCGACTTACAGCGCGACGCACACTTGCTCGATGWGGTGAAAGAACGGGCACAAGAAATCATGCTTCACCATCCCGAACTGGTGACGCCCCTGATTCGTCGCTGGCTGGGTGACAGAGAGAGTTACGGCCAGGTCTAAGACGACTCTATTAAATTCTGGAAAATGAAAGCCCGGAAAAAACGGGTTCCAACTGAAATTAAGGATAATGATGCGACATTTTTTTGGCGACAAACCCCTGAAAAGCTACCGGCTGTGGCTACTTATCGGCTTTCTCAGCTACACCCTCTGCGGTTTTTTACTCATACCGTATGTCTTAAAAACCCAGCTCATTAAGTTCGTCGACGGCACATTGCAGCAAAAGGCCAGCCTTGAACGGGTGGAATTTAACCCCTTTTTATTACGCCTACGTTTACAAAATTTACAACTGACAACACCCGAGCAAGCCCCCTTGCTCGAGTTCGATGAACTTGTCGTCGACTTTGATACCTTTGGTATTTTTAAACAGGCTTGGCAATTCAGCGAAATTAGCCTCACCGGCATAGACGTTAATGCCGAAATAAACAGCGTTGGCGAACTCAACCTGAACCGCCTTATACCCCCTGCCAGTGACAAAGSCGATACCG
>NVWE01000010.1:0-78682 GCA_002746135.1 Cellvibrionales bacterium | reverse complement strand
ATGACAATGAATCAACGGCCCTGCCGCGCCTTATTCTGCGAAATATCGCCATTCATCAGGGGCAAGTGCATTACAGTCAATTAAACCGGGCCAAACCTTTTAATATCGACTTAAGCCCCCTTAATTTCAGTCTAGCTCGTTTCAGTACCTTGCCGGAAGATAGTGGTAACTACCACTTGGCCGCCCAACTCAGTGACACAGAAACGCTGGCCTTTACCGGCAAGCTGCAACTCGAACCCCTCGCCGTTGCTGGGCGTATTGCGCTGGATAATATTGCCTTAAATCGAGGTGGCGATTACTTGCGAGAGCTGCTGCTGTTTACCGTGAACGCAGGCACGCTCTCCATCAGCAGCGACTTTTCACTGGATAACARCGGCCCCGCACAAAGCCTGGCGTTGCAGGCGAACAACATAAATATTGCCGTAGAGCAATTGCAGCTCGATACCCTTGCGCCCGTCGAACCGCTGCTCAAGCTGAGCCGCATTAGCCTCAACAATGCCAGTTTCACATGGCCAGCACAGCRGATAATTGCCGAATCGTTAGTGCTCGAAAATGGCTTCGCCAACAGCTGGCTGACCAGCGATAAGGTATTTAATTACAGCCAACTGCTGAAAAATACGGATACCCCGGCAGGTACAAACCCAGACCCCACGAACGAACCAGCAGCGACGAATCCCCTGCAGCTTCGCCTTGAACAAATACAGTTAAAAGAGCTACTGCTCAGCTTTAACGACCGCTCCCTGCGCGAGCCCGCCCCACAGAAAGTGGAAATCGTCGAACTCACACTGAAACCCTTCACCCTTGAGCAGGGTGCCGAATTTGACCTGCAAGCTCAGCTCACTATTAATGCCACGGGGAAAACGCTTGTCGGCGGTAAAGTGGGTGCCRTACCCCCGATGGCCGCACTAGCGATTAAGCTGCAAGAAGTACCGCTGCCGCCTATTAACAGCTATCTACATGACACCATCCAACTCAACCTGACGAAAGGTAGCGTCAATGCCGACCTGCAGCTCAACTATCAAGTCAACGGCAGCCAGTCTCTGTCACTGAGCGGTGATATCGATGTTAAGCAACTCGATACCTTCGATCTTGCTGATCAGGAAAGCTGGATCAACTGGCAAAATATGGCCATCGATGACCTGCACCTAGAGCTTGAACCGGCTAGCCTAAAAATTGCCAATATCGAGCTCGTTAAACCTTATTTTGATGCGATTATCTTCGAAAATGGCGAAACTCGGCTCTATCGCATGCTGGTGCCTTCGACTGAACAGCCCACTAAATCCAATGACAAACCAAATACAGAAGCAAACAGCTTCCCCGTCACTATTGCTAAATTTAAGCTGATCGATGGCAGCATGGATTACAAAGATTTCAACCTGCCGCTTAATTTTGCCACCCACATTCACAGCCTCCACGGGCAGGCGGTCGATATATCAACCAACTCAAGCACGCCAACACAACTGGTGCTCGACGGTAAAATTGACCAATACGGCACGGCAAAAATCAGCGCTGCCAGTCAGCTGAATGCTCCCGAGGCCTTCAGCGAAATCAAACTCGATTTGGCCAATGTGGATATCACCAGTGTCAGCTCTTACTCGGGAAAATTCGCCGGCTACGCCATTGATGCTGGCACCTTAGGGCTGAACCTGGACTACCGTATCCAAAAGGGACAAATGCGCGGCGACAATCACCTACTCCTCGAGCACCTAACCCTGGGTGATGCTGTCGATAGCCCCGATGCCGTGAGCCTGCCACTAAAACTAGCGGTGGCATTGATGAAAGACATCAATGGCAATATCGATATCGACCTACCCGTCGAGGGTGACCTCAATAACCCCGAGGTACGTATTGGCGGTCTCATCTGGAAGGCCTTTGGTAACTTACTGGTCAAAGTCGTCGCCAGCCCCTTTAAGATGCTGGGCGGCCTATTTGATAACGGCGATGAAGGCGACTTTGAGCACACCCTGTTCAACCCCGGCACTAGCGAACTCGCGGTAAGTGAACAACAAAAACTCACTCAACTTTCTCAGGCCTTGCAGCAAAAACCTACCTTGATTCTAAACATTAGTGCCTGTTATCAGACTGAAACCGATAGCCTGGCGCTGCAAACACAACAATTTAATCAGGCCTATCAAGTTCTTTCGGGTGATGTCGACAATAGCGACACCCTTTCTTCCTCGCCTATGAGCTACCAGAGCGCTGTTCTAGAAAAAATGTATCGTGCCGCTTTTAGCGCTGAAAAACTGGCATTACTTAAAACTGAACGTGAGCAGGTAAGACCCCAACAAATAAGTGATGGCCAACACCTTGACGCGGGCACACTCCAAATCGATCCGCTGGACAAGCTGCTTTTACAAGGGCTAGTCAACAAGCAAGTACTCACTTCCGAGCAGCTTATAAGCGTTGCAAAGCAACGTGCAGACGCTGTTTTCAACTATCTCACTGGCAATAATGAGACGGCCATGGCGCTAAATTCAACACGCCTACAAATAGCCAAAGACCCCGTAATCCTGCCCGCTGGGGCCGAAACCATCGCCTGCCCGCTAACGTTATCGGCTCTGTAACTTGTGCTCACCGTGCGCTCTAGCAGCTCAGGCTGCACAATTTGCATGACGACAGCATTCACTCGCCCTATAATTCCGACCAACGACTGCGCGCAGTTAACACTGTGTAAACAACCCAGATAGACACGGGAACAACCTATGGCCATTAATAACCCCCTTTACAAAATTCTCGGCCGCTCGCCGATTAAACCCATGCAGCAACATATGGGCGAAGTGGTCACCTGTGTAAAATTGTTAGGGGGCTTTTTTACTGCCTCTAACACTGGTGACTGGCAACAGGCGAGTAAGGTTTACGATGAAATTTGCGCCAGTGAGCGCCAGGCCGATGAACTCAAAAAACAGATTCGTCTGCATCTGCCAAAAAGCTTGTTTATGCCGATGCCGCGCACCGATCTACTCGATCTGGTCACGACGCAGGATCGCATCGCCAATGGCGCACGCGATATTGCCGGCTTAATGCTGGGCCGCAATATGGTCATTCCTGAATCGATTCAAAATGATGGCATGGCTTTTTTAAAAACGGCCATCGCCGCTACCGAACAAGCTTTTGTCGCCATTAACGAACTGGACGAGCTACTCGAAACCGGCTTTGGTGATCGCGAGGTGAGTTTTATCGCCACCTTAATCGAAGCCCTCGATAGACTCGAACATGAAAATGACCAGCTGGAGCAGGAACTCCGTAAAAAGCTATTTGCACTGGAAGTCAGTCTGCCCCCCGTCGAAGTGATGTTTCTCTACAAAATTATCGACATCATTGGCGAAATGGCAGATGACGCCGAGCGCGTTGGCGCCCGACTGCAATTGTTGCTAGCCCGCTAAGTGCGGGCTTTTACATTTACCTTCTTTTTCCTTCATCTGTTGACTGATTAGCCCTATGACCATTATTGCTGAACACGGATATTTGCTCCTTTCACTCGCCTGCGTTTTTGGCTTCTTTATGGCCTGGGGTATTGGTGCCAACGATGTCGCCAACGCCATGGGGACATCGGTCGGCTCGCGCGCACTGACGGTCAAGCAGGCAATTATGATCGCCATGCTGTTCGAGTTTCTCGGTGCCTATCTGGCCGGTGGTGAAGTCACCGCTACCATCCGCAAGGGCATTATTGATACCGCTTCGGTGGCGGATCAACCGGAGCTGCTGGTCTTCGGTATGCTCGCGGCACTACTGGCGGCCGGCACCTGGCTGCTAATCGCCAGTATTAAAGGCTGGCCAGTGTCCACCACCCACACCATCGTCGGCGCCATTGTCGGTTTCGCCGCCGTGGGTATTTCGGTTGATGCCGTGCACTGGCCGAAGGTCGGCAAAATCGTCGCCAGCTGGGTGGTCTCGCCGGTACTCGCCGGTGTCATGTCCTACGCCCTGTTCAAAAGTGTGCAGTCGCTGATCCTCAATCACAGTGACCCCTTCGCCCGCGCCAAGCGCTTCATCCCCTTCTATATGTTTGCCGTCGGCTTTTTAATGGCTATGGTCACTATGCTGAAGGGCCTCAAGCATGTCTTTAAAGATGAAGGCGTGAGCATGAGCTTTGGCGAATGCGCCCTCTATGCCGCCGGTGCTGGTTTGATCGTCACCCTGATTGGCAGCTACTTCCTGAGTCGCATTAAAGAAGACCCCGAGCGCGATGCCAACGACCGCTTTGCCAGTGTCGAGCGGGTGTTCGCCGTACTCATGGTCTTCACCGCCTGCAGTATGGCCTTCGCCCACGGCTCCAACGACGTCGCTAACGCCGTCGGCCCACTGGCCGCCATTGTCGGCATCATCAACAGTGGCACTATAGCGGCGAAGAGCGTTATGCCGAGCTGGATACTGCTACTGGGTGGTGCGGGTATTATTCTCGGCCTCGCCACTTACGGCTTTAAAGTGATGGCCACCATCGGCCAGAAGATTACCGTACTCACCCCCAGCCGAGGCTTTGCTGCTGAGCTGGGCGCTTCCGCAACGGTGGTATTCGCCTCAGCGACCGGGCTACCTATTTCCACCACTCACACACTGGTCGGTGCAGTACTGGGTGTCGGCTTTGCCCGCGGTATTGCCGCCATCAATTTACGCGTGGTGGGTACCATCTTTATGTCCTGGCTGGTAACTCTGCCCGCTGGCGCTGGCCTGTCAATTGTCTTCTTCTTTATTCTCAAAGGCATTTTCATCAGTTAGGCAAAGCCTCAACCCATAAAAAAACCGCMGTCTTAAGCTGCGGTTTTTTNATGTGCGCTTATTTAATCGCCATCGTTTGTTTTGCGAATAATCGCCCAGGTGCCATCGCCTTCTTTTCGGGCTGAGTGCTGAATATTCACAAACAGGGTGTTGGGGTCACTGCCAAAATAAATGCCGCTGCCCTCGGCACCAGGGTCGGTGAGCGAGGCAAATAGATGCAAGCCATCCGCTCTGCCGTCGCCGTCATTATCTTTATCGGCAATCCAGATATCCGAGGGCTTATTGTCTTCAATTAGCATCAAATGTCCGTCGGGGGTTGCGGCCAGGTTGTCGACATTATCGAGGCCAGTCTGGAACTTTCTATCGCCCGGCTTACCCATTTCAATAGGCGCATTAAGGCCCGGCTGAATGAAGGTTGTTACCGCCATAGTCTTTAAATTGATGGCCAACACCCGACCTTCAAAAGCTTCTTTACCATTCTTACCCGGTGGCCCTTCGGTGACGGCGACGTAGAGAATGTCATCAATAATTTCCAAATCTTCCGGACGTTGGTAGCTAGCCCCGCCAATTTKTGAACCCGCCTGTCGTGCATTGGCCGGATCAATCGGCCCCAGCCAGCGCCCTAGCCCTGTGTTGTATTCACCGCCGGAAACGGCCAATACAAACAACTCACCGCTACTGAGATCGCCCCATTCATTGGGCACAAAACGATAGATACCACCACCACAGGGTAGCGAGCCATCGGGGCATTTTTCGGTCAGCCCTCGATGTTCATCGACCACATAGACCGAACCATCGGGGCCAACGGCGACACCTTCATGGGCTAGCCGACCCGCCGCGGGACGATCATGTACGACACCTTTCGTGCGGTCTTTAGAGTCGAGGCTTATCTCCAGTAAACGACCACCTTCAACTTCCTCCACCACCAGCAAGCTACCCCAGGGTGTCCAGCGAATGCCGTCAAGGGCCTGATAGCTGGGGTCTTGAACAAGAACAGAAGCCACCCCCGTTTGTAGATCGACCACCGACACCGCACCACCCGGATAGCTGCGGCAAAGGGGATACACTGCCCAGGGCGCACCGCAGCGCACTTCATGGGTGCGGTATAAATAGCGACCGGCCATTGGCCCACTTTCATTTACCGCATTCATGTCGTACCAGTCACTGACGCCCTCGGGATAAATGTTCAGCGTGCTTTCATCAGAGACGAGAGACTGGCGAAAGCCCTCAGGAATAAGCCACGGCGCGTCCGGGTTCCAGTCTTTACTATTGGCGGATTCAGCGATCGGTTTAAAACTGGAGAAACTCACCTTAAGATCATCGGCAAGCACCGTTGTACTACTCATCATTACAGTCACTAACAACAGGATTATGGGACAAACACGCATTGAGGAAACCTTTATCAATTGATCGGACAAGCAGGAGTATAAGCTGTTGAGCTAAGCTACAACCAACAAGCATCGACCGGGTACTGCACACCAAGATTGATCCGCTGGCTAAAAACCCGCCAGAATAGGCGAGCTGGTGTTGAGGCCATGATAAAAAAGCCGCGACAATTGTCGCGGCTTTTTTATCAGTAGCTGAATCACTACAACAGAAGCTTCAATAAGGTATTAGTCCTTAGTAATTGCCCACGTTGCATCACCATCTTCAGATGCTGAGTGCTGGATATTCACAAACAGAGTCTTAGGATCTTTACCAAAATAAATACCCGTAGCTTCTGCGCCCGGATCACTTAAAGAGCCAAACAACCAGACATTGTCAGCCATGCCGTCATTGTCGTGGTCTTTATCGGCAATCCAGATATCCGAAGGCTTATTGTCTTCRACRATCATCAACTTGCCATCGGGGGTGGTGCCCAGGTTATCGACACTATCCATGCCTGTCTGGAAACCCTCATCACCGGGCCGGCCCATTTCGACAGGCGCATTCACACCCGGCTTAATGAAATTAGTCACCTGCAGTGAATCGAGATTAATCGCCAGCACGCGGCCTTCAAAATAYTCATCACCCACGTCATCACGGGGGCCTTCGGTAACAGSCACGTAAAGTGTGCCGTCGATAATTTCAAGATCTTCGGGGCGCTGGTAGCTGGCGCCACCGGCTACAGTCCCCGACTCTCGCGCTATTAAAGGATCGATGGGGCCGAGCCATTCGCCCTGCCCCGTGTTGTATTCACCTTCTGGGGTATCGTAAACACCCAGCACGTAGAGCGATCCGCTAGACAGGTCACCTGCCACTTCCGGGACAAATTTATAGATGCCACCACCACAAGGCTTAATGGTCTCACCGCCAATAGAGCAGCCAAGGCTTAAACCGCGCCATTCATCCACCAGATATACGGCACCATCGGGACCGACTTCAATACCCTCGTGGGCTAAACGACCCACGGCTGGGCGATCGTAAACTGTGCCCTGGGTTAAATCTTTCTTATCGAGAACAATCTCGAATAAACGACCACCCGCAGTTTCCTCGGCAAACAGAATGGTTCCCCRGGGTGTCCAGCGAATACCGTCAAGGGCGTTGTAGCTCACATCTTGCGTGAGGATAGAAGCCGCACCGGTTTTAAGATCGACCACGGACACAACACCTCCTTCGGGGTGGTTACGTACTTCGTGGGTTCGATACAAATAGCGGCCCGCCATACGACCCGTCTCGTTGACGGTATTCATATCGTTCCAGTCGTCATGGCCATCGCCATAAATATTGAGGTCACTTTCGTCAGACACAATTGACTGGCTAAAACCTTCGGGAATGACCCACGGCGAATCGGGGTTCCAGTTGACCTTGTCGGCAGATGCCGCAATAGGGCTAAAGCCAAAAGGGCCAGTTTCAGAATCATTGGCCGTTACTAGCGCGGACGATGTTGCGGCGATAACGGCCGCCATGGCCGTTAGTTTAAAATATTTTTTCACGATACCGTTCTCCAAAAATTGACTGGGATTAATTGCTCCCTGCGTCTTTATCGTTTGGGAGCAAGCCAAAATTTACGGGAGTCATATGACGCACGCGTGAAGAAAAATTGACAAATAAAAGTCATTTTTATGATCGCTGTAGTGATTAACATTCAAGAACTAATCAACACTGGTGTCTGAATACCAAGCAAGCTGCATCCTTTTCCATACTGATACGTCTATAGGGGTGAACCCAACAAAAAAGGACAACCCATGCGTGTACAACTAGCCCTAAACGTCGACAATCTTGAACAGGCAATCACTTACTATTCAAAACTCTTTGGTGCCGAACCCCACAAGGTTCGTGATGGCTATGCCAATTTTGCTCTCGAGACACCGCCCCTGAAGCTAGTATTGTTCGAGAACCCCGGCGCAGAAGAACGGATAAACCATCTCGGAATTGAAGTCGATGAAGTTGAGCAGATTCCTACAGCTCAAGCGCGACTCGCCAGCGCTGAAATACTGGACGAGGTGCAAAATAATGAAACCTGCTGCCACGCCACCCAGAATAAAGTATGGTCGCAAGACCCTCAGGGTTTGCGCTGGGAGTGGTATCAGATCACTGACGATGCACCTGAAGTACRCAAACAAGCAACTCGCTGTTGCGACTGGACTGCCAACTGTTGTCCGCAAGCTGCGGCTTGTTGTTGAGGCTATTTTACAAACATCGTCCCAGGTTTATTGAAATGCCCATCGAAACTCGTGAATGGTCTCTCTTTGAAAACGCACTGCATGTCTACATAGCGCGCCGGGTAGCCGCTCGCTATGTAGACGACCTGGCTGGCGAAGTCTTATTGCGCATGGCTGATCAGGATTCAGGCTTTAGTACAGCCGCTAAACCCATGGCCTGGATGTACCGCGTTGCCACTAATTTGATCAGCGACCACTATCGTCGCCGCAGTGTCGAAGAGCGTATTTTTGCCAGCGGCGAGAGTGCGCAAATTAACGATGCCGCCGGTGATGACGAGGAGGTATCTGCTGAAAAAGAATTGGCGCTGTGCCTGTTGCCACTCATTAACAAGCTGCCAAACCTCTATAGAGAGGCCGTGCAGCTGGTGAATATTGAGGGGGAATCACAGGTGAATGCCGCCAGACAACTCGGCTTATCAACACAAGCAATGAAGTCTCGCGTACAACGGGGACGACAAAAATTGAAACAGCTGCTGCTTAACTGTTGTGCTATCGAAACAAATAAACGCGGTAGCCTGGTCGCTTATTCAAGCCGTTCCGATTGCTGTTAATCCGCTTTACAACTTTACTGGGACAGCCTATTTCGCTATCTCCTCATACTCGTCCCGATCCGATGTTTCGTAAAACACCGCTTCATCTAGTAAGCCCTCACTTCGCGCCACAACACTGGATACCATACAATCACCCGTGACATTCACCGCCGTACGCATCATGTCGAGCAGACGATCGACACCAATAATCAGCGCGATACCTTCAACCGGCAGGCCAACCTGTTGCAGCACCAGGGCCAGGGTAATCAAACCAACACCGGGCACGCCGGCCGTACCGATGGACGCTAAGGTCGCCGTTAACACCACCGCCACATAACCACCGATGCTAATGTCGATATTAAAGGCCTGGGCAATAAACACCGTGGCCACGCCCTGCATAATGGCGGTGCCATCCATATTAATGGTCGCGCCCAGGGGCACGGTAAATGAGGCAATGGCGTTGTCGACGCCGAGACGCTTTTCAACGACATTCATGGTCACCGGCATGGTGGCGCTGCTYGATGAGGTACTAAAGGCAAACAGTATGGCCGGGCGAACATTCTTCAGTAGTTCCCAGGGGCTAAGCCGGGTGAGGAGTTTAAACATGCTGGTATACACAACCAACCCATGAACTAGCAGTACAAAGGCGACGGTAAAAAAGTATTTCGCCAGGTCGAGAATGGCCGCTAAACCCAGCTGACTAAACAACTTCGCCAACAAACAGAACACGCCGTAGGGAGCAAGGTGCATCAGCAGCGAAACCATGGTCATCACCACCTCATTAAAGCTCTCGAAAAAGCTCAGCACCTCTTTGCCTTTTTCGCCACTGTGGCTAACGGCCACGCCCATCAAAATGGCAAACACAATCACCTGCAACATATTCCCTTCGGCCATGGCTTTAACCGGATTGGTGGGGAAAATATTAATCAGCACTTCTTTTACAGAAGGGGCCTCTTTGGCGACATAGGTCGCTGTCGAGYTCATATCAATGCCCAGGCCCGGATTAATCAAATTGGCAAACATAAGCGCAAGGGTAATGGCGATGGCCGTGGTAAGCAGATATAAAGCCAGTGTCTTACCTGCCATGCGCCCCATGCTGGCATTCGCGCCCATGGCAGAAGAGCCGCACACCAGTGAAACAAAAACCAACGGCACCACCAGTAGCTTTAATGAGGCGATAAAAATCTTACCGACCACATCAAAGACTGAATTCACCAGCCAGGCTATCAAGTTGGCAACGAAGCTGCCCTCAGCCGTTTCCATAGTATTGAGRATGGCACCCAGCGCTACACCCAGCACCATGGCCAGTAAGATTTTGGTCGACAATGTCATATTATTTTTCCAGAACAATTAGCGAAATACTTTTTATAATGCAGTGCAACTTACCTGCGCTCGCCACGCATTGCCAGAATTTGTTCGCGCAAGGCGGGGGCCGATAGCTCTGCAGGGGCTACCGACTGCCCACCGATAACCGCAATTCGGCTCCACACACGGTGGAAGGGCGTTTTAAAGACACCGGGGCCACTGTGGCTAAAGAAGCCTCCCCACAAACCCTGTAGAGCCAAAGGAATAACCGGCGCGGGGCTGCGCTGAATAATGCGCTCGATGCCGGCGCGAAATTCGTTCATTTCACCATCTTGCGTCAACTTGCCCTCGGGGAAAATACACAGCAAGTCACCCTGCTCCAGCCCCTCGGCAATGGCATCCATCGCTGCGGTGTACACCGCTTCATCTTCTTTCGGCGAGCAAATAGGAATCGCGCCACCAGTACGGAAAATAAAGTTAAGCACAGGTATTTCAAAGATTGGCTTATACATAATAAAACGGATGGGTCTACGCACTGCGCCTGCGATAAGCAGGGCATCGACATAGCTGACGTGATTGCAAGCGATGAGTGCCGCGCCCTTATCCGGGACATTCTCCAACCCTTTATGGCTCACCCGATACAGACTGTGGCTGAATACCCAAATCATAAAGCGCATGGTGAACTCGGGCACCTGATAGAAGATGAAGATGCCAACGGCGATATTCATCAGCGCGATAATGAGATAGAACGTCGGAATACCAATATTGAGCACACCCAGAAAGAGAATGCCTAGCAGGCTCGACAACACCATAAAGAAGGCGTTGAGAATATTATTAAAGGCAATAATCCGTGCCCGTGTGCTCTCCTCCGTACGCATCTGCACCATGGCGTAAAGGGGCACAATATAGAAACCACCGAACATGCCGATCAAGGCCAAGTCGAGCAATATACGCATGCCGCCGGGCTGAGCAAAGAAACCCATGGCCCCCACCGCAGCCGTGCCACCGTAATTTGATCCCGAAAAAAACARGTCAATACCAAATACGCTGATGCCTAGCGCGCCAAAGGGCACCAGTCCAAYTTCAATTTTATGCCCGCTCATACGCTCACACAACAGGGAACCAATGGCGATGCCCACCGTAAAGGCGCTCAACAGCAGGGCGATTAAGCTCGGCTCGCCGTGCAGCGTCGTAACGGAAAAATTCGGAATCTGTGTCAGGTAACTGGCACCAATCATCCAAAACCAGGAGATGCCCAAAATGGCCAACAACACCTCGCGCTTTTCACGGGCCARGTGATACARCTTGCGRCYCTCRCGCAGAGGGTTGWAATCWATASTCAGTGTCGGYGCCTTRGCYTCGGCRAWRGGAACCTKRCGRCTACTSAACCARCCCRCRAWGGCAACMSTCACCACAAYYRCACCSACCAGYRGSGCGGGCTGCTCARCCCCGGCYAWCAAACTRCCSGYAATGGTGCCGATTAAAATCGCCACAAARGTGCCCATCTCDATTTGCGCGTTACCGCCAATCAGYTCTTCACGGCGYAAATGCTGGGGAATAATYGCGTAYTTCACCGGCCCAAAAAAVGCCGACTGGGTACCCATGGCAAAYARCACCAGCATCATTADCCAAATTTCGTTGTACCAAAGCGCGGCAACACCTCCGAGCATAATAAAAATTTCTGCCAGCTTRATGCGGCGAATAATCACCGACTTTTCGTACTTATCCGCCAACTGCCCGGCAAGTGCTGAAAACAGGAAGAAAGGAATGATAAACAAGCCCGCCGCCATATTTACCAGCGTGTTGGTTTCCGAACCATTGGCCGCCACGCCGCTGCTAACAAGAATCACCAACAGGGCATTTTTAAACAGGTTGTCGTTCAGCGCGCCGAAAAACTGGGTGAGGAAAAACGGCAGAAAGCGCCGTGACTTGAGCAGGGTGAACTGGCTTTTCTGCTCGGCAGAATCCTTCTGCGAAATGTTGGTATTGGTCATTGCTCCCTCTTTATTGTGCTCAGGCAGGTTGTTTTTTGTGTCCCTGGGCTTTTTGTGTCTCTGAACTAAGGTAGAAAGAATATCACTGGATTCTAAAAACGGTAAAACACTATCGACGATCTGGATGCCTAAAACTCAGGGCTAGAAAGGACAGGGACAAAAGCCTTTGACCTTTTCACCGCTCACCGGATGTTCGAATTCAATACGCTCGGCGTGCAGTAACAAACGCGGGGCCAGGCTAAAAGCTTCGTCACTGGCGTAGAGATCACAACCCAAAATGCCATGGCCTATCTCGCTACTGTGAATACGCAACTGGTGGGTGCGCCCGGTAATAGGGGTAAATACCACCCGTGTGGCAAAGGGATTTTCAAGGTACTCAAGCACCTGGTAGTGACTCTGGGCGGGCTTGCCAGTGGCATAGCAAATTTTCTGCAACGGGAACTGGCTACGGTTTTTGGCGATGGGGAAGTCAATCTCGCCACTCTCCTCGGCGAGGTGGCCGTGCAAGAGGGCCATATAACGCTTGGCCACACTGCGCTCTTGAAACTGCCGCGTCAGATGGCCATTTACCGCTTTATTCAAAGCGACAATCATCAAACCAGAGGTACCAAAGTCAAGTCGGTGAGCCAGTGTCGCCGTGGGAAAATCCTGCACCAAACGCCAGTGGACAGAATCTTTATTGAGGGGATGTTTCCCCGACAAGCTCAGTAAAGCACTGGGCTTGTTGATCAACAGTAAATGCTCGTCTTGATAGACAATGTCTATCTGTTCCGTACACAGGGGGACGATAAAGGGTTCTGTTTGGGGCTGCATATTAATGCTTTTAGCTAGGGTTATGGCGTGATTTTACAACAATCCTACCGGCTTAAGACCCTGCCGCAGCCAAATGGTTGTGATGGACGAGCAAGAGTAAAAACACGCACTGCTAATTACCTTATTAACAATATAGGAGTGGCGCAAAGAAATTGACAGATTCTAATTCGAGTCTGCCCCCATATCTTCTTCTGATACTTGTCCCTTTGTTTGTTATTGATTATCAATTTCTGTCATTGTTTTCTCTTACTGAGCCATGACTCTCATTATTTTCTGAGTCCTTTGTCGATGACATATTTCTGCCATCTTTTCGACATAACCTGTGCCAACGCTTTCATCAGATTGAATCTACAGCCCCTATGTCAACATTATCCAACTCAGCGAATACACTGCAAACACAACTTGACGACATTATTGATCTAGGCAAACTACTACCGTTGTTTCAACCCATCGTCTCTTTGAACAAGCAAGACATCTACGGCTACGAAGGTCTAATTCGAGGGCCGTCAGATTCTCCTTTGCATGCACCGGTAAACCTATTTGCCGCAGCGGAACGCTTCGGCCGTCTCAATGAACTCGACCATTTATGTCGAAGAACACTCATTAAACAATTTGCACAATTGAAATTACCGGGCCGCCTGTTTCTCAACATTAACCCTTCCGTGCTGATGTCACCCAATTTCAAGACCGGTCTCACCACCCAGTTTTTAGCTACCTTTGGGCTTGATCCAAACCGCGTCGTTATTGAAATTACCGAAACCCAGCCCATTGATGAATACCATTTGATCCGCAACGCTATCGAACATTACCGCAAAGAAGGCTTCCTTATCGCGATTGATGATCTGGGTGCTGGTTACTCTGGGCTAAAACTGTGGTCAGAAATGAAACCCGATTTTGTCAAAATTGATCGCCATTTCATCAGCGGTGTCGACAAAGACAAAGTCAAACGACAGTTTATCAACTCAATTATGGAAATTAGTCGAACCCTCGGCTGCCATGTCATCGCAGAAGGCGTTGAAACAAAAGAAGAATACCGCGTCATACGCAAACTCGGTGCCGGTTTTTCTCAGGGTTATTACTTTGCCAGACCAGACTCTGAGCCTGAAACCAAACTTGAACCTACATTATTTCGCACACAAAAAGAACGCGCTGTGGTTGCCAGAAAAAACACAGCGGCAAGTTTACTCAAACCAAAACCTTGYATAGARAGYACYTGYAGYGTWARTGAAGCAGYMGAAMTWTTTATRCGCACACCCACATTAAATACCATTGCCGTTGTTTTTAATGAACAACCTGCTGGGCTCTTACTACGCAATAAATTAATGGACCTATATGCTCATCGCTTTGGCCTTGAAATTTACGGTAAAAAACCTGTTTATCAGTTTATTGAAAAAAACTATCTTTGCTTTGAAAGTAATACGCCACTTGAAATCATAAGCAAGCGCTTAACTAAAGCACTCGACGTGTACGTTGATGAGTTTATACTCGTCGAAAAAGGCTGCTACAAAGGTATGGGCACACTGCTGGACTTACTCCAGGCCATTACTCAGCAACAAATCGAAATGGCCCGTTATGCCAATCCACTCACCATACTGCCGGGCAATGTACCCATCATGTACGAGTTACAGCGGCGCCTGAATAGCCAACAACCTTTTGTCGCGGCCTATTGTGATCTTGACCAATTCAAACCCTATAACGACAGCTATGGCTACGCGAAAGGCGATGAAGTCATATTAATGTTTGCTGAAATACTGCGTCGAAATGTTTGTAAAAAAAGCGACTTTATTGGCCATATTGGCGGTGACGATTTCATCCTCTTTTTTAGCAGTAAAGACTGGGAACAGATTTGCAGCACCATACTTGCCGAGTTTGCTGCAGAAATCCCTCTTCGCTACAGTGTTGAAGACCGCCAAAATAATTGCGTCATCGCCAATGGACGTGACAATCAGGCTCGCTGCTTCCCACTTATCAGCCTCTCCATCGGCAGTGTTAAACTAACAGAAAAAGATATTCCTCAGACAAGTGACGCTATTAACAAAGCCATGACAGATGCCAAAGCCATGGCTAAAAACAAAGCTGGAAACTCCCTCATTATCACCTCTCCGCCACTGCCCCATTGCGCGCAATTCGAAAACCAGCAGCTTATTGTTAATTACTAAAAATTCAGCCACCATAATCTGATCCCCCTATATTTAACAACCAATCTTAGGCACCAACCGCCAGGGTTAGGCACGTAACTGCATAGCTATTTTAGTGACAGTTCTTCGGTTAATTTATACGCCTTGGTTAACTTATTAACCGAATACTTGGCAAAGTATTCTGCGGCCTCTTTTAGAATCTCAACCTCCTCTTTGAGGTAGTTATTCTCTTGTTTTATTGTTGTCAGTTCACTTTGTTGGTTTTTACAGGGGCTTTATTTTGCGGCTCATTATAGGATACACCTTTGGAAATATTGTCGCTAATTTAAAGTGTCCGTTATACTGGAGAGGTTCAGCCCTACCTATTCTTGAATAGGTAGGGCCATGAAGTATGTTCTGGCGTTCTCTGTAACGATGCTGAACTCAGGGATTCATAACATGGCAATAGSCCTTTTCGTATTCGATTACTGCAAGCCTAAGGATATTTGCTGCACGTAACCCGACCATGATTTGTAACACCTTACCGATGCATGACTGAATTTCGGCGCGCCAGGTGTAATATCTAGCTTTTCTTTAAGAAGGTACATTGTTTGAGCAATGTTTCTTACGCAACGATATTTATCATGATTTGGAACTATATTTGAATCTATAAAGCCTCTTGCAATATTCCTGGGGCCTCTGTGCAAATTCTCTTTCCAAAATCTACTTTCTATATCATTAGAAGCGCTAATAACCCCTCTTTCAAAATTATAAGACCATTCATTAAAGTCATTTTTTAATAGATCAAACAGCTCATTAGAGATRATAAAGATATCCAAATCAGATCCATTTCCAAATGGTTTGCCCATTTTACGGGGCGCTAATGATTGCCCYAACCTTGCACTTCCTGTGACATTTAACTCTTTTGGATCAATATTAAGCCTAGAACCAACCCATGAACGAATAGATTCATATATTCCGGGACAATCTTTAAATGCAAATGGAATGCCCTCTGACAACCACAGCCTTGCAATAGCCTGTCTGGCAGGCTCTCCGCCATGCTTTGCAACATCCGAAATTAATTTTGCTTCTGGGTAGGGAGATAGTAAACCCCTTAGATGGCTTGATACTTTAAACGGTTCCATAATGCTCTTTAGAGTTGAATTTATTAATTATATGCCTAGCTCTTAAATCAATAGCTTTGAGCTTCTTAATTTTATTAAATCTAGGCTCGGGGTATTTTAACCTAGCAACTATCGAAGCGGCTTCATAATTAGATAGCGCACGTTTATCTAACTTTAAAACTTTGCAAGYTTGTCTTATTCCATGCATGTTCCAGCCAAAATAAGCAATATTTAAATAGAGCTTTAATATTTCTCTTCTTTCAAGAGTTAAGGTTAATCGAGTGGCAAAATAAATTTCTTTAAGTTTACGCTGTGTGCTTATTTCATATCGCTTCGTAATTGTTCTAACTAATTGCATCGCAATTGTAGAGCCACCTTCTCTACGATTACAAAATGCGGTTTTCCAAAATGCTCTCATTAGACCAATTGGGTCAACTCCATAATGAAACCAGAAACGATGATCCTCTCCTTCAACAAGAAGTTCTAATAATTTATCAGAAAACTCTATTCCTACATGTTCTAATTTTATTTCATCAACACTCTTTATGAGTTGATTCCATTCATCTTTAAGTTTCATTTATTAATGATGATTACCTTTAGAATACCAACCATCAACCTAACAGAGTCAGGAATTAAATAACCAAGCARATTCTGCTTGGTTATTTAATTCCAATGAGTAATTTAAAAATCTAGTCGTCGTTATAAACCGCTGGGCGCTTCTCCATAAAGGCCTTACCACCCTCTTCCATGTAGGGCGAAATACACAGTACCTGGCCGCGATCTTCCATGGCGATCACGGCGTCGAGGTTGCCGGCATCCTGGGAGATATTGAGACCTTCTTTGGTTAGGCGCAGGCCCATGGGTGACATGGCGAGCATTTCCGCGACGAGACCCTGGCCGGCGGCTTCGAGGTCTTCGGATTCAAYCACTTCTGAAACCAGGCCAATGCGCAGGGCTTTTTTGGCRTTAACAAAGCGRCCACTCATCATCATTTCAGCGGCGTTRGAGGTGCCRACTGARCGSGGYAGAAAGTAGCTRATMCCRATGTCACAACCGGTGAGGCCGATTTTTGCCATGGCGACATTCATGCGGGCATTGTCGGATGCATAACGAATATCGCTGGCAAGGGCTAAAGCGAAGCCACCACCGGTAGCAGCACCTTGCATTAGTGTGACGATAGGTTGGGGGCAACGACGCATACGCATAATGATTTCTGAAATCAGGCGTTGGCCACGCAGGTCGGCGGGATTGCTGGCACCGAAGTGACCGGCGTCGTTAAGGTCAAGACCTGAGCAAAAGTGTTTGCCCGCGCCACGTAGCACGACAACACGTACGGCATGGTCGAAATAGAGCTTGCCAAAGTAGTCGAGTAATTCGTCTGTCATTACCTGATCGATAGCATTGAAGGCATCGGGGCGGTTGAGGGTTAGCCAGTCAGCACCATCCTTATGTTCGATGAGCAGTGTTTTGTAGTCGCTTTTTGTTGCGGTCATTGTTCTCTCCTGTGTATTCGCTTTAAGGCGTGTTATTAGGGCTCTATAGCGAGATCATCCGCTATGCGCCGTTGAATTATTGGGGCAACCTCTGGCTGTAAAAGCCAGGTTAACGCTGCCCCGATGGTACTACACCGTTGCGCGGCTCGCTTAGCCTACGCTGTTTTACAACGGTGTCCTTCTCTGGCTTCTGCCCCCATAATTACTGCCCCCCTTTCGGACTGCCCAATGCCTCGCTTTGTTAGCTTATTCATTTTGCTTGTTTGTCTGGCACCCCGCATTGTTCAAGCACACGTTGAAGGCCGTCACGACCAGCCCGTGCCCTGGACATTTAATGTCTATTTCGAAAATGATCTGTTTGGTGAAACGGATCAAAATTACACTAACGGCCTGCGATTTTCGTGGGTGTCTCCCGATACAAATACGTTGGCCGACGAACCGTTGTACCCCCATTGGTTGCAGGCGCTAAACCAGAAATTACGCTTTTTTAACCGTATCAATGCCGATCTCGAACACAATGTGGTGCTGAGCCTTGGGCAGCTGATGTACACGCCTTCGTCGACCGAGCGTTACGATGTAGTTGAGAATGAGCGCCCCTATGCAGGCTATCTTTACGGCGGCATTGCCTACCACACCCGCAGCGATGAGCAGCTGGATATTGTTGAACTCAATATTGGCATTGTTGGCCCTGATGCTTTCGCCCATGAGACACAGGATTTTATTCACGACCTGCGCGGCTTTGAAAAGTACAATGGCTGGGATAACCAACTGCGTAACGAACTCGGCCTGCAGTTAATTTACGAACACAAAGAGAAAGTTTTCAGAGGGCATGTTATCGGTACTATAAGCCACGATTTTATTGCTCACGGCGGTGTCAGTCTTGGCAATGTCGCGACCTCTATTAATGTCGGCGGCGAGTACCGCATTGGCTGGCAATTGCCCGATGATTTCGGCACCTCGGCGGTGCGTACCGGTGGTGACAACAGCACCCCCGGGCGGCACGATTATCGTCGCCTGTCACCCAATGGCCTTTTTCACAGCCTGCACGCCTTTTTCTCAATGGATGGCCGGCTGGTGGCGCGAGACATTTTCCTCGATGGCAATACCTTTCGCGATAGTCACAGTGTCGACAAAGAAAGTGCCGTCGCCGATTTCTCTTTAGGCTTAAGCTTTATTACTGGCCGCTGGAAAGTGTCCTACGCCCAGGTGTTTCGCACCCGGGAATTTAAGCAACAACCCCATCATCACAAATACGGCTCGCTGAGCCTGTCTTACAGTTTCTAATAAATGACGCACCTCAACCCCAGCACACAAGCTCTTTCAAAGCACCCCGAAGCCCATTGGCAAAGCTATCGGCGCTTGCCTGCCTATGTCGTACCCTCGCACTGGCGACACTGGTTGCTCGATCGGGGCTCGCTCACCCAWCGTTTGGTCGCCGCCAGCGGAGGGCAGTTCCGGGTACGTATATTGTCTCAGGGCATCGCTAAACCCCGGCGCTCGGAAGCAAAAGTACTTGGCATTGCCAATTCGCATCTCGCAGTGATACGAGAAGTCATTCTTTATGGCAAAGACCAACCCTGGGTTTACGCTCGCAGTGTGCTGCCCTTAAGTAGTTTGACGGGCAGATTGGCCAGACTGCGCAATCTCGATGAGCGCCCCCTTGGTGCGATACTGTTTGCCGACCCCTCCATGCGGCGCAGTAAACTCGAACTTGCCCGCGTGCAGCCAGCGAAGGTGGCTTTACCGGTAGAACTTGGTATCTTTGACACACCGCTATGGGGCCGGCGCTCGGTATTTTATGTCGCCGATAAACCCTTATTGGTGAGTGAGATCTTTCTACCAACCTTCACCCCCGCCAACTCAGCCCCCAACGACCTTTCAGGCCWTCATTAACTATGTTCAACCCGTCACCTAGAACCCGCGCTTTTCTCGAGCTGATGCGATTCAACAAGCCGGTCGGCACACTACTGTTGCTTTGGCCCACGCTGTGGGCWCTGTGGATTGCGGCGGACGGCTTTCCCTCTATCTCGGTACTGATTATTTTCGTGCTCGGCGTGATTGTGATGCGCGCCGCCGGCTGTGTGATTAATGACTATGCCGACCGCAAGGTAGATGGCGCTGTGGCCCGCACTCGCAACCGGCCCATTGTCGATGGCCGTATTAACCCGCAGGAAGCCCTCATCCTTTTTGGCGCCCTGTGTTTAAGTGCCTTCTTTCTGGTGCTAATGACCAATCGACTGACCATCGCCCTGTCCTTCGGCGGCGTAGCCATCGCCACTATTTATCCCTTTGTGAAACGCTATAGCAATTTGCCGCAAGTGGTGCTCGGCGCGGCCTGGGCCTGGAGCATCCCCATGGCCTACGCTGCGCAGACCGGTACGCTGGTGAAAGAGATTTGGGTGCTCTATTTCGTCGTCGTGTTGTGGACAGTGGCCTTCGATACCNTTTACGCCATGGTCGATCGCGAAGATGATTTAAAGATAGGCATTAAATCGACCGCTATTTTGTTTGGCGACCTCGACCTATTTTTAATCGGCGTGCTGCAGGCGCTTACCCTGCTCGGCCTGGTCGTCACCGGCGATGCTTTTAAACTGGGCGCGATCTATTTTATCGGCGTATTAATCGTCGGATTGTTGTTTGTTTTTCAGCAAATTATCGCTCGTCATCGCCAGCCAGATGCCTGCTTTAAAGCCTTCCGCAATAATCAGTGGGTCGGATTGGTGCTTTTCATCGCCATCGTTGCCGACCGTTTTTAATCTGAGAAGATAAGAAATCACCACTAATGTCATATAATTGTCACGCTGTCGTCATCTAATAAGGACGACTCAGTAAAGGTAAGCAGACATGGCAGAATCTACCGTTTTGATTGTTGACGATGAAAGCGCGATCAGGGATATGGTCACCGTAGCACTGGAAGTCGCGGGCTATCGCTGCCTGCAAGCCGAAAACGCACGGGACGCTCACGCCCTGATTATTGATGAAAAACCCGATCTGGTATTGCTCGACTGGATGATGCCCGAGACCAGTGGCCTCGAGCTATTGCGACGCTTGCGACGCGATGAGCTGACCGCCAAACTACCGGTGATTATGCTCACCGCCAAGGCGGAAGAGGACAATATGATTCAGGGCCTTAACTCCGGGGCCGATGACTACATGAGCAAACCCTTTTCACCCCGCGAACTGATTGCGCGCATCAAAAGTGCCCTGCGCCGACAAAAAGCGGTCAATCAGGAAGAGCCCATTCAGCTCGATGGTCTGCTATTTGACCCGATTAGCCACCACGTCAGTATCCACGATAAAGCCCTATCAATGGGGCCCACCGAGTTTCGCCTGCTAAGCTTTTTTCTCAGTCATCAGGATAGAGTCTATTCTCGCGATCAAATTCTCGACCACGTCTGGGGCGGCAATGTTTATATGGACGAACGCACCGTAGACGTGCATATTCGCCGCCTGCGTAAGGCCCTGAGCATTGATGGCCATGAGCGCTTTATTCAAACCGTACGCGGCGCGGGCTATCGCTTTTCACAAAAGTTAGTCGCCGACTAAATTTAAACGGCAAAATAGTAGGGGGAATTAATAGGTGCAACGAGGGTTACGCGTCGAATTACAGCGCATTATTATGCTTGCCCTGGCACTGGGTATTGCCGGTTTTTTTAATGGCCATATCGCCCTGACCCTCCTGCTGGGTGGCGGCCTGTACATGGCCTGGACCCTGCTTAAAGTCCTCCGTCTCTATGACTGGCTCAACGGCGGCGGGCAAGGTATTCCCCCTGAATCCACTGGGGTGTGGGGCGATATTTCTGATCAACTCTATCGTCTACAAAAGCGTAATACTCGCGCCCGAGATGATCTGCGCGCCGTGGTTAAACGCATCAAAAAAATAACCAGCGCCCTCGATGAAGGGCTCATTCTTCTCGATGCAGAACGTAGCGTCGACTGGTGGAACCCTGCCGCCGCTCGCTTGCTGGGCCTGCGGAGTGAAGATTTACATCAGCCCATCACCAACCTGCTGCGCACCCCCGCCTTTGTACAATTTATCCAGAGCGGCGAATTTGATCTGCCCCTGGAACTACCGGTACCCAACAACCCCCAACGCCTACTGCAGTTTTCACCACGTATTTTCGGGAACAATGAGATTGCCCTGGTGATTATGGATATCACCCGGCTGCGGCAATTAGAAGAAATGCGCAAAGAGTTTGTCGGTAATATTTCCCACGAACTGCGCACCCCTTTGACCGTACTCACTGGCTATATCGAAACACTGCAAGACCAGGATATGGAAAACCTGCCACCCGCCTGGCCGAAAGCACTCAAACAAATGGGCCAGCAAACTGAGCGAATGAATCTGCTCGCCGAAGATCTGGTGATGTTGTCGCGCCTCGAGACCACCACTCTGCCGCAAACAATACCGGTCGATCTCGACCCGCTATTTAGTCCCATTATCGACAGTGCTCAGGCTTTGAGCGGTAACAAGCACAACATTACCTTCAGTTCTTGCGATCAACCCTTGCTCGACGGCGATGCCAAAGAACTGCATAGCGCGCTCTCAAATCTGGTCTACAACGCCGTTAAGCACAACCCCCAGGGCTGTGATATTGCCATCAACATTGCACGCGATGCCGAAGCCCTTAAGGTCAGTATTAGCGACAATGGCCTGGGTATTGACCCTCTGCATATCCCCCGACTCACGGAGCGTTTTTACCGCGCCGACAGTAGCCGGGCAACACAATCTGGCGGCACCGGTTTGGGACTGGCCATCGTTAAGCACGTGCTGCTGCGCCATAACGGCGAGCTAACGATAGCAAGTACCCTCGGTAAAGGCGCGACGTTTACCTGTCGATTTGCTACGCACTAAAGATCAAGCTATCTTGCCCGCCATGAGCGACTACCCCTTYCTAAGCACMGCCTTTCTCACCAGYCTTGAAAACAGYGGCAGCGTTGGYACYAATACCGGCTGGCTRCCGGCCCATCTCGAACAGAGTGACGCCGCTGGTAACAGCGCCTTTATGCCCACCTATGTGAAGACTCACTCTTGGGGAGAGTATGTGTTTGACTGGGCCTGGGCYGAYGCCTATCAGCGCAATGGCCTCGACTACTACCCCAAGCTGGTATCGGCTATCCCCTTTTCGCCCGCCACCGGGCCACGGGTTATTTTCAACGGTGAGGCTGACCGCCAGCATGCCTGCCAAGGTCTGTTTCAACAGGCGCGAGAACTCGCCGATGAGAAACAGGCCCACAGCTGGCATTTACTCTTTCCCGATGCCGAAACCCTGGACGGCTTCAAGCACCCCGACCTGATGCTACGCACCGGGGTGCAGTACCACTGGCTGAATCGTGGTTATGAAAGCTTCGAGCACTTCCTCTCTACCTTTGCCTCGCGCAAGCGCAAAATGGTGAAACGTGAGCGCCGCCGTGTTGGCGAGCAAGGCCTCGACATAGAGGTGTTGCCGGGTAGTGCTATCGACACCGCGCTGTGGCAGTTTTTCTATCAACTCTACCAATCCACCTATCGCAAACGCAGTGGCAATAACGGCTATTTAAGCCCCAGCTTTTTCCTGCAACTGGGTGAGTCCATGCCTGATAATATTGCCATGGCGGTGGCCCGCAAAGACGGGCAGCCCATCGCCTGTGCCCTATATTTTCACGGCGGCGACACGCTGTATGGCCGCTACTGGGGTTGTGCCGCTGAATACGACTATCTGCATTTTGAGCTTTGCTATTATCAGGGCATTGAATATGCCATTGCGCAGGGCTTGCAACGCTTCGATGCCGGAGCCCAGGGCGAGCACAAAATTGTACGGGGCTTTGAGCCGATGGAGACCCATTCACTACACTGGATTCGCCATCCCGGTTTTGCTTCAGCTATCGATAAGTTTCTCGATAGAGAAACGCCGGAAATCAAACGCTATATTGAGCAGGCCCGGTCTGGTTTGCCTTACAAAGAAGACGTGCTAGCGTCTTTATCAAGCTAAGTCTTTCGCCACACTAATAAGCGATTATTGGCGGGCATGGCGTTGTCTTCCAGCAAGCTCATACCTGCTTCGCTCGCCAGTTTAGCCACCGCTTCAAAATCTCTAATGCCCTGCAGTGCGCCGCGCTGTTTTAACCACTGGTCAAAATTGGCATTACTCGGCGAAGTAAACTGCCCGTCATAATTAAAAGGGCCGTAAATCGCTAGCGTGCCATCGACGGCGAGTACATCAGCTAGTTGACGGAACATATTTTCGACGCTGGCCCAGCTCATAATGTGGCAGGTGTTAGCCGTAAAAACAGCATCCACTTTATCAATCGGCCACTGGGGCATATCGACGTTTAACACAAGGGGACGGCGTAGATTCTCTGCCGCTGAATCGTCTAGCCAGGCATTGATTCCCTCATGATATTCCGCCTGATCACTGGTCTGCCAAATCAGTTGCGGCAAGCGCGGCGCAAAGTAGCTGGCATGCTGGCCAGTACCACTGCCAATTTCCAATACCTGCTGAGCCTGGGCAAAGACTCTTTCAAGAATGACAAAAATAGCCTGCTGATTATTGTCGCAAGCCTGGGAAAAGGGTTTTTCAGACATCACCTAACTCCAAAAGTGGGTTTAACTCGCCGCTGCTTCGCGGGTAAACACCCACTCTCGCGCTGAAGACATGGCCGGGTTGTAGACATAGCCCTCGCTATCAAAATTCTTGATTTGCTCGACGTCGGTCAGGCGTTTACGAATAATGTAGGAGACCATCAGGCCCCGCGCTTTTTTCGCGTAGAAACTGATAATTTTATACTTATCGCCTTTCCAGTCCTTAAATACCGGGGTGATAATTTCCGCCGCAAGCTGTTTGCTCTGCACCGATTTGAAGTATTCATTGGAGGCCAGGTTAACCAGCACTGGCAGGCTTTCATCCGACTGGTGTTGATTCAACGCATCGGTAATTTTACTGCCCCAGAATTGATAGAGGTCTTTGCCCCGGCCATTGGTCAATTTGGTGCCCATTTCCAGCCGGTAGGCTTGCATCAAATCTAGCGGGCGCAATAAGCCGTAGAGGCCAGAGAGAATACGCAGATGATCCTGAGCCCATTGCAAGTCAGCCACCGACATCGACGGTGCATCCAGCCCGGTATACACATCGCCCTTAAAAGCCAGTAGTGCTTGCTTGGCATTCTTTGGCGTGAATTTTTTATTCCAGTTCAGATAGCGATCAAAATTGAGGTCGCCCAGCTTATCGCTTATTTTCATTAAAGCTGAAACCTCATGGGGCGACATCGCGCGTAATCGCTCGATAAGCTCGGCMGAGTCGCCGAGAAAACCGGGCATCGTGTGCTCACTCGTTGTTGCCTGTGTTTYAAAATCCAGTGTTTTAGCGGGGGAAATCACCATTAACATCGCGGTATCCTTAAACTATTTTTAGTCATTAATGTCATTATAAGCCTATCACTTCGAACCCTGCCCCTTTAAAAGGAAGACCCTGTGCGCCGCAAACAATTACTCATTAGTCTCGCCGCAATCCTGCTACTGGTAACGGCTTGCACGGTTAACCCGGTCACCGGCGAACACCAGATTTCACTGGTCTCTGCCGAGCAGGAAGTCGCCATTGGCCGCCAGCAGTATTTGCCTTCTCAACAAGCCCAGGGCGGGCGTTACTACATTGACACCGAGATACAGCGCTACGTTGCCAGCATCGGCAAAAAACTCGCCGCAGTAAGTGACCGCCCCAAACTGCCCTATGAGTTTGTCGTGCTAAATAACTCAGTTCCCAACGCCTGGGCGCTGCCCGGCGGCAAAATAGCCATTAACCGGGGCCTGTTAATGCACTTGCAGGATGAGTCGGAACTTGCCGCCGTGCTATCCCACGAAATCGTCCATGCCGCCGCACGCCACAGCGCGGCAAAAATGACGCGGGGCACACTGGTCAACATTGGCGCACAAGCACTAGGGGCCGCCGCACAAAGTAAAGGTTATGGCGAACTCGGCGGTATGGCGGCTCAATTCGGTAGCACCGCGTGGATGGCGCGCTATGGCCGAGATGCCGAGCTAGAGTCCGATGCCTACGGTATGGAATATATGGTGCGTGCGGGCTACGACCCCCGTGGCGCTGTCCGCTTACAGGAAACCTTTGTCGCACTCTCGAAGAGCCGCCAAAGTGATTTTTTCACCGGCCTGTTTGCCAGCCATCCTCCATCACAAGCCCGTGTTAACGCTAACAGGGAGAAAGTGAAGACTTACCCTGCTGGGGGCATAACCAATCGRACCCTGTACCAGAAAAAAATGGCCCGCCTGCGTAAAGACCAGCCGGCCTATACAGCACAGACTGAAGCGATGAAGGCTCTGACGGATAAAAAACCGCAAAAGGCCCTGAGCTATCTTGATAAAGCCGTCAAATTACAAAGCCGGGAAGGGCAGTTTTGGGAGCTGCGCGGCCATGCCTGGACGATGCTCGATAAGCCTGCGARTGCCGACAAAGCCTACTCTACCGCCATCGCTAAAAACCCCGACTATTTCAGTCATTATCTGGCCCGAGGCGTGTTGCGTTTTAAGCAGGGGCAGAAGACGACGGCGGGTAAAGATTTCGACAAAAGCCAACTTTTGCTGCCAACACCAGTAGCCAGCCTTTACCTGGGTAACATTGCCAATGATAGTGGTGACGAAAAGATCGCCATTACTTATTATCGCGAAGCCGCCCAAGCTAAAGGAGAGATCGGCCAACAGGCTCAGGATAAGCTCGCTTTTATTGAAATGAGCCAGGCCCCCAATCGCTATATTCTCAATCGACTGACTTTAAGTAGCGAAGGCTATTTGCTGCTCTCGGTCTACAACAAAAGTAATATTCCCGCTACGGACGTTGTTGTGCAAGTGACGGAAATGAAGAGTCCCTACGTTACGGGTTCCTCARCGCAGATCTCTATTGGTTCGATTTCAGACAATACACAAAAGACCGTCACCACCCGCATCGGCCCCATAGCCGATGAAACCGCCCTGAGCCGCTATCGAGCCCTGGTGATTGCCGCACAGCCTGCTATCACTGACACTAAGTAGGTGACACCCCCGGGCAGGTGATCCCCAAACTTAAAACCATTATGCGCCCCGGCTTACTCACCGCCTTCAATGTACAGGGTGTTTGCAGCGATAAGGATCACCTACGCTGTGTTGAGCTACTCGGCAAAGAGGTCTTGTCGTACTGCGCGAATACGACAACAGCATCGGTTTGATGGGTTCCTTTGAGCGTAAACCCGGCTCGGCGAAACTAGCACCGGGCACTAAGCGCGCCCGTAGTCGACCGCAGTGGTATGGAAAGCCYTGGGTTAAAGTGGGTTTAACAGACGACACAAAAAAGGCCGAGCTTAAATAGCTCGGCCTTTTACTGTACGGGTTTCAGTAAAGACTAAGTGTCTTGCCTCGGGCGGAAGAAAGGCAGAAAGCCTCCCTCTTCAAGAGGCTCAAAAACCACTTCAACGGGCAGGCCAATTTTTAACTCACGATAATCAAGACCACGAAGGCCAGCCGTAATACGCACACCTTCTTCCATATCCACGACGAGTACCGCGTAGGGGAAGTCTTTCTCAAAGTGGGGCGACATGGGCATRTGACAAACCGTCCACGTATAGATGGTGCCGCGACCATGAGATTCACGCCAGCCCCAGTTAGGTGAGCCACATTTAGCRCACATAAAACGAGGGATGTGCCGCCAGGTTTCGCAGTCRTGACAGCACTGAAAGCTAAGGATTTTATTGGCGCAATTCTCCCAGAACTGCTCGTCGAGATAGTTGGTCGGCTTAGGTGCCGGGTTTGGAATGAACTGTGTATCGGTCATCKTCTTAATTCCTCAGTATCACCAGGCTGCCATCACCAAAATCACCCCARCCTGTCACCAGRCCGAGCTCCGCATCCTTCACTTGCATYTCRCCRCCGTCACCGCGCAGCTGRCGSGTYGCCTCGACCACATGGTTCAGCCCCCAGACGTGAGCCTGAGAGTGCAAACCACCGTGGGTATTCATAGGGAATTTGCCGTCGATTTCCAGGGTGCCATCTTTAACGAACTCACCCACTCCACCCTGCTCACARAAGCCCAGGGCCTCAAGCTGCAGTAGCACAACGTAGGTAAAGCAGTCATAAATTTGCAGAAAGTCCATATCGGTAGGCTTCAATCCCGCCATGGCAAAGGCCTTTGGTGCAGAGTTGGCCARGCCAATATGGAACATATCGGGCCGGTTAGCGATGTCATCAGCGGGATAAGGATGACCTTCCGCCGCCGCCATAATGTAGGCAGGCTTGTGGCGCAGGTCTTTCGCCTGGTCAGCGCGACTGACGATAACGGTACAGGCGCCGTCCGTTTCAAGACAGCAATCAAACAAACGGAAGGGCTCTGAAATCCAGCGTGAGTTCAAATAACCTTCCATATCCAGCTCTTGCCCTCGCGTTATCGCCTTGTCATTAAACTGCGCATGGCGACGACAGGCTAGAGCTACCGCACCCATCGCTTCATGGCTAATGCCGTAGGTCTGCATATGGCGCATGGCGATCCAGGCGTACATTTGCACCGGCGAGGCACTACCGTAGGGGAAGTAGTAATTTTGCAGGGTGCGCTCAAGTGCAGGAATAGAAATCAATTCAGGGAACTTGGCATTAGGCTTGGGTCGCAGGGCCGAGGAGCCATTCCAGCCAACGGTAACCACAATGTTATTGGCAACACCGGCAGCAATCGCCATGGCGGCCGTTTGCAGGGCCGTCACCGGACTGGCACCGCCCATGTTAATAGAGGCGCTGTAGCGCAGGTCTTCAATACCCAGGTTGGCGGCAATTTCTTCAGCGGTAATCATTACCGGCGGTAGAATAATGCCATCTATATCAGTGTTTTTAAGACCGGCATCGGCAATCGCAATGCGCGTCGACTCCAGTATCATTTCAGCCGAGGGCCGCAATGCCCCCCGCGTATATTCAGTTTCACCGATGCCGACAATGGCGGCTTTATCTCTAAAATCGAGTGAATTATCAGACATGCTCTTTCCTCAAGCTGGTAGAGAATTTACGTCTATGAATGAGCCGCGAAACGCGAGCCCAATACTCTTAACAAAGAATTATTTACAAAAACTTTTTAACCATAAAAAAAGCAGTGTTTACGGCACTATTAAAGCACGCGTAAGCCGCGCGCAATGAGACCACACCTCTCACAATGAGTCAATTGATTGACATTCTTTCCACACGTCAGCGAAAGCTAAAAACCGACCTCCAAAGCCTCACACAAAAACCGCATCAATGGCTCAGCGCTACGAAATGACCTCAAGGCCAGTTTGGCAAAGCTCTCATCTTCTATCGCACTGTCACTCAGCGGCTTAATCACAATAAAGTCTTTTCGTTTCAGGCTGCTAATGAAAGGATGGTCGGCGCTGTAACCACGCGGCGGCCGCTTTAGTGTATCGCCGCCCCATTCAAACTGCCGCTTAAATGAGCGACCGCTCAGTATTGCCTGCCAGGCTTCGGGTTTTTCATCAATGCGSTGACGAATTTTTGCCAGGGAAGCAGAATCGGGACGCCAGCAACCGACACCCAGAAAAACCTCACCGCGCTGTACGTGCAGGTAATAACCCGGTGCATGAATATCTTTTCCGCGCCGATGACGAAGCTGAATACCCAGGTTGGTTTTATAGGGGGTTTTATCGTTGCCGAAACGGGTGTCTCGATAGACCCGCATTATTGAACCGCCACTGCGTTTGGGGATTGCCTCAAAGTAGRGCGAGAGCTTGTCCATTTTACTGGCCATGTGCTCAACAAAACTCAGGGCCGGTGMSAGTACGGCATTTTCATAGCGCTGCTTATTTTCAGCAAACCAAGGGCGATTATTATTGACCGTAAGCTCATCAAGAAATGACAGCAGTTGTGGGGAAAAACTCTTAAATTCAGTCATGGCCCACTATTGCAAGACCCAGATAAATTGTCCAGAGTGTAACTTCTAAGCCTTACGCTATTCTGAAATCACCCTATATTAAGAMGAGCGCTTAAAATTCTGATCAATCTCGCCCATATGACCATGGCGAACATCTTTGCCTTCGACCAGATAAATCACGTGCTCACAAATATTTTTAGAGTGATCACCAATCCGCTCCARCGCTCGTAATACCCAAAGTACATTCATGACCCGAGTAATACTGCGCGGATCTTCCATCATATAGGTCATCATTTCACGCAATGCCGATTTRTAATCCGCATCRATTTGTTTRTCYTTTTTCATCGTTGCAATGGCKGCAGCGGTATCAAAACGCATAAAAGCATTCAGTGCATCGTTGAGCATGCTGCGTACATCGTTGGAGATATGRCGGATCTCTGTATAGCCACGGGGGGAGGCCCCATCCACCGCCAACTTRATTGCCATYTTGGCAATCTTCTGCGCTTCGTCACCGATRCGYTCAAGATCACGAATACAGCGCGTCACCACCATCACCAGACGCAGGTCGGTCGCGGTGGGCTGACGGCGAGCAATTAATGTGACACATTTTTCATCGATGGTGACTTCCATCTCATCGATTTGCTCTTCTACCTGCATCACTCGCTCGGCAATATAACTATCGGCATTTTCCAGGGCTTTAATAGCCTCGGCTAATTGCTTTTCAACCATACCGCCCATTTCAAGCATCTGGCTTTTAATGTTTTCGAGGTCTTCATTAAACTTCTGGGAAATATGTTGATCGAGTTTTAACTTATCCATGACTTATTCCTTAACTGACCGCTCATTAACTTGACGCGACTTAAATAGGGGAGGTTATCCAGAACCTCTAATTAACCAAATCGCCCCGTAATATAGGCTTCCGTTAGTTTGTGCTCAGGTGTGGTAAATACCTTCTCCGTTTCATTCACCTCAACCAAGTTGCCCAAGTGGAAATAAGCCGTGCGGTGAGAGACCCGCGCTGCCTGCTGCATGGAATGGGTAACAATAACAATCGTATAATTTTCTGCGAGCTCGGCTATCAGCTCTTCGATACGCGCGGTGGCGATAGGATCGAGAGCTGAACAAGGCTCATCCATCAAAATAACTTCGGGGCTAATCGCAATCGCGCGGGCAATACACAGGCGTTGCTGCTGCCCCCCCGACAAACCCGTGCCGGGTTGCTGTAAGCGATCCTTTACCTCGCCCCACAAGCCTGCTCGTTTCAGGCTGTTTTCGACAATTTCATCCAGTTCTACGCGGCTACCCGCAAGGCCGTGAATTTTTGGCCCGTAAGCAACATTGTCAAAAATACTTTTCGGAAAGGGGTTTGGCTTTTGAAACACCATACCTACCCGAGCACGCAATTCRACCACGTCCATTTTTGACCCGTAGATATTATCTTCTTCGAGTAAAAACTCGCCCTCCACTCGACAACCATCGACCGTATCGTTCATACGATTAATGGTGCGTAAAAAGGTCGACTTACCACAGCCCGACGGGCCAATCATGGCAATGACTTCATGCTTGCCAATATCAAGATCGATATTGAAAATTGCCTGCTTATCACCATAAAAAACACTAGCGTTACGGGCCCGTATTTTTGGATCATCGACAAAGGGAAAGCCCACCGTTTCTTCTACATCACTTTGCTCTGGTGATATATCAAAGTCATCTTCTCTAGACTCAGCAGCCGTTAGATCCATCGTTGCAACACTCATATTTTAACGCTCATCTTTAAGCAATCATTTCATTTGATTCAATAAATTACTGTATCGGCGGTTTACTACCAACGTCTTTCAAGACGCTTACGCAAAACAACTGCGGCTGTATTCATGGTAATTAAAAAGGCCAGCAGCACCATAATAGCGGCCGATGTTTTTTCGACAAAAGCCCTTTCAGGACTATCCGCCCAAAGGAATATTTGCACCGGYAATACCGTTGCGGGGTCGGTAAAACCGCCAGGCACATCCACAATAAACGCCACCATGCCAATCATTAACAAAGGTGCTGTTTCACCCAGAGCTTGGGCCATACCAATAATTGTACCGGTTAACATGCCGGGCAAGGCTAAAGGTAGCACATGGTGAAGTACCACCTGTACCGGCGATGCACCAATGCCGATACCCGCTTCACGAATTGATGGTGGCACTGATTTAATCGCAGCACGACTGGAAATAATAATCGTCGGTAAAGTCATTACCGCTAATACCAGACCACCAATAATCGGAACAGACCGAGGCACATGGAAGAAGTTAATAAAAATTGCCAGGCCTAAAAGGCCAAAAATAATCGAGGGGACAGCAGCCAAATTGTTAATATTCACTTCAATAAAATCTGTCCAACGATTCTTTGGCGCAAATTCTTCGAGATAAATGGCTGCCGCAACACCAATAGGAAARGCAAGAGCTAAAGTAATAAATAGCGTAAAGAGTGAGCCAACAATCGCACCACCAATACCTGCCTGCTCTGGCTCACGGGAATCACCCGTTTTGAAAAAGTCACTATTAAAGCGTAATTCTATTTTACCATCATCAATCAGTGACTGAGTCCATTGCTGTTGTTTTTCACTGGTACGACCAACAAAGGGGCCGTCTGCATYATTGAGACTTTTAAAATACGTATCAATATCGTCGTCAGCCAACACCCATATTTTTTCAGACTGCCCCAATAATTCATGACTRGCTTTTAAACGGTCAGCCAACTCATATTCTGCGCTGTTACTAATGAGCTTATAGAGTTCGCGCTTTTCTTTACGGCCAGAAACATCTGTAAATTTCGTCCGCAGGCTTTTTTTAACCAAGCCGCTAAAATCAGCCAATGCAACCTGCTGGYTATCATTAATATCACTGACACCAAGAATGTCGGCATCATAATTAACATGTAGTTGAATATAGGTTTGCCGAAAGGCGCCGTGACCCTTACCAATAATGTCGACAAATAATGTCGCAACACAAGACACCCCGAAGAGAATCGCAATCACTCCATAGAGGCGAAAACGTTTCTCGGCGCGATAGCGCTTGGCGAGGGTTTTTCGAATCAGTTCAGTTGTGCCTTTTGATGAGTTACTCATACTGTTCTCGATATTTTTTCACAACACGTAAAGCGATGAAATTTAATCCCAGCGTTACTAGGAATAACATTAAACCTAATGCAAAAGCAGATAATGTTTTAGCGCTGTCAAACTCCTGATCCCCAACCAACAACGTAACAATTTGCACCGTTACGGTAGTCACTGTCTCCAGAGGGTTGACGGTGAGGTTGGCCGCCAGGCCTGCCGCCATTACCACAATCATGGTTTCACCAATCGCGCGTGATACCGCCAGCAGCACGCCACCGACAATGCCCGGTAGTGCTGCAGGAATAATGACTTGTTTAATCGTCTCTGAATGCGTCGCACCAAGCGCGAGCGAGCCATCGCGCATAGTTTGTGGCACCGCATTGATTACGTCATCGGCCAACGATGAAATAAAGGGAATAATCATAATGCCCATCACTAAGCCCGCSGCTAACGCGCTTTCAGACGTGACAGACAATCCCAGGTCCGTGCCGGTCGATCGAATCAGCGGGGCAACGGTTAAAGCCGCAAAATAACCGTAAACCACCGTGGGTACACCCGCGAGTATTTCCAAGGTCGGTTTAACAAAGCTACGCACTCTCGAGCCTGCATATTCCGCCAAATAGATCGCCGACATTAAACCCGCAGGCACCGCCACCGTCATGGCAATAAATGAAATTAACATCGTGCCAAGGAATAAGGGCACAGCACCAAAGCTACCCGAGCCACCGACTTGATCAACCCGTATGGCTGTTTGTGGGCTCCACTCCAGGCCAAAGAGAAATTCTGAAATTGGCACTTGCTGAAAAAAGCGTACCGACTCAAAGATGACGGAAAGAAAAATGCCTAATGTTGTAAAAATAGCCAAACTGGCACAGAGTAATAAAAACCCTTTAAATATTTTCTCTACTTGCTGACGTGCGCGTAGTTGAGCTGACATTTTCCACCAGCCCCAAAGACCACCAACACCAGCAACGAGTACGGCAATTCCCGTTAGTAGGCTCTGGCTGGTATCACGCAAATATCCCAGTGCGGCTGCCGCATCAAGCAGCGCTGGCTTTACACCTTCTGCCGACAATGCACCGCTTGCCAGGTTTTCAATTTTATTCATTAATAAATTATATTCGGCGATAGAATTCGGCCGAAGGTCAGCAGGCATGCCCGACAATAACATTTTGCTAATGATGGTTTCTTCAAACGCCAAGCAGATGAAGAGTAACAATGCAGAGGGCAGGCCACACCAGAGTGCAACCCGCATACCGTAATACGTTGGCAAAGAATGTAAGTTGCGAACACCGCCAAGCTGGCGGGCAAAGCTCTGGGAACGCTGGTAGCCAAAATAATAGGCCAGGGCAGACATTACCAGTAAGGCGATGATCAGGTTTGAAGTTTGCATATTAAAAAGCCAGTCCCCTAAAAAACGGAGCCCTTTAGTTTACTCCAGAAAATAGCGGCCTGATAAACCCAGGCCGCGGTGGAATAATCCCAAAGGGGTTATTCGTCTATTACTACAATATTTACAAGCCTTCGCCAGACATTGGCTTAAGCGCTTTAATATCAGCACCACTTGCTTTTCTAACATCAGCACTCAGTGGAATCATGCCTTTTTCTGCCAGGTAACCTTCGCCACCCCAGGCTTTTTCACTGGTGAATTCTGACAGGTAACCTTCAATGCCCGGTACGACACCAACGTGTGCTTTCTTCACGTAGAAGTACAGTGGACGCGATATGGGGTAAGACTTATCAGCAATCGTATCGAAAGTGGGTACCTGACCTTCAATCAACGAACCCTGAACCTTGTCAGCATTTTGGTCGAGAAAGCTAAAACCAAATACGCCGAGGGCGTCAGGGTTGGCATCTAGCTTTTGTACGATCAGGTTGTCATTTTCGCCCGCTTCAACGTAGTGGCCATCTTCACGAATGGTGTGGCAAAGGACTTTGTAGGCTTGCTTGTCCTGCTTCTTCATCGCCTTGATCCACTTGATTTTTTTGCAGCCGCCTTCAAGAGCCAGCTCGGCAAATGCGTCTCGGGTACCCGAAGTCGGGGGAGGACCAAGCACTTCGATTTTCACATCAGGTAGCGCTGGATTCACATCTTTCCAGGTTTTGTAAGGGTTAGCGACCAGCGTTTGTGATGTGGTGAACTGGTCCTGCATATTTTTTGGCGCGGGAACATTTTTAGCCAGTGCCAGGAAAATATCTTTACGGGTCAGGCTCATTTGCTTTGTTTTGACTGAGTTAGCGAGAACAATGCCATCAAAACCAATCAGCACTTCAACAATATCCGTCACACCCGCTTTCTGACATTTTTCAAATTCAGATTTCTTCATGCGGCGCGATGCATTGGTAATATCGGGGTGGCTCGTACCAACACCGGAACAGAACAGCTTCATGCCACCGCCGGAACCTGTTGATTCAATTTTGGGTGTAGGGTTCGGTGTGGTTTTGCCAAAACGCTCTGCCACAACGGTTGCGAAAGGATAGACCGTTGATGATCCAACGATACTGATATAATCTCGCGATGCTGAAAGAGCCTGCGTGCTAGCCAGAGTCATGGCAATGCCACAGCCGATGGCAGCAACTTTAATGTGTGATGCTGTTGTAGTTAGTTTCTTCATGTTTGTCTCCTGCGACGTTTCCACCAATAATGTGGCTAGTACGCGCATCCTAAAGAGGGCAGGTGACAAGACTATGTACAAAATATGACAGCTTTGTGACAGTGCTAGCCCATAAATTCGTTATTTCAATCAACCGAACAATAACTACCCCTATCACCGGTTTAATCCATGAAGCCCGCTAACACCCTTATTGATACCTTCACTGAATTCTGCGGCAAGCTCACCGCCTGGGCCACGCTAGGCATGATGCTCTGCACCTGCTTTGTCGTTGTCGCCCGCTATTTCTTCGGCTCTGGCTCCATTGCATTACAAGAGACGGTACTCTATCTCCATGCTTTTGCTTTTATGCTAGGTACCGCCTTCACGCTGAAGCGCGGTGGCCATGTGCGGGTCGATATCTTTTATCGACATTTTTCACCACGCCGTCGCGCATGGGTCGATACCTTCGGCGCACTGTTTTTCATGCTACCCACTTGTGCTGTTATTTTCTGGCTGAGCTTTAATTACGTTAGCAGTAGTTGGACGATTTATGAGCGTTCGGCCGAATCTGCCGGCCTGCCCTGGGTTTACCTTCTTAAGTCATTGCTATTAATCATGCCCTCCCTGCTTTTACTGCAGGGCATCAGTGAATTTCTACAGTCCTTGCGTACTCTGCGCTCCTCTGCCAATGCCTCTTTAACAGCGACCGAATAACACCATGATCGAGCTACTCCCCCTCTTTATGTTCCTCGCCGTTTGTCTGGTGATATTGCTTGGCTACCCGGTGGCATTTTCATTAGCAGGTACAGCCCTGCTATTCGCTGCCTTCGGAACGGCCATCGGGCATTTCGACATGGCCTTTCTGCAAGCCCTGCCCAATAGACTCTACGGCACCATGGTGAATCAAACTCTGGTGGCCATTCCGCTGTTTATTTTAATGGGCATCATGCTGGAAAAATCACGGCTGGCTGAAGACCTGCTCAACAACATGGCGCGGCTCTTTGGTCGGCTCCGCGGCGGTCTGGGTATCTCGGTGGTTATCGTTGGCACATTGCTAGCGGCCAGCACCGGTATTGTCGGTGCTACGGTGGTGACCATGGGCTTAATGTCTCTGCCCACCATGCTCAAGCGGGGCTATAACCCGGCCTTTGCCGCCGGCACTATTTGCGCCACCGGCACCCTCGGGCAGATCATCCCCCCCTCTATCGCACTCGTACTACTGGGCGATATTCTCTCCACCGCCTACGCGCAGGCTCAATTGAGCATGGGCATATTTGCACCTAAAACAGTTTCCGTTGGTGATCTGTTTATGGGCGCGGTTATTCCCGGGCTAATTCTGGTCGGCGCTTACTGCACCTATATATACGTGTATTCACGCCTACGGCCCGAAGACGCACCGGCAGGTGATGAGCAAGATAAGGTCAGCACTAGCGCTTTATTATTGAGCCTTGCGCCGCCACTGTTGTTGATTGTCGCTGTACTCGGCTCCATCCTCAGTGGCATCGCCACACCAACAGAAGCTGCCGGGGTTGGTGCTTTTGGTGCCTCAGTCCTCGCCCTGGCACGCCGACAACTGTCATTACAACGCCTGCAACAAGTACTTGAAGGCACCGTTGAAGTCACCGCCATGGTGTTTATGATTTTAATTGGCGCGGCAATATTTTCACTGGTGTTTCGTGGCTTTGGTGGTGAAGAATTAGTGACGTCAATGTTTGCCAGTATTCCCGGTGGGGCACTGGGTGCAACTCTGGTGGTGATGCTAACGATTTTCGTGCTTGGTTTTATCCTCGACTTTATCGAAATTACTTTTGTTGTCGTACCTATTGTCGGCCCGGCATTATTGGCCATGGGAGTCGATCCCATCTGGCTGGGGATTATGATCGCTGTTAACTTGCAGACCTCCTTCTTAACACCACCCTTTGGTTTTGCCTTGTTCTATTTGCGCGGGGTGGCCCCAAAAGAAGTACTGACCCGTGACATTTATCGTGGCGTAATGCCTTTTATAGGCATACAACTCGCGGTGCTGTTACTGCTTGCACTGTGGCCAAGTCTCGTTACCTGGTTACCTGGCTTGGTCCACTAGCAACTCAAAAGCGTCCACCCTTACTAATTCTTATTGATCATTTAAATAGCCATAAAAAAACCCCGAGAGATCGGGATTTTTTTATGGCTGGGTTCAAGCCCTTACTTAATCATCCCGCTATAGACAATTTTCACCCACATATCACTCGGTATAAATCCATCGCCCCACTCTTTATCAAACTCAGCGATTGGTTTTGCGGCAACAATTTCTGCCTCATTTTTACCCGCATCTATCAAGGCCTGTATATTTGCCTCAGCCTTAACCAACATATCGCGGAAGGCAACTAAATCGGCCTTGTTCGCCAAAGGACCGTGACCGGGCATGATTTTTGTTTTTTCATCTGTCAACGCCAATACGACATTACAGGCGGCGATCATGCCTGCGATGCTGCCATTGGACTCAACATCAATGAAGGGGTAGAAGCCATTAAAAAAGGTGTCCCCGGCATGGATCACATTGGCTTTAGTGAAATGTACAATAACATCGCCGTCGGAGTGGGCGTCAGCAACATAAATCAGACGAATATCATCCCCATTCAGGTGCAGACTCATTTCATTTTTAAAGGTCACCACCGGCAATGCTTCTTTGGGCGATGGTGGCTTGTGCATATTAAACAGCTTAATAGACTTTGCAATCTTCAGGTTATCGCGAACACTTTCGTGGGCGACAATAATTGCACCCTGCTTGCCAAAATGCTCATTGCCACCCGTATGGTCGCCATGCCAGTGGGTATTGACGAGGAATTTCGGCGCTTCACCCGATAAGTCCTTAATGGCTTCAGTGATTTTGGTGGCCATTTTCGCGTACTGGTCATCAATCGCGAAGGTGCCGTCTTCACCGATGGAGACACCTACATTGCCACCATCACCGGTCAACATGTACAAACCGCTACTAACGGGTATAGCCTTCACCTCAGCGCTACCTGAGTGATCATCGGCCTGGGCGCTCGTTGCGAGTACCAGCGGCAGCAAACAGGTGCTGAGTGTTTTTTTCAATAATTTCATCATTTTTCCTTTTGATCGCACTTAAGTAACAAAGATACGTGTAAATAGCGTGTTTATTTCTGTCCTTTTATCGTATCAACTTTTCTCTAACGATATAATCGCCATCTTATTTTTATTGGAGTAACGCTGTGACGACGCCGGCACCGGATGTATCAACATTTCAGGGTTTGATTTTAGCCCTTCAACAATATTGGGCTGAACACGGCTGCGTTATTTTGCAACCTCTGGATATGGAAGTAGGAGCCGGCACCTTTCACCCCGCCACCTTCCTGCGCGCCATTGGCCCAGAGAGCTGGAACAGTGCCTACGTACAACCCTGCCGCCGTCCCACCGATGGCCGCTTTGGTGAAAACCCTAATCGTTTGCAGCACTACTATCAGTTTCAGGTGATTCTTAAACCTTCGCCCAGCAATATCCAGGATCTCTATTTAGAGTCACTGGCCTTTTTGGGTATTAACGCCGCCGTACACGATATTCGCTTTGTAGAAGATAACTGGGAGTCACCCTCCCTCGGTGCCTGGGGTTTAGGCTGGGAAGTCTGGCTCAATGGCATGGAGGTGACGCAATTCACCTACTTCCAACAAGTGGGCGGGCTGGAGTGTTATCCCGTGAGTGGCGAAATTACCTACGGGCTTGAGCGTATCGCCATGTACCTACAGGGCGTCGATAGTATTTACGATCTGGTGTGGACGAAAAGCCCTGATGGTGGCGTCATCACCTACGGCGATGTGTTCCATCAAAATGAAGTGGAAATGTCTCACTACAACTTTGAACACGCCAATACCGACTTTCTGTTCAGTAGTTTTGATACCTATGAAAAAGAGAGTCAGCTGTTGATTGAGCAAAAACTGCCGCTGCCCGCTTACGAGATGGTGATGAAAGCCTCCCACGCCTTTAACCTTCTTGATGCCCGGCGTGCCATTTCGGTAACGGAGCGCCAGCGTTTTATTCTGCGCATTCGCTCCCTGGCAAGGGCGGTTGCCGAAACCTATTTTGCTTCACGGCTAGCACTGGGCTTCCCGATGGCGCCCGCTGACCTGGCCCATGAAGTTATTCAACAGGCTGGGGAGAAAAAGAAATGAAGCAGGACTTTCTGGTTGAAATCGGCACCGAAGAGCTGCCGCCCAAGTCACTAAAAACCTTGATGTCGGCTTTTACTCTCGGCATTGAAGCGGGGCTCAATAAAGCCAAGCTGCAACACGCTGCCATTAGAGGCTATGCCACGCCGAGGCGATTAGCCGTGCTGGTGTCTGCCCTTGATCCACAGCAGGCTGATATTGAAACTGAACGGCTTGGCCCTGCCGTTGCCGCCGCTTTTGACAGCGATGGCGCACCGACACCGCCCGCCCTCGGTTTTGCCAAAAGTTGTGGCCTGAGTGTTGAAGAACTCGAACAAACCGAAACCGATAAAGGCACGCGCCTGGTTTTTCGTCGTGTTGAAGAAGGCCTGGCTACCGAGGCACTGTTGCCGGACATTGTCAGCAAAGCACTCAAAGACCTGCCTATTGCCCGACGTATGCGCTGGGGTGCCAGCCGTATAGAATTTGTGCGTCCGGTGCACTGGATAGTGATGCTCTTCGGCAAAAATGTGGTTCCCGGTTCTATTATGGGTCTGGAAAGCGGCCGCACCACCCTGGGCCATCGCTTTCATAGTAATACGGAAGTGAATATTTCCGCTCCCGCCGACTACGCCTCTACCTTGCGCCAGGCCTCAGTTATTGCCGATTTTGTCGAACGACGCTCGCTGATTGAAGACGGCATCAACGAACTAGCCCGAGGGGCCGGTGGCCATGCTGTCATTGATACTGACTTGCTGGATGAGGTCACCGCATTGAATGAATGGCCGGTGCCGCTCATGGGTCGCTTTGACGAACACTTTTTAGAAGTGCCTGCCGAAGCCTTGATCTCGTCGATGAAAGAACACCAAAAGTACTTCCATGTCGTCGATGGCTCAGACCAACTGATGCCGCTTTTTATTACCGTCGCCAATATCGATAGTCGTGATCCGGCCAAGGTCGTTGCAGGTAATGAGAAAGTCATTCGACCGCGTTTATCGGACGCCGCCTTTTTCTTTAAAACCGATAAAAACTCAAGCCTGGAACAACGCTGTGAAATGCTCAAGAACGTCGTGTTTCAAGCCAAGCTCGGCACCGTCCACGACAAATCTCAGCGTGTCGCCGCACTGGCAGAATACCTGGCACCAAGCATTGGTGCAGAACCGAAGCTGGCCCACCGAGCCGCCATTTTAAGTAAGGCTGACCTGGTCACCGAAATGGTTCAAGAGTTTGCCGATTTGCAGGGCACCATGGGCCGTTACTATGCCCAACACGACGGCGAAGATGAGGCTGTTGCCGCTGCACTTTATGAGCAGTATTTGCCGCGCTTTGCTGGGGATAAGGTCGCTAGTTCAAGTGTCGGTGCGACCCTCGCCATCGCCGATCGCCTCGATACCCTGACCGGTATTTTCGGCATCAAGCAGCCACCAACCGGATCGAAAGACCCCTTCGCATTGCGCCGCGCCAGCCTGGCTGTATTGCGCACGCTGGTTGAACAGGGCATCGATATCGACCTCAAACTTGCCTTAGACAAAGCCTTAAGTCTGCATGACAAGCTTAGCCTGTCCGCTGAAGAAACATCGGAGCAAGTACTTACTTACATGCTAGAGCGCTTCCGATCTTGGTATGAAGAAGACAAGATACGTCCAGAGGTGTTTTTTGCGGTGATGGCCAAATCGCCGACACGACCCCTCGATATCCATCGCCGAGTGCAGGCCGTCAACGGCTTTTCCCAACTGCCAGAAGCCCGCAACCTGGCCAGTGCCAACAAGCGTGTGTCGAATATCCTCAGTAAGCAAGACAGCGAAATGAGTACGACTGTAGATGCCAGCTTACTGCTAGAACCTGCTGAAAAAGCCCTAGCCGAACAACTTGCTCAACTCAGTGAGACGCTAAAGCCTTTGATTGTCGACAAGGACTACAGCCAGATCTTGCAACAACTCGCTCAGCTACAACAACCTGTCGATGACTTTTTTGACCAGGTAATGGTGATGGCTGACGATTTGGCGCTGCGTCAAAACCGCCTGGCCATACTCTCGCAACTGCGTGAACTGTTTCTTGAAGTGGCTGATGTTTCTCTACTTGCCAACACCAAATGATCTGCTCACACAGGGTAGCTCAACAATGAAACTTATTATTCTCGACCGCGATGGTGTTATCAATCAAGACTCTGACAACTACATTAAATCAGCAGATGAATGGCAACCCCTACCCGGCAGTATTGAGGCTATCGCGCGACTTTGCCGTGCCGGTTATAGCGTTGCCATAGCCACTAACCAGTCAGGCCTCGGACGAGGGCTTTTCGACCTCGATGCCCTTGAGGCCATACACGACAAAATGCGTGGGCTAGTTGAAAGTGCAGGCGGCCATATTGCCGGCATTTATTACTGCCCCCATTTACCGACGGCAGGCTGTAGCTGTCGGAAGCCCGCCCCTGGGCTACTCGACGCTATTGCCCTGGATTTTGCCACTTCACTTGCAGGTAAAGTTTTTATCGGCGATAGTCTGAAAGATCTTCAGGCGGGGGCCGAACGCCAGTGTCGCCCAATTCTCGTACGCACTGGTAAGGGAATAGGATCTGAAAAACAGCTGGCTGATGAAACTAATGAGCAGGTGCGTAATGCTGAAGTCCATGATGACCTGGCCAGTGTGGTCGACAACCTATTAAAGAACAGAGGTTAAGGCTTTGAATGTTGTTTCTGCACTGCGCACAGTCCTTTTTTATTGTGGTTACGTACCAACCATTATCACCTTCTCCGTACTCGGCTGTACTCTCGGACTACTCATTCCCTATCGACCTCGACAAACCTTTATTACCACAGCCAACGCCTTTGTTCTGTGGTGGCTGAAACTCAGTTGCGACATTACGGTGAGAGTAAAGGGGCTAGATAATATCCCCGACCAGGCCTTTGTCGCGCTAAGTAAACACCAATCGGGCTGGGAGACTTTCTATTTACAAAGAACACTACGCCCAGTCAGCACTATCCTCAAAAAAGAACTGTTAAAGGTTCCTTTCTTTGGTTGGGGCCTGGCTATGACTCGCCCCATTGCCATCGACCGTTCAAACCCTAAACAGGCTCTACGTGAAGTATTAAGCCAGGGTAAGCAGCGCCTCCAAGAAGGTAATAATATTCTAGTTTTTCCCGAAGGCACGCGCATGAACTATGGTGAGATAGGTAATTATTCGCGCAGTGGTGCCTCACTGGCTATTAATAGCGGCGCAGCCATTCTACCTATTGCTCACAACGCTGGCAGTTGCTGGCCAGCTCATCGTTTTATCAAACAGCCCGGCACAATCCATGTGGTTATTGGCAAGCCTATAGATAGCACAGGGCGCAAAAGTAAAGAGCTGACTGAAGAGGTCAAAGACTGGATAGAAGCGACAATAGCGGGCTTGTAAGGCAGCCCGGTGACGAATGTATGTTTGATCAGTCAGATAAAATTAAGCCGCTGCCTCATAAAGAATCAACGGCTTAACACCCACCAGACTATATGTCAGTAAGCACACACTTACAATATTGCGCCTTATATATCGAGGTTAACAACCGCAAGCGCGTTTGTTTCGATAAACTCCCGCCGCGGCTCTACCTGATCACCCATTAGGGTATTGAACATCTGATCTGCCGATATCGCATCTTCAATGGTGACACGCAACATCCTGCGCGTTTCAGGGTTCATGGTGGTATCCCATAGCTGTTCAGGGTTCATTTCGCCCAGACCCTTGTAACGCTGAATGCTGTAACCGCGACGCGATTCCTTCATTAACCAGTTAACGACCTGTTCAAAATCGTCGACTAATAGCGTTCTTTCGCCACGCTTGATATAAGCGCCATCTTCCAGTAAGCCTTGTAAACGCTGGCCTAACGCAGTAATCCCTTTGTATTCGCCGGAGGCGAAAAAATCTTTACTGAATATAAACTCATTGCTTACACCGTGGATCTCAACCGTGACCCTGGGTAAGAAAAGGTCTTGCTCAGTGTGATGAAAATATTCGACCGTGTAATGGGTACTGGCATTGGCGCTCTCTTCAAGAACCAGTGATAGCGTCTTACACCAAGCTTCGACTGTACTTTCTTGCTGTAAGCTGTCGTTGTCTAAAATATCAAGATAGATCATCTCTTTAAGAATAAGCGACGGCCATGATCGGGCGAGCCGCTCGATACGGGCCATCACTTCACGGTAACTTTGTAGTAGAGACTGTAAAGCCTCTCCGGTAATACCTGGAGCCTCAGCATTCACATGCAGACTGCCTTTATCGAGAGCGGCCTGGGTCAAAAAATCCGTCAGCGCATCGTCATCTTTCAGGTATTGTTCCTGCTTACCCTTACTGATTTTATAGAGGGGTGGCTGGGCTATGCACACATGACCACGCTCAATTAATTCTCGCATTTGGCGGAAAAAGAAGGTCAGCAATAAGGTTCGAATGTGGGAGCCGTCGACATCCGCATCGGTCATGATAACAATGGTGTGGTAACGTAATTTATCAGCATTAAATTCCTGGGAACCGATACCACAGCCCAGAGCGGTAATTAAGGTGCCCACTTCTACACTGGACAGCATCTTGTCAAAACGTGCTTTTTCCACATTAAGAATTTTACCTTTCAGCGGTAGAATGGCCTGGGTACGACGATCGCGCCCCTGTTTAGCAGAGCCTCCCGCAGAATCACCCTCCACCAAATAAAGTTCAGAAAGAGCAGGATCTTTTTCACGACAATCAGCAAGCTTACCGGGCAAGCCGGCAATATCTAACGCGCCCTTGCGGCGGGTCATCTCTCTGGCCTTTCGAGCCGCTTCACGCGCTCGGGCGGCATCCACCATTTTACTGACAATAGCTTTGGCTTCACCGGGGTTTTCCAGTAAGTAGTCACCCAGTGCTTTAGACATTTCCTGCTCTACCGCAGCCTTCACTTCTGAACTGACTAATTTATCCTTTGTTTGGGAAGAGAACTTAGGATCGGGCACTTTGACCGAAATAATACCAGTAAGGCCCTCTCTCGCATCATCGCCCGTAGTTGCTATCTTGTTGTTTTTACTAGCATTACTCTCTTTTTCGATGTAACTATTAAGTGATCGAGTCAATGCTCCACGAAAACCAGCAAGGTGAGTCCCACCGTCGCGTTGGGGAATATTATTGGTATAACAAAAAATGTTTTCCTGAAAGCCGTCATTCCACTGCAGAGCAGCCTCAACAGTAATACCATCTTCGCGCTGTACATTGATGTGTATTACCTGGTTTATCGGGCTTTTATTGGTATTCAGGTACTCAACAAAGGCACTGAGTCCACCGTCATACTGAAATACATCCTGTTTATCACTACGCTCGTCACTGAGCACGATGCGAACACCTGAGTTCAAAAAAGACAGCTCTCTCAAGCGCTTAGCCAGGATTTCATAGTGAAAGGCGATGTTGTTAAAAGTTTCTGGCGATGGCCAAAAACGCACATGGGTACCCGACTCATTTGTTTCGCCCGTCTCTACAATCGGGCCCTGGGGTACGCCATGAATATAGGTTTGCTCATGGTTTTTACCGTGCCGCTGAATCGTTAGAACAAGACGCTCAGACAAGGCATTAACAACAGAGACACCAACACCGTGCAAACCACCGGATACCTTGTAGGTGTTGTCATCAAATTTACCACCGGCATGGAGTACCGTCATAATAACCTCAGCAGCGGATACGCCCTCCTCGTGTATATCGACAGGAATACCACGGCCATTATCTGAGACGGAAACCGACTCATCACTGTGAATTTTTACCGATATCTCATCACAGTGGCCTGCCAGAGCTTCATCAATTGAGTTATCAACCAGCTCAAAAACCATGTGGTGTAGGCCCGTGCCGTCATCGGTATCACCGATGTACATCCCAGGCCTTTTTCTAACCGCATCGAGACCTTTTAGTACCTTAATGCTGGACGAATCATAGTCTTGTTCAGAGCTCATTGAACTTCCCCTTTCAAATCTAAATCAGTAAGTGAATTAACTACGCCGTGTTTCACGTGAAACACAGCGTAGTCTTCAATTTTTCTATTCCCAAGAACATTTACCAGAGGTGCACAGTCTGTACCCGTGATAAATACTTGAGCTTTAGCACCAGCCAATACATCTAACAGGCGCAGTAAGTAATCCTTATCTAACTCTGAAACAAGGTCATCAAACAGGTAAACACACTGCTTTTGTCTAGCTTGTCGAAACATTTGGCCCTGCCCAACAATCAGAGCCGCGACCAAAGCTTTCATTTGGCCTCTAGAGAGGACATTATTTGCAGCCCGCCCATCAACACAAACCTTTATATCTGCCCTGTGGGGGCCGATATTGCTAGTTTGATGCCTAGCATCTCGCTCAAAACTTTCAGCAAGGGCAGTGTCGAGCTCTTTACCTTCTTCCCAGCCTTGATGAAACTTAAGTGATACGCCTTTAATCGTTGTCAGCTTTTCAATCAGCTCATAGAAAAGCGGTTCTATTACAGTAAAATAGCTTCGTCTCATCTCTGTTAACTGTTGAGCCAAACGTACAAAGCTAATATCCCAGCTACGTAAGTCCTCTTGTGTCATTTTATCATGCCGCAATATTTTGTTCCGCTGCTGTAAACTCCTTTTAAACTGAGCCCAAACAGTCTGAAACTGCTGTTCCACGTGAAACACACCCCAATCGAGGAAGCGACGCCGACCACCAGGCCCGCCCTCTATCAACAAAAAACTATCACTATTCATTAGTAAAAGCGGAATGGCGTCCGCTAAAGAAGAAGAGGTTGATACTCGCTGGCCATCTACTTTGAACTGAAAAGCGCCTGTGGCTTCCCTCGACACACCAATCGTATACTGTGCATTCTTCTCTTTACTTTGCGCAGCCCCAAACACAGTGCATTCACCAAGATCATGGTTTATTAGTGTTTTAGTATAGCGGGAGCGAAATGTGCGCCCACGCCCTAAAAGATAGATGGCCTCAAGAATACTCGTCTTACCGCTGCCATTAGCCCCATAGAGGATATTAATGCCATCTATGGGTGCGAAAGAGGCGCTGCCAATATTTCGTATACCGTGTATATCAAGCCGGGTTAAATACACAAATTATGGCTACAAAGAATTATAGACGCATCGGCATAATGACATAGGATGATCCCGCTTCATCAGCCGGGTCTTGAATAAGGGCGCTACTATTGGCGTCGGAAAGAATAAATACAGCCTCCTCTCCTCCGAGAGTATTTAATACGTCCAATATGTAATTTACATTAAATCCGACTTCAAACTCGGCACCCGTGTAACTAACCACCACTTCTTCCTGAGCTTCTTCCTGCTCTGGGTTGTTAGCGACGATATTTAGCAGGTTTTCACTGAGTAATAAGCGAACACCACGGTACTTTTCATTGGACAGAATAGCCGCTCGACTAAAGGCCTGGCGCAGACCATCGCGATTTCCACGAATGACCAGTGTTCCACCCTTAGGTAATACTCTGTCGTAGTCGGGATAGGCACCATCAACTAGCTTCGATGTGAAGTGGAAGTCTGAACCACGAACACGTAAATGTGCCTCGCCCAAAGAAACTGTAATATCGCCTTCATCCACCAAAAGACGGGACAACTCCACCACACCCTTACGGGGCAGTATCACTTGCACAGGAGAGCTTGCCGCATCGGCTGGTAACTCAATAGAGCTAATAGCAAGGCGGTGGCCATCCGTGGCAACACCGTTCAACTTAGAACCACTCACCTCCCACAACATACCGTTGAGGTAGTAACGGACATCCTGATGTGCCATCGCGAAGGATGTACTATCAATTAAGTGTTTCAGACTTTTTGCCGGCAAACTAAATTCGACACTTTCGGCCCCATCTTCAACATTAGGGAATTCTTCAGCGGGAAGCGTCGTCAAGGTAAAGCGACTTCGCCCACTCGTAATAACAACGCGGCCCTTGTCATTAGTGCTGAATTTAATATCAACGCCGTCAGGTAAGGAGCGGCATATATCGAGTAATTTTCGCGCAGGGACTGTTAGCGCTCCACTTATCTCTGAACCCATTTCTGAAGCCGCCCYGCTGACGATCTCCACCTCCAGGTCAGTACCTGTCAGCGTCAACTCACCTTCGTTAAGGCGGATTAGAACGTTAGCCAATATCGGCAATGTCTGCCTGCGTTCAACAACGCCAACAGCCATTTGCAACTGTTTAACCAAGGTTTCTTTACTGACACTAAACTTCATACTAAACCACTCTCAAAAATTATAGTAAGCATTTACTTACGGTTAGCTTGTTAACAATCGGGTTAATAACTTGATGTCTTCTCGAATTTCAGAGCTACTATCCTGTAATTCTTTGACCTTCCGACAGGCATGTAACACTGTCGTATGATCTCTCCCACCAAAGGCTTCACCGATCTCAGGTAAGCTGTGGTTGGTCATTTTTTTTGCCATTGCCATCGCCACCTGTCGCGGCCTTGCAACTGAGCGCGTTCGGCGCTTTGATAACATGTCCGACATTTTAATTTTATAGTGCTCTGCAACCGTGCGTTGAATATTATCAATCGTCACCAAGCGATCTTGCAAAGCCAGCAGGTCTTTCAAAGAATCGCGCACCATAGGTACATCGATCGTCCTACCGGTAAAGTGAGCGCTCGCTATCACCCGCTTCAATGCACCCTCGAGCTCTCTGACATTGGAGCTTATTCGTTGAGCAATGAAAAAAGCCGCATCGTGAGGTAATTCAACGTGCAAACTCAGTGCTTTCTCTATCAAAATTGCAACTCGGGTTTCAAGTTCGGGAGGCTCTACAGCAACCGTCAAACCCCAGCCAAAGCGTGATTTTAGCCTTTCTTCAAGGCCATCAATTTCTTTCGGAAAGCGGTCGCAGGTTAGGATCATCTGATGATCCCCTTCTAGCAAAGCATTGAAGGTATGAAAAAACTCTTCCTGGGAACGATCTTTACCGGCAAAAAACTGAATATCATCAATTAACAAGGCGTCAACCGAACGATAAAAACGTTTAAAGTCATTAATAGCATTAAGCTGCAGTGCTTTAACCATGTCTGCAACAAACCGCTCAGAGTGCAAATAAACAACCTTAGCGTCCGGCTTAGTTGCTTTTAGAGCATTGCCAACGGCATGCATAAGATGGGTTTTACCAAGGCCAACACCACCGTATATAAAGAGTGGATTATAGGAGCCCCCCGGATTTTCTGCAATTTGCCGTGCTGCTGCCAATGCGAGTTGGTTGGACTTACCCTCGATAAAATTATCGAAACGGAAGTCACAGTTAAGACTATCAGGGTGGGCAATAACTCTGTTTGCTCGCTCTTTTCTAATAGGTAATGTTGGTGGCTGGGTAAAACTCGATCTTGCATCTAAACTCGACCCTTTGTAATCAGGGGTCTTAACTTGTGTCCCAGTGAGATTTCCACTAATTGAACGAGGCTGTGGCACAGTATCAGCTGAAATGGCGGGTATCTGAATAGTTTCGGGGGCTTGTTGGACAAAAGTAGGGTTTGTTGAATTAACGCCGACTTCAACTGGAGGCGCGTCGCTATCTGCTTCAGATGCGAGCTCATTAATACGATCAAGAAACTTATCAACCACCCAGTCCTTAACAAAACGATTGGGCGCAATCAGGCGCACAGTTTGATCAGCAGAAAGGCTGTCAATTTGTAGGGGCTTAATCCAAGTATTAAATTGTTGTGCGGGTAGTTCTGCTTGCAGATGCCCCAAACAATGCTGCCAAATAACCTCAGCCAAGCCATTTCTCCACTGATAATGAAAAGCAAACATATACTGCCTGTTTACATGAAGAGTATTATTATTCTTTTTAAACGCCGACTAGTCTAAGACTTATAGCTGGAGTTATCCACATATTTCTAAAAATAATTTACCACTCAACCAAGCAGAATAGTCAAACAAAATCAACAGCTTATAACAGGGTACGCGTAGAAAAGAATTAATTTTAGCGTCGTTTGGAAAGTATCAAATAAGGCTTTCTGTGGATAACCTGTTAGTAAATTATTAGTATCTCGTTAACTTCAGACTTTGTGCTGCTAACAGTATTTTCGTTATTTCTAATCTTGAATTGAAAAGCTCTTGGGCAAAAATAACGACATGCTATTTACCAATACAAAAACTGGAAAAAATTTCGCCAAGTAGATCATCACTCGAATAGTCGCCGGTAATTGTTCCTAGCATTTGCTGGGCCTGCTTTAAATCTTCTGCAATCAACTCGCCCGCTCCTGCCGTCAAGAGTTGCTTTAACGCCTGGGCGATACAGCCCTGTGTTTGACTTAATGCGGTGATGTGGCGTCTGCGCGCAGAAAAAAGACCTTCGCCTGCATTGACATAACCGGCACATTTTTTAAGGTGCTTTTTGAGCTCAACTAAACCGGAGCCCGTCCTCGCAGAAATTTCAATAACGGGGTGTTTGCTTTGTCCAGCCTGAAAACCGACATAAGCCGGGCTATCAGTTTTATTGAGTACAAAGGTTAAATTCTCAGCCTGGCTTAAATCAGCATCTGCCTGAGGGAAAATATTATCGGCCGACAGATCAAATGTCTTTGAAGCATCAACCAAAAACAAAATTTGATCAGCGCGCTTTATCTCACCTTCTGCCCGTTCTATACCTTTACGTTCTACAGTATCTTCTGTAGCACGAAGACCTGCCGTATCAATGATGTGCAAAGGCATACCATCAATAGTAATTTGCTCGCGCAGCACGTCTCGCGTTGTACCCGGTACGTCGGTAACAATCGCCGTATCCAGCCCAGACAGGGCATTGAGTAAACTGGACTTACCGGCATTCGGTTTGCCGGCAATCACAACTGAGATACCCTCTCTTAATAAAGCACCCTGGGAGACACTCGCTAACAGCGCTGCCAATTCCTTCTTTAGCCCCCTCAAGCCAGACTCAACTTTTCCATCAGTGAGGAAATCGATCTCTTCTTCGGGGAAATCAATAGCGGCTTCGACATAGACACGAAGTGCAATAAGGTGTTCGAGAAGCTCTGTCACCCGCCGTGAAAACTGGCCCTGAAGGGTTTTAATCGCGCCGCGAGCCGCCTGTTCACTGCCAGCATCGATTAGATCGGCCACCGCTTCGACCTGGGTGAGATCCATTTTACCGTTGAGAAAAGCCCGCTCAGAAAACTCACCGGGCCGAGCCTGGCGCGCGCCGAGTTCTATAACACGGCGTAGTAGACAATCCATAACAACCGGGCCGCCATGTCCCTGGAGTTCGAGTACATGTTCGCCGGTGTAAGAGTCTGGAGCGGAAAAGTAGAGGACGATGCCTCGGTCTATTGGCTCACCATCGGCTGCAAGAAAAGGCTGATAATGGGCATAACGGGGTGTCGGTATAAAACCCAGCAGAGCATTGAAAAAGGGCTCTAGATTATTCCCCGACAGGCGGACAATGCCAACCCCACCGCGCCCGGGTGGGGTGATAAGTGCTGCAATAACATCGCTACTATTAACAAGCATTTGGCAAAGGCCTTAAGCGCCTGATTATGCAGTAAATATTACTCGCGTATTATTTTTCGCGTAATAGTCCACTGCTGAGCAATCGACAATATGCTGTTGACCGTCCAGTAAAGTACCAAACCCGCCGGGAAGAACATAAAGAAGAAACTAAAGGCAACGGGCATTAAGCGCATCACCTTAGCTTGCATAGGGTCGGGTGGTGCAGGCTGTAAGGTTTGCAGCACAAACATACTAATGCCATTAAGTACCGGCAATACATAGTAGGGATCTTTTTGGGACAGATCTGTTAACCAGAAAATAAAGGGCGCGTGCCGTAACTCTACACTTTCGTTGAGTACCCAGTACAGGGCGATAAACACCGGCATTTGAATCAACATGGGCAGACACCCACCCATGGGGTTGACCTTTTCCTTTTTGTAAAAGGCCATCATCTCTTGGGACATTTTTTGTCGGTCGTCCCCATAGAGCTCTTTCAAGCGTGCCATTTCTGGCTGCAACTTGCGCATCCTCGCCATGGATTTATAGCTAGCGGCGGAGAGAGGGAAGAACAGCAGTTTAACCACAAAAGTGAGGAATATAATCGACCAACCCCAGTTGCCCAGCAAACCGTGGAACATCGTCAGGCCATAAAACAGCGGCTTGGCCACCCACCACAACCAGCCATAATCGATGGTTAAATCGAGGTAAGGCGAAATTTCTTCCATGCGATACTGGTCTTTTGGCCCAACGTAAAACGCAGCACGCAACTCGCCGCTAGCACCGGGGGCAACATCAACTGCGGCACTGGTAAAACCCATGGTATAGAGATCTTTACTACCCAGCTTACGCAGTTGATAGCTGTTGTTGGCATTCTGATCGGGTATCCAGGCACTGGTAAAATAGTGCTGGACCATCGCTATCCAGCCACCCAGTTTCTCAGTTTTGAAAGCGCCTTCATCCATATCCGAGAAATCGTATTTCTTGTATTTATCTTCATCCGTGGACAGCGCAGCACCCAGATAGGCATTCGGCCCCATGGTACTATTTGAATTTGGGTTATGAGAATCGCGCTGAATTTGGCCAAATAAATGCGCCTGCCACACCTCACTGCTATGGTTTTCAACGAGATAAACCACATCAACCAGATAATTATCACGCTTGAAGATAAAGCGCTTGGTGAGAGTTGCCCCATCTTGTTCAAGATGCAGATCGACAACGACTTGCTCATCACCCTCATGCAACTGATAGTGGGCTTTGGCAACAGAAAAGCGCGGTCTACCCGCCGCTGTATCGGTGCCATTGCGGCCAATCAAGCCACTTTGCGCGATATACGTTTGGCTCTGGGTGCGATTAAGCATCACAAAGGGATCTGCGCCGGGCTCCTGGGAAACCAGATGCTGAGGCAGGGCAACACGGACAATATCCCCACCCAGGGTATCAATGGTTACTTCCAGCACATCGCTGTTGACCGTAACCAGGCGCGCATTTTCAATGATCGCGCTGTTCTGGACGTTCGCCTGATCAACTCGCTGCACTAGCTCCGGAATATCCGAGCTGTCATTTTGTTGAATTTCAGGGGCTAGTACCGCTTCTTCCGGCAGAGGCGGAATGAGTACAGACTCATTGCTGGGTGCTGCAATAGCCGGCGCATGCGCTTCCTGATACTCATTCCAACGAATAAATAATAGTCCGAACACGACGACTATCGCTGCAATCAAGGCACTGCGTTGCCAGTCCATTATGAATTGGGCTCCGGGTTTTGTTGGTGAGATTTGTGTTGGCAGGACTCAGGTACGGGATCGACCCCACCCGAATGAAAGGGATGACACTTAGAAATTCGCTTAAGCGTTAACAAGCTGCCACTCACGCAGCCATGATGATTCAAGGCCTGTACCGMATATTCAGAGCAAGTGGGATAAAAACGGCAATTACTACCCAGCCAGGGACTGATTAAGTACTGGTAAAGTTTGATAAGAAAGACCAGCGATTTKGCAATCATGCCTTTTCCACCTTACTCATTTGACGAGACAGTTTTCGCCAGGAATCTAACAACAGTTTCTGTTGCTCGGCTGGTTCGAGCCTATCCAGCCCCCTGCGCGCCAAAAATATAATGTCGAGAGTTGCCAGTGTTTGCTGATTGAGACGGAAACTATCTCGTACCACCCGCTTTATACGATTGCGCTTAACTGCAAAACGGACGTTTTTTTTCGCCACTATCAGACCCAAACGAGCTTCTTCTAAGCCATTTGGTCGAGCCAGAATAAGTAGGTTTCGGTGTGAAACTCGATACGGCGAATCATCGAATACCGCCTTGTAAGCCACCTTGGTTAGTAGACGCTTACTCCTGCCAAAGCCCATGTCGGGCATGGCAGTCACCTAACGATCCGGGTATCAGGCAGCCAGGCGCTTACGACCGCGGGCACGACGACGATTGATCAAGGAACGGCCATTTTTCGTTGCCATACGTGAACGAAAGCCGTGGGTTCTTTTACGCTTGAGGACACTGGGTTGAAATGTTCTTTTCATAGCTATTAATCCGCTTCCCGGGTTGTTCGCGACTAGGCAACAACTGTATTACCGGTTCTGAATGTGTTTAAGGGCCGGCGATTCTATAGAAAAACCCTTTCTGTAGCAATGGTTTAAATTAAAATCGCATAAAACCAAAACAGAGCTATTGAATGCCGCCGCACGTTAGTAAAGCTGAGCACAAGAGGTGGATATTTATAGGGTAACGTGGGGGTTGTTTTGTGGATAAGTCAGTATTTCCAACACCTGTTGATAAAGCCCTCTTTTATAAACAGCTTTTCAAGAACTAATTAGCACYCTACCAGCGATTTATACAGTAACTATTACAGGCCTCAAAGCCTTGTTTGAAGTAACTCTTAAGCACTTAATCACAATAAATTGCCCCCCTAATAATAATAACAATATCTATCTTATATAATAATATAAAGAATAATATATTTAATTAAAGATAAGGGTGATGAATAAAAATCAAAGAGTCTTCTGTTCCACGGGTCTCTGGTCTGAGGAGCAGCGCTTTACTTTATGTGCGACCATCTCTATTCACCGGCGTCGTACTTATCCAGATCAATCATGCTGTTTATTTTGACCGCACCTCAGATTTASCTGTCGATAGACAGAATCGTTATACGCTGGGTATAGAACATAAATCCCCGACCAGTTTCGATTGGGGTTCCCAGTTGATTTATGTTGATTTAGGCTCTGCAGCCATCAACACTAACTCGCTCGACGGGGTACTCTGGTGACTATGAAGACAACGACATGATAGTTGCTTCGTTCAGTSCTAACTGGTCGTTTTAGCCCGTATAAAAAAAGGGCTGCGACCCTTGGATGAGTTTGTATCAACTTAAGGTCGAGGGTGTTGTTGCCCACCATTTTTATTCCRACTTACGTGGCAAAAAAAGTCTGTGAGCGAGAAGCTAATATTTCTTTGGGCTGTACGGATTTTATTGAGGAACATAGCGCGGAATAACACGAGCGGTATTTCAGCAGAAATTTGCGGTGATTTGACGCATTCAAGATGTGAGTGAGGGTTTTTGGAAGCGTTGATGTGCTTGATAGTTTGGTGATAGCTTTTATCTTGCTATAATGGCCGGTCAACAACACCTTTCGCACACCCTTCGTATCTGAAATTTATGTCCCAAACTCAACAATTTGATGTCATTGTTATTGGCGGTGGTCACGCGGGCACCGAGGCCTGTCTGGCCGCTGCGCGCATGGGTTGTAAGACCCTGTTGATCAGTCATAACATTGAAACCCTCGGTCAGATGTCCTGTAACCCAGCCATTGGTGGCATTGGTAAAAGTCACCTGGTAAGAGAGGTCGACGCCTTGGGCGGCATCATGGCGAAGGCGGCTGATCAGGCGGGCATTCAATTTCGCATTCTCAATGCGCGTAAGGGCCCGGCAGTGCGTGCCACTCGAGTTCAAGCCGATAGAGCCTTGTACAAAGCGGCGGTGCGTTCTGCCCTGGAAAATCAAGACAGCCTAATGATCTTTCAGCAGGCGGTGGATGATCTCATCACCGAAGGCGATAAAGTCACGGGTGTGGTCACGGATTCTGGTCTCAAATTTTTTGCCCCCTCCATCGTACTGACCACGGGCACCTTTCTGGCGGGTAAGATTCATGTCGGACTGGAGAATCACGCTGGCGGTCGGGCCGGTGAGCCACCGGCAGCAAGATTAGCTCAGCGTTTGCGAGAAATGCCCTTTCGTGTCGACCGTTTAAAAACGGGTACGCCGCCGCGGATAGATGCCCGCAGCGTCGACTTTTCTGATTTACAGGAACAGTGGGGTGACGAGCCCCGTCCGGTAATGTCTTTTCTGGGCAATACCCGTGACCACCCACAACAAGTGTGTTGCTGGATTACCCACACTAGTGAAAAGACTCACGATATTATTCGCGGCGGCATGGACAGGTCGCCCTTGTACACAGGCGTCATTGATGGCGTTGGGCCGCGTTACTGCCCGTCGATTGAAGACAAGATCGTGCGCTTTGCCGATAAATCGAGTCACCAGATTTTTATTGAACCGGAGGGTTTGAGCACTTACGAACTCTACCCCAACGGCATTTCCACCAGCTTGCCCTACGATGTGCAGCTCGATTTATTGCATTCGATTAAAGGTTTTGAGAATGCCCACATCACTCGCCCCGGTTACGCCATCGAATACGATTACTTTAATCCCCAGGATCTGCGGTACTCCCTGGAAACTCGGTGCATAGAGGGCCTGTTTTTTGCCGGCCAAATTAACGGTACCACTGGTTATGAAGAGGCTGCTGCTCAGGGGCTGTTGGCTGGCATTAATGCCGCTTTGAAGGTCAAGGGTGAAGAGGCCTGGTGTCCGCGACGGGATGAGGCTTATCTGGGTGTCTTGGTTGACGACCTGATCACCATGGGCACTCGAGAGCCCTACCGCATGTTCACCAGTCGGGCTGAATACCGTCTCTTGCTACGTGAAGACAACGCCGATGAACGCTTAACTGAAAAAGGTCGTGAATTAGGCCTAGTGGATGACCAGCGCTGGCGTCATTTTAGTGACAAGCGCGAAGCGATAGAGAAAGAGAACGCCAGGTTGGCTAGCACCTGGGTGCAACCCGGCAGTGCCGAAGCCATCGCGCTGGAAGCCTTCGTCGAAAAACCACTGTCCCATGAATATAACCTGGCAGAGTTGATTAAGCGCCCCGAACTGGATTATCAGAAAATTGCGGCGTTGTACGATCAATCTGAGACAAGCGCGGTTGATCTCCAGGTTGCCCAGCAAATTGAGATAAAAGCCAAATACAGCGGTTATATTGATCGTCAGCACGATGATATCGAACGTCTGCGTCGCCATGAGAATACCGCTATTCCTGAAGACTTTGATTATTCCGAAGTCAAAGGTCTGTCGAATGAAGTTAAACAAAAATTGGATGAAGCCCGGCCCACAACCCTGGCGCGAGCCTCTCGTACCCAGGGCGTAACCCCGGYGGCCATCTCCTTATTATTAATCTATTTAAAAAAGAGGGCCGTTGTGGCTGAACATCTTGCCTAGCCCGTCTCGAGAGTTATCTTCCGCCCAGCTCGATGGCGCACTGAAAGACGGTATTGCGACACAGGGTTTGCAGGTTGACGATCAGGCGAGAGCAGCGATGCTGCAATATCTTGGTTTACTGCAGCGCTGGAATAAAGCCTATAACCTGACCTCGATTAAAGATCCGGCACAAATGCTCAGTTATCACTTGCTCGATAGCCTGAGTATTGGCCCCCATTTGCAAGGGCAATCGTTTATCGATGTCGGTACCGGTGCTGGTTTGCCCGGCATTCCACTGGCTGTCACCCACCCCGATAAAACCTTCAGTTTGCTCGACAGTAACGGTAAAAAAATACGCTTTTTATTCCAGATTAAAACGGCTTTAAAGTTAGGCAATGTCAAAGAAATGCAGGGGCGCGTTGAAGAATACAAGCCTGAACAGCGCTACGATGGTGTGATTAGTCGGGCTTTTGCCTCTTTGACCGATATGATTGAAGGCAGCGAGCACTTACTGGTAGCGGGGGGCCATTTTTACGCTATGAAAGGCCGTTACCCGGATAAAGAGTTGAGTGCTCTACCGAAAGGCTATAAGGTCGAGCAGGCTATCGAGCTTGAAGTGCCGACCCTGGATCAGCAACGYCACCTTATCATCATCAAAAAATCATAAATAAAGGTTTAGTCTTGATCCCCACTTATGCGATAGCCAATCAGAAAGGCGGTGTTGGTAAAACCACGACCAGTATCAACCTTGCCGCTGCACTGGCCCACCTTGGTAAACGAGTGTTGTTGATCGACCTCGACCCCCAGGGCAATACCACTACTGGTAGTGGTGTGGAAAAAGACCAACTGCAAACCAGTATTTACAATGTGCTGACGGGGCGCTGCAGTGCCGATGAAGCCATCATCCCCTGCCTGGAAGCGGGCTATGATTTGATACCTGCCAATGGTGATTTAACGGCKGCAGAAGTTGAACTCATGAAAATCGCTGACCGCGACAAGCGCTTAAAAAAGGCCATTCAAAGCCTCGGTGATCGCTACCACTATATTATTATTGATTGTCCCCCGGCGCTAAGCATGCTGACCATCAATGCCTTCGTCGCCAGTAATAACGTCATTATTCCTATGCAGTGTGAATACTTTGCGCTGGAGGGTTTGTCGGCTTTGGTGAATACCATTGCCAAAGTGGGTAAGTTGCTCAATCCGACATTGCGAGTCGAGGGCATCCTGCGCACCATGTACGATCCCCGCAACAGCTTGACCAAAGACGTTTCCAATCAATTGCATACGCATTTTGGCGAGCGGGTGTATCAAACTGTAATACCCAGAAATGTGCGTTTGGCTGAAGCGCCAAGTTATGGACAGCCAATATTACAATATGACCGCAGTTCAAAAGGCGCTGCAGCTTATCTGGGCATGGCAAGTGAATTACTGCGTCGACAATCTCGCAGAGCCGAGAAAGGACAGCAGCAGAAAATGGATGAATTATGAGTGCTAAGAAAAAAGGTCTGGGTAAAGGTCTCGATGCCCTGTTGGGTGGCGAGATGGGCGCACCCCTCGCTGAGGAAACGATCGAAAAAAGCTCAGGACAGAGCAGTGTTCAAGGTTTAAAAGAGCTGCCGGTTGAATTCCTGCAGCGCGGCCAATACCAGCCCCGCAAAGATATGAATCCGGATGCGCTGGATGAGTTGGCCGAATCCATACGGCGCCAGGGCATTATGCTGCCAATAATGGTACGGCCCCTGGGCAAAGACAGTTATGAGATCATTGCCGGCGAACGCCGTTGGCGTGCCGCTCAGTTGGCGGGTTTGGCTGCGGTGCCGGTCATTGTTAAAACGATTTCTGACGAAGATGCCATTGCTCTGGCCCTAATAGAAAATATTCAGCGCGAAGACCTGAATGCCATGGAAGAAGCACTCGCCTTGACCCGCCTACAACAAGAGTTTGGCTATAGTCAGAAGGAAGTGGCCGAAGCCGTCGGCAAGCCGCGTTCGACCGTGGCCAATTTAATGCGCCTCACCGCCCTGCAGCCGGAAGTGGCAGTGCTATTGGAGCGAGGCGATATCGACATGGGTCACGGCCGGGCATTGCTAGGTTTAGGGGGATCAAACCAGCTTGAAGTTGCGAGACTGGTGGTCGGCAAAGGTTTGACCGTGCGCCAGACAGAAGCTCTGGTCCGCAAATGGCAAGATGGAGAACAAGCTCCTGTAGAGGCTCCGGCAAAGAATCAGGACATTCAGCGCCTGGAACGAAAGTTATCGGAACAGCTAGGAGCAGGTGTCGCTATTCAGCATAGTAGCGGCGGCAAAGGCAAGATGGTCATTCGCTATAACAGTCTCGATGAACTGGATGGCATCTTGACCCACATCAAGTAAGCAGTGCAGTTTGTGAGTTGGTCACATAAATAGGAAAATAATTAAGCATGTTACGGCTTGCTTGCGTGCAACTTCATGCTTATAATGCGCGCCCAAAGTGGCATCGCATGATAATCGAGCATTGATTACTATGAAATAAATACGCAACTTTGACTCTCAAGAGAGTCGCATTGCGACCTTTATGAGGGAGTGCCCTGCTAGTGAATAGCAGTGTAAAAGACAAGAGCGGTATTAAATTAGCATTCGGTTTTATTGGGGTGCAGTTGGCTATCTGTYTRWTAGTTGTGATTAGCACCTATRTTGTGTTCGATCGCAAAATGGCAGAAGCGGCGTTGGTCGGAAGCATGATCAATGTTATCGCTAGCGGATATTTCGCCATTGTCTCGCTCAAGTTACCAAAGAGTGCAAGTCCCGGCATCATCCTCGCCAGGTTTTATGTGGGGGAAGTAGGGAAGTTTGTCATTGTTGCTGTGTGTTTTGCTTGGGTCTTTAAAAACCTCCCAGAGCTGATACAGGGGCGACATGCAATTATATTATTTGTGGCTTTCTTAATAGCGCAGGTGGCCTTTGTAGTGGCRCCCTTAGTGTTRAAGGAAGACTTTAATTAAAGTGGAATATCGAGAGCAATAGATGTCCAGTGAAACAATAACCTCACGGGAATATATCACCCACCACCTGACCAATCTCACCTATGGGCAGCACGCCGATGGTACCTGGGGTCTTGCGCACAGTGGTGAAGAAGCTGCGCAAATGGGTTTCTGGGCGCTGAATGTTGACACCTTTGGTTTTTCATTAGCTCTCGGCATGATCTTCATGTTCGTATTTCACCGCGTTGCCAAGCGCGTCACCACCGGTGTTCCCGGCGGTATGCAAAATTTTGTAGAAATGATCGTCGACTTYGTYGATGACAATGTAAAAGGTATGTTCCATCACCAGAGCAARGTCATAGCGCCGATGGCCTTGACCATATTCGTCTGGGTACTGATGATGAACTTTATGGAYCTGATACCCATCGACTTCYTGCCTGARCTGGGYAAAGTCTTTGGCCTACATTTCCTCAAGGTTGTMCCTTCAACAGACGTTAATATCACYATGGGTCTGGCTYTAAGCGTCTTYKCTGTGGTGATCTTCTTCAGTATTAAACAAAAGGGTCTTGGTGGCTTTGCRGCTGAGCTGGCTTTCCACCCCTTTGGTAAATTCGGTTTRCCAATCAACCTCTTTCTGGAAATTGTCAACTTGCTGGCAAARCCAATCTCAYTAGGYTTGCGACTTTTYGGCAACCTYTATGCGGGCGAGATGATCTTCATCCTCATCGCACTACTACCTTTCTGGATCCAGTGGGCGCTGTCKGTACCCTGGGCCATATTCCATATCTTAATCATYGTACTCCAGGCYTTTATATTCATGGTACTTACCATTGTTTATATGGCGATGGCGTTTGATGATCACTAAGATAAACCTTACTTCAACACTACTTTAAGTTTAGAGACACAANCGGGAGCAACAATGGAAACTTCATTAATCTACCTTGCAGGCGCAATCATGATGGGTCTGGGTGCTGTTGGCGCGGCAATTGGCGTTGGTATTCTGGGCAGYAAATTCCTGGAAGGTGGWGCTCGCCAGCCAGAGYTAGTRCCTATGYTACGTGCGCAGTTCTTTATTGTTATGGGYCTGGTTGATGCKGTACCYATGATCTCTGTTGGTATCTGCTTGTACCTCCTGTTYGTTGTAGCACCGGGTTAAGTTAGTACCATTMAACAGATATCTATAAACCTGAAGGGGTGTTGATGTGAATATCAATGCAACGATTYTAGGCCAGGTAATTTCATTTTCCATCTTTGTATGGTTCTGCATGAAGTTTGTYTGGCCMGCACTKATCGGTGCGATGGAWGAGCGCAAGAAAAYRATYGCCGATGGYCTSGAAGCRGCTGATCGCGCAGTACGTGATCTTGAGCTTGCTCAGAACAAAGCGGTAGACCAGCTGAAAGAAGCMAAGCAGSAAGCRGCATCAATYATTGATGACGCGAAAAAACGTGCYAGCACGATCATTGATGAGTCGAAAGATAAGGCTCGTGAAGAAGGTGACCGTCTTATCGTTTCTGCCCAGGCTGAAATTGAGCAGGAAAGTAATAAAGCGCGTGAAGAGCTTCGCTCTCAGGTTGCCGCACTGGCACTTGCCGGCGCCGAGAAAATTCTTGAGCGTTCGATTAGCGAAGAAGATAATCGCGACATCGTTGACGGCCTTGCAGCGCAACTCTAGGGGTAACCAATGGCTGAACTAAGTACATTAGCTCGCCCCTACGCAAAGGCTGCTTTCGAGTACGCTAATGAGAAAGGCGCAGTCGATCAATGGGCGGGTATGTTAAGTCTGTTGGCCGGTCTGTCAGAGTTTGATGCGGTTGCTGAATTGATCAGCGCACCGGATCAAACAGCTGCAGAAAAAGCCGAGCAATTGATCGTTATTTGTGGTGATGGCTTAAGCGAGCAGGGCGCKAATTTCCTCAGGAATTTAGCGGACAACCGTCGTTTGCCTTTACTGCCAGAAATAAACGTTCAATTTAATGTCTTTCAAGCAGAACAGGATAAGACACTGGATGTCGATGTCGTCGCYGCACGTGCSATGGAYCARGCTCAGCAAGAYCGTTTGGCCGCYGCTTTACARCAGCGTMTGSAACGRRYRATYAATATTAAAGTCTCTGTAGACRCCACCCTTATCGGTGGAGCGGTTATCCGCGCAGGTGACACAATCATCGACGGGTCGATAAGTGGTCGTTTGGCCAGRCTCGCCGAAGCAATTAATCAGTAGGGTTGAGGAATAGAGAATGCAACAGCTGAAACCATCTGAAATTAGCGAGATCATCAAACAACGTATCGACAGCCTCGATATTAAAACTGAGGCTAGAAACGAAGGTACTATCGTATCCGTTTCTGACGGTATCGTTCGTATCCATGGTCTTGCCGATGTCATGTACGGTGAAATGATTGAGTTTGACGGCGGCCTTTACGGCATGGCCCTCAACCTTGAGCGCGATTCCGTCGGCGCAGTAGTACTGGGCGATTACCAGTCACTGGCCGAAGGCCAAAAAGCCCGCTGCACCGGTCGTATTCTCGAAGTGCCAATTGGCCCCGAGTTGCTCGGACGAGTCGTTGACGCATTGGGTAACCCCATTGATGGCAAAGGCCCCATTGGCGCTAAATTAACCGATGCGGTTGAGAAAGTTGCCCCCGGTGTTATTGAGCGTCAGTCAGTTGACGAGCCTGTTCAAACAGGTTTGAAAGCAATTGATGCCATGGTGCCCGTTGGTCGTGGCCAGCGTGAATTGATTATTGGTGACCGTCAGATTGGTAAAACTGCCATCGCTATTGACGCCATCATCAACCAGAAAACCACTGGCGTTAAATGTGTTTATGTCGCCATTGGTCAGAAGAGCTCCACGGTAGCGAACATCGTTCGCAAACTGGAAGAGCACGGCGCAATGGCGCACACAGTGGTTGTTGCCGCTACCGCTTCTGATCCTGCTTCAATGCAGTTTCTAGCACCCTATTCGGGTTGCACTATGGGTGAGTACTACCGTGATCGCGGTCAAGATGCCCTGATTGTTTATGATGATTTGACCAAGCAAGCCTGGGCCTATCGTCAAATTTCCCTGCTACTGCGTCGTCCTCCAGGACGTGAAGCGTATCCGGGTGATGTTTTCTATCTACACTCCCGGTTGCTTGAGCGCTCTTCACGCGTCAATGCTGACTATGTGGAAAAGTTCACCAAGGGTGAAGTGAAAGGCMAAACCGGTTCTTTGACCGCGTTGCCGATTATTGAAACTCAGGCCGGTGACGTATCGGCCTTTGTACCCACCAACGTGATCTCCATTACTGATGGTCAGATCTTTGTTGAAACTGACTTGTTCAACTCAGGTATTCGCCCGGCGATGAACGCAGGTTTGTCGGTATCTCGAGTAGGTGGTGCAGCACAGACTAAAATCATTAAGAAGTTAGGCGGTGGTATTCGTCTGGCACTAGCGCAGTATCGTGAACTGGCGGCATTCTCGCAGTTTGCATCGGATCTTGATGATGCGACTCGTGAGCAGCTTGAGCACGGTCAGCGAGTCACTGAATTAATGAAACAGGGTCAGTACTCACCTTTAAGCGTCGCAGAGATGGGTGTTTCCCTTTATGCAGCGAACGAAGGTTATCTGAAGGTAGTTCCAGTCAACAAGATCGTTGATTTTGAAGAAGCATTGTTGTCTTACATGCGTGCCGAACACGGCGACTTGCTCGATAAAGTCAACGAATCAGGTGCCTGGGACGACGATATTAAAGCTTCTTATAAAGCTGCTCTGGATAAGTTTTCTGCTAGCCAAAGCTGGTAAGACTCTTTTTTCACACAGCAGGTTTAGCGACGATCGGATTAATAGATTATGGCAGTCGGTAAAGAAGTAAAAACCAAGATCAACAGCGTTAAAAGTACGCAGAAGATCACCAGTGCGATGGAGATGGTCGCGGCGAGTAAAATGCGCCGTGCCCAGCAACGCATGTCACTGGGTAAGCCCTACGCACAGCGMATTCGTGCRGTWGTTGGTCATTTGGCCAATGCKGCACCTGAATACCGYCAYCAGTATTTRACKGAGCGGGAARTYAARCGCGTTGGCTAYRTYMWSGYMYMKRMCRWCSSSRRKKWSKKTKKKGGYCKCAACACTAACTTGTTTAAAGCTCAACTCAAATCCATGCAAGCGTGGAGCGAGAAAGGCGTAGAAGTTGATGTGTGTACTATTGGTAATAAAGCGGCTACCTTTTTTGGTAGCATCGGTGCCAATATCACTGCAATTGTCAAAGACATGGGTGACCAACCAGCTGCGAGTGAGTTGATTGGTAGCGTAAAAGTGATGCTCGATGCGTTTGACGAAGGCAAGATTGACCGTCTTTATCTGGTCTCTAACAACTTCGTTAACACCATGACTCAGGATCCAACGGTTGATCAGATTCTGCCGTTAGAAGCAGCGGAAGATGAGAAGTTAAAGCATCACTGGGATTATATTTACGAGCCAGATGCTAAAGAATTACTCAGTGGCCTGTTGATACGTTACATCGAGTCACAGGTATATCAGGCGGTTGTCGAGAATAAAGCTTGTGAGCAGGCAGCTCGAATGATAGCCATGAAGAGTGCCACCGATAATGCCGGCGACCTGATTGACGAACTTGAACTGCTTTACAACAAAGCAAGACAGGGCGCGATTACTCAGGAATTGTCAGAGATTGTGAGTGGTGCAGCTGCAGTTTAAGCCTGGATATTTAACCGGCTCTACTGTTTTATAAACAAAGAATTATCAGACTTAACGCCAAGGCGAAGAGGAAGTGTAAATGAGTAGCGGACAGATCGTTCAAATTATTGGTGCTGTAATCGATGTTGARTTCCCACGGGATCAGGTGCCGAGCATATACGATGCGCTAAATGTAGACGGCAAGGGGCTAACCCTTGAAGTTCAACAGCAGCTGGGTGATGGCATTGTTCGTACTATTGCCATGGGTTCTTCCGAGGGCATTAGTCGTGGTCTGCCAGTCACAAACAGTGGCGCACCGATTACGGTTCCCGTTGGCCAGGGCACACTGGGCCGTATTATGGATGTACTCGGTAACCCGATTGATGAAGCGGGCCCTATCGATACTGAAACCTTCCTGCCRATTCACCGCAGCCCACCCGATTACGCTGATCAGTCTTCAGCTGTTGAGTTGTTTGAAACGGGTATTAAAGTTGTCGACCTGATTATGCCGATCGCGAAAGGCGGTAAGATTGGTCTCTTCGGTGGTGCGGGTGTTGGCAAAACCGTTACGCTGATGGAGCTGATTCGTAACATCGCCGTAGAGCACTCAGGCTTCTCCGTATTCGCCGGTGTGGGTGAGCGGACTCGTGAAGGTAACGATTTTTACCACGAGATGAAAGAATCCAACGTACTGGATAAAGTGGCTCTGGTTTATGGCCAGATGAATGAGCCTCCCGGCAACCGTTTGCGTGTTGCGCTGACCGGTTTGACCATGGCAGAGAACTTCCGTGATGAAGGCCGTGACGTATTGATGTTTGTTGATAACATCTACCGTTATACCCTCGCGGGCACCGAAGTATCTGCACTGCTGGGCCGTATGCCTTCAGCGGTAGGTTATCAGCCAACACTGGCTGAAGAGATGGGCGTGCTTCAGGAGCGTATTACCTCCACGAAGACCGGTTCTATTACTTCCTTCCAGGCGGTTTATGTACCTGCGGATGATTTGACTGATCCATCCCCCGCAACTACATTTGCTCACCTTGATGCGACTCTTGTACTGTCACGTCAAATTGCCGAGCTGGGTATCTACCCGGCGGTTGATCCACTCGATTCAACGTCGCGCTTGCTCGATCCCTTGGTTATCGGACAAGAGCACTATGACGTTGCCCGAGGTGTTCAGTCTGTACTGCAGCGCTATAAGGAATTGCGCGATATTATCGCCATTCTGGGTATGGATGAGCTGTCTGAAGAAGATAAGCAAACCGTTGCACGAGCTCGTAAGATCCAGCGCTTTTTGTCACAGCCCTTCTTTGTTGCTGAAATCTTCACCGGTAGCTCGGGTAAGTACGTGTCGATGAAAGACACTATTTCCAGCTTTAAGGGCATCCTCGACGGCGATTACGATGATTTGCCAGAGCAGGCTTTCTACATGGTTGGTTCGATTGAAGAAGCTGTTGAACAGGCTAAAAACCTTTAATCGAGCAATAACTAGCTAACGAGTACCTACTATGTCTATACCCGTTCATTGCGATATCGTTAGTGCCGAAGAAGCGATCTTCTCCGGCATGGTCGAGATGGTGGTTGCTGCCGGTACACTGGGTGAGCTGGGTATCGCCTATGGTCACGCGCCACTGCTTACTGGATTACTTCCTGGGCCTGTGCGTTTGATCAAGACCGGCAAGGAAGATGAAGTTATCTACCTGTCTGGCGGTTATCTTGAAGTGCAGCCCGGCATTATTTCTATTCTTGCCGATACGGCTGTGCGTGCCGGTGATCTCGATGAAGCCGCTGCGATAGAAGCGCAAAAGCAAGCCGAGAATGACTTGAAAAACCACAATGGCGAAATTGATTATTCTGTCGCCGCTGCACGGCTCTCCGAGGCAACAGCTCAGTTGCGCACCATTGCGGAACTACGCAGCCGAGCAGGTTCTATCCGCTAGTTAGTGGCTTGAGGGTGTACGAAAAGGCAGCTTAGGCTGCCTTTTTTTGTGCGTTAAGAATTGCCTAACAATAAATCGATATTTGTTACCAATAAGTAAGCCATTGCTTGTTAGAATTGTTGGCTATTGGCTGATCTGACAGGGAGAAAGATAACAATGCTGCTCGATGTATTAGTACTTGCCGCCGGTAAAGGCACGCGCATGCGCTCAGAGTTACCCAAGGTCTTACACCCGCTGGCCGGGAAGCCCTTACTGGCGCATGTCTTTAATTCAGTCGCAACATTCGATAATGCGGCCATCAATACCATCGTCGGACACGGCAAAGATTTAATTCAAGAGGCCTTTGCCGATCAGCCTTTAAACTGGGTAGAACAAACTTCACAGCTCGGTACCGCTCACGCAGTGCTCCAGGCCATCCCGGCGATAAGAGACGATGCCAAAGTACTTATCGTTTATGGCGATGTCCCTTTGATTAAAAGCAGTACCCTCGAAAAAATGATCGGCGGCGTCGATAATGATGCCATGGCCTTACTCACCGTCGAGCTGGCCGACCCGACAGGCTACGGTAGAATTCTGCGTAATAAAGAAGGTGAAGTCACCGGTATTATTGAGCAAAAAGATGCCACGCCCGAGCAGCTAACAATCACTGAGGTCAACACCGGCGTTATGGCGATGACAGCAGTCGATTTAAAAATCTGGCTACCTAAAATCGACAACAAGAATGCCCAGCAAGAATATTACTTAACCGATGTTATCGGTCTTGCACGCGAAGCGGGTCGACGTATTAACACCTATGCACCCGAAGCGGTTGAAGAAGTTGAAGGCGTTAATAGTCGCGCCCAATTGGTTGCCCTCGAGCGCTATTATCAGCATCAAGTCGCACAACAACTACTCGATAGCGGTGTCACCGTGATGGACCCCAGCCGTTTTGATTGCCGGGGAGAGCTAAGCACCGGTCAGGATGTCGTCATTGATATCAACTGTATCTTTGAAGGTACAAACCAAATTGGCAATGGCGTTAACATCGGCCCCAATTGTGTTATTAAAGACGCCACCATTGGCGACAATGTCACCATTAAAGCTAACACTGTAATCGAAGGCCCGGTCACCCTTGAAGACGATGTTCAGGTTGGCCCCTTTGCTCGCCTCCGTCCTCATACCGTACTGGGCCAGGGCGCAAAAGTGGGTAACTTTGTTGAGACCAAAAAAGCAGATATTGGCCCTGGCAGCAAAATAAGCCATCTCAGTTACGTGGGTGATGCCAAACTGGGTAGTCATGTGAATGTCGGCGCAGGCACCATTACCTGTAACTACGACGGCGTTAATAAACACCTGACCGAAATTGATGACGGTGCCTTTATCGGTTCCAACACATCCTTAGTGGCTCCGGTTACTGTGGGTAAAAATGCCACTGTTGGTGCCGGTTCGACCATTAGCCGCAGTGTCCCCGATGATAGTCTGGCCATTGCGCGGGGTAAGCAAAGAACCCTCGATTCCTGGAAGCGACCCGAAAAAAATTAAAGGACGAAGAACATGTGTGGAATAGTTGGAGCGGCTGCGCAACGTAATGTCATAGGAATTTTACTCGAAGGCTTAAAACGCCTTGAATATAGGGGTTACGACTCTGCCGGCGTTGCTGTACTCGATGTAAAAAATAACGTTTGCCTGCAAAAAAATGCCGGCAAAGTGGCTGTTCTGGAACAGAGTCTGGCTGTCAATCCCCTGCAAGGCAACCTGGGAATTGCCCACACCCGTTGGGCCACGCATGGCTCACCGAATGACGCGAACTCCCATCCCCACCGCTCCGCGCATATTGCTGTGGTGCACAATGGCATTATTGAAAACCACGACGCCCTACGCAAAGAATTGCAGGCCGCGGCTTACGTTTTTATTTCCGACACCGATACGGAAGTGGTCGCCCACCTCGTCAATTTTTACAGCCGCGATGCATCGACCTTATTAAAAGCGGTACAACAAACCATTGCTCGACTAGAGGGTGCTTATGCACTGGCCGTTATGTCGGCGGACGAACCGACGACATTAATCGGTGCCCGTAAAGGTAGCCCGCTGGTTCTGGGTGTCGGTATTGAAGAAAACTTCCTCGCCTCAGATCCACTGGCTTTGCGTCAGGTAACGGATCGTTTTGTCTTCCTTGGTGAAGGGGATATAGTTGAGTTGTCAGCAAACCACTTTGAAATTACTGACATAGATGGCCAGCCCGTAGAACGTGAAATTGTACGAATAGACCACGGCAGCGATCAGATTGACAAAGATGGCTTTCGCCACTACATGCTCAAGGAAATTTACCAGCAGCCCGATGTTCTTGCGGATACTTTGCAGGGGCGTATCAGCGACAAACATGTGCTGGCAGAAGCCTTTGGTAGCGATGCGGTTGAGATACTAAAACAGGTTGAGTGTGTTCACATCATTGCCTGCGGTACTAGTTATCACGCGGGTATGGTGGCGCGCTACTGGCTGGAAAGCTGGGCGGGTATACCCTGCCAGGTTGAAGTGGCCAGTGAATACCGCTATCGCAAAGTCGTGGTACCCGCCAATACCTTGTTTCTCAGCATTTCCCAGTCGGGTGAAACTGCCGACACGTTGGCCGCACTACAGGCGGCGGAACAAGAGGGTTATCTGGGTACTATGGTCGTTTGCAACGTTGCCAACAGTTCGTTGGTGCGTGAATCAGACCTCGCGGTAATGACTATGGCGGGGCCAGAAATTGGCGTTGCGTCCACCAAAGCCTTTACCACACAGCTGGTAGCTCTACAGCTATTATCGATTGTACTGGCGCGTTTTCGCGGCGGTATTGATGAAGCCAAAGAAGAGGAGCTGGTTGCGGCATTACAAAAGTTACCCGAGCTCTGTCGTGAAATACTGACACTCGATAAAGAAATTGAACGCACCTTCCAAAGCTTTGCCGACAAGCAAAATGCTCTTTTCCTCGGTCGTGGTGTGCAATACCCCATTGCTCTGGAAGGCGCTTTAAAACTGAAAGAGATTTCCTATATTCATGCCGAAGCTTATCCCTCGGGTGAACTCAAGCACGGGCCGTTGGCGTTAGTTGACGCCGATATGCCCGTGGTGGCCGTTGCGCCAAATAATGAGTTGTTGGAAAAGTTGAAATCTAACCTGCATGAAGTACAGGCTCGCGGTGGTCAGTTGTTTGTCTTTGCCGACAAGTCTGCTGGCTTTCATGATCAGCAAGATGTCACCGTCGTCAACCTGCCCCACGTGCCGGCGAGTATTGAAGCAATTATCTACACCCTGCCCCTGCAGTTATTGTCCTATCATGTTGCCGTATTAAAAGGCACCGATGTGGATCAGCCGCGTAATTTAGCGAAGTCGGTAACTGTTGAATAAAACTATATAGTTAGTACTTACTTATTCTGAGAGCAGGAAATACGGTGATTTGTCGATTGCTGCTTTCCGCTAAAAGACCTATTCCAACACTTTCCCTAAACGATCCTGCGTTTCTAAAAACTCGTTCATTATTTCGTAAATCACCTGCTTAACGGTTGTCGGCTCACTCATATTACCAACSACCTGCCCGACCGGGTAAGTTAAGAATTCAGCCTTGCGAACACGCTCAACACGGGTGCGCCCCTCTGCCCACCAGAGGATATTTTGCAGTGGCGCTGGCAAGGGTTCTAGCGCCCCGGGCTGCTCATAGGCATCGGTGAACGCATTGCGTAATGTACGGCAGGGTTTGCCTGTTACCGCTCGGGTGAGTACGGCATCGTCGGCCTCGGCAGCAAACAGCTTTTCTTTGATCTCCGGCATTACTTCGCTCTCGACCGTCTTCAGCCAGATCGAACCACACCAAACTCCTGCACAACCCAGTGCCATCGCCGCCGATAAATGCCGGCCCCGACTGACACCACCTGCACCCAACACCGGCATGGGTGCAACCGCGTCGGCAATGTTGGGCCACAACACCATCGAGCTGATAGGCCCGGTATGCCCACCCGCCTCGTTGCCAACGGCAATCACAAAATCACAACCGCGCTCTTTGTGTTTGAGTGCGTGTTTGGCTTTACCGGCAAGTGCGGCAACACGAATACCTTTTGCATGGGCTTTTTCAATCAGCTCCGGCGGCGGTGAACCGAGGGCATTAACAATCAACTTAATAGGGTGCTCAAGGGCGATCTCGATCATCTCCATACTTTCACGAGGCGTAAAAGACAGTTCGCCGAGCAGCGTACGAATGATCTCATCTTTCTCTTCGGGCGGTAGTGGAGGAACACCTGCGGCATCGATCATGTTACGCACAAACTCAACATGCTCAGTCGGTAGCAGCTTGTCGATATCGTACTTTAAATCACCGGCATCGCTATAGGTGGTTGGCATTAACACATCGATACCATAGGGCTTGCCGTCGACGTGATCGTCGATCCATTTCAATTCTTCACGCAGGCGATCCGGCCCCATGCGAGCCATGCCCAACACGCCCATACCGCCGGCTTTGGACACCGCAGCGACCACATCGCGGCAATGGGAAAATGCAAAAACGGGAATATCGATCCCGAACATCTCACAGAGAGGGTTTTTCACAGCTATCTCCAAAATTATTATTGATTCGGGGCGCGATAAGAATACGGGTTTATAAGCTGATTCGAAAGAAAGCAAACGGTATAGCGCTTGATTGAGAACAAGGTCCGCTTGAAGAGGGTGAACTATCGAGCAAACCTAGCATTTATTAAAGGCTGACATAGCCGTGCAGGGATAATTCTATTCGACGGCGCATTATAATTTTCTGTTATGTTAAATATACTATCTATTCTTTTTACTTATGTGCAAGGGTTGGTCTACTATCCCGCGCGGAAATCGCTCGGCCTCTACTTAATGTAGGGCAATAGCACCGGCCATTTTACGGTCAAGGCCGCAATTATATTTTGGCGTAATTAAGCGGCTGTCTATGCGTTGTCTTTCGGAATGTGTTTGTTCTAGCGTATTACGAAGACCGGTAGAAAGTGGAGACGCTTGTAGGGACGGGGCCTAAGGCCCTGAGATGGTGATTGGCAGCGCGGCAGCCCTCCCCTGACGTCACAGCAAAATTAAAGCCGTAACTTTCAAGAAAAAACAAATTAATCGCAGTACAACTGGAGAAGTAATGAAACTAAGATCTAAAACAACCCTGCTAGGTTTATCGACGCTAGGTATGGCCGCAGTACTTGCTGCACCCATAGCCTCGGCATTTGATTATTCGGTATCGGGGTTTATTCGTCAGGAAATGGCTTATAAGCTGAACAACGATGAAAACTGGAATCTACGAGGTGGTTCACCACTGAATGGCAAGCCCGTTAATTTCACCGGGCCCTATGTGCCACCCGGAACCGTTCGGACACAGGTCGATAAAAGCACAGACAATGACTGGAATGTTTTTGCCACCAAGGCAGAAATAGATATTAGCTTTAATTTTACGAATAACCTGACAGGCTTTGTGAAGGTACGTGGTTACTACCAGCCCGACGTTTTCAACGAAGCTGATGTGAGTTATCAAGGCGAGAATGGCAAAAACTATGGTGAAGACATCGATTATTTTGGTGTTAAAAACTTCAGTAATGGCGAGGCCACTTACCTGAGCGTCAGTGATGACGACTATATGCTCGACCTCCCCTCCTTCTACCTCGACTATAGTAAAGGGCCGTTGTGGATACGCTTGGGCCAGCAGCAAATCGCCTGGGGGGAAGCCCTGTTTTTCCGCGTCGCTGATGTAGCGAACGGTCTTGATTTGCGTCGCCACCTATTTTTTGATTTTGGTGCAGAAGAATATGCTGATGAGCGGTTAAGCTCACCGGGTATCCGTGCCAGCTATATCCYCAATGAAAACTGGGAAATTGAGGCCTTTACTCAAATGTTCCAGCCCACCGTACTACCCACCAGGAACAGCCCTTACAATCTAATTTTGTCAGGCTTTAGTCAGAATTATCATGACGGCTTTCAGAAAGTAAAAGACAACTTTAATGCCGGTGTTCGCCTTCAAGGCACCTTTGGAGATCTTGGGTTACAATTTTTTGCGGTTAGCCGCCACAACCCCGACCCCATCTTCCGCATGGTGCCGGGTGGCCAAACAGACAGCCCCTTTGGTAATACAGTCTTTGGTCCCAGTGGTGATACCTTTGCCGACCAGCCTTTTGTTTATCATGGTTTTCCTGACGGCGTTCAAGGCGACGCTTCAACAGCACCAGAAGCCTGGTTTTACTACAGCGGTATTGCTGGTGTAGATGGTATGGGTTTGGTCAATAGTATGGCGAGAACTTACCCGGTCATTAAAGAAATTTATGAGAACGTTTTTGGTCTTACACCCAATGCTCAGGGACAGTATGTCGATACAGTGGTTGACCCCGGACTGAATGGCATCAGCACCTATGATTTACTTGAAGCATTTTATGCATCAGGCAGTTTGGATGCGTCACTAGAAGCCCACTATGCGTCAGAAAATGTCTTTGGTTTTGGCGTCAACTACATCTTTTATGCCGAGCCCGACACGTTTCTCGACCAGCTAGTTGTGCGCTTTGAAATGAGCTACACGCCTGATAAAAAGTTTACCGCCACCGACCTCAGTCCCGACTGGATTGTTGAAGATGAGTGGGTCGCGAGTTTCGTATTGGAAAAGTACCAGCGCTTTAGCAACACCTTCCCCGCAACATTCTTTATTCTTGAGTGGATGCATAAATCGGAAAGTGACATGCTAGGCCGTCACCTCAGTGGGCTCGGTGGTGATTCACGTCGCGCTGCGACCGGTGGTGAGGCGCACGGCGGATGGGACGGCTTTGTGTTTGCTTTCCAGCAGCCACTCCCTAACCTGACATGGCGCATAGATGGTTCCATTTTGTGGGACGTCAACGGTGGTTTCTTCATCCAGCCTGCTGTGCGTTATAAGCCTTCAAGTGCGTGGACGGTTGAAGCCTTTGCCAACTTCATTGATTCCAGTGACAACGCTTCTATCTTCTCCGCCACCGACTGGTCAGATGATTTCACCATGCGAATCACTTATCAGTTCTAGTGTGAACTTGCATTAAAGGCAGTAAAAAAGGCGCTCATATGAGCGCCTTTTTTACTTTAAAGTGATGATGTTTTTTTATTAAGCATATCGAAGCGTAAACGGTGGGGCCTATTGACACATTGCTATCTATAACCCGACCCCTGTTGCTCTTAATGGCTTCTCTACAACGTGCTCTGCCGAGCCACAGTGAAAAAACCAGAGGGCAGTAACCGTAGTGTCTCCGGTGACAAGCACACAGAATCACTACAGGCCTGCAGCCGTAATTCAATCGGCGGTGGAATAGTGATACTTGATGCTGGATTTATTTTTTCGAGTATTATCTTCACTTTAAGCTGACCCTCGTATAAAGCGAGAGGCTCTGGCTGAAAACCCAGGGTACGGGTTGTCGCCGCTGGGTAGTTAACGTGTTTTATACGCCAACCCTTAGCATCCGCTGCCAATTGTAAGCTAGTCGGAATAAGGTATTCCTGCAAAGGTTTGTGGGCATTAATATGCCAGCCTGGGCGAATAAATAAATTCAAAATTATTTCGTGATCAGTACCAAGCTGGGCATCGACAGCAACAGCACCGTGTGCAGCAAACAAATGTGCACCGGCTTCCCCGTTAAAAAGATCATTAGCAGCACTCAACATATAAGGGAGTGAAGATGCGTTGCGAGTCAGTTTGGAAGAAAATAATGACAGCATCGCCTGCGCATATTTACCGTATTCCAGATTATTGGTACGCCGGCTTAGTTTTTGTAACACCTGCAAGGCCACAGAATTGCCCGAGGCCATTGCACCATCACTACTGTCTTTAATACGGCCCATTGCCGATAGTACGGATTTTTCAGAACCGAAATAAAAGCCGCCATTATTTTTATCCCAGAACTGGTCGAGCATAATGTCAGACAGTTTAATCGCCCTCTGCAGCCAAACTTCCTCGTGAGTAACATCAAAAAGCATAAGAAAACTTTCAGCTAAATAAGCGTAATCTGCCTGATTAGCCGAAACAGAAGCATTACCTGCAAGGCTAGCGCGTAATAAGTCGCCAGCGTCATTGCGATTATGCTGCCAGATAAATTTAGCTGCTCGAATTGCCGCTTTTAAATAAATGGGCTCGGCAAGGCTGTCCCCGGCCTGAGCAAAGGCGATAATCATCATGCCGTTCCAGGCGGTAATAACCTTCGTATCTAAAAGGGGTGGGGTTCGCTCCTGCCGTTTTTTTAGTAAACGCCGGTTGATGCGAGCTACCCGCTTAAGTAATTTATCGGGGTCGAGTTGATGACGGGTAGCGTAAGCGTCGAGTGTTTGCCCAAGGTGCAGTATATTGTGGCCCTCAAAATTTCCCTTTGCAGTTACCCCGTAAAGCTCAAGTGCAAGCTTTGCATCACTCTCGTTCAGGGCCGATGACACTTGTGCGGGCGTCCAGACAAAGAACAAACCTTCATGACCTTCACTGTCCGCATCGGTCGCAGAATAAAAACCGCCATCGGTGGCTGTCATCTCTCGAAGGACATAATCTAAAGTATTGCGGGCAACACGCTCAAAGACACTGTTGTGCGTAAGCTGAAAAGCACGTGTATAGACTCGGCTAAGGTTCGCCTGGTTATAGAGCATTTTTTCAAAGTGAGGTACTAACCACTCATTATCCGTAGAGTAGCGATGAAACCCGCCGCCAATTTGGTCGTAGAGTCCGCCCCGCGACATGGCAACTAGCGTGTATTGCAGTGAGTCCAAAACATCCTTATCAGCGCCGTGTTCAACATGATTTAATAAAAAATCAAGAATCGGTTCGTTGGGAAATTTGGGGGCCTGACTATAGCCTCCGCTCATCTCGTCATAGGCAGCCATAATATGGGCAACGCCGTTTTCAATGGCGCTGACCCTGAGCTTTGACACCTCATCTCGTGTCGCCGACTGGTTTGCCACCGCTTTGGCAACATCATCTGCCTGCTTTAGAAATTCAGCACGTTCCTCCTGCCATAGATGATTGATCCTTTGTAGCAGTTGCGTGAAGTCAGTTGGCGTTAAATAAGTAGCGCCGTAAAAGGTTTTACCTTCCGGGCTTAAAAAGCTCGACATGGGCCAGCCGCCATGACCAGAGATAAGCATAACGGCAGTCATATAAGTCGCATCCACATCGGGGCGACGTTCGCGGTCAACTTTAATGGCGATAAAATGTTTATTAAGAATGTTGGCAATAGCGGGGTTTTCAAAACTCTCTTTTTCCATCACATGACACCAGTGACAGGTGGAATAGCCGATAGAGAGGAAGACAGGTTTGTTCTCTAGCTGGGCTTTTACAAAAGCATCCGGCCCCCAGGCATACCAGTCCACAGGATTGTGGGCATGCTGTAAAAGGTAGGGGGAATCTTCAAGAATGAGTCGATTAGTATAGAGCGGCCGACCATTTACATCGAGATGTTCTGTGCGCGGCACATAGTCATTACCTTTATTTTGCAGAGCCTTCTGTAATTGTTTTTGTAGTAGAGCATCCCGCTTTATATCAACGGCATTAGTTACCGGTAACGTCGCTGTATTATTTCCGGGTGCAGCAAAGCCTGCACCCCAGGCCAGGCTGAGGGAAAAGATGAAAGAAAAAGCGCATAAAGCTTTTGTCATCATGGCATTTATCGATTATCAACAATTCGATTTCAATGTGGGCTACTCGTAAAGAGCAGATTAAAAAGTAACATGGCGATTAATAATAAATGGGGAAGCGCGATGGTAGGCCGTAAAGCCTGGTCCAAATACTCTTTAATCAGCCCGACACTACTCGGCCGGTTTTGTAAGTAAAGGCTGTTGAATTGGAAAGCCACTCCATCACAGTGTTGCGGTGTGTGTTCATTCGATAAATAACCTTCCAGCTGTAAAAGACGGCTATCAATACGTGATTGAAAGGTTTTCCAAATCGCGTCCTGCAGCCACAGAATAAGTAGCAGACATAAAATAAAAACAGAGAGGTGGTCGGTAAAATAGGCGGCGGCTAAAACCCCAATGCTGAATAATTTAATCAGCAATGAATACTTCTCATAACTATCAAACTGATTCTGTAATAGAGACCATTCTGCGGCAAGATGGGATGTTTGCATGTGACTATTCGACGCCTTAAGTAGTTGATCCAGACTAAGTTAAAGTATGCATTTTATCTTACATCAACTTTCGTGAACGCGGAGGAAGGGTAAGAATGAAAGTGCTTCAACAAAGAGGTACAGACAATGAAATAAGGATGGGCTATAGTTTCGATTCTATGAGAACCTCGGAGAATCGCCATGCCTTTAAAAGCCACCTCAGTGAGACTCGACGATGAAACCCTAAGCCGCGTTGGTCAAATGGCCGAAGCGATGGACAGGCCTCGCGCATGGCTGATGGCAGAAGCCATTAAACAGTACGTCGCCCGTGAAGAATGGTTTATCCACGAAGTTGAAAAGGGCATAAAAGCAGCCGACGAAGGCCGCTTACTTGACCATTCAGATCTTAAAGCCCGATGGGAGGCTAAGCGTGCAACTCAGGTGGGCTGAGCTTGCTGACGCTGATTTGGAAAGTATCGAAGCGCATATAAGCGAGGTAAATAGCCCCACGACCGCAATCGATGTGGTGTTGAATATTATAGATAGTGTTCAACTAATCTTGCCTGAACACCCAGGAGCTGGACGCCAGGGGCGGGTGAAAAATACCAGAGAGCTGGTCGTGGATGGCTTGCAGTTTATCGTGATTTACAGAGAGCAACTGAGTGAAGGTCGCATTGAAATATTACGAGTGCTTCATGGTGCTCAGCAGTGGCCGAAAGCGAATTAAAGTTGATTCTGGGGGCGTTAAAATGGGAATGTCTGGTAGCGAAATTCCGTAGTGTTTTCATTGCGTGGTGATGTGGCATCGAAAGACCTGACCCCGTTATCTTCTGACCCCGTTATCTTCGTTATCTTGTTAAGTGTTTTATACAGCAGAGCGCAATTCAATATCATTTCCGACAAGATCCTTTAAGTACAATGACCGCCCCATACCTTGGGCGCCGTATCTCTCCACAAAATCACCTACCTCAACACCATGATTTTTTAGATGATTTTTTAATTCTAATTCATCAAATGGTTCAATTTGGAGACAAAAATGATCGACATTATTTCCTGTTGGTTGTGGTGAAGCTCCACCTGCCCTACCAAGGCTTCCTTTTACATCTACTATATCAATAAGTGCTGAACCCGCTCTGAGCTGAGTTAGGCCAATCTCATCTGGTAATGTACGCTCAACATTGCAACCGATAACACTACAATAGAAGTCAATAAGATCTTTATACCTGTCGGTTCGTAATACTATGTGATCTATCGCTTTTGGTTTAATCATATATTTATTCCTTGCGCGAACTCGTCATACAACTTAACGCCTTGCTCAGCCGCGCATACGGCAGAGCGGTTTTTGTGCTAAAAATGAAGCGAAGCGTAATGCACAAAAAACGCGGCGCCGTATGCGTCGGTTGCAGCTATTTGTTAGGTGCATTACTGGCGCCAAGTAAATTAGACACCCTTGTAGAAATGGTTGAAATGTTTTGCTGTTCGATTTTGGACTTTTCAATTTCAGCTGTAGTTTGCCCTTTTTCAAGAACAGCATTTCTTTCAGTATTAGATAATGCCAGTATTACGGCTGATGTTGTTTTTGTATCAGAGGTCATGATTGAGCATTTTATAGCCGTTAGTTTCGCCTCTGCATTTGTCATTTCGTTTTGGAAATATTTTATTTCAGACAAGCTGGACTTATATAGCTTCAGAAAAAAATATGCGAAGACCTCAATCAATAAAACCAATGATAAACGAGGTATAAAGTGAGCTATGAATGCCATTTTATCTTCAGGAATTGAATCTATTTCAAGAACAAAATATCCTAGGATAGCCAAGCCAATAATGGTGGTAAGAATACCTAAGCTAAGATTTAAATTGCCTCGTCTACTGAGCGCACTTATCTCGGAATATAGACGCTCAAGTGTTTTTTGAAAAACACTTTCGACCTCCTTTAATTGATCAGTAGCTCTTACCTTTTTTTCGATTCCAGCAAGAACTTCTAAAGATGCTTTATCTGTTGATTCCTTAACAAGCTCCGTCTTTAATAATGAAACCAGTTCATCTCGATGCTCAGTGGTAATAGCCTCGTTGATAGAGCTGTTTTTATTAACTTGATCCTTTAACGTGGATATTTCTTTTTTAAGAAGATCTAAGTCTGGTGATTTTTTATGCGAGCCATGCTCTATTTGATTACGCAAGTTTCTCAATTCATCGTCATACTTTGTATATTCGAAAGAACTAGTTGTTTGCTTTTTAAATCCAGTTTGGAGATAGATCATTAATACCCCCATACCAGAAATCAGTAGCATCAATGGCCCTATCAATCTAAAGGCTGAACCGTTAATAGGAAAAGGCAGATCCAAATAATCAGGAACAGACATTGTGACAAGTCCAATCATTGCAGGCACAGCGACCATTGCTACACGCATGCGCTGCTGCCTTTCAGATTTCAACCTGAAATATTCTTCATCGTCTAATTGAACTGAGGCTTCTTCCATTACCTATCCTTTATATTAATCATGATGCTACTGATTCGCTGAGATCTGAGAACCTAACGCCTAAGCTAAGGGGCGCACTGATCTTGTACCACTTTCGCGGACACTTTTTATGCACACAGCTTTTCATAATTGACGGGCGATTGATACCCCAAGCTAGAATGCAGGCGCTCCCTGTTG